>NZ_JAVAYL010000002.1:0-577273 GCF_054185225.1 Bradyrhizobium sp. 18BD | reverse complement strand
CGGCGCCTTCATCGAAGAGGTGTACAATCGTCAAAGGCTTCACTCGGCTCTGGCCTACCAGCCACCCGCCGAGTTCGAAGCAAATCTACCAGGTTGCGGGGCTGCTGCGCAGCAGCCCCGCAACCCGCCCCTAACCCATCAACCCGCCCTGCCGCCTCAAGCGGCAGGCACCTGTCCCTGATTATCGTGTCTCACTACAGGGGTGCAGTTCATTTCGCTTGAGGCAAAGACCCCGGATTGCGCTTCGCTCCATCCGGGCTACGCGCACTACAGCGAATTGACTTGCCTTGCCAGGCGTCCTTTTGCACTCTTCGGCAGAAGGAGACCAATGCATGAAGAAAATGACCGTCGCCTGCGCGCTTGGAGCAGCTCTGCTGCTGTCGGGCCTGGGAACATCCGGTGCCGAAGCCAAGACGCGGAAGGCCGTCGTCGTTGCCGAACCTCGGCTGAGGGTGGACGTCCCGGTGCTCAGGCCGACGCCGTGGGATTACTATGTTATCCCGCGCTATCGCTATCGCCCCGAAGACGACCGGGTCGATCCCTACGGCCCGCCGCTGGTGCCGTCGTATATTCGCTATCAGGCGTGGCGCTGGCCGTATTGGTGGTGAGGGCTGCAGAACTGAATTGATCGGTGCCCCGTAGCCCGGATGAGCGAAGCGACATCCGGGACCGGCGCAGCTTGAGACAATACCCCGGATATCGCTGCGCTCATCCGGGCTACGCACGTCGGCTAACCGCCATCCCCCGCCGCAAGCCGCAAAAACTGCCGCTTCATCGCGTTGACCCTGGCGACATAGCTCGCAACGAGATGATCGCCGCAGCGCTCGCCGGCTGTCATCTGAAATTTCCGCCGCGCATAGGCCGTGGCGGGACCCGCGCCGCAGAGATGGATGAAAGCAGCCAGATCCTGCTTCTGCTGCGCGCTCGCCTTCGCATCGCCCGCGAGCGAGAGCACCAGCGCGACATTGCGATCCAGATACACCGATGCCAGCTCGATGGCGTGGCTCGGGATCGCGCGGGTGTAAAGGCTGGTCATCCCGCAGCCGGTCTCGGTGACTGCGTTGCCGCGGATGCAGAACCGCGAGACCTCGGCGAACGCCGGATCGGTCATCTGGTAAAGCCCGACGGCGCTGGAGGCGGGCCGGTAGATCGCGAGCGGATTAAAACTCCATCGCCAGCGCCAATAAGTCCGCGCCACCGGATTGCCCGAGCTCTCGATCTGCGCCAGCGCGGCCAGCAATTCGGGCGTGATCGTCGCGGTGGAATAGGTGCGGAACAGCGTCCCGTATTGCCGCCAGTTCTCGGCCGGCTCCTTGTCGAGGGCATTGCCGACGAAGACGAACAGCTCGGTGGGTTTGCGGATGACGTGGTAGGCAATGTCCAGGAGGGCGAGGGCGGCAAGCAGGATCGCCGTGCCGGCAGCGATCCGAACCATGCGCGGTGCGCGCGAGAATTTCTTTCGTGCCCACCGGGCGCCCCTCCTGACGCTGCGCAGGCGAGGGAAAAGATTTCGGTTTCTTCCGGACATGGCCAGCGATCAGGGCTGCGAGAACGATGCTGTCGACCAAAAATTCATGGAAGCGGACATTCCGGCTGACTGTGTGGGTTCTGGCTGGCGCAGCGGCAGGGGCTAAGTCGCACGGCGCCCAAAAAAAGTCATACCGCAATTGTGAATTGGCCCACAGACGGCGGCCGTCCTGTCTGGTTATCTGCCGCCACATGGCCCCCCGTGTGCACGTTTCGCATTGCGCACGCCTCCGTATTTCGCAATGACTGGGTGATCGTTATGGGCGTTTTTCATCGCACGGCCATGCTTCGCAGCTGGTTCATCGAGTCCACCATGAGCGGGTGTACCGAGAGATTTCGCGTGCGCTGAACAAGGCGCGCAGGAGTTTTCTTGAGGCCCCGCCGGTGAAGGACGGGGCCTTTTTCATGTTCGCAATCTGCCCACTCCAGCCCGGCGGAGCCTTCGCGAGAAGGAGGCAGGGTCATGTGGGAGTATTTTGGACCCGATTTCGCTTTCGACGTGGTCAAAGGGGTGGTCGCTGGAATCGCCTCTTTGGCATTTCAGGTCGTCGCACCGCGGACCTTTCGTGCCGCGACACAGTTTCGCGCGCGCTGGGTTGCGAGGAGGGCGGCGCGGCAAGCTGCAAGATAAGCGGAACGACAAGCGCGTCGAAATGCGGTGGCGAACGATGAGCGGTGAACAGCGAACAGCCCGGGTGGAGCGTGAGCGACATCCGGGCTGCACGGCGTTCTCGCCGCCGTGCGCAATCAACCGCCCTGCGGGCTCACCAATCCGGATCGCCGTAGGGGTCCATCATATAGGGTGGGGGCATCCAGGGTCTTCGCGGCGGAGGCATGGGCCGCCGGGGGGCGGCCGCTTGCGCGTGCGGCCGTGCAGGCGGAGCCGTGTCGTTGCTCACCGCGCTCCGTACGACGGGTTTCGCGGGTGCAGACGCGGATGGAGCCGTCGGTTGCGTTTGCAGCGCCTGGACCTGCGCGGCGAGGCGCGCATTGTCCGCCGCAACCTTCTCCTGCGCCGCCTTGAGCTGTTGAATGGTGTCGGCCTGCTCGCGCAGCGCCTGCTCGTTGCGGCTTTTCAGTTGCTCGAGCTTTCCGCTGATGTTCGCAAGCTCGCCTGTGATGGTCTTGAGCGATTGCGCGAGATCGGGAGACGATTGGTCAGGCGCTGTGGCGGCAGGTCTTTGCACGTCAGGTCTTTGCACGTCAGGTTTTGGAGCGTCGGCTTTTGAAGCGTCAAATCCCGGAGCGCTTTCCGTTTCCCTGCCGGCCGGCGGCGCGGGCACTGGACCGGGCTGATCCGCAGCAGCCAGTCGCACGGCCGGAGGCTGTGCCGGACTTTCAACCGCGGATGCTTGCGGGGGCTTGTTCGCGGCCGTCGGAACCCATCGCGCCATGATCGATTTGGCCTCGTCGCGATACTGCGAAGCGAAGGCCGCACCGAGAATGCCGATCGCCAGCACGAGGCCAACCAGAGCACGCAGCATGGTCCGATCTTCCTTCAGCCCCTGATTGCGAGCCTTGCTAACCGCCGCCTTGAGGCTGGGAGGCTTGTTCTCAGGAGTCTTGTTGTCAGAGGACTTGGCCGCCTGCGCAGCGGCGCCGGCTTGCGACGCCCGCGGGCCTTCGCCGCCGTGCTCCATTCCGGAAACCAGCCGGTCCAGCCGCGCAAGGTCTTCCTCTGCGCTCTTGATCTGATCATAGGCCCGCGCCAGCCCGCCATCGGCGCGCCCCTCGTTCGGCTTGGGGGCATCAGGCTTTTGGGTATCAGGCTTTTCGATATCAGGCTTTTCGATATCAGGCTTGGGGTTATCAGCTTCAGGCACCGATGCACGCTCCATCCGGTCGGGCGCTAATGGGAGTGCGGCAGTCCGATCTTGGGAAGGATAGGCCTCACCGTTGTCCAACACAACGCGCGTGCGAAGGAGAAATTGTGGCGGCCTCGCCGGCGGGCGGATCGAGGCGCCGACACCGAATGGTGGTTCGTAGCCAGGCGGCGGGTTATTGCCTCGCGCGTCATGGATCGCAGGCGAATGTCCCTTGAACCGGATCGAGACTGGAACCGACAAAGAGAGGTTTTGACGCGCAGGGGAGGTCCGATGTTTGCCCGCTTGATTTATTTTGCCGCCGCCATCGCATTGATGATGTCCAACCCGGCCCATGCGGGGCCGACGAGATATGGGAGCTACTACGACGAGACCATCGTCATCGACTGCCCCGCTGGGGCCTCCTGCCCAGCCGTCTTCTCGCAATTGCCGACGGACAAGCTCACGCTGCTCCATCATGTCGCTTGCAACGTCGTGTCGTCTGCTCCCGCGCGCATGGCAACCTTGCGCATTTCAACCACGAGCAGTGCCGCCAACGGGATGACGCGGGTGATGCCCATGCCGGTGGGACCCTCCGTGGCTTCGGGAGGCTCCTATACGTCGAACACGACTCTGCACGCGGATTTCCTGGTCGGCCAATCACGATTCCCGTTCGTGGAAGTCGCTACCACCCAGACGGGCGACATTCTCATGCAATGCACTTTGGAAGGCGAACTCATCGATCCGATCCCTTGATCGAAAGGTCCTTAGTTCGCAAGGGTGGGTTGGAGGGCGGGTCGGCTCCGCGACTGCGCAAGCGCAGTTCGCAGGATAGGTCGAGCGGAGCGAAACCCATCAACGTCGATGATCGAATGACGGGTTTCGCAAGGGTTCTATCTACGGGCTTCCAGCCGCGCGGCTCGGAATACGCAGCTGCCGCTAGTGACGTGTTGCGCGGATTTCGAGCGTCGTCTGGGTGAGTCTGGCCACGAACCCCTCGAAATGCATGACCCTTTGTCTGGTCATTTGTTCATGCAGCTCGGCGATCTTCTGGGACTCGGCGACAAACGAAGCGCATGCCTCCTTCGTGTACGCCATCTGAAGCTCAAGGGCCTCGACGGGTGAGCGCGCCGTCGCGAGCTTTCCCAGGAAGGTCCAGGCGTGCTCAAGCGACGTCCTGATGTAGTCGCTATAGGCATCGGCAATCGCCTGCGTGCTGGCCGGGGAGGGTTCCGCCGGTGCGACGGGCGCGCTTGCAGCGATCTCTATCCCGGACGGCAAGGTTGCAGCCGAGGGAACCTGCGCACCGATCTGTCGGCTCGTCTCTACCTCTTGCCTGCTCTCTTGCTTGGTCTCTTGCCTGTTCTCTTGATTGTTCTCTTGATTGTTCTCTTGGCTGATCTCCGCCGAGGCATCCGGCAATTGATGCGCTGCAGTTGCGTGTTGCTCGCCGGCTCCGGTCCGTTGCCCGGCCTTTTTCTTCCCGCCGCGCCGGCCGGATTTTCCTGTTTGCTTATTTTCTACCGCACTCAACATTGCAAATGGCTCCTGAATATCGCTGAAGCCGCAAGCCTCCGTCGCGTTTGCGCTGAAATCGCGATTGTGGGTTGTCGCTGGCGTGGCGGTCATGTGGTGAGATTTTGCTGGATACCGGCGGGCCATCCTGCCGGGTCATGACCATCCTCGGCCGAATTGAGCAGGCTGTTCTCACCATGAACGTTCGTTCAGGGGAACGGGCGTTGGTTCATTTCGTTCCATTGAAGTGGGCTTCTTGGAGGAGGACGACATGAAAGCAAAGATCATTGCGCTCTCTGCGGCCGTTGTCATGGCGACAGCACCAGCCGTGTTTGCTCAGGGCGTATCGAGCAAGGCGCCAGGTCAGGAGATGCAGCAAACTGGTTCCAAGAAAGGCGAGCCGGGCGCTTCCAGCTACGCCCCTGGACATAAGAAGCATCACGCGATGCACTCCGCGAAGGCCTCGAAGAAGACCAGCTCCGGTGCAGCGAACAACGCTCCAGGTCAGACCACCGGCGCGAGCACGAAGTCAACCACCGGCTCGGGCACAAAGTCAGGGTACTGACGCCCAAGTACTGACGGCACAACGGCGCGTCGAACGCAGGATAGGTTGGGACACTGGCGAAACCCATCATGCCAAATGATGGGTATCGCTTCCGCCTGCGCTCGCGAGGCTTCGGCGAGACAAGTCCGCCTTCGCTCGTCGAGCTCCGGCGGACAGGTCGCTTCATCCATTCTGCGAGCTGTGCTGGCCCTCGGGCCAAGCCTAGAAGCTGGCGCCTGACGCAATCAGCATTGCACCGGTGGCCATCAGAAGAATCCCCGGCCAGTTCGATCCGATTCCAAGGAATCCTAGGCCCCGGCGTGGCGGTTCCAGCGTATCGCGAACCTGCCGAGGCGAATCCCGACCGCTCAGTGGTCCCCGCCAAATCGTGGCGCGTGCCATGTACAGGAGTCCGCCAAAGATGAGCAGCGCGCCAAGTCCCGTCAGGAACATTTTCGCCTCTCCACTCGTCACGACCGGAGTCAGCGTATCTCAAAACAAATGGAGGGCGATTGGTTCCGTCACCTGCCAGGCGCCGCAGGTTGCGAAACCCATCCATTCACGTGTGGCATTTCGCATGACGGGACCGTGCACCTAATTGACGTCCGGCAGGATGGCGATAGCGAATGAACTTAATGCAGTCCAGCAGCCTCACCGTAATTGGTAGTTGCGGGTCGGTCGCCTAGGCGGCGTGTTCCGTGGATCGAGTGACGTCGCCGCGTCCCGCGATGAGGCCGGCAATCGAGATATCTTCGTCGAGCGCTTCCCAGTGCAGCCCGACCCGACTGAGTTCGACCTGGCTGCGCTCGTCGGGCGTCGCATGCAGCAGCCGCAGAAACCAGGCGAGCGGGATACCGAGCGTCCGGCCATCCGACAATTCGACCCACATGGTGTGTTCGTCAAATCGAACGCTAGTTGCCGAAATGGTCATGCCAAGCCTTCAGGAGAAGATCACGATTGTCTTCGACGACGCGCAGGATATTCGAAAGTTCCCGCGGATTGAAGCCATAACTGTCAACTATCGCGACGGCCGGCTCCAGCCAGATCTTGGCGTCCCGGCCGCCACCTTTGACGTGAACGTGGGGCAGTTCGGGCGGCTGCCCCACGTTTGAGAAGAAGTAGTAGCGCAAACCGCCCTGGCGCAATGCAACTGGCATCCATGCCTCCGGGCGGCTTGCGCTATTGGTATCAGCTACACCCCGTCGTGCTGCCGCAAGTATCGCACTTCATACACGTACCGTTCCGCACCAGCGTGAAGTTGCCGCACTCTGAGCACATCTCGCCCTCGTAGCCCTTGGCCTTGGCTTCGGCGCGGCGCTCGGCCTTGGTGGGGACCACCTGCGCGGCGCTGCCGGCCTTGCTCCACTGGAGCGCCTCGAGCTTCTCCGTGGGGGAGAGGTCGTGGGCCGCTTCCTGCTTGAGCGCAACGGCGCCTTCGAGGGCGTCGCCGACACGGGCCGATGGGCCGTGGGAGGCGAGCGCGGTGACCTTGCTGCCGCCGGCCGGGGCGCTGTCGTTGCCCTGGGCGATCGCAGCGCTGCCGCTGCGCATCACAACGAGGTTGTCGGTGCGGGAGCGGGTCAGGCCGCGCGAGACCAGCTTGGTCGCCTGGTGGCCCGGCTCGTCCGGCTCCTTGCCTTCCTCGACGCCCTTGCCGAGCGCGTCGAAATTCGACTCGGTCGGATCGACATGGGCGAGATCGAAGCGCGACATGTAGCTCACCGCGAGCTCGCGGAAGACGTAGTCGAGGATCGAGGTCGCGTACTTGATCGAGTCGTTGCCCTGCACGGGGCCCGCCGGCTCGAAGCGGGTGAAGGTGAAGGCGTCGACATATTCGTCCAGCGGCACGCCGTACTGGAGGCCCAGCGACACTGCGATGGCGAAGTTGTTGATGAAGGAGCGGAGCGCTGCGCCTTCCTTGTGCATGTCGATGAAGATCTCGCCGAGACGGCCGTCATCATACTCGCCGGTGCGGAGATAGACCTTGTGGCCGCCGACGACCGCCTTCTGGGTGTAGCCCTTGCGGCGATCCGGCATCTTCTCGCGCTCGCGCATCACGATGATGCGCTCGACCAGCTTCTCGACGATCTTCTCCGAGACCTGGGTCGCGCGTGCCGCCATCGGCTTCTCGTAGAGCGACTCAACCGCATCGTCCTCGTCCTCATCGTCGCTGATAAGCTGCGAGTTGAGCGGCTGGCTGAGCTTGGAGCCGTCGCGATAGAGCGCGTTGGCTTTCAGGGCCAATTTCCACGACAGCATGTAGGCGGACTTGCAGTCCTCCACCGTGGCGTCGTTCGGCATGTTGATGGTCTTGGAGATCGCACCCGAGATGAAGGGCTGGGCAGCCGCCATCATGCGGATGTGGCTCTCGACCGACAGATAACGCTTGCCGATCTTGCCGCAGGGATTGGCGCAGTCGAACACCGCGTAATGTTCGGCCTTGAGATGGGGAGCTCCCTCGACCGTCATCGCGCCGCAGATGTGGACGTTCGCCGCCTCGATCTCGCGCTTGGTGAAGCCGACGGCCTGGAGCAGGTCGAAGCCCGGAGCGGCAATGGCTTCAGCGCCAATGCCGAGCTGGTCGCGAATAAAATCTTCGCCAAAGGTCCACTTGTTGAAGGCGAACTTGATGTCGAAGGCGGTCGGCAGGGCCTTTTCGACCTTGGCGATGGCTTCGTCCGTAAAACCCTTGGCCTTCAGCGTCGAGGCGTTGATGCCGGGCGCGTTGGACAGCGAGCCGTGGCCGACGGCGTAGGCCTCGATCTCCGCGATCTCGCTCTCGCGATAGCCGAGCGCGCGCAGCGCGGAGGGCACCGCACGGTTGATGATCTTGAAGTAGCCGCCGCCGGCGAGCTTCTTGAATTTTACGAGCGCGAAGTCGGGCTCGATGCCGGTGGTGTCGCAATCCATGACCAGGCCGATCGTGCCGGTCGGCGCGATGACAGTGGTCTGAGCGTTGCGATAGCCGTGCTTCTCGCCGAGCTCGAGCGCCGCATCCCAGGCGACTTGCGCACGGGTGACGATGTCAGCCTGCGGGCAGGAGGCGTGGTCGAGCGGCACCGGGTTGACGGAGAGCGCCTCGTAGCCGGAGGCCTCGCCATGCGCGGCGCGGCGGTGGTTGCGGATGACGCGCAGCATGTGCGCGGCATTCTTCTTGTAGCCCGGGAAGGTGCCGAGCTCAGCCGCCATCTCCGCCGACGTCTTGTAGGTGATGCCGGTCATGACTGCGGTCAGCGCGCCGCAGAGCGCACGGCCTTCCTTGGAGTCGTAGGACAGGCCCATGGTCATCAAGAGGCCGCCGATATTGGCGTAGCCGAGGCCGAGCGTGCGGAACTCGTAGGAGAGCTCGGCGATCGCGCGCGACGGGAACTGCGCCATCATCACGGAGATTTCGAGCACGATGGTCCAGAGTTGGCAGAGGTGCTCGTAGCCGGCGACGTCGAACTGTTTTGTCGTCGTGTTGTAGAACGTCAGCAGGTTGGCGGAGGCGAGGTTGCACGCCGTGTCGTCCAGGAACATGTATTCCGAGCACGGATTGGACGCGCGGATGTCGCCGGATGCCTTGCAGGTGTGCCAGTCGTTCATCGTGGTGTTGAAGTGCAGGCCCGGGTCGGCCGACGCCCAGGCGGCGTAGCCGATCTTCTCCCAGAGGTCGCGCGCCTTCAGCGTCTTCGTCACCTTCTTGGAGGTGCGGGCGTTCAGGTTCCAGTCGCCGTCCGTTTCGACCGCACGGAGGAAGTCGTCCTTCAGCGAGACCGAGTTGTTGGAGTTCTGGCCGGAGACCGTGAGGTAGGCTTCGCTATCCCAGTCGGTGTCGTAGGTGTCGAACTGGATGTCCTTGTAGCCCTGCTTGGCAAACTGGATGACCCGCTTGATGTAGTTGTCGGGCACCAGCGAGCGACGAGCCAGCTTGATTTCCCGGCGCAGGGCAGGGTTCTTCTCCGGGTCAAAACAATCGTCGCCCGAGCCTTCGCAGTTCACGCAGGCCTTCAGCACCGCCTTGAGGTGCTTCTGGTTGATCTTCGAGCCGGTGACGAGAGCGGCGACCTTCTGCTCCTCCTTCACCTTCCAGTCGATATAGGTCTCGATATCGGGGTGATCGACGTCGACGACGACCATCTTGGCGGCGCGACGCGTGGTGCCGCCCGACTTGATCGCGCCGGCAGCGCGGTCGCCGATCTTGAGGAAGCTCATCAGGCCGGACGAGCGGCCGCCACCCGACAGCTTCTCGCCTTCGCCGCGCAGGCGGGAGAAGTTGGAGCCGGTGCCGGAGCCATACTTGAACAGGCGGGCTTCGCGGACCCAGAGGTCCATGATGCCGCCCTCGTTGACGAGGTCGTCACCGACGCCCTGGATGAAGCAGGCGTGCGGCTGCGGGTGCTCGTAGGCCGACCTGGACTTGGTCAGCTTGCCGGTGAAGGGGTCGACGTAATAATGGCCCTGGCCGGGGCCGTCGATGCCATAGGCCCAGTGCAGGCCGGTGTTGAACCATTGCGGCGAGTTCGGCGCGACCATCTGCATGGCGAGCATGTAGCGGAGCTCGTCATAGAAGGTCTGGGCGTCTTCGTCGGAGGAGAAGTACTTGCCCTTCCAGCCCCAATAGGTCCAGCAGCCGGCGAGGCGGTCGAACACCTGCTTTGCGCTGAGCTCGCTGACATAGCGCTCTTTCTCAGGGAGAGCGGCAAGAGCTTCGGTGTCGGGCACGGAGCGCCACAGGAAGGAGGGGACGGACTCTTCCTCGACCTTCTTCAGGCGCGCGGCGACGCCGGCTTTGCGGAAATACTTCTGGGCGAGCACGTCGGAGGCGACCTGCGACCATTCGGCCGGGACCTCGACGCCGTCCATTTTAAACACGACCGAGCCGTCGGGATTGCGAATCTCCGACGTGGTCAGCCGGAACTCGATCCCGGCGTAAGGTGACTGTCCCGTGGTGGTGTGGCGCCGCTCAATCCGCATCGTCTTGCCCCGTCCTATTCTTTGACCGGACCGCCTCCGTTCAGGCGTGCCGGGTCGATATTTCGTTTCGCGGTTCCTCCCGGCCGTCTGACCTTCAGGTACCGCAGTTCAGCCGGTGGATCCGGCCCAGTTTCTCCCGACGCGATTCATCGATGCGCGCACCGATCATCCGCCGGCATGTCCACACCCATCCGCCCCAACGGGATGGGCGCGACATGCGTTCAACGCCCCACAACGCCACTTCAACCAATTGCCATCCGAGCCTGTTGCCGGCCCGTTCTGGCGCCCGAAAAGTCCGCGTTTCGCGGGCAGACAAGCCCTCATCCCGCTGCCTTTGGCTGGCTGGCGGAGTGACGATTTGCGAGACCCTTTGGGGGAGTGCCGGCGGGACGCAAACTCACTCGCGCCGAACGGACCGAAAGCTAGGACTCTCCGTTGCGCCCGTCAAGAACTAGTGCGAGTTCCTGAATCAAATACTAAATGTGGTGGATTGCGGGGGATAACAGGGGGCAAGCCCACACCTGTTGTTGAGGCAAGTATCAGTGAGTCCTCAGGGATTCCCAACCGAAAAAATTTGCGCCCCGTGACGATGGGGCCCCTTCATCCCGCTGTTCACAGGGCAGGTATATTTTTAGGCAATGGGATTGCGTCTGCGGGACTCACGTAGCGGTACGGAAGCTGAGGGCAGGCATGCCCGCCGAGGTGGTGGTCGGCTGCCCGAATCCGCGCCAAGCTGACCCCGATTTTGCCGGACTACCCACATGCTTGATTCGACCAAACCGGGGCTGCGGCCGCGCATCGCCCCGGCCGGCCTGATGTTCCTCGCCATCACCTCGATCGGCTGGGGCTTCAACTGGCCGGTGACGAAATTCCTGATCGGCGAGCTGCCGCCGCTCACGCTCCGCGGGGTGACCGGCGTGCTCGGCGCGGTACTGCTGGCCGCGCTCGCCTTGGTTCGCAGGGATAGCCTGAAGGTCGCGCCCCAGATCTGGCCGCGGCTGATGACGGCCGCCGTGCTCAACGTCACCGGCTGGATGGTGCTGATGGGGCTGGCGCTGCTCTGGCTGCCGGCGAGCGAGGCGGCGCTGATTGCCTACACCATGCCGGTCTGGGCCTCGATCATCGCCTGGCCGGTGCTGGGCGAGCGGCCGACGGTGCTGCGCACGCTGGGGCTGGTGATGGCCTTTGTCGGCCTCGCCTCGATCATGGGCGGCAACGGCATTGCCGCCAGCGTGGAGAAGCTGCCGGGCATCATCATGGCGCTGTGCGGCGCGCTCGGCTTTGCCGTCGGCACGGTGTTCTCGAAGAAGTACCCGATCCATCTGCCGCCGATCACGGCCGCGGCCTGGCAGATCGGGATCGGCTGCCTGCCGATCTCGATCATCGGCCTTCTGGTCGAGACCACGCATCTGGACAAGGTGACGCCGGCCGGCTGGTGGCTGCTGGTCTATTCGACCGTGGTGCAGTTCTGCATCGCCTATGTCAGCTGGTTCGCGGCGCTGGCGCGGCTTCCGGCCTCGGTCGCCGCGATCGGGACGATGGCGGTGCCTGTGATTGGCGTGGTGGCATCCGCGATTGCCCTGCACGAGCCGCTCGGGCCGGGGCAGATCGCGGCGCTGATCTTCACGCTGGCCGCGGTGGTGCTGGCGACGCGCTGAAGCGTGACCGCATGTAGGATGGGTAGAGCCCAGCGAAACCCATCAATGAATGTATGGCGACGGTGATGGGTTTCGCTGCGCTCTACCCATCTTACGATCTTAGCCCGCCAGCGCCTTGCGGATCATTTCCGCGAGCTGGTTGCGGCGATAGGGCTTCGTCAACAGCAGCACGCCGTCGTCGAGCTTGCCGTGATGGACGATGGCGTTGTCGGTGTAGCCGGAGGTGTAGAGCACCTTCAGTCCCGGGCGGAGCGTGGCCACCTTGTCGGCGAGTTCGCGCCCGCTCATGCCGCCGGGGATGACGACGTCGGTGAAGAGCAGGTCGAAGGCCTGGCCGGCCTCGATCAATTGCAGCGCGGCGCGGCTGTCGGCGGCGGCGATCGTGTTGTAGCCGAGGCTCTGGAGCTGCGCGGTGACGAAATTGCGCACCAGGGAATCGTCCTCGACCACGAAAATCGTCTCGGCGCCGCCTTCGGCCTGTGCAGGTGTGGCCGGCGCCAGTTCAGTCGCGCCTTCGCCCGGCGGCAGATAGAGCTTGATCGTGGTGCCGTGGCCTTCCTCGCTGTAGATCTTGATGTGGCCGCCGGACTGCTTGACGAAGCCGTAGACCATGGAGAGGCCGAGGCCTGAACCCTTGCCGACCTCCTTGGTGGTGAAGAACGGCTCGAACGCCTTCTCCTGGACGTCCTGCGGCATGCCGGTGCCGGTGTCACTGACCGCGAGCATCACGTAAGGGCCTGGCACCACGTCCGCATTGGCCTGCGCATAGGCCTGGTCCAGCACCACGCGGTGGGTCTCCAGCAGCAGCTTGCCGCCGTTCGGCATGGCATCGCGCGCGTTGATCGCCATGTTGAGCACGGCATTGGTGAGCCGGGACGGGTCGATGTGCGAGGCCATCGGTCCCTGTTCCAGCACGGTCTCGATCTGGATCTGCTCGCCGAGGGTGGGGCGCAAGAGCTTTGCGATATCGGTGATCGCGCCGTTGATATCGACATTGCGTGGCTGCAGCGGCTGCCGGCGCGCGAAGGCGAGCAGGTGCTGGATCAGATCGGCGCAGCGCTCGGCGGCATCGTCGATCAGGCGCGCGACGCGCTGCAACTCGGGCTGCTGCTGCAGGCTCGCCACCAGCGTCTCCGTGTTGCCGGAGATGACGGTGAGCATGTTGTTGAAGTCGTGCGCGACGCCGCCGGTGAGCTTGCCGATCGCATCGAGCTTCTGCGACTGGTGCAGTTGCCGCTCGGTCTCGCGCGAGGTGGTGGCATCGTGATAGACCAGCACCGCGCCCGAGATGTCGCCTTGTCCGTCCCGCATCGGCCGGCCGCTGATCATCAGATGCCGCGGAGAATTGCCGCTGTGCGGGCGGACGATCATCTCCAGATTTTCGAACGGCTCGCCGCGCAGCACGCGCGTCGACGGCAGCTCGTCGGCCATCATCGGCGTGACGCCGTCGCCGTGATAGACCTCGGACAGCGCCCGGAGATTGCCGAGATTCATGCCGGTGCGATGCAGCAGCATCCGCTCGGCGGCCGGGTTGGACAACAGCACGGTGCCGTCGGCGTCGATGACCAGAACCGCTTCCGCCATGCTGTGAAAGGTGCTCTGGAGCACATTGACCGACAGGCGCAGCTCGTCATGCGCGGTGACGAGGTGCTCGGTCCGTTCGGCGACCGCGGCCTCGAGTTGCTCCTTGGCGGCCGTCGTCTCCAGCAGCGTGCTCTTGAGCGCCACTTGGGTGCGCTGGCTCTCGCGCATCACCATCAGGACCAGCAGCAGGATCACCAGCGCGCCGGCGACGTCGATGCCGAGCAGCACGATGCCGGTGCGGCGTGAATCCTGCGAGCGCGCGCTGAGCAGCCGCTCTTCCTCCGCGCTCAAACGGTCGAGATTGGCCATCACCGTATCCATCAGGCCGCGACCCTCGCCCTTGCCCTGGAGTGCGGTCACGCCGGACTGGTCATTGGCCGTGCGCAGGCGGATCGCCTCCGCGGCGATTTCGACCCGGCGCAGCACCAGCGGCTCGGTGCCCTCCATCAGCGAGACCTGATCAGGATTGTCGCGCAGGCCGCGCTTGAGGTCGGCGAGGGCCGGCGCGATCTGGGCCTGCACCGCCTGGAATTCGTCGCGGAAGCTCGACTGCCGGTAGATCTCGTAACCGCGCGCGGCGCTTTCGGCGCGGCGCAGCAGCACGCGCAGATCCGAGATCTTCTTCAGCACCTGGACGGTGTGGTTGACCCAAATCGTGTCGGACCGCGACTTCACGTCGAGTCCGATCGAGGCTGCGGTGATGATCAGGAGGATGGCAAGTCCGGCACCGAGAATGACGCGCTGCGTGGGGATCAAGGGGCTTCTTTCTTGTCCTTGGGCAGTGCGGCCTCGCCGAGGCATTCCCGGATCGTGGTCAGCAGCGCATCCGGCGTGAACGGCTTGCGCAGGCAGCGCGTTGCGCCGAGCTCCAGCGCCATGCGCAGGAAGTCGGGCGTAGGCGAGGCGGAGGAGGCGAAGGCGTAGCCGGACATTGCGATCAGCGGGATCGCGGGCGCGCGCTCGTGAAAGATGCGGATGGATTCGAAGCCGCGCATATGCGGCATGAAGATGTCGACCAGCATCACCTCAAACGACTGCGCTTCCAGCGCAGCAAGCCCCGTTTCACCGCCATCAGCCAGCGTGACGTCGAAGCCCTGACGTTGGAGGAGGACCTCGATGGTCGCGCCGACCATCGGATCGTCATCTACCACGAGGATACGCGGCATGACATTTCCCAGTAGATCGAAGTCCCCGCATTGGTGATATCCGCGAATCGTGGGTCGGGTCAATTTTGGATTGGATCAGAATAGATATGCACGGTGCGGTGAATAGAGGTCCGATTGCTTCAACTTGTACAGAACGCCGCAAGCAACGCGCACGGTGCGCGCGAAAAAGGCGCCGCATCGCTGCGGCGCCTTTTCCTTCAAGCGTTGCGTCGATCTGCTTACGGGCAGGGATGACGCTGGCCATCATAGCCGAGATAGGTGCCCGAGGCCGGGTCATAGGACTTGTAGCGCTGCGCGCAGTAGGCGGAGGAATCGCCGCCGCTGTCGGGCACAACCGCCACTGACGGTTCGTCATAATAGCTGTCGCCATAGTAGTAGGGGTCATCGTAGTAGCCGCCACCATAATAGGCGTACGAGCCGAGGCCGCCGATCGCGGCGCCTGCCGCGAAGCCCGGCCAGAAGCCGCCACGGCGATGCCAGCCACCGCCATGCCAGTTGCCTCCGCCGCCACGCCAGTTGTTGCCCGCGGCTGCGAAGTTGCGACCGCCGCCGGTAAAGGCAGCGCCGGCGCCGGGACGAACCGGCGCGCCGGCTGCGAAGCTACCGCCGCCCGGGCGGACCGCTGCGCCCGCCGCGAAACCAGCGCCACCGCCAGCGACCCGCGGGCCGCCACCGAATCCGCCGCCGCCCATGCGCGGGCCACCACCACCGCCGAAGCCGCCACCGCCGAAATGGGCGCCGCCGCCACCAATATGGGCGCCGCCACCACCGCCACGGCCCTGCGCGAAGCTCGGCGTCGCCAATGGAAGAATCAGCGCCAGCGTCGCCGCCGCGCCTAGAACTCTCATAGTGTTCATGTTCGAACTCCTTTTCCCGGAAGAAAACCGCTTGAAAGGGCTGTGGTTCCCGGGTTCACGCCGGTGTGCGCGTGTGCGGGGAGATTTTCACGCGGGCGCTGTACCCGGCATGAACGGATCGCGTCCGATTTGCGGCGGTCACGCATTTGCGGCGGGGACGGCCGCACCCGGCGAACTGGACATTTTGCCGTCCGGATGGCATCAGGACCCGACGAAGCAGGGCCCTTGCCGCAATGAAACAATTCTTCCTCAAGTTCTTCACCTGGTGGAGTGGCCAGACGTTTGGCACCCAGCTCTGGACCAAGCGCTATGGCGAGCTGGTCGGCCAGGACGAGCAGGGCAACCTCTATTATCGCACCCGCGGCGGCGCGATCGATCCGACGCTCGGCTTCGAGCGGCGCTGGGTGATCTACAACGGCTATGCGGAAGCAAGCCGGATCCCGCCGGAGTGGCATGGCTGGATTCATCACGTCGTCGATACCCCGCCGACCGAGATCAACTACCAGCCCCGCGAGTGGGAAAAGCCGCACCAGCCGAACCTCACCGGCACGGCGAAGGCCTATCGCCCGTCCGGCTCGACGCTCGCCAGCGGCAAACGTCCCAAGGCGACCGGCGACTACCAGCCCTGGACCCCTGGCTAGGCGCTTCGCGCGTCTTCCACCTTCGACTGGATGCACAGGCATCCGCTGCATGCCGCTGTGGACAACGGGAACAGCGGGGATGCCGCTTGCGCGGGCGTTGTGTTGACGCGAGCGATGCGGCTCAATGATCGCATCTTACGGAGATGGGAGACCATCGCGTTCGGTTCGGGCAACAGTTCGCGACTGTCCCGAAATGCAGCGGCCGCCGACCAGGACTCGATCGGGAGATAGGCCCCCGGTCTGGAAGCTCCGAAATCGCCCGATGTGAATGTGCAGCCGTCGTGAGACAGGAAAGGCCGCTTGGGAAACCGAGCGGCCTTTTTCTTTTGGTGGCGAAGTCTCGTGCCCCGGACGCGGCGCAGCGCTTCTTCAGCGGTGCGCTGCAGAGCCGGGGCCCATGCTGCAGTGACCCGCGTGGCTTGCTGGGTCCCGGCTCTGCGCAGCAGCGTTGCACGCTGCCGCGCGTCCGGAAAACGAGGGGAGCGAATGCTGCTGCTCCACACTCCGTCATTGCGAGCGCTGCGAAGCAATCCAGAGTCTTTCCGCGGTGGCAGTCTGGATTGCTTCGCAGCGCTCGCAATGACGACGTTGATGCAGCTCGCGCCAAACTCCAGTCTCGTGCCCGGACGCTGCGCCACGTTGCACGCTGCAGCGCGTCCAGGACACGCGCGCGGAAGCTAGTTCACCCGTTCAGCCGCGCGCTTCACCGCTTCCAGCCGCCGCGCCTGGTTCTGTGCGCCGCGCTCCCTCAGCAACGCCAGCACTTCGGCCGACGCGGTGTCGGGCGAGCCGGAATTGAACGGCGGAGCGGGGTTGTATTCCATCTGGAGCTGGATCGCTTCGGCCGTGGTGCGGTCGCGCAGGATCGATACCAGCGTGAGGGCGAAATCGATGCCTGCGGTGACGCCGCCACCGGTGATGCGGTTGCGGTCGACGCAGACGCGGGTCCTGGTCGGCGTCGCGCCGAACTGGCTGAGCATCTCCATCGCGCTCCAATGGGTGGCGGCGCGGTAGCCCTTCAGCAAGCCGGCGGCGCCGAGCGCCAGCGATCCCGTGCAGACCGAGGTGACATAGCTGGCGCCTTCGGCCTGCTTGCGCAGGAAGCCGAGCACCTCCTCGTCGTTGAGCAAATCGTTGGTGCCACCGCCGCCGGGCACGCAGATCACGTCCAGTTGCGGGCAGTCCGCAAAGGTCGTGGTCGGCGTCAGTGCCATGACGGAATCGCTCGGCACCGGCTCGATCCGCTTCCAGATCAGGTGCAGTTTTGCGTCGGGAAGCATGGAGAACACCTGCAGCGGGCCGGTGAAGTCGAGCTGGGTGACGCGCGGAAACACCAAGATACCGATCTGGAGCGGCGCCAACATGAGAACCTCCAATGAAGAGCTTGACGCGCGCAACCTGACATGATGCCCTTCTGTCCAAAATGGCGTAATTCCCTCACTTTCGGACATGACCCATGATCGGCATCCTGATCTTCCCGGATTTCCAATTGCTCGATGCAGCAGGTCCCATCTCGGTGTTCGAGATCGCGGCACGCGCGAGCGGCAAGCCGCTGGCGCTCCGCGTGCTGGCGGCGCAGGCCGGGCTCGTGCGCAGCTCCTCGGGCGTCGAGATGATGGCGCGCGATTTCAAGTCGGCGAACGCGATCACGACGCTGGTCATCGCGGGCGGCGCCGGCGTTGCGGATGCCGCGCGCTGCGAGGCCACGCTCGCCTTCGTGCAGCGGTTGGCCAAGCGCGGCGTGCGGATCGCAAGCGTCTGCTCGGGCGCCTATGTGCTTGCGGAGGCCGGGCTGCTCGACGGCCGCCGCGCCACCACGCATTGGGGCCGGACGCGCGAATTCGTGGCGCGCTATCCGAAGGTGAAGTTCGAGCCCGACCAGATCTTCACCCGCGACGGCAATGTCTGGACGTCGGCGGGCATCAGCGCCGGCATCGATCTCGCGCTCGCGATGGTCACGGAAGACCATGGCGAGGAGATCGCGCAACAGACCGCGCGACAGCTCGTGCTCTACCACCGCCGCAGCGGCGGTCAGTCGCAATTCTCCTCGCTGCTGGAACTGAAGACGCCGAACGGCCGCTTCAGCACGCTCTTGTCCTGGGCGCGCGAAAATCTCGACGCGCCACTGACGGTGGAGGATCTCGCCGATCGCGCCGGGATGAGCGCGCGGCACTTCGCCCGCGCCTTTGCCGCCGAGACCGGCGCGACGCCTTCCAAGGCGATCGAACGGTTGCGGCTCGAGGTTGCGCGCGAGCGCGTGCAGTCCTCGCGCGAGGCAATCGAGCTCGTTGCGGAGACGACGGGATTTCGCGACCCCGAGCGGATGCGGCGCGCCTTCATCCGCGCCTTCGGCCAGCCGCCGCAGGCGCTGCGACGCGCGGCGCGGGCGGGATAGGGACTGTCACTTGCCACGCGACGGAGGCAACGACGATGAGCGGGATGGAGTACAGCAATGAGAACGCGAGGCGGCTCCAGAGACTTTATCTCACCAGCGATGTGAAGGCCCAGCGCGCCGAGACGATCCGGCTGCTCAATCTGTCTGCCGGCGAGCGCGTTCTCGATATTGGATGCGGTCCGGGCTATCTCTGTGAAAGCATGGCGCGGCTCGTCGGGCCTGACGGTGCTGTCGTCGGCATCGATGTGTCGACCGACCTGATCGCCGTCTGCAACCGGCAGAAGGCTTCGGAGTGGATTTCATATGCGATCGGCAACGCGACCGAACTGGGCCAGTCCGATGCATCGTTTGACGCCGTCGTGTGCACTCAGGTCGCCGAGTACGTCCCTGACGTCGACCGCGTCCTCATGGAATCATTTCGCGTCCTGAAGCCGGGCGGACGGACGATTTTTGTCGCAACCGATTGGGATGCCGTGGTGTGGCATTCTGAAAACCGGGAGCGTATGGCCTCGGTCATGAAATCATGGGAAGCACATTGTGCCCATCCGCGGCTCCCCAGGTCGATGGCCTCCAGACTGATCAATGCGGGATTTCATCTGGACGGAGCATCCGTCTTTGCGATTCTGAATTTGCGGTACGATGACGACACCTACAGCAAGGGATTGGCGCAGGGAATCCGGGATTTCGTCAGCCGCAGGAACGACGTTTCGGCCGACGATCTCAACGCCTGGCACGGCGAGTTCGAGCGCCTGACCGGAGCGGGCCAATATTTCTTCAGCACCAGCCGCTACATCTTCAGTGCGTCGAAACCTGCGGGATAGCCGATATGAGAATGCGCCCTAAAGCGCGACGAGATTAGGATGAATCATCATCGCGCTTTAGGTAGTTGTTTGAGCATGATCTTTTCGGAAAACCGCTGCGCACTTTTCCGGATCATGCTTTAACTCGTGCTGTTTGCGGCCGCCGCGCCGGACGCCTCTGCCCGTGCCGTCAATCGCCGCGCGATCGGCGTCAGCAGATAGGGCGCAAGGTGAATCGGAAACTGCGTCAGCGCGAAGTAGAGCCAGGTCGTGGCCGGCAGCGCGCCCGCGGTCGCGGCCAGCATCAGGCCGAGATTGCGCTGTGACACCATCAGGCCGACCGCGAAGGCGCGCTCATAGCCGGCGCGGCGGAAGATCAGCGTCGTCACGGCGAGCAGGCTGAAATAGACCGCGAAGGCCAGCAGCGCGACGCCGATCGTGAACAGCGGATCGGCGACGAAGTCATGCGCGACGTCGCCCATCACCGCGGATGCGAACACCAGCAGGATGAGGATGTTGAAGCCGTCGATCGGCCGCTTGTGGCGCTGGATCGCCTCAGTGCCGAACGTCCAGCGGATCGCGGTCGCGCCGACCAGCGAGACCGCGAGGATGGCGAGCAGCTTGGTGCCGAGCACGAACGGGGAGATGCTGAGCATGCCGCCGAGAAACAGGCTGGCGAACAGCGAGGCCGTGAACGGCACCAGCGCGGTGGCGGTGACGAGCGTGACCAGCGGCAGCGTGGCATCGAGGCCGATCAGCGCTGCGAGCGCGGGGGCTGCCATCATCGGCGAGGCCATGCCCTGCAGCATCAGCGCGAGGAGGAGGCCGGGCGAGCGTGTGTCGAGCCCGGTGGCATGGGCGAGCAGCCCGACGATCAACGGCACGGCGATCGTGGTCCAGACCGTGGCGCTTGCGATCAGTGCCGGCCGGCGGAGATGGCCGTGGAGCGCGACGAGATCGACCCGCATGAAGGAGATGCAGAGCAGGCAGAGGATCGCCTCGGTGACGTAGGGGCGCAGCAACGCGCCGAGCGGCGGCACCGCGACCGCGATGAAGGCGATCGCCGCCACGGCGCGCGTGCCCTGGTCGCCGAGCGATGTCAGGGCGCGCAAGGGAATGGCGAAGACGGTTTTGAGGATGGACAGCATAGCGGTGAAGCGTCGGGTTACGTGACTATCGCAATCCCTTCAACCATGCGCCGATCTCGCCGATGGCGACGTCGGCCTGGCGGAGCAGCTTGCCCATGGTGACGAAGCCGTGGAACTGGCCGGGGAAGTGCCTGGTGGTGACGGGCACGCCGGCCTGCTTGAGGCGCGCGGCATAGCCAGCGCCTTCATCGCGGAGCGGATCGGCGCCGGCGGTGAGCACATAGGTCGGCGGCAGGCCGGCAAGGTTCTGCGCGCGCGCCGGCGAAGCGCGCCAGTCGTGGATGTCGGCGGCGCCATTGAGGTAATGGTCGCGAAACCAGCGGATCACCGAATGTGTCAGCAGCACGCTGGTCTCGGGCTCGCGGTGGGAGCCATGCGTCATGGCGAAGTCGGTTGCCGGGTAGATCAGCACCTGGCCCGCAATCGCGGGGCCGTCACCGTCGCGTGCGGTGAGTGCGACGACCGCGGCGAGATTGCCGCCGGCGCTGTCGCCGCCGATCGACAGGCGCGAGGCGTCGACGCCGAGCGCGTGCGCGTTGGCGGCAATCCATTGGGTCGCCGCGATCGCGTCATCGACGGCGGCGGGAAATTTGTGCTCGGGGGCCAGGCGATAGTCGACCGAGATCACGATCATCGCGCCTTCGATCGCGAGCTGGCGGCAGACGACGTCGTGGGACTCGAGATCGCCGATCACCCAGCCGCCGCCGTGGAAGAACACCAGGGCCGGCGAGACGCCGTTCTGCAGACGCGGCTCCTTCGGCACATAGAGCCGGGCCGGGATCGCCCCGTGCGGCGCCGGGATCGAAAGCGGCGCGACGCGGGCAAGCTCGGGCGGTTCGGGGTTGGTGGCAAAGCGGGCCTGCGCGTAAGAGGCGCGCGCCTCCGGCGCCGTCAGGGTCTCGTAAGCGGGGCGGTCGGCCTCCAGGAACGCCTTGTAGACGGCGGCGGCATCGGGATCGAGCACAACGGGCATGGCGGAGCGGCCTTGCGGTTTCGGGTGAGGGGCGGGCGTCGGTTATCGGGGAAATGCCCGTTTCGGCCCTGGAGAGACCCGTTCGGACTATTCCATCCGGGGGGAGGTCTGGCCAGCGGGTGGCGGGCAGGGCTGGGATGCCGCCCTTTCCGCGCCGCATTCGGCGTGTTAACCGGATGGCCTGCGAGCGGCGGTATCCCCTGTAGAATGTCCAACAAGCCCGATTCGCTGTTGAAGCCGCACGAGATGTTTAAAACCTTTACCCTGACAGGCCTTGCGGCGCTGCTGGCCGCCACCGCGCTGACGGTTGCGCCGCCGGCGCAGGCGCAGATCGGCACGATCTTCTCGGATCCGCCGCCGCGTCCGCCGGGTGCGATTCCGCGCGGCCAGCCACAGCCGCCACCTCAGGATGACGACGATGAGGAAGTGCCCGCGCTGCCGCCGCAGGGCCGCGTGCTGCCGTCGCGCCCGATGCCGCCGCCGCAGGGACGGCAGGGTAACGTGATGCCGGGACCGGTCGAGAGCCAGCCGCTGGCGCCGCCGCCGGGCTCGGCCGCCGCGCCGCCCAACCAGCCGCCCGTGGCGGTCGCTCCGCCCAATGCCCCGGGAGCCGTCCCGCCGGGCGCCCCCGGTCAGCGCCAGCCCCAGCAGAAGGGCGTGCCGGGCGGCCCTGTCCCGCAGACGCCGGCGAGCCTGCAGCCGGGCGACGAGGTCGTGACCGAGCCGCCGGCCCAGAAGATCGTGAACAAGAAGGCGACCTTCTCGGGCCTCGACAAGATCACCGGGCGCATCATCAATTTCGACGAGGATATCGGCGAGACCGTCCAGTTCGGCGCGCTCAGGGTCAAGACCGACGCCTGCTACACGCGGCCGGCGACGGAAGCCGCCAACACCGATGCCTTCGTCGAGGTCGACGAGATCACCTTGCAGGGCGAGGTGAAGCGGATCTTCTCGGGCTGGATGTACGCGGCAAGCCCCGGCCTGCACGGCGTCGAGCATCCGATCTACGACATCTGGCTCACCGACTGCAAAGAGCCGCAGCAGACCATCGCGACCGCTGCGCCCGATCCGGCGAACAAGCCCGCGCCTCCGCCGCCGCCTCCCGCGCAGAAGAAGGCCGCGCCGAAACAGGCCGTGCAGCAGCGTCCGCCGCAGCCTCTGCCGCCTCCGCCGCAGCAGCAGCCGGCGCCGCCACCGCCGCAGCAGGAGCAGCGGGGCCTGTTCGGTTTGCCGGGCTTCGGCGGCCGCTAAAGCGCGATCATCATCGCGCTTTAGCTCCTTGTTTGAGCATGATCTTTTCGGAAAACCGCTTCACACTTTTCCGGATCATGCTCTAGCCTCGTTTGCCTATTGCCGTGAGGCGATGATCTCGAGCGCGCGTGCGCCCGGGATCGCATCGCCGGGCGAGAGTCGCAGGAAATCGCCGGGACCGCCGGCGAGCGCCTTGTCGAGCAGCGCGGTGTAGCGCCGCCGCGAAATCTCGACCGCGCCAAAGCTCTTCAGATGCTCGGTGACATATTGCGTGTCGAGCAGCTCGAAGCCGCCATGGATCAGCCGCGCGACGAGGTGCACCAGGGCGACCTTGGAGGCATCGCGCGCGGTGTGAAACATGCTCTCGCCGAAGAAGGCGCGCCCGAGGCTCACGCCATAGAGTCCGCCGACGAGGTCGTCGCCCTGCCAGGCCTCGACGCTGTGGCAATGGCCGAGCTCGTAGAGGCCGCCATAGAGGTCGCGGATGCGCTTGTTGATCCAGGTGTCCTCGCGCCCTTCCTGCGGCGCGGCGCAGCCGGCGATCGTCGCCTTGAACGCGGTGTTGACGGTGACGCGAAACGTGTCCGAACGCACGGTACGCGCGAGTCGCGAGGCGACGCGAAAGCCCTCGAGCGGGATGACGCCGCGCAATTCCGGCTCGACCCAGAACAGGGTCGGATCGTCGGCGCTCTCGGCCATCGGGAAGATGCCGCAGGCATAGGCGCGCAGCAGCACGGCGGGCGTGATTTCAGACGAAGCGGAGTCGCGCGAAGTCATGGTGCGACAATAGCAGGATTGCATCGCGGTTGCGATGGCGGCGCGGATCAGCTTGCGGCGGCGTTGTTGGCCTTGCCCGGCGCCGTCGGCAAACGCCGGAACCTCAGGATGACGCGGGTTCCGTCGTGGGCCGGGTCGCGCTCTACGGTGGCATCCAGCTTGGTGGCCATCGCCGCGACGATGCGCTGGCCCATGCCGGTGGAACGCGGATCGGCCTTGACGTTGTCGCCGACGCCGTCGTCGGCGATCGACAGCTGGAGATCCTCGCCCTGCGAGGTCAGCTCGACATGGATGGGACCTGCGCCATCGGGATAGGCGTATTTCACCGCGTTCATCACCAGCTCGTTGACGATGATGCCGACGGCGACCGCGCGGTCCGGATCGATCTCGATCGGCTCGGCCTTCAGCGTCAGGCGTGACATCCGGTCACCTTCCGCCGAGCGGCGGAGATCCTCGAGCAGCGAGTCCAGGTACTGGTTCAGCACCACGCTCTTGAGGTCCTGCGAGGTGTAGAGGCGGCGATGCACCTGCGCGACCGCGGCGACGCGGCCCATGGCGTTGGTCAGCGCGGCCTTGACCTCGTCCTGCCCGGCGGAGCTCGCCTGCAGATGCAGCAGCGAGGCGATGATCTGGAGCGAGTTGCCGACGCGGTGGTTGACCTCGCGCAGCAGGAGCTCGCGCTCGGCGGCCAGCGCCGCATAGCGGTCGCGCGAGGCGTGGATCTCGGCCTCGGCTTCCTCGCGCGCCTTCTGCAATTCGGCCTGGCGTAGCGCACCGTCGGCGGCGACGTGGAGCAGGGGGATGAAGTCGCCCTTGACGTCCTTGACCAGATAATCGGCCGCGCCCGCCTTCAGCGCGGTGACCGCGATGCTGGAATCCTGCGAGGCCGTGACGAACACGACCGGGGGCGCGCCCGGGATCGCCATGATCTGCTCGAGCGTCTCCAGGCCATCGAGGCCCGGCATGTACTGGTCGAGCGCAACGACATCGATGCCGCCTTCGGTGCAGCTTTCGTTACTGCCTTGGGCGCAAGCCCGGCGGATGTGCTCGAGGCCTTCCTCGCCGCTGGCGGCATGAATGACCTTGTAGCCGCGCCGCGTCAGGCCGCGGTCGACCAGGCGCGCAAGCGCGTCGTCGTCGTCGATGTAGAGCAGCGTCGGCGTTGTCTGGTTCATGGGGCGGCAGGCGGGACCTGGATGACCGAGAAGAACAGCCCGAGTTGCCGGATGGCGTTGGCGAAATTCTCGTAGTTGACGGGCTTGGTGATGTAGACGTTGCAGCCGAGCTCGTAGCAGCGCTTGATTTCCTGGCTGTCGTCGGTGGTGGTCAGCACCACCACGGGCGACGCCTTCAGGTATTTGTTTTCCTTGATCTGCTTGAGAATGTCGATCCCGGTCATGTCGGGCAGGTTGAGATCGAGCAGGATCAGCAGCGCATTGCCCTTCTGGACGAGACCGCTGCCGTCGGCACCGAACAGGTGCCTGATCGCGTCGGTGCCGTTGGCGAAGGGGATGATCTCGTTGTTGACGCCGGACCTGCGGATGTTGCGCTCGATCAGACGCGCATGTCCCTCGTCGTCCTCGATCATGATGATGCTGACAGGCTGGGTCATCGATCTGCGTTCCGGTTGCTGGCGTTCCAGGCGATGGGCAGCGTGATGGTGAAGGTGCTGCCCGTGTTCAGTTCCGATGATACCGACATGGTGCCGCCGAGGCGGCGCACAAGTGCACGTACATGCGCAAGACCGATGCCCTGTCCGGGCTTGTCCTGGGTTCCCGCGCGGCGGAACAGGTCGAAAATCCGCTGATGATCCTTGGGATCGATACCGCGGCCGTTATCGCTGATCTCGAAGATGGCGTAGCCGAGCTTGGTGCGCCCGCGAATTCTGATCTCGCCGGGCACGCCGATCTTCAGATATTTGATCGCGTTGTCGATCAGGTTGGAGAAGATCTGCTCCAGCGCAAGGCGGTCGCTGACGACATTCGGCAGCGGCTCGATGTGGATCTCGGCCTGCGCTTCCGCCGCCTGATGCGCCAGCGTCGATACGATCGCCTCAACGAAGTCGCGCGTCTCGATCTTTTCCGGCTGGAACTCGCGCCGGCCCTCGCGGGTGAGGTTGAGGATCGCCGAGATCAGCCGGTCCATCTTGGCGATCGACGATTTGATGAAGCCGAGCGCCTCGGAGAAATCCGTTGAAAGCTGCTTGTCGGGGCCTTCGAGCGTGACCTCGCCCGATGGCAGCGGCGGCCCATTGGCCAGAACATGGGTGAGGCCGCCGATCCGGCGGAAGATGTCGCCGCCGAGCTCTTCGAGCTCGCTGGTGAAGCCCATGATGTTGACGAGCGGCGAGCGCAGGTCGTGGCTCACGATATAGGCAAAGCGCTGAATCTCGTTGTTGGCCTCGCGCAAATCCGCCGTGCGCTCGTCGACGACGGCCTCCAGATTGACGTTGGCATCGCGCAGCCGCGCTTCGGCATCGTCGCGCGCCTGCGCCGAGCGCCGCACCAGCCAGATCGAGATCATGGCGAGCAGGACGACCAGGCCGGAGCCGATGCCCGTCATCGATGCGGCTAAGGTCTGGCTGCTGTCGGCATTCGTCGAGCGCAACCGGAACAGCCGTTCCTCCTCCTGGATCATCGCGTTCGCCACGCTGCCGATGGTGGCCGTAGTATTGGCCGCGGCGGCCTCGCGAACCAGGGCTGTGGCCTTGTCGACCTGGCCCTGGGCGACGAAGTCCATTTCTCGGGAGAACTGGTCGAGCCGGGTCTCGATAGCTGCGCTCAGCTTTTCAACCCCCTCGCGCTGCGCCGGGTTGTCGCCGGAGAGGCGCGTCACCCGATCAAGCGCGGGGATGATCGCGGCGACCGCCTTCTCATGGTCGGCCTTGAAGGTCTCGTCCTGCGTCAGAAGGTAGCCGCGCGCACCGCTCTCGGCGCGCCGGATTTCGAGCAGCAGGGCGTTGACCTGGTTCTCCACCTCGATGGTGTGAAGCACCCATTTGCTGTCGTCGCGCGCCTTGTTGACGAGGTAGACCGAACCGGCACTGATCACGGTCAGCACCAGAAGCCCCGCTGCGAACAGCAGGATTTGCCAGAATGCGCGCCGTCGCTGCGCCTCGGCCGTCACGACGGATCCGCCTTGTCAGGCTGCTTGTCAGACTTCGTGGAGTTCAAAACGGCCCCTTGGAACTAACCCCAAGGTCGAGAACGCGATTGGGGCCAAGGGGTTCCATGGAGCGCGTGGATTATTTGGCGGCGGGCTCCGCCTTGCCGGCCAGGTACTGTTCCAGCCAGTGGATGTGGTAGTCGCCGTTGATGATGTCGTCCTGGCGGACGAGGTCGCGGAACAGCGGCAGCGTGGTCTCGATGCCGTCGACCACCATTTCGTCCAGCGCCCGGCGCAAGCGCATCAGGCATTCGGTACGGGTCTTGCCGTGGACGATCAGCTTGCCGACCAGCGAGTCGTAATAAGGCGGGATCTGGTAGCCCTGATAGACCGCGGAATCGATGCGCACGCCCAGGCCGCCGGGCGGATGGTACTGCGTGATGCGGCCCGGCGAAGGGCGGAAGGTCTGCGGGTTCTCGGCGTTGATGCGGCACTCGATGGCGTGGCCTATGATCTGCACCTCGCTCTGCTTGGCCGGCAGCTCGCCGCCGGCGGCGATGCGGATCTGCTCCAGCACGAGGTCGATGTCGGTGATGCTCTCGGTGACGGGATGCTCGACCTGGATGCGGGTGTTCATCTCGATGAAGTAGAACTCGCCGTCTTCGAACAGGAATTCGATGGTGCCGACGCCGAGATATTTCATCTCGCGCATCGCTTTCGCGCAGGTCTCGCCGATCTTGGCGCGCGCGGCTGCGGCCAGCACGGGCGAGGGGCCTTCCTCCCAGACCTTCTGGTGGCGGCGCTGCAGCGAGCAGTCGCGTTCGCCGAGATGGATCGCGCCGCCGCGGCCGTCGCCGAGGATCTGGATCTCGATGTGGCGCGGCTTCTGGAGATATTTTTCCAGATAGACCGAGGCGTCGCCGAAGGCGGACTTGGCCTCGTTGGCAGCGGTCGAGAGCGCGAGCTGCAGGTCGGCCTCGCTCTGGGCGACCTTCATGCCGCGGCCGCCACCGCCGGCTGCCGCCTTCACCAGGACGGGGAAGCCGATCTTCTTGGCGATCGCCATCGCATCGTCCTCGGGGCCGACGCCGCCGTCGGAGCCGGGCACGACGGGAATGCCGAGCCGCTTGGCGGTCTTCTTGGCCTCGATCTTGTCGCCCATCAGGCGGATGTGCTCGGCCTTGGGGCCGATGAAATGCAGATTGTGCTCGGCAAGGATCTCCGCGAAGCGCGCGTTCTCCGACAGGAAGCCGTAGCCGGGATGCACGGCGTCGGCGCCGGTGATCTCGCAGGCCGCGAGCAGCGCGGGCACGTTGAGATAGCTGTCCTTGGACGCCGGCGGGCCGATGCAGACGCTCTCGTCCGACAGCCGCACATGCATGGCGTCGGCGTCGGCGGTGGAGTGCACGGCGACGGTCGCGATCCCGAGCTCCTTGCAGGCGCGCAGGATGCGAAGGGCGATCTCGCCGCGATTGGCTATGAGGATCTTGTCGAACATGGTGCCTCAGCGGGCGAATAGAAAGGTGCGAATGGCGAGTGGCGAATAGCGAGTAGAGAACGGTGACGCCATTCGCTATTCGCTACTTCCCATTCGCCTACTCAATGATGACGAGCGGCTCGCCGTACTCAACCGGCTGGCCGTCCTCGACCAGGATCTGCGTCACCGTGCCTGATCGAGGCGAGGGGATCTGGTTCATGGTCTTCATGGCTTCGATGATCAGCAGCGTCTGGCCGACCGAGACCTTGCTGCCGACTTCGATGAACGGCTTTGCGCCGGGCTCCGGCGCCCAATAGGCGGTGCCGACCATCGGCGAGGTCACCGCGCCCGGATGCTTCGAGAGATCGGCTGCGGCCGCGGCGGGCGCAGCAGCAGCGGCGGCCGCGGGCAGCGCAACGGGAGCGGCCGCGACCGGCATCGGCATGGTCGCAGCGACGCTGATGTTGCGGGCGACGCGCAGGCGCAGGCCGGCGCGTTCGATCTCGATCTCGGTGAGGCTGGTCTCATCGAGCAGGAGAGCGAGCTCGCGAACGAGCGCGGAATCCTCGCTGGAAAACTTTGCGGCTGCTTTGTCGTCTGGCTGGCGCGCCATGTTGTTTGATCCGAATGTTCTGTTGAAGGGGAGCGTCAGGCTTTGGGCTTGATGGCAAGCTTGGCGGCAAGGCCCTGGATGGCGAGGCGGTAGCCCTCGATGCCGAAACCGCAGAGCGAGGCGAAGGCCGCGCGTGCGGTGTAGGAGTGGTGACGAAAACTCTCGCGGGCGTGGATGTTGGTGACATGCACTTCGACGGTCGGGATCTGCACCGCGAGCAGCGCGTCGTGCAGCGCGATCGAGGTGTGCGAATAGCCGCCGGCGTTGATGATGATGCCCTTCATCTTGCGCGCGTGCGCCTCGTGGATGAAGTCGATCAGCTCGCCTTCGCGGTTGGATTGGCGGCAGTCGGCCTTGAGGCCGTACGTCGCTGCAGTCTCCCGGCACAGCGCCTCGACGTCGGCCAGTGTCGCGTGGCCATACTTCTCGGGCTCGCGCGTCCCCAGCATGTTGAGGTTCGGCCCGTTGAGGACGAGGATCGTGTCGGTTGCAGGTTCGGCCATTCCAATCCCGGAAGAGGTGCTTCGGCGTGGCGGGGTTATAGGTAACAAAGCGCGTTAGGGGAAGCCTTGAAGGGCCTCCGGGGGTGGTTCAGGCACCTCATCCAGTGCGCAAAAACCTGTGCGGAAACTACGGAAATTGCTTGTTAACCAGTCCAAAGGATGGCTGACGGCCGAACGGCAAAGGGCGGGCATTGCTGCCCGCCCCGCAAGGTTGCCGTCATCCGGCCTTTAGGCGTTCAGGACCGCCACGATCTCGTAGGTGTCCGGATTGATGATCACGATCTCGTCCTTGACCAGGACGTACTTGTAGGTCCGCCACTCCGGATAGATCGTCACGACCCGAGACGGGAGGGCGTGCAGCTCGATACCCTCGCGCGGAATGCGGGTACCGACCGAGATCGAGAAGTTCACGTTGCTCACCGGACGCACGTGCTCCTCGCGGATCACAGAGGTGATCTGGGTGCGCTGCTCGGTCGAGAGCTTGGCGCCGGCGCCGGCCTGGCCGACCGTCGTGTTGGTGCTGCTCTGACCCTGCGCGTTCTGGTTGGTGCTGGTGCCGGTCTGGCCCTGAGCGTTCTGATTGGTGCGCTCGGTGCCCTTCTGGTTCTCGGCATTGTTGGTCGAGGTGCCGCTCTTGCCGCCCTCAGCCTTCATGTCCTTTTGCTCCTTGGCGCCGGACTTGGTGCTGTCCTGGCTCATGCTCTTGGACTTGTCCTGCTGACCCTGCGCACGTTCGTCGGTGCGCTGGCCCTTGGTGGCGCCGGACTTGTCTTCAGCCGCGTTCTTGTTCATCTCGCGGCCGGAATGCTCGTCCTTGGTTGCGCCCGAGGACTTCTCCTCGGCCGAGGTGCCGGACTTCATGCTGCTGGAGCCGCCAGCCTGGCCGACGGTGCCCTTCTCCTGGGTTGATTCCTTGCCCATCGAGCCGCCGCGCTCAGCCGCGCCGCCCTGGGGCTGCGAGTGCTGCATCTGCGCGCCACCGGCGCTGCCACCGCTGTCGCGGTTCATATTGCCCTGTGCGTTCGCCAGACCGGTGCCCGCCACGAGCGCAACTGCGGCAACCGAGATCATAAAGCGGTTCAACATCTACATTCTCCTCACGTGTTTTTACGTCATTGCCCGCGCCATCAACGAAAGGAGTTTTCAGTTGTTCCTGAACATGAAAGGAGTTTTCAGCTGTTCCTGAACATTGGGAGGTTCCGAGCTATTTGTTTCTTAAACGCGGGATGAACGCGCGCGCCGGATTCGCGCCGATATTCCGCCAACGAAAAAGGCCGGCTTTTCAGCCGGCCTCGTTGCATGCGTGAGTTGCGAGATGCGCGATCAGCAAGTCGCCTTGTCAGCAAGTCGCTTTGCCGCAGCGGGCAACGCCGATCTTTTCCTTGAGGCCTTCGAGGCCGACGGCGCCGATCACGATCTGCTTGCCGATGACGTAGCTCGGCGTGCCGTTCATGCCCATCGCCTCGGCGAGCTTGAAGTTCTCCTCGATGGTGGCGCGCACCTCGGGGCTGGCGATGTCCTTCTCGATCTTCGCGGTGTCGAGGCCGGCTTCCTTGGCCGCCTGCATCGCGCGCGCCTTGTCGGCCGCGCCGCGGCCGCCGAGCAGCTTCTGATGGAAGTCGAGATATTTCTTGCCGGTGGGATCCTGCATGCGCACGGCGACCGCGACCTGGGCGGCTTCGACCGAGCCCTGGCTCAGCACCGGAAACTCCTTCAGCACGACCTTCAGCTTCGAATCGCCCTTCATCAGGTTGAGCATGTCGTCCATGGCGCGCTTGCAGTAGCCGCAATTGTAATCGAAGAACTCGACGAACGTGACGTCGCCGTCCTTGTTGCCGAGCACGACCTGGCGCGGCGAGTTGAAGATCGCATCCGAATTCTGCGTGATGCTGGCCTCGTGCTTCTTCGTCTCCGCATCAGCCTGGCGCTTGCTGAGCTCGGTCATCGCTTCCTCGAGCACCTCGGGATGGGTGACGAGGTAGTTCTTGATGATCGCCTCGATGTCGGTGCGCTGGGCATCGGAGAAGCTGTCGGCCGACGCGGGGGCGGCTGCGCCGAACATGGCGAGCGCAACCAGCGCGGGGGCAAGCAGACGCAGCGAAGGCATAGGCAAATCCTCTTATCCAAAGCAGGTTTCGGAAAACGTCCCGGCGGACTTAAAGCTCGGTGTCGTGACGTCGTGGTGTCAGGCGTCGTTCTCGTTAGTTGCGCGGCGGCTTCGCCGCGACGATGTCGTCGGCCTTGACCCAACCGGGCGTGCCGACGGCAAAACGGGTTTTCGCGCGCGTGGCGAGCTCGCGGGCGGTCTTGTTGTCGCCGCGCAAGTAAGCGGCCTGCGCCGAAGCGAGATCCGCCTCGGCATAATCGCCCTTCCGGCCATAGGCCATCGCGAGCTGGCTGTAACCGAGGATGGCCTCGGGCTCCCGGGCCACCGCGGCGCGGAGAATCCGAACGGCGTCTTCCGTGTAGGCCTTATTATCGGTTCCAACCAGAGCCTGCCCAAGTAACATCTCGATGAGGGGGGCGCTGTTGGAGAGTACGACAGCCTTGCGCAGGGGCGCGATCGCCTCGGCGGCCTTGCCGCTCTCGAGCAGGGCCTGGCCGCGCACCTCGTAGAAGTACGGGTTGTTCGGCTGGACCGCGATCAGCGCGTCGATCTGGGTGAGCGCGCTGCGCAGATCGCCGTGCAGATAGGTGCTGATGGCGCGGGCATAGCGCGCCGGCAGGCTGTCGTTGGTCTGCGGATAGCGGCGATACACCAGCTCCGGGCGCTCCATGAAGGCGGAGATCTTGGCGCGCACCATGTCGTGGCGGAGCTGCAGCGCGGGATCGTCTTTCTTGTCCCAATAGGGGCTCGTGCTGGCGAATTCCTGGAGCGCGGCGACGCGCTCGGCGGGCATCGGGTGCGACTGCAGATAGGGATCGGCGCCGCGCGCGGCGAACAGGCTCTCGCTGGTGAAGCGCTTGAAGGTCTCGTACATGCCCTTCGGCGACTGCTGGGTCGCGGTCAGGAATTTCACGCCGGCACGGTCGGCGTTCTCCTCCTGCTGGCGCTGATAGGACAAGAGCGAGCGGCGGATCATTTCCTGCGGACCGGCGATCGCGGCCGCACCGGCGTTGGCAAGGCCATTGTTGCCGGCGCTGCTCGAGCCGCGGGTGCTGCCGACGGCGATCGCACCGGCGCCGAGCAGCATCGCGATGATCATCTGGGTCTGCGCGTTGGCGAGCTGCTCGCGGAGCTTGGACAGATGGCCGCCGGCCAGATGCCCGGTCTCGTGTGCGAGCACGCCGATGATCTGGTTCGGCGTCTCCGACTGGAGGATCGCGCCGTAATTGACGAAGATGCGGCGACCGTCCGCGACGAAGGCGTTGAACGAGGCCTCGTTGACGATCACCATCTGGATGTTCTGCTTTTCCAGACCGGCGACGCGCAGGATCGGACGGGTGTATTCGCGCAGCAGCTGCTCGGTCTCGGTGTCGCGCAGGACAGGCGGTCCCTTGGACTGCGCATGCGCGGCCGGGACCGGCAACAATGCGATGGCCGCGGCCGTGACCAGGGCGGTGAGGGCGGAGGCCTTCTTGCGCAATGCGATCTGAAGCAACATCAGGCGGTCTGGGTCAAACGGGCTTGATCAAGCAGTTTCGTGATTGGTTTTTGGCGATTGGCGGCGGACCGGATACGCGATATGCCCTATGAGCCGTACCCCTTATGAGCCGTACAATGCGGCCAGTCTGGGGCGCAAGCGCCCCGTTTCCCGGACCGGACGAACCGGTCCGCCAGCGAATAGCAGAAATCGATGCACGATGCGACCTTGAGGAACCGGTTGGGGCAGTGGCTCGAGCCCTCCCGCCGCAGTGATGTTCCCCCGTTCATGGTGATGGACGTTATGGCCGCGGCGGCCCGAATCGAGGCGGCCGGCGGCCATGTCATCCACATGGAGGTCGGCCAGCCCGCAGCCGGCGCGCCGAAGACCGCGATTGCGGCGGCCCATGCGGCGCTCGAGGCGGGGCGGATCGATTATACCTCGGCACTCGGCATCCCTTCCTTGCGCGCGCGGATCGCGCGGCATTATCGCGATGCCTATGCCTGTGACGTCAGCCCTGAGCGGATCGTGGTGACGACGGGCTCTTCGGGCGGCTTCATCCTGGCCTTCCTGGCGATGTTCGAGCCCGGCGACCGCGTCGCCGTAACGGTGCCGGGCTATCCGCCGTACCGTCACATCCTCACCGCGCTCGGCTGCGAGCCGGTGCTGATCGAGACCACCAACGACACGCGCCATGCACTGACCGGCGAGGCACTGCTTGCGGCGCATCGCAAGGCGCCGCTGAAGGGTGTGCTGGTCGGCAGCCCCGCCAATCCGACGGGGACGATGATGTCCCGCGAGGCGCTCGCCAGCCTTATGACGGCGGCGGAAGACGCCGGCATCCGCTTCATCTCGGACGAGATCTATCACGGGCTCGACTACGCGTTTCCCGCGGTGACCGCGGCGGCGCTGTCCGAGCACGCACTCGTGATCAACTCGTTCTCGAAGTATTTTTGCATGACAGGCTGGCGCGTCGGCTGGATGGTCGTGCCTGATATCCTGGTGCGCCCGATCGAGCGGCTGCAGCAAAATCTTTCGATCTCGGTGCCGTCGCTGTCGCAGATCGCGGCAGAGGCCGCCTTCGACGGCGCGGCCGAGATGGAGGAGATCAAGCACGGCTATCAGGAAAACCGGCGCATCCTGATCGAAGGATTGCCGAAGGCGGGCCTCAGCAAGTTCCTGCCGGCCGATGGTGCATTCTATCTCTATGCCGATGTCTCGGACTTCACCTCCGACAGTTTCGAGTTCGCCAAGCAGATGCTGGAACAGGCCCATGTTGCGGCCACACCGGGCGTCGATTTCGATCCCATCCATGGGCGCTCGTTCATACGATTCTCCTATGCACGCTCAGCTGACGAGATGCGGCAGGCAGTTGACCGGATCGCTCACTGGCTTAAATAGCCGCCAGTTTTCGACAGAATTCTGGAGTGCAACTTGTCTGACCGTTCCATCCCAACCGCCGCCACGCATTCTCCTCTCGCCGCACTGATGTGGCCGACTCGGCCGGGCGAAAAAGTCGGCGCATTGCGCGCCGTGGTGCTGATCGCGCTCGGCACCGCGCTGATGACGCTGTCGGCCAAGGTGAACCTGCCGCTGCCTTACGTGCCCATGACCTTGCAGACGCTGGTGGTGCTGATGATCGGCGCCGCCTATGGCTGGCGCCTTGGCAGCGCAACCATGATTGCGTACCTCGCTGAAGGCGCGATGGGCCTGCCGGTGTTCGCGGGTCCCGTCGGTGGAATTGCACCGCTGGTCGGCCCGACCGCGGGCTATCTGTTCGGCTTCATCGGTGCAGCCTTCGTCACCGGCTGGCTCGCCGAGCGCGGCTGGGATCGCAGCGTCGTGCTGCTGTTTGCGGCAATGGCCGTCGGCCACATCCTCATTCTCGCCGCCGGCTTCGGCTGGCTGGCCTTCGGCCTCGGTCTTGGCGCCGCCAAGGCCTGGCAGGTCGGCCTTGCGCCGTTCATCGCGGCTTCGCTGGTCAAGAACGCACTGGGCGCGACGCTGATGCCGGCCGCCCGCCGGATCGTCGATCGCCGCGGGTAAAGCACCAAGAACGAGCAGTTCCAATTGACAGAGCCGGCCAAGTTGATCTTGGCTGGCTCTGAGTTTGAGGGGGAGTGAAACAATGACGACGACAACGATGGCGGCGGCGCCTGTCGCGCCGGCCGCAGCAAAGCCGTGGTACAAGGTTCTCTACGTCCAGGTGCTGATCGCCATCGTGCTCGGCGCCATCGTCGGCTGGCTCTGGCCGACCGTTGCCACCAATGACTGGATCAAGGCGCTCGGCGACGGCTTCATCAAGCTGATCAAGATGGTGATCGCCCCGATCATCTTCTGCACCGTGGTCTCCGGCATCGCTCACATCCAGGACGCCAAGAAGGTCGGGCGCATCGGCGTCAAGGCGCTGGTCTATTTCGAGGTCGTCTCGACCTTCGCGCTGGTGATCGGCCTTCTCGTCGGCAATCTCGTCAGGCCGGGCGCGGGCTTCGGCAATGCCGCCGCCAACGCGCAGGCGGTCGCCAACTACGCCAAGCAGGCCGAGGCGCAGAGGTCGGTCGACTTCGTCCTGCACATCATTCCGGACACCGTGGTCGGTGCGTTCGCGCAAGGCGAGATCCTGCAGGTGCTGCTGTTCTCGGTGCTGTTCGGCTTCGCGATCATGGGCCTCGGCGAGCGCGGCCATGTGATCCGCAGCTTCATCGACGACGCCGCGCATGCCGTGTTCGGCGTCATCTCCATCGTGATGCGTGCGGCGCCGATCGGCGCGTTCGGCGCGATGGCTTTCACCATCGGCAAGTTCGGCACCGGTGCAATCCTCAACCTGATGGGCCTGATTGCGACGTTCTACCTGACCGCCGCGCTGTTCGTCTTCGTGGTGCTCGGGACCATCGCGCGGCTGGCAGGGTTCTCGATCTTCAAGTTCCTGGCCTACATCAAGGACGAATTGCTGATCGTGCTCGGCACCTCGTCGTCGGAAAGCGCGCTGCCGTCCTTGATGGAGAAGCTGGAACGTCTCGGCTGCTCCAAGTCGGTGGTCGGCCTCGTGGTGCCCACGGGCTATTCGTTCAACCTCGACGGCACCAACATCTACATGACGCTGGCGACGCTGTTCATCGCGCAGGCGCTGGGCTTCGATCTCACCTTCGGCCAGCAGCTCACCATCCTGGTCGTGGCGATGCTGACCTCGAAGGGCGCCTCCGGCATCACTGGTGCGGGCTTCATCACGCTGGCGGCGACGTTGGCCGTGGTCGACCCGCGTCTCGTGCCGGGCATGGCGATCGTGCTCGGCATCGACAAGTTCATGAGCGAGTGCCGCGCGCTGACCAATCTGTGCGGCAACGGCGTGGCCTGCGTGATCGTGGCCTGGTGGGAAGGCGAGCTCGACCGCGACAAGCTCAAGGCCAACCTCTCCAGGCAGATCGATCCGACGGACCTGGAAACCGCGATCACGACGGACTGATGCGGATCTAACGGCGCGGTGCGCCGTTAGACCTTGAAGTAATAGGGCTGGTCGAGATCCTCGATCAGCCCTTTTTCTTTCGGCTCCCAGCCGAGAGCCGCCCGCGTCTTCGCGCTCGAGGTCGGAACGTCGACGGCGGCAAAGCGCGCGAACCAGCCGAAATGCTGCTCGGCCTCCTCAGTGGATTTCGAGACCACGGGCACGCCGAGCCGTTTGCCGATTACTTCCGCGATCACCTTGAACGGCACGCCTTCCTCGGCGATGGCGTGATAGCGGCCGCTCGATGCGCCTTGCTCCAGTGCGAGGCGGTAGACGCGCGCGGCGTCGACGCGGTGCGCGGCGGGCCAGCGGTTCATGCCGTCGCCGATATAGGCGGCAGTGCCTTTCTCGCGCGCGATCGCGATCAGGCGCGGGACAAAGCCGTGATCGCCCTCGCCATGGGTCGTGGGCGGCAGCCGCACGATGCCGGCGCGGACGCCTTGCTGCATGAGATCTTCGGCGGTGGCTTCCGAGACGCGCGGGAAGTGGCGGGCCGCGGCGTCGTCCTCGGTCGCGAGGCGTCCGGGCGCGAGCAGCGCCACGCCTGATGTGACGATGAGCGGGCGCTCGGAGCCTTTCAGCTCCTCGCCGAGCGCGAGGATGGCCTGGCGGTCGAGCTCGCAATTGTCGGCGAACTTCGAGAAATCGTGGTTGAAGGCGAGGTGGAGCACGCCGTCGGACGCGGCAGCGCCGCTGCGCAGGGAGGCGTGGTCCTCCAGGGAGCCGCGATGGACCTCGGCGCCCAGCGCAGTGATTGCGGCCGCGCCTTCATCGGTGCGGGCAAGGCCGGTGACGCGGTGGCCGGCGGCAATCAGGTCGCGGACGACGGCAGAGCCGACAAAGCCGGTGGCGCCGGTGACGAATACACGCATGAGATATCTCCAGGGGGCGTCGAGAGGTTGGTGGAGACGAGCATCTGCGCTAGACTTATCCGGGTAAAGTAGTGACCTTATCAGGGTATAATGGCTAACAGGATGAGCGAGACCGCGACAGCCGAAAACCTGCTCGGCGCCTATCTGAAGGACCGCCGCACCCGGCTCGATGCCGCTGCGTTCGGCCTCAGCGGCAGCCGCAGGCGTACGCCTGGGCTGCGGCGCGAGGAGGTGGCGCAACGCGCCAATATCAGCCCGACCTGGTACACCTGGCTGGAGCAGGGCCGGGGCGGGGCGCCGTCGGCCGACGTGCTCGATCGCATCGCCGGCGCCCTGATGCTGACCGATGTCGAGCGCGAGCACCTGTTCCTGATCGGCCTCGGCCGCCCGCCCGAGGTGCGCTACCAGGCAACCGAAGGCGTCTCGCCGCGGCTGCAGCGGGTGCTCGATGCGCTCGCCTTCAGCCCGGCCTTGGTGCGGACCGCGACCTGGGACGTCGTTGCCTGGAACCGCGCCGCAACCGCGGTGCTGACGGATTATGGCGCGATCCCGCCGGGACAGCGCAACATCCTGCGCTTCATCTTCTGCGATCCGCGCGTGCGCGCCGCGCAATATGATTGGGACAGCGTGGCGCGTTTCGTGGTGGCGGCGTTCCGCGCTGATGCCGCGCGCGCCGGCGCGGTCTCGCATGTCGCCGATTTCGTCGATGAGCTCTGCCGCACCAGCCCGGAATTCGCGGCGCTCTGGCGCGACAACGACGTGCGCCATCATGGCGACGGCACCAAGCGGCTGAAGCACCCCGTGCACGGCACGATGTCGTTCGAATATTCGAGCTTCAACGTCGAGGGCCGCTCCGATCTCAGCATGATCGTCTACAACCCGGCAACGCCGGAGGACGCCGAGCGCATCAGGATGTTGCTGGCCGAACGCGCCGACTGACGGAATTTGCGAGCTCGCGCGTTTAACCCCCATCTCGGACTCGTAGGGGTGGGTGGTATCGTGGGCAGGGCGGCTGTGAATCCGATTGTGGTGGAGGCGGCGGAGCACTTTGCGGCGGGGCGGCCGGACCAGGCCGATGCGCTCTGCGCGGAGGTGCTGAAGACCGATCCGGATCACGTCCCGGCGCTGCATCTGGCGGCCGTGGCCGCCTTCGTCACCGACCGCGCCGCCGACGGTGCCGCGCTGCTCGGCCGCATTTTTGTGGTCGATCCTGACCATGCGCCGGCGCTGGTCACGCTCGGCGATGCGCTGGCGGTGAAGGGCGAGCAGGAGGGGGCGGTGGCGGCCTTCCGCCGCGCTCTGGTGCGGCAGCCCGATGATGCCGGCCTGCATAACAAGCTCGGTGTGGCGCTCGGCGAGCTATCGCGCTTCGACGAGGCGGAAGCTGCCTATCGCCGCGCGCTGGCGCTCGATGCGCATCTGACGCGAGCCTGCTTCAACCTCGCGGTCGTGCTTGCCGAGCAGGGCCGGCTCACCGACGCCGAAGAGGCCTATCGCGCCGTCATCGCGCGGGAGCCTTCGTACCGTGGCGTCTGGCTCAATCTCGGCAATCTCCTCGTGGATCAGGCGCGGCTCGACGAGGCGGGGGCGGCCTATCGCTACGCGCTCGACAGCGACCCTGATGATCCCGGAGTGCTCTGCAATCTCGGCGCCGTGCTCTATCGGCAAGGATTGCTCGAAGATGCCATCGTCCAGTTTCGCAGCGCGATCGCGCGCGCGCCGGGCGGTCCGGCGCTGCGGCTGCTCGGCCTCGTCCTGCACGAGGCCGGTCATTTGCAAGACGCGGCCGAGATCTACCGGCAGAGCTTTGCGCGTGATGCGTCGGACCATGTGATCGCCAGCAATCTCGGGGCCTGTCTCTCCGATCTCGGCGAGTTGGACGAAGCGATCGGCGCTTGCGAGCACGCGCTGCTGCTAAGGCCCGATCACGCGCCGGCCTGGACCAATCTCGGCATCATCTTCGAGAAGCAGGAGCGCACCGGTGATGCCGTCGCGGCGCATCGCTGCGCGGTCGTGGCCGATCCTGATTATGCCAAGGGCCACGCCAATCTCGCGGTCGCGTTGCGCAATGCCGGCGAGATCGATGAGGCGCTGGAAGTCTCGCGTCGCGCGATCACGCTCGATCCGGAGCAGCCGCTCGCGCAGTACAACCACGCGCATTTCCTGCTGATGAACGGCGACTTTGAAAATGGCTTCGAGGCCTATCGCTGGCGGCGCAAATGCAAGACGCTGTCGGACGGCGATCCCACCTTCACCGAGCCGGAATGGCAGGGCGAGCCGCTCGACGGCCGCACCCTGCTGCTGTTCGCCGAATACGGGCTCGGCGATGCCCTGCATTTCGTGCGCTATCTGCCGATGGTGACGGCGCTGGGCGGCAAGGTCATCCTCCAGGTTCAGCCCGCGCTGGCCGCGCTGCTGCAGCAACTGCCCGATGTCACTGTGATCCCGCGCGGCATGCCGCTGCCGGCGTTCGATCTGCAACTGCCGTTGATGAGCCTGCCGCGTCTGTTTGGCACGACGCTCGACACCATCCCGGCCGAGATCCCGTATCTGCATCCCGATCCAACAAGGCTGGCACGCTGGCGTGCAGCGCTTGTGGATGTGACGGCGCTGAAGGTCGGCGTGGTCTGGGCCGGCAATGCCAGGCACAAGGGCGACCGCCAGCGCTCGCTGCCGGCTGAGGCCGTGCTGCCGCGCCTCGTGATGCCGGGCGTGCAGCTTTACAGCCTGCAGAAAGAGCCGAGGCCAGAGGATGCCGAAATGCTGGCTGCGCTTGGCACGGACATCATCGATCTTGCACCCGCGCTCGGTGATTTCGCCGACACTGCGGCAGCCGTCGCAGCGCTTGATCTCGTCATCGCCGTCGACACGTCGGTTGCGCATCTTGCCGGTACGCTCGGACGTCCGGTGTGGATGCTGACGCCTTACGCGCTCGACTGGCGCTGGCTGCGCGATCGTGAGGACAGTCCGTGGTATCCGACCATGCGGCTGTTCCGCCAGCGCAGCCCCCGCGAATGGGAAGATCCGCTGATGCGCCTGTCGGCCGCGCTCGCGGTGCTCGCCGCGAACGCGGAAGGCTAGAACCGCTCCGGCCGGTAAGGCGCAGGGTCGATCGAAGGCGTCTCGCCGCTCATCATTTCCGCGAGCAGGCGTCCTGTCGCGGGCCCGAGCGTAAAGCCCTGGTGGCCGTGACCAAAGTTCATCCAGAGGCCGGGATGGCGCGGGGCGGGGCCGAGCACCGGGAGCATGTCGGGCGTGCAGGGACGGGTGCCGAACCACGGATCGGGCTCGGCGCGCTTGCCGAGATCGATCAGCTCGCGTGCGGAGGCTTCCGCGCTGGCGAGCTGCACCGGCGTTGCGAGCGCATCCGGTCCCGTCAGTTCGGCGCCGGTGGTGATGCGGATGCCCTTGGCCATCGGACCCATGGCATAGCCGCGGCCCTTGTCGACCAGCGGCAGATCGAGCGAGGCACCGGCGCTGTAATGCATGTGATAGCCGCGCTTGCGCACCAGCGGGATGCGATAGCCGAATTTGTAGAGCAGATCCGGCGACCACGGCCCGAGCGTCACGACGGCGTGCGCGGCGTCGATGCGGCCCTGGTCGGTGTTGACCGACCAGCCGGTTGCGGTCTGCTGCAGCGATTGCGCATCGCCGAGCACGATGTTGCCGCCGAGACGCTGGAACAGCTCGGCATAAGCGGTGACGAGCGCGCCGGGATCGGACACGGTCCAGGTGTCGAGCCAGTGGATCGCGCCGGGCAGATCGTCGCGCAGGATCGGCTCGGCCTTGGTGAGCTCGCTGCCCGACAGCACGCGAAAGTTCACGCCGAACTCGCGCTGATCTTCCTCCGCGGCCTTGATCGATTCATCGAGTGCAGCGGCGTCGCGATACAGCGCTCGATAGCCGGCGCGGCGAATGAGATTGTCGGCGTGGGCTTCGCGAATGAGGACGTCGTGCTCGCTCGTCGCGTAGGCGATCAGGCGGGCCCAGCCGACGATCGCCTCGCGATGCCGCTTCGGCGCGGAATGCCACCAGTAGCGCAGCAGCGGCTCGATATGGCGATGGAGCGAGGACAGGCTGTAGCGCACGTCGTTGGTGCGGCCGGTCGCGATCTTCACCAGCGAGGCGAGGTCGCGCGGCATCGGATAGGGGCGGACCGCTTCAGCCTGGATCATCCCGGCATTGCCGTAGCTGGTCTCGCGGCCGGGCTCCCTGCGGTCGACCAGCGTGACGGCCCAGCCGCGCTGCTTCAGATGCAGTGCTGCACCGACGCCCACCATGCCGCCGCCGAGAATGATCGCGCTTTGCATCGAAAAACTCTCCTGTCAGGCCGGCTTCGGCGCAAGCCTTGGCTGCGCCGTGTTGATGGTCGCGGCGACGACGACCGACAATGCCGTCATGGCCACGAGGAATCCGAAGGCGGCATCGAACGATCCGGTTCCGGTCACGATGAAGCCCATGATGGCCGGTGCGACGAAGCCCGCGCTCTGGCCGCCGAGATTGACCATGCCGACGCCGGACCCGATCTGGTCGTCGCGGAGCAGTTTGGTCGGGAGCGCAACCACCGAGGCCAGCACGAAGGATTTGAAGAAATAGACCACCGACTGGAAGACGATCAGCATCGCGATCGTCTCCGCCTTGTACATGGCGTAGAGGAAGATGCCGGTCAACGCGGAGCTGCCGATCAGCAGGTATTTTTCGCGCTCGGCGAAGAACGTCGTCATCACCCAGCCGCCCATCGCGGTCGCGTCGTCGCCATCACGAATGGGATCGGCGGCCTGGAGGTTGAAGTCCTTGCCGATCTGCGCCAGCGCCAGCGAGATTGCCGCGCGGTCGATATAGGAGATGCAGTAGGCGACGTAGAGCAGGAGGAAGGCGGTGACGCTGGTCTTCCTCGGCAGGTCCGTCATCGTCATGCTCATCTCCGATTTGCCGGCGATCCGGCGGTCAGCCTGCCAGGGCTATCTATTCCCAGGTGAGAAAGCCGGGTGCGGCCGACAGCGGCGGTGCGGCGGCGAGCCGCGCGAGGTCGGGCACCGGCCGGCACATTTGCGCATCGCTTGCGAACGCGGCCTCGATGCTCGCGGCGACCGCGAGCACGATGGCATCGCCGCCGCGCGGGCCGACGATCTGGAGGCCGAACGGCAGCCCGGCTTCATCGAGGCCGAGCGGAATGCTGATCGCGGGATGCCCTGCCAGGGTCACGGCGTAAGCGAGCGCGAGCCAGTGGAAATAGGATTTGGTCGGCACGCCGTCGATCTCGGCGGGATAGGGCTCTGACCAGGGCCGCGGGCTGAGCGTGATCGTCGGGCTGATCAGCACGTCGCAATTCGCGAAGAAGGTCTGGTAGGCGCGATAGATCCGCGTCTGCATCGTGGAGGCGCGGGCGTGGTCTTGAAGCGAATAGCCGAGGCCTTCCTCGACATTGGCGCGCACGTTGGGGCCGAGCATCTCGGGCCGCTCTTTGTAGTTCTTGCCATGCGTTGCCAGGAACATGCCGGCGCGCAGCACGGCGAAGGCATCGTCGGCGCCGGTGCAGTCGGGTGTGGCCTCGCGGCTTTCGGCGAACAGCGGTGCGAGCCTCTCGACGCGCGCGCGAAACACGCGGCGGATCGCCTGCTCGGTCGGGGCGAAGCCGAAATCTTCCGTGAAGGCGAGGCGCAGTCTGCCGAGCTCTGCAGGACGCGGCGCGGCCCAGCGCTCCGCGCGCGCACGCACCGGCTCGCCGGGCAAGGTGTAGGCGAGCGGATCGCGGGCATCATCGCTCGCCATCACCGACAGCATCAGCGCGACGTCGGCGACGTTGCGCGCCATCGGCCCGTCGGTCGACAGGCTGGACCAGCCGAAGACGCGCTTCTCGCTGGGCACGAGGCCGTAGGAGGGACGCATGCCGACGATGCCGGAGAAGCCGGCCGGATTGCGCAAGGAGCCGCCGGTGTCGGAGCCCGAGGCGAGCGGAGCCATGCCGCAGGCGAGCGCGACCGCCGAGCCGCCGGATGAGCCGGCCGCCGAGCGCGAGGGATCGAACGGATTGCCGGTCGCACCGAACACGGGATTGCGGGTATTGGCGCCGGCCGCCCATTCCGGCGTGTTGGTCTTGCCGAAGATGATGGCGCCGGCCGCGCGCAACCGGGCGACCGAGCCCTGGTCGGCCGCCGGCACGTTGTCGCGCAGCAGCGGGCTGCCATAGGTGGAGCGCATCCCGGCCGTGTCCTGGGTGTCCTTGATCAGAACGGGGAGTCCATGCAGCGCGCCGCGATCCTCGCCGCGCAGGATGGCCGCTTCGGCCGCCTTGGCGGCGGCGCGCGCGCCGGGTTCGTCCAAGGTCACGACGGCGTTGACGGCGGGATCGACGGTGGCGATGCGCGACAGGCAGGCGTCGAGCAGTTCGACAGGCGAGATCGTCCGCGCGGCCAGCAGGCGGCGCAGCTCAACGGCGCTGGAATCGCACAGGTCGGGCAAGGCCAATCCCTTTCAGATTATGAAAATGATTTAGTATATCGGAAAGTAGGAAGGGCGCACCAATAATCGTCAAACCGAGGCATTTCATGCGCAAATGCTGGCTCGGCTGCCCAAGAGGGTGCCAAACGGGCCGCGCTGGTGCCGCTTTCGCCGAAAAGACTAGACGGATAGGTCAACAATTTTTCCGTCATCGTGCTAGGATTGCTGTATGAGCGAGATCACGACGCCCGAAGGGGCCAATTCCCAGCTCGGCCAATGCCTCAAGGCTGCCCGCCAGGCGCGCGGCCTGACGCTCAAGCAGGTGGCGGAGCGGACCGGCATGGCGCTCTCGACCCTGTCCAAGGTCGAGAACGGCCTGATGTCGCTGACCTACGACAAGCTGGTGCAGCTCACCTCAGGCCTGAAGATGGAGATCGCAGAGCTGTTCAATCCGGCGGTGGCGGCGCCTGTGCAAGGTCGGCCGGTGACGGCGCGGCGGAGCATCAGCCGGGCCGGGCAGGGGCAGGTGATCACCACGAAGTTCTACACCTACACCTATCAATGCACCGACCTGATCGGCAAACGCATGGTGCCGATCGTGGCTGAGGTCCGCGCGCGCTCGCTGGAGGAATTCGGCCCGCTGCTGCGCCATGGTGGCGAGGAGTATTTCCTGGTGACGAGCGGACGTGTCGCCGTCCACACCGAGTTCTATGCGCCGGAGATCCTCGATGAGGGCGACGGTATCTATCTCGACAGCACCATGGGCCACGCCTACCTCAACGCCGGCGAAGCATCGTCCGCCAAAGGCGTCTGTCTTTGCACCAGCGAAGCGCCCGATCTTTACGACCAGCTCCGCCAGATCGCCTCGCGCGAGTAGCGCGCCAGCGAGTCCTGAAACGGAGTCGTGAAACGAAAAACGCCCGGCTAGGCCGGGCGTTTTCTGTTCTGGGTGCGGCTTATTCGCCGCCGCCGAAGCGGCGGGACCACCAGCCGGCACGACGCGGAGCGGCCGGCGTCTCGCTGGCTGCTTCCGGCGCAGGCGCGGGCTCAGGCGCGGACGGAGCAACCGGCTCCGGCGCTGCCGCAACCGGTGTTGCCGGCTCGCTCGGGCTGCTCGAGAGGAAGCTCACCTTCTCGCGGACGGTGGAGCGGCGTCGCGCCGCCTTGTCGTCGGATGCGGGCTCTTCCTCTGCAACAGCGGCAGAAGGCGCGGGCTGCACCGGCGTTTCGACCGGAGCCTGCCACTGAAACTCGGGCTGAGACGTTTCGACCGGCGCGATGTGCTCCGAGTGTGCAATCGACGGAGCAGCCTCGCTGCCGGAGCTATCGAAATCGGCCACCGCATCGGTTGCTTCCGACGGCGGATTGCCACCGAGCTCGTCGCCGATCGAGCCGGCGAGACCTTCCTCGCCGCTACCGCGCCGACGACGTCCACCCCTACGACCGCGCCGGCGCCGGCGCTCGCCGCTGCCCTGCTGGTCGCCACGGGCAGCCTGTTCCTCGCCTTCCTCGCCGTCCTGCTCGGTGTCGGCATCCTCGTCGCCTTCACCGGCCGCAACCGCCGCCTCGGGAAGGGTCGGAGCGCTGTCCTCGCGAAGCTCACCATCGCGCTGGCCACCGCGGCCGCGCCGACGGCGGCGGCGCTTGCGGCGCTGGCCGTCCTGCTCGGGGGACGCTTCGCCGCCGGCCTGCTCCTCGGCAAGGCCTTCGGTCTCCTCGGTCTCGACCTCGGATTCGAGTTCGGAATCGAACTCCTCGTCGTCATAGGCCTCTTCAGCCAGCGGCGGCGGGCTGGCAGCGGCCTGCGCGACCAGAAGCGCCTTGGCGGCTTCGAGCGTATGCACCTGCTCGCCGCGGTCGATCAGATAGGCCTGCGGACCGCTGACGCTGGGGTCGGCGATGACAGACAGCGTGACCTTGAAGCCGTTCTCGAGGTCGCGCAGATGGCCGCGTTTGTGGTTCAGCACGTAGAGTGCGACGTCGGTGCGGGTGCGGACCACGAGATTGTGGGTCGCGCCCTTCATCAGGATCTCTTCGAGGCCGCGCAGCAGCTGCAGCGCCACCGAGGACACCGAGCGGACATGGCCGGTGCCGCCGCAATGCGGGCAGGGATCGGTCGAGCTCTCCAGCACGCTGGCGCGGATGCGCTGGCGCGACATCTCGAGCAAGCCGAAATGCGAGATGCGGCCGACCTGGATGCGCGCACGATCCTGCCGCAGGCAGTCGGACAGCTTGCGCTCGACCGCACGGTTGTTGCGCTTCTCGTCCATGTCGATGAAGTCGATGACGATCAGGCCGGCGAGGTCGCGCAGGCGGAGCTGGCGGGCGACCTCTTCGGCCGCTTCCAGATTGGTCTTGAGCGCGGTGTCCTCGATGTGGTGCTCGCGGGTCGAGCGTCCGGAGTTGACGTCGATCGAGACCAGCGCCTCGGTCTGGTTGATCACGACATAGCCGCCGGAGCGCAATTGCACCGTCGGCGAGAACATCGCGTCCAGCTGGCTCTCGACGCCCATGCGCGAGAACAGCGGCTGGCCGTCGCGATACTGCTTCACCGCGCTGACATTGGCGGGCATCAGCATCTTCATGAAGTCGCGCGCTTCGCGGTAGCCGGATTCGCCGGCGACCTGAATCTCGTCGATCTCCTTGTTGTAGAGGTCGCGCAGCGAGCGCTTGATCAGCGAGCCTTCCTCGTAGACGAGGGTCGGGGCCTGCGACTTCAGCGTCAGGTCGCGCACCGTCTCCCACATCCGGATCAGGTACTCGAAGTCGCGCTTGATCTCGGGCTTGGTGCGGGAGGCGCCTGCGGTGCGCAGGATGATGCCCATGCCCTCGGGCACGTCGAGATCCTGCACCACTTCCTTCAGGCGGGAGCGGTCCTGGGCGCTGGTGATCTTGCGGCTGATGCCGCCGCCGCGCGCGGTGTTCGGCATCAGCACGGCGTAGCGGCCGGCGAGCGAGAGATAGGTCGTGAGCGCCGCGCCCTTGTTGCCGCGCTCTTCCTTGACGACCTGCACCAGCATCACCTGGCGGCGCTTGATGACTTCCTGGATCTTGTACTGGCGGCGCGGGCGGAAGGTGCGCTCCGGCACTTCCTCCAGCACGTCGTCGCCGCCGACGGATTCGACGACTTCCTCTTCGGCTTCTTCCTCGCCGTCCTCGTCCTCATCGTCTTCACCGGCCTCGGCAGCCTCGCCACGCGGCGCCTCGACGACCTCGCCATAGACGGCATCGGCCGGTTCAGCGGCCGACGTCACGGCCTCGGCCAGAGCCTCGGCGTGGTATTCGGCATGGGCTTCCGAGAGAGCTGCCTCGTGCGGCTCGGCATCGGCGGCAGCTTCGGTCGCAACGACGGGCTCGGCGCCAACTGCGGCGACAGGCGCGGGCGTCTCGCCGGCATGATCATGGTCGTGATGATCGTGCTCGCCATCATGATGGTGGTCGTCATGATCGTGGTGGTGATCGTCATCATGGGCGTGATGAAGATCGTCATGACCATGATCATCCTGGCCATGATCGTCGTGATCGTGCTCGTGATGATCCTGCTCGTGATCATGAGCTTCGTGCTCGTCGTGATGCCCGGCATCGGCGTGCAGATGCTCGCCCTCGTGCGGAACGCCTTCGGCGTGCACAGGCAGCGCGGCGCCCTCGACCGGCTGAGCCGCGGGATCGGCACCGGCGTCGAAGCCTTCGACGATGTCGCTGCGCACGCGTTCGCCATGACCGCGGCGGCGGGCGTTGCGGTGGCGCGAGCGGCGGCGGCCGTGGGAGCGGTTCTCGCTCTCTTCCTCGGCTTCGCGATGGGCCTGTTCCTCGGCCTCGATCAGTGCCTGCCGGTCGGCGACCGGAATCTGGTAGTAGTCGGGATGGATTTCGCTGAAGGCGAGGAAGCCGTGGCGGTTGCCGCCATATTCGACGAAAGCGGCCTGGAGCGAGGGTTCGACCCTGGTGACCTTGGCGAGGTAGATGTTCCCGCGCAGTTGCTTGCGTTGCGCGGTCTCGAAATCAAACTCTTCGACGCGATTGCCGCGGACCACGACGACCCGGGTCTCTTCCGGGTGGGTGGCATCGATCAACATCTTGTTGGGCATGTCTTAACTCTTGGCGGCGGCGGGCGCGACTCACCGTGGGCGCGATCTGCGCTGCCGGGTGACGCGACGGTCCACCTGATTCGGGGGTGAGGGGAAGGCCGAAACGCCGTCTCTCGCGCCTTGCCGAACCGGAAGCTTCAGGACCACGGCGGCGCGCGGGATTGTCACTCCGCAGCGTCGCGAATGGTCCTTCAGAATTCGTCGGCACAGTCTGGCGCATCAAGCGTCGGCCCGTATGAAACATTGGGCGGCGGGGCCGCCCCTCAATCAGTTGCTGCTGGCCAGGCATGGCGCGAGCGCGCTCGCCTTGGGGATCACGAACCGTCCCCTTGGGATCAAGGGACCGGGTAATGGGTTACGTCGCTGTCAGAACCGTCCCGGAAACGAGGTACCCGGAAACCGTCCGCCGCCGGGGCTTGACCCGCTCCACCTCGCTGCCGCGCACCGCGCTGGTCTTAGAGGGGAACGGAAAACGCTGGAATTCCCAAATCTTGGGAGCTCCGGCGCTGCACCGGGAGGCTGAATGCGACACAACCGAAAATATCGGCCGTCAGCATTCCGTACATACGAGGAATGGGCCATCCGTGCAAGGGAGCGTCGCACGGCGGTCACAGTCGGCGAGTTTCGTGATCTTGTCATTAAGGATCGATTAACCCTGTGGTTCTATTGCGTTAAAGAGCTGCTCGGAGGCACGGAATCGGTGGCGAGCCGCACAAATCGAAGCGTTTTGCTGGGATGCGTATTGTTGTGCGCTGCGGTATTGCCGTGCGCTGATTCCTCGCGCCTGAGCGCGGCGGAAAGCCAGCCGCAACCCACTGTTGCGGGAGCGAATTTTCCGGTTGCGACGGCGGCGCGCCTCGCCGGTGACGGCAAGCAGACCCGCTTCATCCTCGATATCGACCAGACCGTCACCTTCCGCGCGGTCACGCTCGCCGACCCCTATCGGGTGGTGGTCGACGTTCCCCAGGTCAATTTTCAGCTCCCGTCCGGCACCGGGGCCGGGGGGCGGGGGCTGGTCAAGGCGTTCCGTTACGGGCTGGTCATGCCCGGCGGCTCGCGAATCGTGTTCGACCTGACCGGGCCGGCCAAGATCGCCAATTCCTACGTGGTGGAGGCGGCGAACGGCCAGCCCGCGCGGCTGGTGCTCGAACTGGAGGAGGTCGATCGCGCCGCCTTCGTGCAATCGCTCGCCCCGGAGAACCGCCCCGATCTGCGGCCTGCGATCGCCGATGCGCCGCCGGCGACGATTCCTGCCAAGGCGGCCCCTGAATCTCCGCAGCAGAAGGCCGATAGCCGTCCGGTGGTGGTGATCGATCCCGGCCATGGCGGCATCGACAACGGCACGCAGTCCAGTGGTGAGAGCGAGAAGAACCTGGTGCTGGCCTTTGGCCTGGCGCTGCGCGACCGGCTGGAAAAGGCCGGCAAATACCGCGTGGTGATGACGCGGGACGACGACACCTTCATCCCGCTCAACGACCGGACCAAGATCGCGCGCAACCTGAAGGCCGCGCTGTTCGTCTCGATCCACGCCGATGCGCTGCCGCGCGCCGAGGGCGACGCGCAGGGCGCCACTATCTACACGCTATCGGACAAGGCCTCCGACGCCGAGGCCCAGCGTCTGGCCGACGCCGAAAACCGCGCCGACGCTATCGCCGGCTTCAATCTGGCGGAGGAGCCGACCGACGTCGCCGACATCCTGATCGACCTGACGCAGCGGGAAACCCGCACGTTTTCAAACCGTTTTGCTCATTTGCTGATGGGCGAAATGAAGTCGACGGTGCGGATGCACAAGCATCCCCTGAAATCGGCCGGTTTCCGGGTGCTGAAGGCGCCCGACGTGCCCTCGGTGCTGGTCGAGATCGGCTATGTCTCCAACAAGGGCGACCTCGAGCATCTGGTGTCCGAGGGCTGGCGGTCGAAGGCCGTGGGCGCGATGGCGCAGGCGATCGACGGATTCCTGGCCAAACGGATGGCGACGACCGCCGGATCGTCGAATTGACGACCGGGGATCATCGAATTGACGACCGCCGGATCGTCCGCTTGACGACCGGGGGAGCGTCGAATTGAAGAAGAAGGGTTTTTCCGTCCCGCCGCAAAAGCCCTAGTTTGGCCACAGCGGGCGATTTATAAAAACACCGCAGGGGGTTCCGGAATCGGAGAGAATCCCGCTCGGCAAGCGTCTTTAGGCCCGGCCCTGATGTGATTGCGTAGGCCGGTGAGTTCGCGACGTGAGGTTGGCGCCAGTTTCGGGTGCCAGTTTTTAGGTCCCATGGGGCTGATACTGGGCTGATCCAGAGTTTGAACGGATAAACACATAATGCGCTTGCTTGTGCGGTTCATGGGCTTCCTGTTCGCCGCGGGAACGGTGGTGTTCCTTGTCGGTGTCGGAGCCGTGGCAGGCCTGATCTGGCATTTCTCCAAGGACTTGCCCGATTACTCTCAGCTTCAGGATTACGAGCCGCCGGTGATGACCCGCGTGCATGCGGTCGACGGTTCGCTGCTCGGCGAATACGCCAAGGAGCGGCGGCTGTATTTGCCGATCCAGGCGGTGCCGAAGCTCGTGATCAACGCCTTCCTCGCGGCCGAGGACAAGAATTTCTACGAGCATGGCGGCATCGACTACACCGGCATGGCGCGTGCGGGCGTGCTCTATCTGCAGAACTTCGGCTCCAACCGCCGTCCGCAGGGTGCCTCCACGATCACTCAGCAGGTCGCCAAGAACTTCCTTCTGACCAACGAGGTCTCCTTCTCCCGCAAGATCAAGGAAGCCTTGCTGGCGATGCGGATCGAGAAGACCTATTCGAAGGACAAGATCCTCGAACTGTATCTGAACGAAATCTATCTGGGCCTCGGCGCCTACGGCATCGCGGCCGCCTCGCTGGTCTATTTCGACAAGTCGGTGAACGAGCTGACGGTGGCGGAAGCCTCTTATCTGGCGGCGCTGCCGAAGATGCCGGCAACGCTGCATCCGGTGCGTAACCGCGACCGCGCCGTCGAGCGCCGCAACTACGTGATCGACCGTCTGCTCGAGAACGGCTGGATCAAGCAGGCCGACGCCGACAAGGCCCGCAAGGAGCAGCTGGCCGTCACCAACCGTTCGGGCGGCGCCCATACCTTCGCCGGCGAATATTTCGCCGAGGAAGTCCGCCGCGACATCTTCGAGCGCTACGGCGAGAAGAAGCTTTACGAGGGCGGTCTCTCCGTCCGCACCACGCTCGATCCGAAGATCCAGGTCATGGCGCGCAAGACCATGGTCTCGGGCCTCGTGAACTATGACGAGCAGCAGGGCTATCGCGGCGCCATGAGCAAGCTCGATATCTCGGGCGATTGGGGCGTGAAGCTCGCCGAGATCAAGTCGCTGTCCGACATCTCGCCGTGGCGCATGGCGGTGGTGCTGGAGACCAGCGACCAGTCGGCGCGCATCGGCTTCCAGCCGAGCCGCGAGCTCGGCGGCGCCATCAGCAAGCAGCGCGAGACCGGCCTCGTCACGCTCGACGGCGTGCGCTGGGCGAGGGCGACGCAAGGCAACGCCAGGGGCAAGCAGCCGTCGTCGGTGGCGCAGGTGCTTGCCCCCGGCGACGTCATCTATGCCGATCCGCTCTACAGCAAGGAAGGACAGCCGGTCGAAGGCCAGTACCGTCTGCGCCAGATTCCGGAAGTCTCCGGCGCGATGGTGGTGATGGATCCCTGGACCGGCCGCGTGCTCGCGATGGTCGGCGGCTTCTCGTTCGACCAGAGCCAGTTCAACCGCGCCACGCAGGCCTATCGTCAGCCGGGCTCGTCGTTCAAGCCGATCGTCTATTCGGCCGCGCTCGACAACGGCTATACGCCCTCGACCGTCGTGCTCGACGCGCCGATCGAAATCGACCAGGGCCAGGGCGCCGGCGTGTGGCGTCCGGAGAACTTCTCCTCGGGCAAATTCCAGGGCCCGGTGACGCTGCGCAACGCGCTGCGCCAATCGCTCAACACTGTGACGGTGCGCCTTGCGCAGGACATCGGCATGCCCCTGATCGGCGAATATGCGCGCCGCTTCGGCGTCTATGACGAGCTGCCGAACTATCTGTCCTACGCGCTCGGCGCCGGCGAAACGACGGCGATGCGCATGGTCACGGCCTATTCGATGCTCGCCAATGGCGGCCGCCGCGTGAAGCCGACCCTGATCGACCGCATCCAGGACCGCTACGGCCGCACCATCTTCAAGCACGACCAGCGCGAATGCCGCGGCTGCGACGCGCCGGGTGGCTGGAAGAACCAGAACGAGCCGCAGCTGATCGACCGCCGCGAGCAGGTGCTGGACTCCATGACTGCCTATCAGATCACCGAGCTGATGGAGGGCGTGGTCCAGGCCGGTACCGCGACCGTGGTCAAGGAGGTCGGCAAGCCGATCGCCGGCAAGACCGGCACCACCAACGAAGCCAAGGACGCCTGGTTCGTCGGCTTCTCGCCCGACGTCGCCGTTGCCATCTACATGGGTTACGACAAGCCGCGCGCGCTCGGTAGGGGCAACGCCGCGACCGGCGGCCATCTGGCCGCGCCGATCGCGCGCGATTTCCTCAAGCTCGCGCTCGCCGACAAGCCCGCCGTTCCGTTCAAGGTGCCGGCCGGCATCAAGCTCGTCCGCGTCGTCGCCAAGACCGGCATGCGCGCCGGCCCCGGCGAGACCGGCGGAACCATTCTGGAAGCCTTCAAGCCGGGTACGGCGCCGCCGGATAATTACTCGGTCATCGGCGTGGCCGATGCCGATGGGCGCGGCGGCGGTGTGCCGGCCTCGCAGCAGCAGCAGCCGGATTCCGGCTTCTTCATGCGGCCGGCCACCGGTGGCCTCTACTAAGGCTTAGGACAAGACGGACGATCGCGGTTCCGGCGGTTGCGCTTTGCAGCCGCCACCGCTACATCCCCATCTGAATTGTACGCGGATTCCGCGAGACACGAGAACGACATGCGCGCCGAGATCGAACGGTTGGTAGAAGAGATCAAGCAGTCAGTCGGGCTGCTGAGGAGGCATCTTTGACGTCGAGAAATCGACGGCGCGCCTCGCCGAGCTGAACAAGCTCGCAGAAGATCCCAACCTCTGGAACGATCCCCAGAAAGCCCAGAAGCTGATGCAGGAGCGGACCTCGCTTGAGGATTCGCTTAGCGGCATCGGCAAGGTTGAGCAGGAGCTCGAAGACGACATCGGCATGATCGAGCTCGGCGAAGCCGAGGGCGATGCGGGTGTCGTGGCCGAGGCTGAAGCTGCGCTGAAGAACCTCAAGAAGGAAGTCGCGCGGCGCGAGCTCGAGGCGCTGCTCTCGGGCGAGGCCGACCGCTTCGATTCCTATCTCGAAGTCCATGCCGGCGCCGGCGGCACCGAGAGCCAGGACTGGGCGCAGATGCTCTTGCGCATGTACACGCGCTGGGCCGAAACCCACGGCTTCAAGGTCGAGTTCCTCGAAGAGTCCGAGGGCGAAGAGGCCGGCATCAAGTCGGCGACCATCCAGGTCTCCGGCCACAATGCCTATGGCTGGCTGAAGACGGAGGCGGGCGTGCACCGTCTCGTCCGCATCTCGCCGTTCGATTCCAATGCGCGCCGGCATACCTCGTTCTCGAGCGTGCAGGTGTTTCCGGTCATCGACGACAGCATCAAGATCGACATCAAGGAATCCGACGTCCGCGTCGACACCATGCGTTCGGGCGGTGCCGGCGGTCAGCACGTCAACAAGACTGAATCCGCGGTGCGCCTGACGCACATTCCGACCGGCGTCGCGGTGGTCTGCCAGGCCGGCCGTTCCCAGCACAAGAACCGGGCGCAGGCCTGGGACATGCTGCGCGCGCGCCTCTACGAGATCGAGTTGAAGAAGCGCGAGGAGAAGGCCGCCGCCGACCAGGCCGCCAAGACCGATATCGGCTGGGGCCACCAGATCCGCTCCTATGTGCTGCAGCCCTATCAGATGGTGAAGGATCTGCGCACGGGCGTGCAGACCTCCGACACGTCGGGCGTGCTCGGCGGCGATCTCGACGAGTTCATGGCCGCGACCTTGGCGCAGCGCGCCTTCGGCACCACCGGCGCTGACATCGAGGACGTCGACTAGCCATGACCCGCGTCGCCTTCATCGGGCTTGGACGGATGGGCCACGGCATGGCCGGCCGCTATCTCGATGCCGGCTTCACGGTGACGCTGTGGAATCGCAGCAAGGCCAAGGCGGAAGATTTGATCGCGCGCGGCGCGCACTGGTCGACCTCGCCTGAGGACGCCGCGATCGATGCCGACGCCGTCGTGACCATGGTCGCCGATGACGAGGCCTCGCGCGCCGTCTGGCTGGGGCTCAACGGTGCGGCCAAGACCGCCAAGGCCGGCACCATCGCGATCGAGTGCTCCACCGTCTCCTATGACCACGCCCGCGAGATGGGCCGCGAGCTCAATGCGCGCGGGCTGATCTACATCGACTGCCCCGTGACCGGGTTGCCGGATGCGGCAGCCGCGGGAAAATTGACGCTGCTCGCCGGCGCCGATGCGGCCGATCTCGAACGCGCGAGCCCGTTCCTCGAACCGATCGGCTCGACCATCCGCCATTTCGGCGCGGTCGGCTCCGGCACGGTCTACAAGCTCATCAACAATCTCATGGGCGCGATCCAGATCGCCGGGCTCGCCGAGGGCCTTGCCATCGCCGAGCAGGCCGGGCTCGACATGAACCTGGTGCTGGAGGCGATCCAGGCGGGCGTGGCCGCCAGCCCGCAGGTGCAGCGTCACTCCAAGCGCATGGTCGCCCGCGATTTCAGCGGCGCGACTTTTACGGCAGCGCTCCGGCACAAGGATGCCGCCTATGCCGTCAAGCTCGCGGAAAGCCTGCTCGCCGACAAGCCGCTGGTCTCGCGCGCCGCGGTCGAGTCCTACGCCCAGGCCAAGGCCGTCATGCCTGACGACGACGAAGGCAAGATGATCGAGCTGGTGTCGCGGCCGAAGAAGTCGTCTTAACTGGAATTCGAGATGGGGCAGCCTCGATCGGAACGCGGTCTCGGCATTGCCCTCGTTACCGCGGCGGCGATTGCCTGGAGCACGGCGCCGTTCTTCACACGGCTGCTGCCGTTCGATCCCTGGACCATCCTGTTCTGGCGCGGCCTGTTCGCGGGCAGCCTGATCTCGGTGCTTCTCGTCCTGATGCAGGGGCCGGGCGCGCTGAGGCAATTGGTGGTGCCGGGACGAGGCGGCCTGCTCGTGGCGTCATTGTCCGCGGTCGGCATGATCTCGTTCATTCCCGCGCTCCAGATGACCAATGTCATGAACGTCGCGGTGCTGATCGCGACGCAACCCTTCGTCGCGGCGGCGCTGGCGTGGCTGTGGCTCGGCGAAGCCGCGACCTGGCGTACGCTGATGGCAAGCCTCGTCGCGTTTGCCGGCGTGGTCATCACCGTCGGTGGCATCAGAGCCGGCGCCGATATCGGCGGCGTCGCCCTGAGCTGCCTGATGGTGCTCGCCATCTCCGCCATGACGGTGGTGGTCCGGCGCCATCGCGAGACCTCGATGGTGGCGGCGGCTGCGCTCTCGAATTTCATCGGAAGCCTCGTCAGCCTGCCGTTCGCCCGTGACATCGCCCATGTCGGTGGCCACGACGTCGCGATCCTCGCGGCGTTCGGCTGCCTCCAGGTCGCGCTCGGCCTGACCTTCTACATGCTCGGTTCGCGCCTGCTGCCATCAGGGCAGGCCTCCCTGATCGCGACGCTGGAGACGCCGCTGATGGCGTTCTGGATCTGGGTCGCCTTCCGCGAGATCCCCGCCATCCACGCGCTGATTGGCGGCGCCTTGGTGATCGGAGCGGTGGTCGCCGACATCGTGGGATCCACGCGAAAGCGGCAGCCCTCATGAGCAGATTTATCGGAAATCGGGTGGCACGGCCCGCTGCACTGTCCTAGGCGGCTAGCTCCGCCGCCGAGGTGAAACGATGTCCCCGAACGACAACCGGATTGACGCGCGAGACTGGTCGCTGCTCGCGGTACTGTCCGTCCTCTGGGGCGGCTCGTTCTTCTTCAACGGCGCGGCGTTGCGGGAATTGCCGCCGCTGACGCTGGTGTTTTTGCGCGTCGTGCTCGGTGCGGCCATTCTGCTGCCGCTGCTGCGCATGCAGGGGATCGGCTTTCCCAAGGGGGCAGCCGGCTGGAAGCCGTTCGTCGCGATCGGGCTGCTCAACAACGTCATCCCGTTCTCGCTGATTGTGATCGGCCAGACTTTCATTCCGAGCGGTCTGGCGTCGATCCTGAATGCGACCACGCCGCTGTTCACGGTGATGGTGATGGCCGCAGCTGGCGAAGAAGCGTTGCGGGCGCGACGGGTGGCGGGCGTGGCGCTCGGCCTTCTCGGCGTGATCATCCTGCGCGGATGGGGGATCGAGACGAGGGCGGGGCAGGGGCTCGGCATCCTGCTCTGCCTTGGCGGCGCGCTCAGCTACGGCTTTGCGGCACTCGTCGCGCGGCGGCTGCTGAAGGACTCGCCGCCGCTGGGCACGGCGGCATTTCAGCTGATGGCGTCGACCGTGATGATGGCGATCGTCGCCGGTGCGGTGGAGCAGCCCTGGCATCTGCCGATACCCAGGCTCACGACCTGGCTCGCGGTGCTCGGCCTTGCCGGTCTGTCCACCGCACTCGCCTACATCGTCTTCTTTCAGATCATCCGGCGCTCCGGCGCGACCAATGTGATGCTGGTGACGCTGCTCATCCCTGTCACCGCCATCCTGCTGGGATGGCTGGTGCTGGGCGAGCCGATCTCGGCGCGCGAGATCGCGGGCGCCATCGTCATCGGCAGTGCGCTGCTCGTGATCGACGGGCGCGTTCTCACTCTGCTGCGGCGCGTCACGTAAGTTCCGGACTCACCGTTTCACGCGACGGAAAATCGTCGCACTTGCCAGCGGCGAGCCTCCTTGCGACACTCCCCTGCAAAACAAGACTACAAAATAGGGGAGAGAACGATGCCGGGTCGTCGCGGAAACCTTGCTGCCCTCGCCATCCTTGCTGCCGGCGTGCTCGTCACGGCACCGGCCCTGGCGCAAAAGAAATACGACCCCGGCGCCTCCGACACCGAAATCAAGATCGGCAACATCATGCCCTATAGCGGGCCGGCGTCGTCCTATGGCGTGATCGGCAAGACCGAGGCTGCGTTCTTCAAGATGATCAACGAGCAGGGCGGCATCAACGGCCGCAAGATCAACTTCGTCAGCTATGACGATGCCTATTCACCGCCCAAGGCGATCGAGCAGGCGCGCAAGCTGGTCGAGAGCGACGAGGTGCTGCTGATCTTCCAGCCGCTCGGCACGCCGTCGAATTCCGCGATCATGAAATATATGAACGCCAAGAAGGTGCCGCAGCTCTTCGTCGCCTCCGGCGGCACCAAGTTCGGCGATCCCAAGAACTTCCCCTGGACCATGGGCTTCCAGCCCAATTACCAGAGCGAGGGGCGGATCTACGCAAAGTACATCCGCGACAATTTCCCGAACGGCAAGATCGCGGTGTTCTGGCAGAACGATGACGCCGGCAAGGACCAGTTCAAGGGCCTGAAGGACGGGCTCGGCGACAAGGTGAACATGATCATCGCCGACAAATCCTATGAGGTCAGCGATCCCTCGATCGACTCGCAGATCGTGGCCTTGCACGATTCCGGCGCCGACATCTTCTTCTCTTGGGCGGCGCCAAAGGGGTCTGCGCAGGCGATCCGCAAAGTGGGGGAGCTCGGCTGGAAGCCAAAGTTCTTCCTCGCCAACACGGCGACCTCGGTGGCCTCAGTGCTCAAGCCCGCCGGGCTCGAATACTCCAAGGACATCATCTCGACGGTCTATCTGAAGGACCCGACCGATCCGACCTGGGACAAGGACCCGGCCGTGATCAAATGGCGCGCCTTCATGGACAAGTATTATCCCGACGGCGACAAGGCCAACGCCAACAACATCTATGGCTATGTGCAGGCCGAGGCGATGGCGCAGGTGCTGAAGCAGTGTGGCGACAATCTCACCCGTGAGAACGTCATGAAGCAGGCCGCGAACCTGAAGGATTTCCACACCGATTTGATGCTGCCGGGCATCATGGTCAACACCTCGCCGGACGATTATTTCCCAATCGAGCAGATGCAGCTGATGCGCTTCAACGGGCAGGCCTGGGAGCTGTTCGGTGACGTCATCACCGGCGAGGTCGGCCACGAGCGCAGCCAATAGTCAGGAGCTGTCGTTCGTGCGTTCGGCTTTCGCCTTCAGCGCCATGCCGCCGGCGACGCCGACGCCCAGTACATACATCCAGCCTTCGTGAAAATCGAACAGATGCGAGTTCAGCAGCGAGCTCGCGATGTTCTGCACCACGACCACGAGGCCGATCCAGGCGGCAAGGCCGCCGCTCAAGAAGAGCCGCAGATGCGCGATCCACATCGCGTAGAGCAGGAGTACGCCGAGGACGCCCCACTGCACGGCGACGTTGAGGGTCTGGTTGTGGGGATTGCTGACGATTTCCGAATCGAGGCTGCTCCCGCCGCTGGCAGCGCGCTCGAACTGCCGCTTGATCGAGCCGGTGCCGTGTCCGATCAGCGGCGCCTCGGCAAAAGCGTGAAGCGACTTGCGCCAATAGGTCAGCCGCTGCGCGGTCGAGGCGTGGCTGATGTCCTCATGGCCGTGACGGTATTCGACGGCGATGTCGGCGATGCGCTGGCGCAGATAGGGCGATGTCGTCCAGGCAAGCGCGCTTGCGGCGACCGAGCCCGCGAGCAGGACCAGCGCCGCCCGCCGGCTCAGATGCGTCCAGGCAAACAGGCCGAGCAGCACCGCGATGCAGACCAGTGCCGTCCGAGCCGAGGCGACGAACACCATGTTGGTCGCGAACAACAGGATCAATGCGATGCATGCGGCTGCCGCGGTCCTGCGTCCGCCACGCCAGAAGGTCAGCGCGGGCAGCGCCAGCGCAAAGGCGCACAGCGTGAACTCCTGGCTCTGGTCGATGTAGTTCTTGACGGGAACACCTGCCGATGCCGTCGCGGCGAGCTTCCCGCCAGGATTGAACAGCACGATCCAGGACAACGCCGCAAGCAGCGCGCAGGAGGCGAGGAAGGCGAGGCAAACCCGGAGGCCGCGCTCCGACCTGCCGAAATGGTAGAGCAGCGGCGGAATCAGCACGAGCTTTGCGACCGGCTTGATTGCGTGCAGCCGGTCGGCCCAGTCACCGTCTGACCACAGGGTGCCCAAGAGCGCGAGCAGCAGGAAAGCGAACGGCAGGGCGAACGCGGGCCGCAGCAGCTCGCGCCCATAGGCGCGCCAATTGATGGTCGGGGTGACCGCGAGCAGCCAGAGCCCGACGAAGATCGATGGCGCCGTGGTGGACCAGGGCAGCGACGCCGCGATCAGAATGACCAGCACATCTGCCGTCCGGACCAACGCGGGCGACTGGCCGAGCGCCTGCCATCGGCTCCGGCGGCCCTGTTGATCAGCGGGACCGGACCACATCGCGGATTGGGTGGTCATCCGTACGATGCGAGCTGCGCGATGGAGAGGCTTTCAGCGGGAACATGATGCCCGAGGAAATCGCGGGCCTGGGTCTCGTAGCCGAAGCGCTCGGCAAGCTCGTGGCGCCGCGCGCGGATCCTGCCGCGGCACTCCTCCTGCCGTGTCAGTACGCGGGTGACGGATGCTGCGATGGAATCGGTCGAGAACGGGTCGAAATAGTCGGCGAGCTCGCCGGCGACCTCGCGGAACACCGCGATGTCGGAGCACAGCACCGGCGTGTTGGCGGCCAGTGCCTCGATGATCGGCACGCCAAAGCCTTCGGCAAAGCTCGGCATGATCAGGCCGTGCGCCTCCGCGATCAGGGCAGCCTTTTCGTGCTCGTCGACATAGCCGGCGAAGCGGACGTTTTGCGGCAGATTGCGCATCCGGCTGGTCTCGCCGGCATAGCCGATCACGATGAGATCGGCCTGGGGTACGCCGCGGAAGGCGCGGATGACGGTGGTGACGTTCTTGCGCGGCTCGTTCGAGACGATCACGACGAAGCTCGGCCGCCCCGGACGCCCCGACGGGGCTGGGAGGTGCAGGACATCCGGGGCGTCGAACCGGGTGCGGGGATACACGACCCGCGCCGGCAGGTGCGCAAATTGCGGCAACAGTTCCCTGAACCGCATCATGCTATAGTTTGAAACGAAGGCGAGCTCGTCGGCCTGGCGCAGGCTGGTGCGGATTCGCGCCAGGAACTGCCGCGTTGCGATGTCGCTCAGCTTAAGGTCGGTGAGTGGCAGCAGGTCGTGGACGACGCAGATCACCTTGGCGCCGGGCTTGCGCCTGATCGCCACCCGTGTCGGGGTGTCCACGACGATGACGTCGTAGTCGCGCGCGTCGATCCGCGGTGGCGGCAGCAGGAAGAAGGCCGAGGAGTCCTGATAGTTGAAAAATCCGGGCTCGAGCTGAAAGTCGCCGAACAGTTCGAGGTGGCTCAGATCCGGCGGAATGTATTCGAGCGCGGCGGGCCGGTTCTCGATCAGCCGCGCGTTCAGGCCACGCAGACCGATCGCGCGCAGCAGGCAGAGGACGTTGTCCCGCGACAGCAACAGGCCGGCCCTGTGGCGGAGCCAGTCGAATTTGCGGCGCGTGCCGCCGAGCGTCACCGGCCCGGTCACGTTGATTTCGTCAAGGAAGCGGTAGAGAGCAAGCAGCTCGATGTTGCGCGACTGCGCCGCGAACAGCTTTGTGCGTCGCTCGCGCCGGCACAGCTTGCGGTAACGCTTCGAGGTTTCCACCAACAGCGTGAGTTCGTGACCCTCCGCGGCGAGCGAACGTACCAATTCCCTGGTGAAGTGGAAGATGCCGCGCTTGTGATTGGGTTGTCCGAGCGACTCGGAGACGACGAGGATGTTCTGTTTCATGCGCGTTTCTCGCGAAGCTCGTAAGAGCGCGTAGCCGGCGGCTCGACCGCGACAGTCGAGGCGATGCGGCCGTGATCGAGATTGATGATGCTGGAGCAGGTGCGGCGCAGCAGCGGCTGGTCGTGCGAGGCGATGATCACGATCGCGGCCTGCGACACCAGGTTCAACAGGCGCTCCTGCGCCTTCTCGGCAAAATGCTCGTCGACCACGCTGAGCCATTCGTCGAGCAGGAGGATGTCGGCCGGAAAGGCGGTGGCGGTCGCGAACAGCACCCGCATCAGCATGCCCGAGGAGAACATCCGCAGCGGCAGCCGCTGCATGCGTGTCTCGAGCTCGGTGAAGGCCCAGATCTCGTCGATCACGGCGCGGGTCGGCTTGCGGCCGCTGATCCGCAGCAGCAGCGCGATGTTGTCCTCGGCCACGAAATCAAGATTGACGCCGGCGTTGAGGCCGAGCAGCGGCACGACGTTGCCCTGCACCGCGATGGTTCCGCTGCTTGGTGGATAGACGCCGGCGATCAGCCGCAGCAGCGTCGACTTGCCGGAGCCGTTGGGACCGGCGAGCCCGATGCGGCTGCCTGCCTCGGCCTCGATCGTGACGTTGTCGACGGCGCGGATGATCCGCGTCTCGCCCGGCTCGCGGACGAGATGGCCGAGCAGCCGCCGCTTCAGCGAGTAGTCGTAGGCGCCGTAGAGCGGGTAATCGAGACTGACGTTGCGTAGGCTGATCGAGACCATGCGTCAGATCCAGAATGCCGCTTTGCGCAGATGGACGAGCGTCAGGACGCTCGCGCCGCTCAGCAGCGCCAGCGCGACCAGCACGTAGATGATGCTGACGGGATCGACATGGCCGCCCGCCAGCGGGTCGCGCCACACCGCGAACAGATGCGTCAGCGGATTGATCCGCATCACCGTCGAGCGGTGGTTGATCATGTCCGACGACCAGATCACGGGCGAGGCGAGGAAGGCGAGCATCAGCGTGGATTCGATGATCGGCTTGAGGTCGCGGTAACGCGTCGCCATGGCGCCGAGGACGAGGCTCAGGGCGAAGGTGCAGGCCACGAACAGCAGCAGACCGGGCAGTGCCGCGAGCGCGTGAGAGAGGTCGTGCGGCGACAGGATCAGCCAGAGCAGCAGCGGCACGCAGGCATTATGAAGCGCGAACAGCGCCTGGCGGAACGTGCATTGCAGGAGGAAGATGACCGGCGGCAAAGCCCGGTCGCGGATCAGGCCCGCCGAGTTCTGCAGCGCCGTGGTGGCGTCGAGCACGACGCTGTTGAGAAAGGTCCAGGCCGTCATCGACAGCGCCAGCATCGGCAGCCGCGCCAGCATGTTGGCGTTCGACATCTGGCCGATCACCGAGCCCAGCACCACGACCACGATCGCCATCTGCAGCGACATCCAGAACGGGCCGAGCAGCGAGCGGACGTAGCGGTGCCGCATGTCGGACCAGGCCAGTGCCGCGGCGATCTTGACGGTGTCCAGCCAGCCGGCAGCCTGCGGCGGCTCGCTGGTCGGCGACCGCTGCTCGTTGGATGCGGCGACGGCGTCGCGGTAGACGGTCTCCATGCCCTGCCTGAAGGCGGCGGCCGAATAGCGGGTGAGGGCGCGGGTGCGTGCCGCAAGTCCCATGCGGCGGCGACGCTCGGGATCGCGGATCAGGGTGTCGATCGCCTCGCCCAGCTTCTCGGCATCGCCCGGCTGCACGGTGATCGCCTCCATGCCGTGGCGGGCGACGCGCGGCACCGCGGTGTCGAGCGCGGTGTTCACGACCGGGCGGCCGGCGGCCATGGCCTCGAGCTGGACGAGGCCGAAGGTTTCGGCATTGGTCACCGACGGCATCACGAAGACGTCGGCGAGGCACATCAGCTTGATGCGCTCGCCATCATTGAGCGAGCCGAGCAGGCGGACGCGTTCGCCGAGGCCGTGGAAGCGGATCAGTTCCTCGAGCCGCGGCCGCTCGACACCTTCACCGATGATCCAGACCTCGAAATTGTGCGCAGCCGCCGCGCGGATCAGCACATCAAAACCCTTGTAGGGTACGAGCCGGCCGCAGGCGAGCACGAGGCGGCCGCGATCGTTGACATGGTGCGGCTCGATCTTCGGCCAGTCATAGCCCGAAGTGTCGATACCGAACGGCACGACGTGGCACTTGTCCTCGAATTCGCGGAGCAGCGGCGTGTTGTCGACCAGCGCATGGTCGGAGACGATGATCGCCTTGGCGCGGCGCAGCGTTCGCCGCATCAGGGGGGCGATGAGCCAGCGCAGGCCGGAATGGGTGACGATGTCGGCGTGCCAGTGCACCACCAGCGGGCGCTTGGCGCCGAACCCGAAGGCGAAGACGAGGTCGGCGAGCGGGAAGGGAGCGTGGAGCGCGAGCAGATCGTGCTCGGCCATCCTGCGCCACAGGCGCCAGGGATAGGTGGGGGCTGCGGGCAGCGACATCACATTGCCGAACGAGCGCACGCGCTCGACCGGCACGTCGTTGACGACGATCTCGCGTCGCTCGGCCGATTTCGAACAGACCAGCACGGCGGAGGCGAAGGCGTCCTTCAGGCTCGCGCAGATGTCGCGGATCACCGTGAGCGTGCCGCCGAACAGGTCGGGATAGTAGATCTTGAAGATGTGCAGCACCGAGGGGCGGCGCGTGGTTTCATGGCTGTGATGCATGGTGGCGCTCAGCCTGCCAGAAGCGCTGCGACGAACGGTGCTGATAGCACCGAGATGAAGATCACGCCGCGCAGCAGCGCGGGCAGCATCGGCTCGATGGTGCCATGGCCCAATCGGGAGCCGGCACAGCACGCAGCGAAGTGGAATTGCGGACCAAGCGGTCAGCCATGGGTGAGTCCCTTTACGTCGCGCCCCTCAGTGGCGTTCCGTATATGTGGGAAAATTTACCACGTCAATCCGAAAGCAGGAAAATGTGGGATTGTGTCCCACGTGTGGCCCAGGTACAATTCAGACATGAATGCCAAGTCCGGGTCCAAAGCAGCGGCGCCGCAGCCGAATGCCGCCGCGAAGCTGCACGCGCCGCTGGCGCGGCTGCTGCGCCCGCTGGTGCGGCTCTGCATCCGCAGCGGCATGACCTTTCCGGCGCTGGCGCAGCTGCTTCGCGAGCTTTTCGTCAACGTCGCCGAGCACGATTTCGCACTGGAGGGAAAGGAGCAGACCGACAGCCGCGTGAGCCTGCTCACCGGCATCCATCGCAAGGAGGTGGCGCGGCTGCGCGGCGCGGGTGCGCCGGTGCACGAGGCGCCGGCGGCGGTGTCGCTGACCAGCGCCGTGATCGCGCGCTGGCTTGCTGCGCCCGAGTTCACCGACGCCAAGGGCGAGCCGCTGGCGCTGCCGCGTACGGCCGAGGGCGATGAGCCGTCATTCGAGCAGCTCGTCGCCTCCGTCACCAAGGACGTCCGGCCGCGCGCGGTGCTCGACGAATGGGTCGACCGCAAGCTCGTCACCATCAACGAGAATGACGAGATCGAGCTGGTCGAGGCCGCCTTCGTCCCATCGGGCGAGGACGACAGCAAATGGCACTATCTCGGCCGCAACCTGCACGACCACATCGCAGCCGCCGCGCAGAACGTCTCGGATGGCCCGCGCTACCTCGAACGCGCGGTGCATTACAACAACATCTCGCCGAAGCTGGCGCGGCGCCTCGAGGCGCGCTCGCGCGAGCTCGCGATGGACGCGCTGAAGACTGCCAACCGCGAAGCCAACCGTGCGCTCGCCAAGGACAAGGGCGGCGATGCCCGCTGGAACTTTGGCATCTACATCTACAGCGAGGACGCTGACGAGGAGGGCGACGGGAAAGAGGGCGGCAAAGAGAGTGGCCCCACATGAGCCGGCCGCCGCTGATCTCCCGCCGCCTGCTGCTGACCGGACTCTGGCTCGCCGGCACCGCGATCGCCCGTGCGCAGAGCGGGCGCGGCACCGATCAGGGTATCGGCGGCACGGGGCTCACGCGCGGTGATGATCACGGCATCGGCGGCACCGGCATCGTCGGCGTGATCCAGCGCTTCGGCAGCATTTACGTCAACGGCGAGCGCGTCACTTACGCCAGCGACGTTCCGGTCCGGATCGACGGCGAGGCGGCCAGCGTCAAGGCGCTGCGCATCGGCCAACTCGCGCGCGTGGTCGCGACCCGTCAGGCCGACGGCACGCTGGTCACGCGCAACATCACGATTGCGAGCGAAGTGTCGGGTCCGATCGAGCAGGTGAAAGGCAACGAGCTCACCGTGCTCGGTCAGAAGATCGTCGCGAGCGACAAGGAGACCAAGCTCCGCGCCGGCGCTCAGGTCGCCGTCTACGGCTTGCGCCGTACCGACGGCGTCATCGTCGCCAGTCTGGTCGAGCCGCGGCGCGATGCGGCGGCGCGCGTCACGGGTCTCGTCGAGCGCGGGCCTGACGGTCTGCATATCGGCGGGCTGAGATTGAGCGGCGTCGATCCGTTGCTGGTCGGACAGCGTGTCCAGATCGAGGGCAATGCGAGCCAGGGCGCGATGCAGGCCACGCGTACGCGGATCGACGATTTCTCGGATCTCGTCGGCGCGAGCCGGCTCTCGATCGAGGCCTATGTGCAGCGGGCGGGCGCAAACCTCCAGCTCGGCTCCGGGCTGGTCGCGCGTGAAAGCTCGCGGTTCGGGCCCGCGGCGGGCGAAGCACGCATGGTGGTCAACGGCGTGTTCGATCGCTCGCGCGGTCTGCAGCTCGACTCGGCGCAGGCCGTCGGCGGCCAGTTCCCGGGATCGCCGAAGCAAGGGCCTGGAGGTGCGGGCGGTCCCAACCGGTCGGGCGGCGGCTCGATCCTGCATCCGAATCGCACCACGCCGAATCCCGGCGGTGGACAGCCCGGCGCGCCAGGCGCCCCCGGCGGAGCTGCGCCTGGATCGAGCCCCGGTGCGAACCCCGGCTCGGCTCCGTCGGGTCGACCGTCAGGTCCGGGCGGCATGGGCTCGCCCGGCGGGCCGATGGGACCCGGCGGTGGAATGGGTGGTGGCGGCTTCGGAGGTCCCGGAGGCCCGGGAGGTGGAATGGGCGGCGGCCGGCGCTAAAGGGCCGTCTGTCTCGGAAAAGGAAATGGCGCGGGACTTAGCCCGCGCTGAGACGCACGCCGGCGCGCAGAAACTTCTGCGGGTCGACCGCTTCGCCGTCGATGCGGGTTTCGTAGTGCAGATGCGGGCCGGTAGAGCGCCCGGTGGAGCCGACGAGGCCGACGACCTGACCGATCTTCACAATCTCGCCGACCTTGACGCTGATCTCGGAGAGATGGCCGTAGCGGGTCGACAGCCCATTGCCGTGATCGACCTCGACCATGCGGCCGTAGCCGCCGGACCAGCCGGCCGAGACCACCTTGCCGTAGGCGGTGACGCGGACGGGATCGCCGGTGGCGGCGCGGAAGTCGAGACCGGTGTGCATCGCGGGCCGGCCGAGGAAGGGATCGCTGCGCACGCCGAAGCCGGAGGTGAACTCGACCTCGCCGATGACGGGCTTGCGATAGGGCACCAGCGCCAGCGTGCGATTGAGCCGGTCCATCTCGGCGCGGGTGACGTTGATGCGGTTGAGCTGCTTCTCGAACGGCCCGGCATTGGCCGTCAGCTTGACCGGCACGAACGGGCCCCCCATGGCGCTGCGCGGCACGGCGGCTTCGAGATTGGCGAGGTTCAGACCGAGATCGCTGACGACACCGCGCATCCGGCGCATGCGCGAATCCATGCCTTCCTCGACGGCGCTAAGCGCCGCAATCTGGCGACGCTCGACCTGGTCGAGAGAGGTCGTGAGCCGGACCAGGACATTGTCAAAACCCTGGTTCTTGGCGAACTGACTGGTCGGCGGCGCCAGCGCGGCCGGCGCGCGCGACTCAAGCCGCGCTTCGCGATCCGGCGGCGCTACGAAGATCACGGTGTCGCTGATCGGCGACGGTTTTGGCGTGCCCTGTGTCGTTGCCTGGCCGGCGTCGCCACGCTGCGGCGTCGTGCGGGGGATCGATCCGGTGACGTCGGGCATGGCGCCAAGCGCCGTCGCCCGGGACTCCAGCGCCGTCTGGCGCTTCATGATCTGGTCGAGCTTCTGGTCGAACTGCTCCTGGTCGAGCAACTGCCGGCTGGTGGTGCGGTCGACCTTGGCGCGCAGCTCGGTGATGCGGTCCTCATAGGCGTACTGCATCTCGGCCTGGCGGGCGATCAGCCGGGTCAGCACGTCGTCGCGGAAAGCGAAATAAGTGGCGGTCGCAGCCGACCAGAGACCGAGCAGCACGACGGTGCCGACCACGATCCAGAACACCACGGGTCCGAGGCGGACCTGCTTGCCGTGATGCACGATGGTGTAGGCGTCGTCGCCCGCGGGAACGGGGATCGCGGCGGCGACTGCGGCGGTAGGACGGCGCTGGAAGGCCCGTCCGTGGTCGTGGGGGTGATGTTGGGGGTACTGCGAGTATTGGGCAGAACTTTTCGACATCGGCACTCCCGCGCCGGTCGGATGGGTTCCTTGCGGCCTAATTGCCGCAGCAATCTGGGCCGGTCATGGTTAATTTTCCGGAAACGGAACCGTTGGAACTTAACGGGCTGGTTTAAAGACTTCTTGCCGCTTCCAGCACCTGATCGGCATGGCCGTCGACCCGGACATTGCGCCAGACCTTGGCTACTTTGCCGTCACTCCCGACCAGCACCGTGGTGCGAAGAATCCCGAGGAAGCTCTTGCCGTACATGGATTTTTCACCCCAGGCGCCATACGCCTGCAGCATCTCATGCTGCTCGTCCGAGATCAGGGGGACACCGAGGCTATGCTTGTCGCGAAACTTCTCCTGGGCCTTTAACGAATCAGCGGAGATGCCGAGTACGGCGGTGCCGGCGTCGGCGAAGGCCGGAGCAAGGCGCGTGAAGTCGATGGCCTCCCGGGTGCAGCCGGGTGTGTCGGCGCGGGGGTAGAAAAACAAGACGAGCTTCCGGCCGGCGTAATCCGAGAGCGTGGCCACGCTGCCGCCGTCGCGGGGCAGGCGGAAGGCGGGGGCCTTCTGACCCTCGGCCAGGGATCCCTTCGCCGCGGCGGCGGATTTGGAGGAATTTAACTGTTTCGATGTGGCCCCATGCGATGCTGTCTTTGCTATGGTCGCCTTTGATTTGCTGGCCGGCGCCCGCTGTGTCTTCGCGGATTTTGTTTGAGTTGATGCTCGCGCTTTCAGGGTCTTCTTTTTAGCGGTCGGACTGCCGGAGGGCGTTTTGGACGATTTCTTTCGGGATTTCTTGGACATACGCCTTCCTTTCGACGCTTTCGGCGGGTCAACCAAAGCGGTATTGCAGCTCTCGTCCGGCACGCCGGATTCGCGCCCCTGGCTGGGCAAGTCTGACGGCGCCGGAGTATGGTTACAAGGAATTCCACGCACCACCCCACTGCTCGTTGAACGCGCTCCCGGGGCGAAATGACGAACAGCAGGAATATTCGAGGTATGGCGGCAACGCCGGGGCGGGGCGCTTCGATCCCCGTCGACGGCTGCGGTCCGGGCGGCGCTCAATCCTATGATGGGCGCCTGTATCGAGAGGCAATGGCAAGGAATACGTCGCCCCAGGATCACAATCGGGATTTCGATCGGCGCGGCGGCCAGCAAGAACCGCCGGAGTGGGACGAGGCCGGTTGGGATCAAGATCAGGAGGACGAGGAGGCGGGTCATCGCGCACGCCGCCTCTTGTCGCGTTCCAATTCGCGCTTTCGCGTCGGCGGCTTCTCGTCGGTTCGGCGGTCGCTGCCGAGCGGGCGCTGGCTTCGTCGGATCGCAATTGTCGTCAGCGTCCTCGTCGTCATCTTCATGAGCTGTTTTGGCGCGCTGTGGTGGCGGCTCGGCGCCGGTCCCATCAATCTCGACATCGCAACGCCCTGGCTTGCAGCGGCGATCGAGGACAATATCGGCCACGGCAATACGGTTGAGGTCGGCGGCACCCAGATCGAGCGGGCCGGCCGGGTCCGCATCGCCGTCCGCATCCGCGACATCGTCGTCCGCGACCACGACCATGCCATCGTCGCCACCGCGCCGAAGGCCGAGGTGAGGCTGTCGGGTGCGGGCCTGCTGATGGGCCATCTGCGCGCCGAGAGCCTCAATCTTGTCGACGCCGAGCTTGCGATCCGGATTGCGCCCGACGGGACCGTCACCGTGTCCGCGGGCGACACGGCGAAGCCGCTGGCGACCGGCGTTGCCTCCAAGAAGGACGCGGGCCTGCCGCCGACATTCCCGCGCAACGGTGTCCCGCCGCCGCCCTTCGCCACCGCGCCGGTGGGCCCGGACGCGTCGCAAGCCGCGCCTCAGGCGACGGCGCAGAGCGGAATTCTCCAGGGCCTCGACTGGCTCGACAGTTTGAGCATGACCGGCCTCGACGGCCAGAACCTCAACGAGATCGGTCTGAAGAACGGCAACCTGATCGTCGACGATCAGCAGCGCGGCAGCAAATGGTCGTTTGAGAACATCACGCTCAGCCTGCGCCGGCCGACCCATGGCGGCGTCACGCTCAGCCTCGGCGAAGAGGGCGCGCGCCCTTGGTTGCTGCGTGCCACGATTGGCCCGGCCGAGAACGGCGTGCGCTCGGTCGATATTCGTGCCGACAAGGTCTCGACCTCCAACATCCTCCTCGCGCTGCGGGTCAAGGACCTCACCTATACCGCCGATCTGCCGCTAACCGGCGAGCTCAAGGGCGAGCTCGGCCGCGACGGCGTGCCGACCTTCTTCCGCGGCAAGGTCACGGTCGGCGCGGGCAACATCATCGACACCGACACGCCCGACTATCCGATGGCGATCGACTCCGCCGAGATCAATGTTGAATGGGACGCCAACCGGCGCGTGCTGGTTGCCCCATTCAAGATCCTCTCGGGCGCGAACCGCCTGACGCTGCTGGCGCATCTCGAGCCGCCGAATGGCAGCATCAACGATTGGCAGCTCGGCTTCAGCGGTGGATCGATCCTGCTCGGCGGCATCGACAACGAGCCGCCGCTCGTCTTCAACCGGATCGCGATCGGCTTCCGCTTCGACACCGACCACAAGCGCCTCCTGCTGACGCAGGCCGACATCTCCAACGGCGAGATCGGCGTCGCCGGCACCGGCGCCATCGACTATTCGGGCGAGCCGCGGCTGACGCTGGGCTTTGCGGGAACGCCGATGTCGGCCTCCGCGATGAAGCGGATGTGGCCGACGCTCGTCGTTCCCGAGTTGCGCGAATGGGTGATCGAGCGGATCGAGCGCGGCACGCTCCAGCGCATCGAGATCGGGATCAACTCGCCGACGAAGAACCTGCCGCGCAAGGGCCCGCCGATTCCGGACGACGGCCTGTCGGTCAACATCGTGGCGAGCGGCGTCGCGGTCCGCCCCGTGGACGGCATGCCTGTCGTGCATGATGCCGATCTGAAGGCGCACGTGACCGGGCGTACCGCGACCGTGACGATCGGGCAGGGCATCGCCGATACACCCGCGGGCCGCAAGATCACGATCTCCGACTTCACCTTCGAGGTGCCTGACATGGCGCCAAAGCCGTCGCCGTCGCGAACGAGATTCCGCGTCGACGGACCCGTGCCTGCGGCAGCCGAGATGCTCTCCAACGATCGCCTGAGCGATCTGTCGTCGACCGTGGTCGATCCCAATACCAGCAAGGGCACGTTCTCGGCAAACATCCAGCTCAACCTGCCGGTCAAGGGCGAGCTGACCAAGTCCGATACGGCTTACGCGGTGGCCGCCGACCTCAACGGTTTCTCCGCCGAAAAGTTGGTGATGAACCAGAAGCTGGAGGCCAACAACCTCAAGATCGCGGCCAACAACCAAGGCTATCAGGTCAAGGGCGACGTCAAGATCAACGGGCAGGCCGCCTCGCTCGACTATCGCAAGCCGGTCGAAGGCGACGCGGATGTCCGCTTGCAGGCGACGCTGGATGATGCGAGCCGCGCGCGCCTCGGCTTCGATCTCAGTCCCGCCGTCAGCGGCTCGTTGCCGATCAAGCTGTCGGGCAAGATCGCCGGCGGGCCCGACCAGACCACCAAGCTCGGCGTCGAGGCCGACCTGACCTCGGTCAAGCTCGACAACATCCTGCCCGGCTGGGTCAAGCTGCCGGGCAAGTCGGGCAAGGCCAGCTTCAAGGTGGTGCCGACTGCGCAGTCGACCCGTTTCGAGGACATCGTCATCGAAGGTGGTGGCGCTTCGATCAAGGGCTCGCTCGAGGTCGATCCAAACGGCGATCTCGTCAATGCGAACTTCCCGACCTATTCGCCATCCGACGGTGACAAGGCCTCGTTGAAGGTCGAGCGCAGCCAGGATGGCGTGGTCAAGGGCACGATGCGCGGCGACGTGTTCGACGGTCGCGGCTTCCTGAAATCGGCGATCTCGGGCAATTCAAAGGACGATGCCAAGAGCAAGATGAAGAACGTCGATTTCGACATCGACGTGAAGCTCGGCGCCGTCATGGGATTCAACGGCGAGGCGATGCGCAGCGTCGACGCCAAGATGTCGCGCCGCAGCGGCGCCGTGAAGGCCTTCACGTTGAGCGGCAAGATCGGCAACGACTCGCCTGTTGCGGCTGACCTGCGCGGCGGGCGCGCCCAGGGCAACCGCGAGGTGATTTACCTCCAGACCAACAATGCCGGCGCGCTGCTGCGCTTCACCGATACCTACACCAAGGCGGTCGGCGGCCAGATGGTGGTGGCGATGGAGCCGCCCACATCCGACCCGAACACGTCGCGCGAGGGCCTCATCAACGTGCGCGACTTCACGGTGAAGGGCGAGGCGCAGCTCGAGCGGGTGGCTGCAGGCGCTCCGAATGGTACCGGGAATGGCGTCTCCTTCACCGCGCTCCGCGCCGAGTTCACGCGGCAGAACGGCGCGCTGACGGTCCGCGACGGCGTGGTCAAGGGGCCGATGATCGGCGCAACCATCGAAGGGTCGATCGACTATCCCGGCAACCAGGTCTGCATGAGCGGCACCTTCGTGCCGATGTATGGCTTGAACAACATGTTCGGACAAATTCCAGTGCTCGGGTTGATCCTGGGTGCCGGCGATAAAGAGGGATTGATCGGCGTGACCTATGAGGTCATCGGCACGCCGGCCGCGCCAGTGATGCGCGTCAATCCGATCTCCGCGATCTTTCCCGGCGTGACCCGCAAGATCATGGAGTTCAACACCGGCAAGCAGAACTCGCCGTTCGAGGAATTCCCCTCGCAGTCGAATGACGGCTCTTCGACCGGATCGAGCCGTCAGCTCTCGAGCGGCTGCAGCCTCACGCGGCGATAGCCGGGGGGCCGGCGCGATCGGGCACTCGCTTGGGCTCCTGACGGTGGGGGCGGCCGAAATCACCTGAGACCTTGGATTGCGGACGTTTCCCCAGGCGTCATGGCCGCGCCCCGGCCATCCACGGCTCGCCGCGTGCCCCCAAAACGTAGATGCCCGGGACAAGCCCGGGCATGACGACAATCGGTTAGGAATATCTGCGGCGCTTACGCCGCGCGCACGCCGGCCAGGAAGGTCCCGACTTCGCCGGAGAGCTGCTCGGCCTGCTTGGAGAGGTTCGAGGCAGCGGCGAGCACCATGCCGGCGGCGTTGCCGGTCTCGTTGGCGGCGGTGCTGACGCCGCCGATATTGGTGGTGACCTCCTTGGTCGCCTCCGCGGTCTGCGAGACGCTGCGGGCGATCTCGGCGGTGGCGGCGCCTTGCTCCTCGATGGCGGCGCCGATCGAGGTGGCGATGCGGCTGACCTCTTCGATGGTGGCGGTGATGCCGCCGATCGCGTCCACGGCCTCCCTGGTCGCGCCCTGGATCTGCGCGATCTTGTCGCCGATCTCGCGGGTGGCTTCCGCGGTCTGGCTCGCCAGCGACTTCACCTCGGAGGCGACGACGGCAAAGCCGCGGCCGGCTTCACCGGCGCGGGCGGCCTCGATGGTGGCATTGAGGGCGAGAAGGTTAGTCTGCGCCGCGATGCTGGAGATCAGCTCGGCGACGTGCTCGATCTGCTGGGCGCCATCCGAGAGCGCGCGCACGATGGTGTCGGTGCGGCGTGCGCTGTCCACGGCGCGCCCCGTCACTTCGGCGGACTGCGCGACCTGGCGGCTGATCTCGGTGATCGAGGAAGAGAGCTCCTCGGCGGCGGCAGCGACCGTCTGGACGCGCTGGCTGGCTTCGGTGGCGGCCGAGCCGACCACGGCGGCGCGGCGGTTGGTGCCTTCCGCAGTGGACGACATCGACTTGGCGGTGGTCTCGAGCTCGCCGGAGCCCGAGGCCATCAGGCCGACGAGCTGGCCGACCGAGGCATCGAACCGGTCGGCGAGCGAGATCAGGGCGTCGCGCTTCTCCTGCTCGCTGCGGGTCTTGGCGGCGACCTGCTCGGCTTCGAGGTTGCGTGCCGTAAGCGCGGTCTGGCGCAGCACTTCGAGCGTCTCGGCCATGCGGCCGATCTCGTCGCCGCGGTCGGTCTCCTCGACCGGCTTGTCGATGGCGCCTTCGGAAATCTCCTGCATGCGGTTCTTCTGACGATCGAGCGCGCCGAGCACGTCGCGAGCGATCAGCCAGGACAGCGTCGCCATCAACAGCATCAGGCCGACACCGATCGCGGCGAGCTCCAGCGTCAGCGCGCGGACATCGGCGTCGATGTCGTCGACATAGAGGCCGTAGGCAATCGCGACGTTCCACGGCGCAAACTGGCGAGCGAACACCATTTTGCGAACCGGAACGGTCTCGCCCGGACGCGGGAAGAGATAGGACAGGGTGCTGCCTTCAGGTGTGAGCTTGCCGGCGGCCACCGTGGCATCGCCGATCACGATGCCATTGGCATCCTTGATGCCGTTGTTCTTGCCTTCGAGCTGCGGCGCGCCGCCATTCATCATGACGGTTGAATCGGCGGTGTAGACGACCGGATAGCCCTGGCCGCCGTTGAACTTCATCTGCCGGCCGCGCAGCTTGAACTGGGCTTGCGCATCGGCGAGCGTCATCTTGCCGGCCGTGACCTCGTCCTGGAGCGATTGCGCGAAGCCGTGCAGCAGGTCGACCGCCGTCTGCATCTGGTGCGCGCGATCGTCGAGCATGCGAGTCTTGCTGAGATAGCCTGAGGCGACAATGAGGGCGGTGACAGTGAGCGCTGCGAGTGCAACCATACTGGTGAGCTTGGTGCGAATCTTCAGGTGACTGAGCAGCGTCATGACGGCCTCGCGAACGGTTGTAGAATGCTTGTTCTCGCGTAGCCGTATCAGGAAGTCCTTACCATTCCTGAACGCATCGCATCGCGCGTTCAGGCGTGGCGCAATTCGCGCAGCCGTGGACACGCGGATGCAAACGAGACGCCGACACCTGCGTCGTCGTGTCCAGGAAAAATATGGATCGCGATGGTGTTTGCGCGACCGAATGCCGGTTCGATCGATGCATCGATTCGCCGATGCATCGCCGCGTTCGGCCCGCAGAAGTCGCGCGGCTTACGCCGCGCGCACGCCGGCCAGGAAGGTCCCGACTTCGCCGGAGAGCTGCTCGGCCTGCTTGGAGAGGTTGCTAGCCGCAGCGAGCACCATGCCGGCGGCGTTGCCGGTCTCGTTCGCGGCGGTGCTAACGCCGCCGATATTGGTGGTGACTTCCTTGGTCGCCTCCGCGGTCTGCGAGACGCTGCGGGCGATCTCGGCGGTGGCGGCGCCTTGCTCCTCGATGGCGGCGCCGATCGAGGTGGCGATGCGGCTGACCTCCTCGATGGTGGCGGTGATGCCGCCGATCGCGTCCACGGCCTCCTTGGTCGCGCCCTGGATCTGGGCGATCTTGTCGCCGATCTCGCGGGTGGCCTCGGCGGTCTGGCTCGCCAGCGACTTCACCTCGGAGGCGACGACGGCAAAGCCGCGGCCGGCTTCGCCGGCGCGGGCGGCCTCGATGGTGGCATTGAGGGCGAGAAGGTTGGTCTGGGCCGCGATGCTGGAGATCAGCTCGGCGACGTGCTCGATCTGCTGGGCGCCGTCCGAGAGCGCGCGCACGATGGTGTCGGTGCGGCGTGCGCTGTCCACTGCCCGCCCGGTCACTTCGGCGGATTGCGCGACCTGACGGCTGATCTCGGTGATGGAGGAGGAGAGCTCTTCGGCTGCGGCCGCAACGGTCTGGACGCGCTGGCTGGCTTCGGTGGCGGCCGAGCCGACCACGGCGGCGCGGCGGTTGGTGCCTTCCGCAGTGGACGACATCGACTTGGCGGTGGTCTCCAACTCGCCGGAGCCCGAGGCCATCAGGCCGACGAGCTGGCCAACGGACGCATCGAAACGGTCGGCGAGCGAGATCAGGGCGTCCCGCTTCTCCTGCTCGCTGCGGGTCTTGGCGGCGACCTGCTCGGCTTCGAGGTTGCGTGCCGTGAGTGCGGTCTGGCGCAGCACTTCGAGCGTCTCGGCCATGCGGCCGATCTCGTCGCCGCGGTCGGTCTCCTCGACCGGCTTGTCGATGGCGCCTTCGGAAATCTCCTGCATGCGGTTCTTCTGGCGGTCGAGCGCGCCGAGCACGTCGCGAGCGATCAGCCAGGACAGCGTCGCCATCAGCAGCATCAGGCCGACGCCGATCGCGGCAAGCTCCAACGTCAGTGCGCGCACGTCGGCATCGATGTCGTCAACATAGAGGCCGTAGCTGATGGTTGCGTTCCAAGGGGCGAATTTGCGCGCGAACACGGTCTTGCGAACGGCTTCGGTCTGGCCGGGGCGGGGATAGAGATAGGAGGTCACGCCGCCCTGGGCATTCTGGGCGGCGACGTTGATGATCGCGTCGGCGATCAGGACGCCGTTGGCGTCGACGGCGCCGGTGATCTTGCCTTCGAGCTGCTGGTTGGCGCCGTTCACGAGCAGCGAGGTGTCGGGATTGTAGACGACGGGGTAGCCCTGACCACCATTGAAGCTCATGCGCCGTCCGCGCATGTGGAACTGGGCCTTCGCCTCGGCCTGGGTCAGCTTGCCGGCAGTCACGTCGTCCTGGACCGACTGGGCGAGGTTGTAGAGCATGTCGACCGCGGTTCTCATCTGCTGGACCCGGTCCTCCATCATGCGGCTCTTGCTGAGGAAGGCCGATACCGCGATGATGGCTGTGACTGTGAGAGCCGCAAGACAGACCATGCTGGTCAGCTTGGTGCGGATCTTCAGATGGCTCAGCAGCTTCATCACAGCCCCTATGGAATGGTTGTTATTGTCAACATCGGTAGCATCAAGTTCTTACCAATCATGAACATAGCCATGCGGCAGCCCGCCGCGCGGGACAGCGTCCGCAGCCTTATGCGCAACCGTGCAGGCAAATCGCCATGCGCCGACGTGCCTCAGCGCGCGTGTCGGATAAGATCGACCTTGGACTTGGGTGGTCATCGAGCTCTGCCGGTGCGGCCATGAAGCGATTCGTTCATCGCCTCATCATGTCCGTGCTGCTCGTCGCGGCCCTCGTTCTGATCTGGAACGTGCTGGGCTCGCGGTAGATGGCACCGGCAGCGCCGGTGCCATCCGTTACTTGCGCGTCAATGGCGCGCGTCAGCGTCGCTGTTAGTCCTTGCCCATCGCCGCATCGGCGCTGACCGAGCCGCCGCCGGCTGCGGAGAGGTAGAGGCAGGCGAAGCAGAACAGGATCGCCGCGGTGCCGCCGTTGAGCAACGGCAGGAACACCGGCGTCTCGCCCTTGAACATGTGGCCCATGAAGTAGGCGAAGGCCATCTCGCCCGAGAGGATGAAAGCGGCGAGGCGTGTGAACAGGCCGATCATCAGCAGCGCGCCGAGCACGAGCTCAAGCGTACCTGCGGCGTAGATCAGCGGCGGGATGTTCGCGAAGTAGGGGAGCACCGGAAACTTGAACAGCTTGGCGACGCCGTACTGGAACAGCAAGAGGCCGGTGAAGAAGCGAAACAGGCTCAAGAGAACCGGCTGAAAGCGAACGAGATAGGGAAAGTTCATTGGTTTGTGCCCTCCATCCAATGCCTGCGACTAGGACCGCATTCAGTTCCACCCTGCAAGCTGCCCAGGCTCAATTCGAGCTGACATTTTTGTCATGTCGGACAAAACACCGCAGGCAGGACTTTCAGCCGCTCGCGATCCGCATTTTTTGCGGCCGCTCGCGTCACGCCCATCCGTAATTTCCCGGTGACGCGAATGCGCTCAGGTTACCCGTGAGAGACCTACTCCCGCAAGGCGGGGACAATCAGGAACGGAATCATTCCGAGGATCACGCTCGCAAGTGCGAAGACGAGCAGGAGATTGTATCCGTGGGTGGCGTCGTGGATCAGGCCGCCGCTCCATGAGCCGAACGCCGAGCCAAGGCCGCTGCCGATCGAGATGGTGCCGAAGATCGTCCCGACGCGCTTGCCGCGAAAGATCTTCATCGCGGTCGCGGTGATCAGCGGCCCGCGCGAGCCCATCATGCTGCCGAAGCAGACGACGAAACCGGTGAGCAGGATGACGTTCGGATAATACTGAAGCAGCCACAGCAGGACGATGCCGAGAATCGAGATCGCGTAGCTGAGCAGCACTGACGGCCGGCGCCCGATCAGCCCGTCGAGCGCGGAGACGCCGATCATGCCGAACACCAGCACGACGCCCGAAAAGCCCCAGGCGGTCGCGGCTTGGAGCGGCGGGAATCCGGCGTCGATCAGATAGGCCACGATCTGGGCGGCGATTGAATACATGCCGACCGCGGTGAAGAAGAAGGTCGAGAACAACGCCCAGAAGGCGTGGTGGCGCATCGCGCTGACAAGCGTCCAGCCGTTGTCGATGAAATCAGGATCGGTCTTCTTGGTGACATGCGGCGAGCCGGCCGAGAACATGCGCCAGGGCAGGAGCAACAACGGCACCAGAAAACCCAACGCGGCAAAGCCGAATAGCTGATAGGTCTCGCGCCAGCCGAGATGATCGATCAGCAATTGCGAGGCCGGCAGCAAAGCCAGCACGCCGCCGCCCATCGCCGAATAGACCACCGCCATTGCGGTCGGCAGCTTCGGGCCGAACCAGCGGCCGAGCAAAATCGAGTTCGGCACGTTGCCGATGAAGGCGACGCCGATGCCGACGCAGAGTCCGATCGAAAGCTGGAATTGCCAGAGCGCCTGCGCGTGCGCCGCAATCAGGAAGGCCGAGCCGAGCAGGAACAGTCCGAGTGCGTAGACGATGCGCGGTCCAGAATGGTCGAACAGCCGTCCGACCAGCGGCGCGGTCAATCCGCTGATCAGCCAGGTCAGCGAATAGATCGAGACGACCTGCGCGCGGTCCCAGCCAAAATTTTCGGAGATCGGCTTGAGGAAGACGGTGAAGCTCTCGCTTAGGCCGCGACCAAGAACCGCCAAAGTGAAGCACAGCGCGAGCACCACGAGCGCGGTGCGCACCGCGCCTTGCTGCGTCGCAGCTCCATGTTCCCTGGGCGTGTTCTGATCCATTGCAGTCAGGGAGCGCGCTTCGACGCGCCCTGACAAGCAGCGAAAAGCTCATACGCCTATGCAGGCTTGATGAGGATGTGCTTCTTCTTGCCGAAGGACAGCTTGATCACGCCCTCGGGCGTCAGATGGCCCGCGGACAGCGCCATCTTCTCGTCGGTGACGGGCTCGTCGTTGACGCGCAGGCCGCCGCCCTTGATCTGGCGCCGCGCCTCGCCGTTGGAGGCAACGAGGCCCGCCTTGACGAAGGCGTTGAGCACGCCGAGGCCGGCATCCAGCTCGCCGCGCGGAATTTCCACGGTCGGGAGACTCTCCGCCAGCGCGCCTTCCTCGAACGTGCGGCGCGCGGTTTCGGCCGCCTCGTTCGCGGCGTCGCGGCCGTGCAGCAGCGCGGTCGCTTCGGTGGCGAGCACCTTCTTGGCTTCGTTGATCTCCGAGCCGCCGAGTGCTTCGAGCTTCTTGATCTCGGCCATCGGCAGCGTCGTGAACAGCTTCAGGAACTTGCCGACGTCGGCGTCCTCGGTGTTGCGCCAGTATTGCCAGAAGTCATAGGGAGAGAACTGGTCGGCGTTGAGCCACACCGCGCCTTGCGCGGTCTTGCCCATCTTGGCGCCCGACGCGGTCGTCAGCAGCGGTGTCGTCAGCGCGAACAGTTGATGCGTGCCCATGCGGCGGCCGAGATCGACGCCCATGATGATGTTGCCCCACTGGTCCGAGCCGCCCATCTGCAGATGGCAGCCGGTGCGCTTGGCGAGCTCGACGAAGTCGTAGGCCTGGCAGACCATGTAGTTGAACTCGATGAAGCTCATCTCCTGCTCGCGCTCGAGGCGCAGGCGCACGGAGTCCATGGTCAGCATGCGGTTGACCGAGAAATGCCGGCCGACGTCGCGCAGCATCTCGATCCAGTTCAGCTTGGTCAGCCACTCCGCATTGTCGAGCATGATGGCGTCGCTCTTGGCATCGCCATAGCGCAGCACCTTTGCGAACACGCCGCGGATCGATTCCTTGTTGGCCTCGATCTCGGCAACGGTGCGCATCGCGCGCGTCTCGTCCTTGCCGGAGGGGTCACCCACCATGGTGGTGCCGCCGCCCATCAGCGTGATCGGCTTGTTGCCGGACTGCTGGAGCCAGTGCAGCATCATCATGGTCAGATAGTTGCCGATGTGCAGCGAGCGGGCGGTGCAATCGTAGCCCACATAGGCGATCGCCTCGCCCTTGGCGGCGAGGGCGTCCAGCCCCTCGAAATCGGAGCACTGGTGGATGAATCCACGTTCCTGCAGGGTGTTGAGGAAATCCGATTTAAATGCAGTCATCTGTCGGCGTGCCTGACAATTCTTGGTTTACTGTTTTGGGAGCAATTTAAGGGTCTTCCGTGGGAACTCGATTGCTGCCCGCCACTTGGCGCTGTGGCATTATAAGATGTGTCCCTCTGGCACAAGATCGGCATGCCGGAGGGGGAGTTTGAGGACGCTGATCCATGATGTTGACGGCACTCGGTTTGATGAGCGGCACCTCGCTGGACGGGGTAGATGTCGCGCTGATCGAAACCGACGGAAAGCAGGTGAAGGCGTTCGGGCCCTCCGGTTACCGCCCCTATAGCCCGGCGGAGCGCAATCTGCTGCGCCAGGCGCTGAGCGAGGCGGTGAACCTGACGCAACGCGATGCCCGGCCGGGCGTTCTGGCCGAGGCCGAGCGGGCGGTGACGCGCGCCCATGCCGAGGCGGTCGCCGCCTTCGTCGCCCAGAACCGGATGAAGCCGGAGGATATCGACATCGTCGGCTTCCACGGCCAGACGGTGCTGCACCGGCCCGAGCGGCGGCTGACGGTCCAGATCGGCGATGCGGCGGCGCTAGCGAGAGCGATCCATATTCCCGTCATGTATGATTTCCGTGCCGCCGACGTCGAGGCGGGCGGGCAGGGCGCGCCCTTCGTCCCGGTCTACCACCGGGCGCTCGCCAATTCGCTGGAGCGCGAAGGGCCGATCGTCGTGGTCAATATCGGCGGCGTCTCTAACATCACGTATATCGACGGCAACGACACGCTGATCGCCTGCGACACCGGGCCGGGCAATGCGCTGCTCGACGATTTCATGTACCGCACCATGAACCAGGCGTTTGATGCGGAAGGAAAGTTCGCGGCGCTCGGCAAGGCCGACGAGGCCTGGATCGCGCGAGCGCTGGAATTGCCGTTCTTCGCAGCTCCGCCGCCGAAATCTCTCGACCGCAACGACTTTGCCGCCTTGAAACTCGGCGACGTCCAGCCCGCCGACGGCGCGGCGACGCTGACCGCCTTCACCGCGGCCGCGATCGCCCGCGTCATCCCGCTGCTGCCGCGACGGCCGCGGAGCTGGATCATCTGCGGCGGCGGCGCCCGCAATCTCACGATGCTGCGGATGCTGCGGGAGCGGGTCGGCTCTGCCACCGTCGAGGCCGCCGAGATCCTCGGCTGGGCCTCTGATGCCATCGAGGCGCAGGCCTTCGGCTTCCTCGCCGCCCGCGGCCTGAAGGGTCTGCCATTGTCCTATCCCGCCACCACGGGCGTGCCGATGCCGATGACGGGCGGGGTGATCGCGCGGCCCTGAGGGTTCTGCATCAGCCCAGGTTGATGCAGCTGCATTGATCTTGACGGATATATGCAACTGCATCTATCTTGGATGCAGTTGCATCGAACCGCCGGGATCATGGCCATGACGACTTCGCTTGAAACGACCGCTTCACTGAAACTGATCAGCCACAAGCTTTGCCCGTACGTGCAGCGCGCAGTGATCGCGCTGAAGGAGAAGGGCGTTCCGTTCGAGCGGATCGACATCGATCTCGCCAACAAGCCCGACTGGTTTCTGAAACTGTCGCCGCTCGGCAAGGTGCCGGTGCTGGTGGTGACGACGGAGCAGGGCGAGGTCGCTCTGTTCGAGAGCAACGTGATTTGCGAGTACATCGAGGAGACGCAAGCAGGCCTCAAGCTGCATCCGGCGGATGCGTTGAAGCGCGCCGAGCACCGCGCCTGGATGGAGTTTGGTTCCGCAATCCTCGGCGATCTCTGGGGCCTGGAAACCACGACCGATCCGGCGATGTTCGAAAGCAAGCGCCAGGCGTTGGTCGCAAAGTTCGCGCGCGTGGAAGCGGCTCTCGGCGCCGGGCCTTATTTCGCCGGCGATGCGTTCAGCCTCGTCGATGCCGTGTTCGCGCCGGTGTTCCGCTATTTCGACCTGTTCGACGGGCTGACCGATCACGGCATCTTCCGCGAGGTGCCGAAGGTCCGCGCCTGGCGCGCCGAGCTCGCGCAACGTCCGAGCGTGCGCACCGCGGTCGGCGCCGACTATCCGCAATTGCTGCGCGCGTTCCTCGTCAGGCACGACGCGCATCTGCTCAAGCTCGCGGCCTGAGCGCGCGCCGATGTCGCAATCCATGGCCTGGCTGATGCTGGCGATCGCCGGTGCGCTCGATGTCGGCTGGGCGATCTCGATGAAATATGCGGAAGGCTACACGCGCGTCGGCTGGAGCATCGTTTCGCTCGTGCTGCTCGCGGCCTTCGTGTTCCTGCTCGGGCGTGCCCTGAAGGTGCTCGAGGTCGGCGTCGCCTATTCGGTGTGGACTGGCATTGGCGCGGCCGGCACCTTCGTCATGGGCGTGGTGCTGTTCGGCGAGACCTTGAGCGCGACGAAGCTTGCGGGCATCGCGCTGGTGCTGATGGGGATCGTCGCGCTCAAGCTGGCCTGAGCCGGGTGCCCGTAGCCCGGATGAAGCGAAGCGCAATCCGGGGTCTTCTTTCGGCCGATGGAGTTTCCCGGATTTCGCTTCGCTTCATCCGGGCTACACGACCTCTGGTACAAATCCTCAGCGCACGTTGGCGAGGCGCATGTCCAGATAGGCCGTGATGGTCTCCATCAGCGGCTCGAGCTTGGCGTCGAAGAAGTGGTTGGCGCCGGGGATGACCTGCTGGTCGATCACGATGCCCTTCTGCGTCTTCAGCTTCTCGACCAGCGTGTTGACGTCCTTCGGCGGCACCACCGCGTCCTTCTCGCCGTGCACGATCAGGCCCGATGACGGGCAGGGCGCGAGGAACGAGAAGTCGTAGAGGTTGGCCGGCGGCGCGATCGAGATGAAGCCCTCGACCTCGGGACGGCGCATCAGGAGCTGCATGCCGATCCAGGCGCCGAAGGAGAAGCCGGCAACCCAGCAGGCGCGCGCTTCGGGATTGATGGTCTGCGCCCAGTCGAGCGCTGCCGCCGCATCCGACAATTCGCCGGTGCCGTGATCGAACGAGCCCTGGCTGCGGCCGACGCCGCGGAAATTGAAGCGCAGCACCGAGAAGCCGCGATGTGCGAAGGCGTAGTAGCACTGGTACACGATCTGATGATTCATCGTGCCGTGAAACTGCGGATGCGGATGCAGGATCATCGCGATCGGCGCGTTCTTCTGCTTGGCCGGGTGATAGCGGCCTTCGAGACGGCCAGCGGGGCCGGCGAAAATAACTTCAGGCATCGATGATCTCTTGATTGATGTGCTGGAGCGAGGATCCTTGGCAATCAACCGATTGTGGCCTCATCGACAGCGATGCCGACGAAAGCGCGAATGGAAGGGTGAGAAGGCGTGCGCCTCGCGGTGATGCGCAAAAGGCGCGCGGTGACTTGACGGCCCGCGTTCTAACATGGGCGCAGGGGCAAAAAGCAAGCATCTTGAACATCGGCCAATGGGCTCAAGACGTTAGCCTGTCATGGCCGCGTCATCGCCGGCACCGGATTCGGAATCGCGGTTGCCAAGTGCGCGGCGGCGGCCCATGTCGGTCGAACGCGATGCGGGCGCAACGCCCCAATGACGTAAGGTAATATAGTAGTCGATGCCGAGCCGCGTTTATCTCGACTGGAATGCGACCACACCGCTCCGCGCCGAAGCCCGGGCTGCGATGCTGGCCGCGTGGGAGCTGATCGGCAATCCGTCCTCGGTCCATGCCGAGGGGCGGGAGGCGCGGCGGCTGGTCGAGGAGGCCCGCGCCACGCTTGCCGCGGCCGTAGGCGCGCTATCGCGGAACGTCGTCTTCACCTCCGCCGGAACCGAGGCCAATGCGCTGGCGCTGTCGCCTGGCCTGAAGGGGCCGTCCGGAGGTCCCGTCGAGCGGCTGCTGGTCTCGGCGATCGAGCATGCCTCGGTCCTGGCGGGCGGCCGGTTCCCGGCGGAGAGAATCGAGCACATCCACGTCAGCCGTTCCGGCGTACTCGACCTCGATCACCTCCAGGCGCTGCTCGCCGACGGCCCGCCGGCGCTGGTCTCGATCATGGTCGCCAACAACGAGACGGGCGCACTCCAACCGGTCACTGAGGCCGCGCGGATCGTCCACGAGGCCGGCGGCCTCCTGCACGTCGACGCGATTCAGGCGCTTGGCAAAATTGCGTTCAATATTAACGAGGTAGGCGCCGACCTCGCGACCTTTTCTGCGCACAAGATCGGCGGGCCCAAGGGCATCGGCGCCCTGGTGGTAGCGGAGGGGATCGCTGGACTGGAACCGGTGCTGCGGGGCGGCGGTCAGGAGCTGAACCGGCGCGCGGGAACCGAGAATGTCGCGGGCATCGCCGGCTTCGGGGCGGCGGTGAAAGCCTCGCTCCAGGCTCTGCCGGAGGATGCGGAGCGGATGGCAACCTTCAGAGATCGCTTGGAAAATGGTATCGGCGCCAGTGCCGGGGCGACGATCTTCGCAAGCGACGTGAAGAGGTTGCCGAATACCATCCTGTTCACGGCGCCGGGCCTGAAGGCCGAGACCGCCGTGATCGGCTTCGACCTCGAAGGCGTGGCGGTGTCGTCCGGCTCGGCCTGTTCCTCAGGGAAGGTCCAGCCCTCCCACGTGCTCTCGGCGATGGGGTTCGACCCGGCCGTGGCCCAAGGAGCGGTGCGTCTCAGTCTGGGCTGGTCCACGAAACCAGATGACATCAATAGGGCGTTAGAGGCTTGGCGAAAGCTCGGTAATACCCTACTTAGAGCGTAAGCGACGAAACACGGCTTGAACCGTTCTAAGCCAGTGCTTTCCGCAGAAAAACATCGTAATAATCGTCCGAGTTTGATCCACCGCGGTCCTTGAAACCGCGAGCGGAGGATGGAATGCCAGCCGTACAAGAGACGGTCGAGCGCGTGAAGCGCATCGACGTCGACCAATATCGTTATGGGTTTGAGACCCTGATCGACACCGAGAAGGCTCCCAAGGGGCTATCGGAAGAGATCGTAAAGTTCATCTCACAGAAAAAGAACGAGCCCGCCTGGATGCTCCAGTGGCGGCTGGAAGCCTATCGGCGCTGGCTGACCATGTCCGAGCCGACTTGGGCGCGCGTCGATTATCCCAAGATCGACTTCCAGGATCTCTACTACTACGCGGCACCGAAGCCGAAGAAGACGGTGACCTCGCTCGACGAGATCGATCCGGAGATTCTGAAGACCTACGAGAAGCTCGGCATTCCCCTGCGGGAAGTCGCCATGCTCGAAGGCATCGAGCCGAAGCCCGGCGAGGAAGACCCCGCGCGCCGCAAGATCGCGGTCGATGCGGTGTTCGATTCGGTTTCGGTTGCGACCACCTTCAAGGCGGAGCTGAAGAAGGCCGGAGTGATCTTCATGCCGATCTCGGAAGCCATCCGCGAGCACCCTGAACTGGTTCAGAAGTATCTCGGCTCGGTGGTTCCGACCTCGGATAATTTCTACGCGACGCTGAACTCGGCGGTGTTCTCCGACGGCTCGTTCGTCTACGTGCCGCCGGGCGTGCGTTGCCCGATGGAGCTGTCGACCTATTTCCGCATCAACGAGCGCAACACCGGCCAGTTCGAGCGCACGCTGATCATCGCCGACAAGGGCTCCTACGTCTCCTATCTCGAGGGCTGCACCGCACCGCAGCGCGACGAGAACCAGCTGCACGCCGCCGTGGTCGAGCTCGTCGCGCATGACGATGCCGAGATCAAATATTCGACGGTGCAGAACTGGTATCCGGGCAACTCGGAAGGCAAGGGCGGCATCTACAATTTCGTCACCAAGCGTGGTGACTGCCGCGGCGACCGTTCCAAGATCTCCTGGACCCAGGTTGAAACAGGTTCGGCGATCACCTGGAAATACCCGAGCTGCATCCTGCGTGGTGATAATTCGAGCGGCGAGTTCTACTCGATCGCGATCTCGAACGGCTTCCAGCAGGTCGATTCGGGCACCAAGATGATCCATCTCGGCAAGAACACGTCGAGCCGCATCATCTCCAAGGGCATCGCCGCCGGCAAGTCGCAGAACACCTATCGCGGTCTCGTCACCGCGCATCGCAAAGCGACCGGCGCGCGCAACTTCACCGCCTGCGATTCCTTGTTGATCGGCGACAAATGCGGCGCGCACACTGTGCCGTACATCGAGGCGAAGAACTCCTCGGCGACGTTCGAGCACGAGGCGACGACATCGAAGATCTCCGAGGACGTGCTGTTCTACTGCATCCAGCGCGGCCTCAGCCAGGAAGAGGCGGTTGGCCTCGTCGTCAACGGCTTCGTCAAGGACGTGCTGCAGCAACTGCCGATGGAATTCGCGGTGGAAGCGCAGAAGCTGATCTCGATCTCGCTTGAAGGGTCGGTCGGCTGATCGCCGACCCTCGCGGCGCGCTTCGGCGCTCCAACATCAATTGAATAGACTGGATACCAAGATGGCTTTGCTTGAAGTGAAAGACCTGAAGGTTCGTGTCGAGGAGCGTGAGATCCTCCACGGGCTGACGCTGACCGTGAACGAAGGCGAGATCCACGCGATCATGGGGCCGAACGGGTCCGGCAAGTCGACGCTCTCCCACGTCATCGCCGGCAAGCCCGGCTATGAGGTCACCGACGGCCAGATCCTGTTCAAGGGCGAGGACCTCCTGGAGATGGCGCCCGAGGAGCGTGCCGCCAAGGGCGTGTTCCTGGCGTTCCAGTATCCGGTCGAGATTCCCGGCGTTGCCACCATGACCTTCCTGCGCACTGCGCTCAACGCGCAGCGCAAGGCCCGCGGCGAGAGCGAATATTCGACGCCGGACTTCCTGAAGAAGGTCCGCGAGGTCTCGAAGTCGCTCAACATTCCGCAGGACATGCTCAAGCGCGGCGTCAATGTCGGCTTCTCCGGCGGCGAGAAGAAGCGCAACGAGGTGCTGCAGATGGCGCTGTTCGAGCCGAGCCTGTGCATCCTCGACGAGATGGATTCGGGCCTCGACATCGACGCGCTGCGCATCGCGGCCGACGGCGTCAATGCACTGCATTCGCCCAAGCGCGCGATGGTCGTCATCACCCACTATCAGCGGCTCCTGAACTACATCGTGCCCGACTTCGTGCACGTGATGTCGAAGGGCCGTGTCGTGAAGAGCGGCGGCAAGGAATTGGCGCTGGAGCTGGAAGAGTCCGGCTACGCCCAGTTCGAGGATGCCGCGTAAGGAATTTTGCGATGAACGTTGCTGTGGCAAAGACCGGAACCGGCCGCGCGGTGAGCGATCTCTTCGCCAGCGCCGAAGGCCGCCTGCCGGGTTCGCCTGATGTGATCGCGGTGCGCCGCGAGGCGTTCGAGACGTACGAGCGTCTCGGACTGCCGCATCGCCGGATCGAGGAATGGAAATACACCGACCTCCGCGCGCTGGTCGGCGAGGTGCTGCCGCTGGCAGCCGCGCCCGATGCGGCCGCGCTGAAGCGCGCCGCGGACGCGGTGAAGGCGCATGCGATCGAAGGCGCCCGCAAGCTGGTGCTGGTCGACGGCGTGTTCGCGGCCGATCTCTCCGATGTCAAGGCGCTCGCCTCTGAAGCGGGCTTCAAGACCCTTCGTGATACGCTGGAGAAGGATGCCGGCCTGCTGAAGACCGCGTCCACCGACGCGGTGATCTCGCTCAACGCGGCGATGGCGACCGATGGCGTGGTGCTATCGATCGCCGACGGCGCGCAGCTCTCCGCACCGATCCAGATCATCCACATCGCGACCGCCGCTTCGGCGTCGGCCTTCTCCCGTTCGCAGGTCGCGATCGGGAAGGGCGCTCGCGTCACCATCGTCGAGACCTTCGTTGCGGCCGGCGCCAAGGCCTATCAGGTCAACGACGCCGTGATCGTCACGGTCGGCGACGATGCCGACGTCGCGCATATCCGTCTGATGGACGATGCACCTGACGCCATGAACGTCTCGTCGCACTTCGTCACCGTCGGCGCCAATGTGAAGCTCAACTTCTTCAACATGACCACGGGTGCGGCCGTCAGCCGCCTGCAGGGTTTCATCACGCTGGCGGGCGAGGGCAGCGAGCTCTCGGCCAACGGCGTCAATTTGCTGCAGAAGACCGAGCATGGCGACACCACGCTGGTGGTCGACCACGCCGTGCCGAACTGCGTCAGCCGCGAAGTGTTCCGCGCGGTGATCGACGACCGCGCCCATTCCGTCTTCCAGGGCCGCATCATCGTCCGTCCCGATGCGCAGAAGACCGACGGCAAGATGATGACCCGCGCGCTGCTGCTCTCGGACGAAGCCGAGGCCGACAACAAGCCCGAGCTCGAGATCTTCGCTGACGACGTTTCCTGCGGCCACGGCGCCACCGCCGGCGCGCTGGACGACAGCCTGTTGTTCTACCTGAAGGCGCGCGGCCTGCCGGAGAAGCAGGCCCAGGCGCTGCTGATCCAGGCTTTCGTCGGCGAAGCGATCGAGCAGATCGCCGATGATAATCTGCGCGAGCACGTGATCGGCATTGCCGAGCGCTGGCTGGAGCGCCGGTCATGAGCACGCATCCCGCAGTCAAGAACGGTGCCTATGACGTTGCGCGGGTGCGCCAGGACTTTCCGGCGCTCGCCATGCAGGTCTATGGCAAGCCGCTGGTCTATCTCGACAACGCCGCCTCAGCGCAGAAGCCGAGCGCCGTACTCGACCGCATGACGCAGGCCTATACGAGCGAATACGCCAACGTCCATCGCGGCCTGCACTACCTCGCGAACGCTGCGACCGAAGCCTATGAGGGCGGCCGCACCAAGGTGGCGCAGTTCATCAATGCTGAGCGACCTGAGGAAGTGATCTTCACCCGCAACGCGACGGAGGCGATCAACCTGGTCGCCTCGTCCTGGGGCGGGCCGAACATCGGGGAAGGCGACGAGATCGTCATCTCGATCATGGAGCACCACTCCAACATCGTGCCGTGGCATTTCCTCAGGGAACGCCAGGGCGCCGTGATCAAGTGGGCGCCGGTCGACGACGAGGGCAATTTCCTCATCGACGAGTTCGAGAAGCTGCTGACGTCGAAGACCAAGCTGGTCGCGATCACGCAGATGTCGAACGCGCTCGGCACCATCGTGCCGGTCAAGGACGTCGTGAAGATCGCCCACGCCCGCGGCATTCCCGTGCTGGTGGACGGCAGCCAGGGCGCCGTGCATCTGCCGGTCGACGTCCAGGACATCGGCTGCGATTTCTACGTCTTCACCGGGCACAAGGTGTACGGTCCGACCGGCATCGGCGTGCTCTGGGCCAAGTACGACCACCTCGTCGCGATGCGCCCCTATAACGGCGGCGGCGAGATGATCCGCGAGGTCTCGCGCGAGATCGTCACCTATGGCGATCCGCCGCACAAGTTCGAGGCGGGCACGCCCGCGATCGTCGAGGCCGTGGGGCTTGGCGCCGCCATCGACTACGTCAATTCGATCGGCAAGGAGCGCATCGCCGCGCACGAGGCCGATCTCACCGCCTATGCGCAGGAGAAGCTGCGCGAGATCAACTCGCTGCGGCTGATTGGCACGGCGCGGGGCAAGGGCCCGGTGATCTCTTTCGAGCTCAAGGGCGCGCATGCCCACGACGTCGCCACCGTGATCGACCGTCAGGGCATCGCGGTCCGCGCCGGCACCCATTGCGTGATGCCGCTTTTAGAGCGGTTCAATGTGACCGCCACCTGCCGCGCCTCGTTCGGCATGTATAATACGCGGGAAGAAGTCGATCATCTGGCACAGGCGCTGCTCAAGGCGCGGGATTTGTTCGCATGAGTGACACGGCCGAAATCAAAGCCAATCCGATGGAGACCCTCTCGGCGCTGCCGCCGGAGGAGACCGAGCGTCTGACCACCGAGATCATTGCGGGCCTCAAGACCGTATTTGACCCGGAAATCCCGGCCGACATCTACGAGCTCGGCCTGATCTACAAGGTTGAGATCAAGGACGACCGCTCGGTCGACGTCCAGATGACGCTGACGACGCCGAACTGCCCGGCCGCCGGCGAACTGCCGACCATGGTCGAGAACGCGGTCGCCAGTGTTCCCGGCGTCGGCGTGGTCGACGTCAAGGTCGTCTGGGAGCCGGCCTGGTCGCCGGAGCGCATGAGCGACGAGGCCCGCCTCGTCCTCAACATGTGGTGACGCGTAACCTCGATATTGAATTCGCATCCCAACGGACCACATCACTGACATGACCCAGATTTCGTCAGGCTCGACCCCAGCATCCACTCCCAAGCCGCGGCGCCCGCGCCCGCAGGTGATGCGGCTGACGGACGCCGCTGCCCAGCGCATTACCGAGCTGACCCAGCGCGCCGACTCCGAGATCGTCGGCCTGCGCGTCGGGGTGAAGAACGGTGGCTGCGCCGGCCAGTCCTACACCGTCGAATACGCCCACGAGATCCGCCCGACCGACGAGGTCGTCGAGGACAAGGGCGTCAAGATCCTGGTCGACCCCAAGGCCGTGCTGTTCCTGCTCGGCACCGAGATGGACTATAAGGCCGACAAGATGCAGGCCCAGTTCGTGTTCAACAACCCCAACCAGATCTCCGCCTGCGGCTGCGGCGAGTCGGTCGAGCTGCGCCCGGCCAAGATCGACGGGTAGGCCGCCCAACGTTCCGCTCTCGTGTCCCGGACGCGCTGCGGTGCACTTGCGCTGCTGCGCAGAGCCGGGACCCACGCTATACTTTTAGTCGTAGAAGGACTGGGCCCCGGCTCAGCAGCGCACCGTTTCACGCTGCGCTGCGTCCGGGGCAGGAGAGAGCGCGCGTATGGACCGCGAATTCCTGATCGACCTGTTCGCCGATTTCGGCCCCGTCACCATCCGAAAGATGTTTTCCGGCTACGGCATCTCCGCCGACGGCATCAATTTCGCGCTGTCCCTGCGGGCCGGCCTGTTCTTCCGCGCCGACGAGGTGACCATTCCGGACTTCGAGGCTGAAGGCTCAAAGCCGTTTCAGTATTCGACCCGTGCCAAGACGGTGCTGGTGAACTCCTACTGGGAGCTGCCGGCACGCCTGTTCGACGATTCCCAGGAGCTTGCGCAATGGGCGAGGGCAGCGCTTGCCGCCGCCCAGCGCGCCAAGGTGAAGAAGGGCCCGAAGGGGAAGAGGGCGGCGAAGCCTGCGAAGAAAGTTGCGCCGAAGAAGTCTGTTGCGAAGAAGGCAGCCAAGAACGCAATCAAGACAACGGTGCGTAGGGTGGGCAAAGCGAAGCGTGCCCACCGTTCGAAATAATCATGCCGAGATCGTGGGCACGGCGCTACGCGCGTTTGCCCACCCTACGGGACCTCAATCCGCGGCCTTGGTCAGGCCGACCCGCAGATCCTTCGCGGTGAAGACGCAGACACCGTCCGCCAGCACACGCCCGTCGGCAATTCCGAGCACCAGCTTGCCGCGGCGGACCATGCGCATGGAGACCTCGTAGCGCACGCAGCGCGTCTCCGGCGTGACAAATCCCGTGGCCTCGACTTCGCCGACACCGATGGCGCGGCCTTTGCCGGGTGAGCCCGACCAGCCCAACCAGTAGCCGATCATCTGCCACATCGCATCAAGGCCGAGGCTTCCGGGCATCATCGCGTCACCGCGAAAGTGGCAATCGAAGAACCAGTGCCCCGGTACGATGTCGAGCTCGCCGACGATATGGCCCTTGCCGAACGCGCCGCCGTCCAGGCTGATCTCGGTGATGCGATCCATCATCAGCATCGGCGGGGCTGGCAATTGCGCGTTGCCCGGGCCGAAATAGCCGCCTTCGCTCGATCTCAGCAGATCGTCCTTGCTGTAGGACGGTTGCGGCGTGTGAAAGTCATGGGGATTGGGCACGGCGACAAGTCCTTTGCGGGCTCGGGTGCAGGCGGCCAATGTTGTCGCGTCAGATGTCGTTCGCCACGGAAGAATGTCAAGCGACGGTGCCGTAGGGTGGGCAAAGCGGCTCGTCCGCCGTAGCTCGCAGAGCGAAGGCGGAGCGTGCCCGCCAACGACATCGACCTGTCGGAAGCATTGCCGTGGGCACGGCGCTACGCGCCTTTGCCACCTTACGGCAGTCGGTGAAAAGCTACGCCACCCGCCCGTGCGACTCGATCGCGAATTCCGGGTCGGCCTCACAGATCACGCGGTTGCGGCCGTTGCGTTTGGCGGCGTAGAGGCAGGCATCGGCGCGCTCGATCAGCGCGTCGGTGTCGTCGCCCGGCTTGAGCATGGAGACGCCGACGGAGATGGTGACGCGGCCGAGGATCTCGCCGGTGGACTTCTTCTTCAATTCCTTCGCCATCACGGCGCGGCGGATGTGATCGGCCACCGTGAGGGCCTGGCGCAGTGCGGTGTTGGGCAGCACGACCGCAAACTCCTCGCCGCCATAGCGCGCGGTGATGTCCTGGCCCTTGATGGTCTGCTTCAAGGACAGGCCGACGAGCCGCAGCACCTGGTCGCCGGTGAGATGGCCGTAGGAATCGTTGAACGACTTGAAGTGGTCGATGTCGAACAGCAGCAGCGACAGCGGCTCGCCCGAGGCCAGCGCGCTCTGCACGGCCGTGCCGATCATGCGATCGAAATATTTGCGGTTGCCGAGGCCCGTGAGCGGATCGGTCAGGCTCTCGGCGCGGATCGCCTCGAGGCTCTGCTGCAGATTGCTGATCTCGTTCTTGGACAGCGTCAGGCGGTCTTCCAGCGCCTTGTTGGTCTCGCGCATCTCGCTGGTGGAGCGCAGCAGCGTCTCGACGATCGACTTGATCTGGTCGCGGCTCTTGGCGGACGACAGTTTCGCGGTCGCGCCCGACAGGCTCGCATCGTAGGCGCCGGTCATGCCGAGCGCTTCGCCGAGCACCTTCATCACGTCGTCGATCTCGCCGATGACGCGTGCGCCGACCTTGTCGATGCGGTCGGTGGTCTTGATGTGGGAGAGATAGGTCTCGTAGATCTGCTCGAGATCGCCTTCGGTCAGCTTGCCGTGACGCGCCAGCGTCTCGTTGATGATCTTGTTGAGCGGCGCGTTGTAGCCGGTGGCGTAGACGTACCAGATCTCGTAATTGCGGGGAATTGCAGTCTGACGGAGCGATCGGATCTGGCCGAGTGCAACTTCGGCGAACGCCATCGTGCGTTCGTGTTCGTCGAGGACCTTGACCACGGAACATACCCCACAACGATCGACGCGCCGTCGATCGCAGCAATGCTTAAATTATGTTCGCAGGCTAACGGACGTTCGTGAACGGCCAGTAAATATACGGTCGCCAATGTATCATAAAAAGTGTGGGTCGCCTCCGCTCAACCGAGCCGAGGCACCTCGCAGCATCAGGCGCCGGCGGGAGACGAACGCACGGGCCGGAGCAGGAATGCCGGCAGGTGCGAATGATCGCCCGGCTCGGTATCGACCTCGCGCTGGCGGCGCGGCTCGGGACGGCCGATCGAAGGGACATGCGAATTGTTGGTCTGCTGGCGCGCGCCGCCGCGGCGCGACTCGCCTGCGTGCTTCTCTTCGGAGCGATGCCGCGCCTCAGCGGGCTGTCTTGCTTCGGAGGAGTGCCGGGCCTCGGAAGAATGCCTTGCCTCGCCACGCGTTTCGCGCGGCTCGTGGCTGCGCTCACGGTCGCGGCCGCGCGGCGGCTTGCCGCGTCCGCCGCGGGAGCGCTCACGGCCGCGCTGCTCGCGCGGACGCTCGGCTGCATCGCCGGCCTCAGCATGGACTTCGTAGTCGCCTTCGGCGCGCGGAATGCTCTGGCCGATCAGCTTTTCGATCGCCACCATCGACTTCTGGTCGAGCGGCGTCACGATCGAGATCGCGGTGCCGGTCCGGCCGGCGCGACCGGTGCGGCCGATGCGGTGGACATAGTCGTCGGCGTGGTGGGGAACGTCGAAATTGAAGACGTGGCTGACCTCGGGAATGTCGAGGCCGCGGGCGGCGACGTCGGAGGCGACGAGGAGCGGGAGCTCACCCTTGCGGAACTGGTCCAGCGCCGCCATGCGGGCCGGCTGGTCCATGTCGCCATGCAGGGCGCCGACGCTGAAGCCGTGCTTCTGAAGTGACTTGTGAACGATCGCGACCTCGCGCTTGCGATTGCAGAAGATGATCGCGTTCTTGAGATCCTTGGCCTCGCGCAGCAGGCGGCGGAGCAGCTCACGCTTCTCGTGCGCCTCGCGTCCGGCGGGCACCTGGGCCTGCGTCACGGTGACGGCGGTGGTGGCGGGGCGGGAGACTTCGACCTTCTGCGGGTTGTGCAGGAAGGCTTCGGTGATGCGCCGGATTTCCGGGGGCATGGTCGCGGTGAAGAACAGGGTCTGCCGCGTGAAGGGGACGAGCTTGCAGATGCGCTCGATGTCGGGAATGAAGCCCATGTCCAGCATGCGGTCGGCTTCGTCGATGACGAGCAGCTCCACGCCGGTGAGCAAGAGGCCGCCGCGCTCGGTGTGGTCGAGCAGGCGGCCCGGGGTGGCGATCAGCACGTCGACGCCGCGCATCAGCTTGGCATCCTGGTCGCCGAAGGAGACGCCTCCGATCAGGAGGGCGACGTTGAGTTTTTGGCCGGCGCCGTAGCGGTCGAAGTTTTCCTTCACCTGCGCCGCGAGCTCGCGGGTCGGCTCGAGGATCAGCGTGCGCGGCATGCGCGCCCGGGCGCGACCCTTTTCGAGGATGGTGAGCATCGGCAGCACGAAGGCTGCGGTCTTGCCGGTGCCGGTCTGGGCGATGCCGAGCACGTCCTTGCGTGCGAGGACGTGGGGGATCGCCTGTTCCTGAATGGGGGTGGGGTTGGTGTAACCGGTGGCCGCCACTGCGGCGAGGACTTTTTCGGACAGTCCGAGATCTGAAAAGGACATTGAGCCTCTGGTCGAAACCGCCGTTCGGAATCGAGGGTAATAAGGCTGTCGCGTTCCACCCCGAAACGGCGCGCTCTCAAAGAAGCTGGGGGTGCTGACTCACGCGAACAAAGCGCAAGGCTCAGGAATCGCTCTTCGATCTGAGCCGCGTCGACCCGGAACATAGGCGGGAATTGGCCAAAGTCAATGGAGCAGGCGCGGGAAGACCCTAAAAACCCTGAGGTTTTTGCCCAAATCACGGGCGTGGCGGGGCTTTTTCGCCCGGTCTGGGGCAAGTCGCCGGTGATCCAGGGCCCCGGAGCCAGGGCGCCCTCGCGCGGAATTGTTCCACCTCCCAACTTCGCCTCCGGGTTGAGGCTGGTTAAACTCGCAGCCATCGTTGAAGCGGCGCCGGCATTTCGGATATTATGGAGCGGGGGAGACGAACATGAGGCTGCTCAAGTTCATCCGTGGTCCGCTCTTCGTAGCCGCGATGCTGGCGTCAGGGCACGGTGCCGGTGCCGATTCGGTCGGCCTTCGCCCTCTCCCCTCGGGGAGCGAGATTCGGGCCGCCATCGAGCAACTGCCGGCCCCGCAAAAATCGGTCATGCAAGCGGCCGCCGCTGAAACCTTTCCACTGTTTATCTTTGTCCCGGGGATCATGGGGTCGCGTCTGACCAAGACGCTGCCGGATGGCAAGACAGCCGTGATCTGGGGGCGCGCGGACGGAGTCTTCTCGAAGCCCAACAAGCTGCTTCTGTATGACGAAGCGGACAAGGTCGCCGCTGAGCCGTTGGAGGATTACTACGTCTTCAACAACGCATTCGACGTCTACGGAAGAGCCGTTGCCAAGCTCTCGTTCCTGGATCTTTCCGCCGGCAACAGCGTACGCAAGTTCGGCTACGATTGGCGCCAGCCAAATGGCAAGAGCGCGACGAAGTTTGCAGCATGGATGTGTGACAACAAGGCCGAGTTCGCGACGCGGCCTCTGGTCATCATTGCGCACAGCATGGGCGGACTGGTCGTCAAGTCGTGGCTGAAGGACATCTACGAATCGTCGGGATGCGCGTCTGGGGAAACGTTTGCCAATTGGGCGAAGATCAAGCGCATCATCTTCGTGGGAACGCCGCACTATGGAGCGCCGAAGGCGATCACTGCGTTCGCCGACAATTATTCGCTTTTCGTTGATCGCGACGACAGCACGTTCAATGCGGTCCTCGGATACGCAGATGCGACGACCTTCTCGAAGTCGCTGAACGCCTTTGGCGCAACCTTCCCAAGCGCCTATGAATTGCTGCCGATCGTCAACACGAACAAATGCTTCGCCGACCCCAAATGGCCATCGCAAGTTTTTGTCAAAGCGACGAACGGCACCACGTCCTCGCAGATCGACCTGTTCGAACCCAGCACGTGGAAGCTGCTTGGCTGGCCCAGGACGATCGATCCGTCGATCAATCGGGCTGATTTCGTGGATAAGCAATTGCCCAAGCTGTTGAGCTCCGCCCGTGATTTCGCCTGCGGCATCAGCCACTACCGGCCCGAGCAGAAGTTCGATGTGGTCTGGCTTTCGGGAATGCGTCGCAAGACCATTTGCGAGGTGACGATCAACCAGCCGGCGACCTTGAACGAGGCAGCGACGATCGACACGAAGCTGTGCGACGACGGCGACGGAACAGTGCCGAAATGGATCGCGTCGGAGCGCATGTACTCCACGGCGAATGCGTCTCGATCGACCGGTGAGGGGCATCTTCACCTGGTCGGATCGGACGAATTCATGGATTATCTAGACGACTATCGCGATGAGTTACATCGCGAGATGCAACGGAAATTCGCCGCCAAGACCGGAAATGTCGACGGCCTCGTCACGCTTTACGCGTCCTTGCATGCCGCCGTTCCCTCGCTCCCGGGTGACCCGAATGATGTGACGGTTCGAACGACCCAGGGTGTGCTGGCGGCGCTGAACGTCCAGCCGGACGATCTCCTCGCGAGGGCCACGGCGGAAAAGAATCCGCTTGCGCGCGCCAACGCGTACCGCTTGTTCGCTGACGTTGCGCAGAAAGACGACCAGCGTCGGGCGTGGGCGTTCAACAATTCGGCGCACATCTACCTCAAGCGAAACGATTCCGCGTCAGCGTTCAGTTTCGGGAAGCGTGCGCTGGCGGCCGGCGCGGCAAGCAATGCGGGCAATGACTTGATGCGGAAATCCGGATCAATTTCTGCCTATGCTGCCGAGCAGCTTGGCGAATGGGATTCCGCCAAGTCGCTGCGGGACCTTTCGGCGGGAAGAGTTGACTACCTCGCGATCCAGGGGAAGATCTAGCCGAATTCCCCCGTCAGCGCCCCTCGGACCCCCGGGCCCGGAAGTCGCCGGGGGCCATGCCGTAGGCGGCGTTGAAGACCCGGTAATAGGTCGCCAGGCTCTCGAAGCCGCAGGAGGTCGCGATGTCGGCGATAAGCCGGTCCGGCGCCTCGCGCATCAGGCGGCGGCTCTGCTTCAGCCGCTCGTCCGTCACGGTCTGTGAGAAGCTCTTCTCGGCGGTCTCGAACAGCATGTGCAGGTGACGCACGGAGACGGCGAGCTGGTCGGCCACCATCGTCGGCGCCAAATCCGGGTTCTGGAGATGGCGCGCGATCAGGCGCCGCGCCTGCGAGAGGCGGGCGGTCCGCAGCGCCCCCTGTCCGCGCCGGCTGCCGGGCCGCAGGATGCCGCGCTCGATCAGGGCCAGATGGGCCAGGGCCTGGACCAGGGAGGTCGCGTCCGTGACCCCGTCCTCCGCCGCGGCGGCCTCGCCGAGGTCAGCAAAGCAGGCGCTGAGCAGGGGCGCCAGGGTGGGATCGTCGAACGTCCGGGGCACAAGCTCGCGCACCCGCTTGTCCTGGGTGGGGAGGGCGCTGACGGGGATTTTCAGGATCCGCAGGTGGAAGCCGCCGGAGCCGAGCGGCGCGGTGCGATAAGGCAGGTCGGTATGGCTGGTGGCGAAGCTGCCATTGGCGATCGCGAAGTCGCTGGCGCGCATGCCGCCGAACCAGCCGCCGCTGCCGAGCTGCTGGTAGACGCAGATGGCGTCGCCGGGCGCGTAGGCGATGTCGGAAGTGCTGCGCTCGACCGTGTAGTGCGAGGCCTTCAGCTCGACGAGGCCGCCGCCGGCGAGCTGGCGCAGCGAGAATTCACCATAGAAGTCGCCGCGCCGTTCGCGTTCGAGCTCGGCAGTGACACCGAACAGGCCCTTGGAGCGGACCTCACGCCAATAGTCGAAGCGGTCGTGAGGTTCGACTTCGTCGGTACACCAGCGATACACGGCAGCCCCCGCTTGCAGCGCAATGGCCCTAGAAGAAGCAGATTCCGAGGGAATCTGCCATAGGCCTGACAATGGAACCGGACGTTTCGGCCTTGAACCGTCGGTATGGCTGGGCCGACTATCACATCAGCGGCAGCGGGTTCCATGAACCCCGGTTCGAGAGGACTGGCGGAGCGCCTTTCTGCAACGGGATTTTTACGATGACGCGTCGGCTTTTCAGAATTCTGGCGGCTCTTGGCCTCGTTGCGGGCCTGAGCGGCCTCGCGCTTCCTGCCCATGCCGAAAAGCGCGTCGCGCTCGTCGTGGGCAATAACGACTACAGGAACGTCCCGAAGCTGCTGAAGGCCGTCAACGATGCCCGCACCATGGGCGACACGCTGAAGCAGCTCGGCTTCTCGGTGATGGTCGCCGAGAACCAGAACCGCCAGCAATTCTCCGAGACGCTGCTCGCGTTCGACCGGGCGATCGAGCCCGGCGACACCGCGTTCTTCTTCTACGCCGGCCACGGCTTCGAGATCGCGGGCCAGAACTATCTGTTGCCGACCGACGTGCCGGCGGCGACCGAAGGGCAGGAAGAGCTGGTGCGCGACGCCTCGATCCTGGCCGACCGCATCGTCGAGCGCCTCCAGAACAAGAAGGCGCGGACCTCCATCCTGGTGTTCGATGCCTGCCGCAACAATCCGTTCGAACGATCAGGCACCCGCGCGGTCGCGGGCGGCGGCGGGCTCGCGCCGATGGTGCAACTGCCCGAGGGCGTGTTCTCGGTGTTCTCGGCCGGTCCCCGCCAGACCGCGCTCGATCGTCTCTCCAACGACGATGCCAATCCCAATTCGGTGTTCACGCGCACGTTCGCCAAGGAGCTGCTGCAGCCCGGCGAGAACCTCGTGCAGGTGGCGCAGCGCACCCGCCGTCTCGTCAGCGAGATGGCCGACACCGTCAAGCACCGGCAGGTGCCGGTCTATTTCGACCAGATGGTCGACGACGTCTTCCTCAGCGGCACCGCGAAGGATGCCGCCGCGCGTCCCGCCGATCTGCCGCCGCCGCAGAAGCTCGCGGCGCTGCCGCCGGTCTCCGTGCCGCGCGTGCCGAAGGAGGAAACCGCCAATGCGCCGATCGCCAGCTTCTCCCGCCATAATGGTGGCTGGAGCGTGGTGTTCTCCTTCGCCGACCCGACGCTCGGCATCTCCTGGCGCATGGCCGGCAGCGGCGATTTCCGCGAAACCGGCTTCATCGACACGCTCGATCCGCGCACGCGCAAGCGGATGCCGAACCCGTCGATCGAGCTGCCGCCGGATGCGCAGGCCGGCACCATCGAGGTCCGCTATGTCGACCAGGCCGGCGACATGCAGGGGCCGTTCCCGATCAAGTTCGATCCCGAGGCCGCGCTGATCCGCGACCAGCGCAAGATCCTCGACATGACCGCGACGAGCTGGCTGTCGTTCCGCGAGTTCAACGGGCTGCTGGTCTACTACACCCATCTGGTCTCGTATCGCTGCGCCATCCGTGAGGTGCGGATCGGGATCGACAGCGCCGTGCCCAACCAGGTGCTGAAGATGCCGGGCTGCGACATGCGTGATCCCAGCGCGATCAGTGCCGGCATGCCGCTCTACATGAAGCTCAACCCGGCCACGCAGTTCATTTCGGTGGAGCTGACCTATCGCGACGGCAGCGTGTCGGAGATCAAGAGCTTTCGCACGGCGAATCGCAGCAACAATTGAGCTGCCGGCAAGGCGCGCCGCGCACGCTACTCGCGGCGCTTCCTGATCATGCGCTTGATGGAATCGACAGCTTCGATCAGGGGCGGCGCCAGCGAGAAGAACGCGCCCATCGCAATCGAGATGATGACGTGGCGCAGCAGCAGCTTCTCCTGCTCCTCGAACGGATAGCCGTTCTGGTCGATCGGAACCGGCGCAAGCGTTCCCGTCTGCCGCGGACTTAGCTTCCGCGGCTTGCGCGGCGGGATCATGATCACGACGAAAAGCACGTTGATCAGTAGCCAGACGCCGAGCAGTATGAGGATCGTCCGCACCGCGATTTCCCTGAAATCAAGCGAAGTCTGCTGCGACGCTAACGGCCATTCACAACTGCTGCAAATGAATCCTGCTTGCTGCACTGCACAGAAAACTTAAGTCGTAAACAAGGATCCGGCCGTGAAACCCGATACGTCACAATCTTCGGCGGCATCCTCCGTGAAAGTCCGGTGCTGCGTCGTCGGCGGCGGGCCTGCCGGCATGATGCTCGGCTACCTCCTGGGCCGCGCCGGCATCGATGTCGTGGTCCTGGAGAAGCATGCGGATTTTTTCCGCGACTTTCGCGGCGATACCGTGCATCCCTCGACGCTCGAGGTGATGGACGAGCTCGGCCTGATCGACGGGTTCCTGAAGCTGCCGCATCAGCGCCTGCAGAAGATGGACGGCCTGTTCGGCGGCACGCCGGTGCGGATCGCGGATCTGAGTCGGCTCCATACCAAATACCCGTTCATCGCCTTCATGCCGCAATGGGATTTTCTGAATTTCCTGCGCGAGGCCGGCCAGCGCTTTGCGTCGTTGAAGGTGATGATGAACACGGAGGCCGTCGACCTGATCCGCCGCGGCGAGACCATCGCCGGCGTTCGGGCAAGGATGCCGGACGGCATCGTCGCCATCGAGGCCGATCTCACCATTGCCTGCGACGGCCGCCATCCGACCGTGCGCGAGCGCGCGGGTCTCGCGGTCGAGGAGATTGGCGCGCCGATGGACGTGCTCTGGTTCCGCGTCGGCCGCAAGGCGGACGAGACCGAGAACCTGTTCGCGCGCATCGAGCCGGGCAAGATGATGGTCACCTTCGATCGCGGCGACTATTGGCAATGCGCCTATGTCATCGCCAAGGGACAGTATGAGGCGGTGAAGGCGAGGGGCTTGCAGGCGCTGCTCGACGAGGTCGCGCGGATGGCGCCGGTACTCCGGAGCGGCATTGCCGACGTGAAGAGTTTTGACGACGTCAAGCTTCTGACCGTCGCGATCAATCGCATGCCGCGCTGGACGCAGCCCGGATTGCTCTGCATCGGCGACGCCGCGCATGCGATGTCGCCGGTCGGCGGCGTCGGCGTCAATCTCGCCGTGCAGGATGCGGTCGCGACTGCGAACCTGCTCGCCGACAAGCTTGCGCACGGCTGCCCATCCGAGGCCGAGCTCGATGCCGTGCGCCGCCGCCGCGAATTCCCGGTGAAGATGACGCAGGCCATGCAAGTGGTGGTGCAGAACAACATCATCAGCGGCGCCTTGCAGGGCGGCGAGCGGCCGCTGAAGGTGCCGCTGGTCCTGCGCCTCATCACCGCGCTGCCGTGGCTGCAGGGCATTCCGGCGCGCCTGCTTGCGCTCGGCGTGCGGCCCGAGCACGTGCATGCGAAGGCCGCGCAAAGCTCGTAGTTCAGCACTTCGGTAGGGATAATGCGGCGTTAAGTGGCGCGCGGCGCGTTGCGTGCGCGCAACAGCGCCAACGGATTCAAGGCTGCAATAAGCCAATCCGGCGTCTTAACTTTCTTCATTCAAATTTGAGTAAGAACTGCGTGTGAGCGTGCACCCATCAAAGGACACGGGATGTACCATGCGTAACAAATTGATTGCCGCCTTCGCTTGCACGACCGCTCTGGTTTCGACGGGTGCTGCCTCCGCCGCCGATCTCGGCGCGCGCTACACGAAGGCGCCCGCTTACGTCGAGCCGCTGTTCAACTGGACCGGCTTCTATGTCGGCGGCCATATCGGTGGCGCATGGACCAATGAACAGTTCATCAACAACGGCACGGGCGCTCCGTTCGGCGATCTTCTTCCGGGCCAGGGCTATCGCCAGCGCGGCTCGGGCATCATGGGCGGCGCCCAGATCGGCTACAACTGGCAGGCCAACAATTACGTGTTCGGCATGGAAGGCACCATCTCCGGCCTCGACAACAAGGGCACGGTCGTCAACACCGTGTTCGGTGCCGGTGACGACATCTTCACCTGGCGTGCGAACGTGCTGGCGACCGTCGTCGGCCGCGCCGGCTTCGCCGTGCAGAACAATCTGTTCTACATCAAGGGCGGCTATGCCGGCGTCAACAACCGTCTCAACGTCAGCGACACCGTTGCTCCGGCGACGGGCTCGGGCGGTCAGACCCACTGGGCCAACGGCTGGACCGTCGGCGCCGGCTGGGAATACGGCATCACCCGCAACTGGATCGTCGGCCTCGAATACAATTACGCGGCCTTCGGCGGCCAGACCTATCAGCTCGGCGGCACCTCGGGGAACTACACCTTCGATGCCAAGCCACGCGACATCCAGTGGGCCGTCGTCCGCGCGAGCTACAAGTTCGACGCGCCGGTCATTGCCCGCTACTGAGTGCGTCAACGAACGACCAAGCAAGCGACAAGAAACGATCACTGCCAAAACTCAAAAGCCCCGGCGCAGGCCGGGGCTTTTTTCATGCGCGGAGAGGCGCCCTACGCCATCACCGAGAACCCGCCGTCGACGGGGATCGCGGTGCCCGTGACGAAGTTCGAGGCGGGCGAGGCGAGAAACACCGCGATGCCGGCGAAATCGTCGATGTCGCCCCAGCGTCCCGCCGGCGTGCGCGCCAGCACGCGCTCGTGCAGGCCCGACACCTGTTTCCGCGCGCCGCGGGTGAGGTCGGTGTCGATCCAGCCCGGCAGGATGGCGTTGACCTGGATGTTGTCGGGCGCCCACGCATTGGCGCAGGCGCGCGTGTACTGCACGATGCCGCCCTTGCTCGCCGCATAGGCCGTCGCGAAGCTCGCACCGAAGATCGACATCATCGATCCGATGTTGATCACCTTGCCGTTGCCGGACGCCTTCAGCGCCGGATAGGCCAGCTTCGAGCAGACGAAGGCGCTGGTGAGATTGGTGTCGATCACCTTGTTCCACTCGTCGAGCTCGAGCTCGTGCGGCGGCTTGCGGATGCTCATGCCGGCGTTGTTGATGAGGATGTCGATCCGGCCGAGCTCCTTCACCACGCGGTCGATCATGGCCGCGACCGCGGCCTTGTCGGTGACGTCGGTGGTGACGGAAATCGCCTTGACGCCGCGCGCCTTCAGATCGGCGACGGCGGCGGCCGACTTGGTTTCGTTGCGTCCGACCACGGCGATATCGGCGCCGGCGTCGGCGAGGCCGTGCGCCAGCCCGAGACCGATGCCGCCATTGCCTCCTGTGACGATCGCGACCTTGCCGCGGAGATCGAACCGGTTGGATGTCATGCTTGCACTTCCTGGTTTCTTCTATTGGTTGCTCTGCCAGATCAGCACCAGCCCGAAGCCGGCCATGGCGGCGCCATAGCCGGCCCATTGCAACTGGTTGACCATGAAGCTCGATCGCGGCCAGGCGACGATACCCGTGCCCTGTCCGATCCAGAGCAGTCCGACGGCGAGGGCAAACAGGCCTGCGATCAGCAGAAATCTGCGCATGCGTTCCTCCCCATCGGTCTGCCTCTGTCGCGCCCCGGCATCAAAGATTGCCGCGACCACGAGAACTTATGGCCAGACTAGCCGTAGCTTCGGTTCGGATACAATGGCTCCGGATGCAGGGCCGCCGGGAGGACGCATGTCCATGCGCAAGACCGTCCTGGGGAGCGCGGCTGCGGCTGCGGTTGCGCTGGTCGTGGCCTATGCCGTCATTCCCCGTCATGCGGATCTGCGGGCGTTCGATCCGGCCGGGATGGCACGGCTGGAGACCGCGATGTGGCGCGACTATTACGACAAGCGCTATGCCGCGCTGTTCTACCATCTCTACGAATCGACGCGGACGCAGTTCGGCTTCTCACCGCTTCAGAGCCTGCATATCGCGCTCAGCGCGGCGGAGGCCGCCAGGACGTTCCAGCCGACGCACTCGCTCCTGGAGGCCGACATGGCTCTGCCGGCCCTCGTGACATACTACCAGGCGTTTGCGCTTGCTGCGCCCGTGACGTTCGACGCGGAGGAGGCGGCTCGCCTCGAGCTCGACTGGTGGCAGGCGCGTCGGGAGGCATCGGCTCCGCGCGACTACGGCCTGACCATCGCACGCGTGGCGGCGCTGACCTATGGCAAGAGCACAGACCATGCCGGTATCAGACAGTTCGGCCTCGCGCGGGCCGAAGCAATGGCTTATCGCGATGCGCGCGGTGAGGAGATCACTGATGCTGACTGGGCCGCCATCGAAACCCAGCTCGCTGGCGCCTATCGGACGCTAAGGGCGAGCGTCGCGCACTAACAAGGGCCTCACAACGAAAAAGCCCCGGCGGCTGCCGGGGCTTTGACATCTGAAAGTCGAGTGCAGATCAGATCAGTACTTCGCGACGACCGGACCGGTCCAGTTGAAGCGGTAGACCAGCGAGGTCGAGATCGTCTGGTTCCAGCTGTTGGCGCGGACGCTGTTGGCGAGCGGCAGGTTGCCGACGTCGGTCAGCTCGGTCTGGGTCTTGGCGTTGTAGAAGGCCGAACGATACTCGGTCTTCATGAACCAGCCGGGCGAGGAGATGCCGAAGATGTTCAGGCTGTTCTCGACGCCGCCGCCGACGAACCAACCGTTGCGGTTGTAGCTGCCGAGGTGAGCACCGACCGGCACGCCAGCCAGGGTCATGAAATTGGTCTGGCCGAAGTGAGCGCCGGAGTAACCGCCGTTGACGTAGGAGAGAACGTTCGGGGCGACCAGCCAGCCGAGGCGAACACCAGCGGCCCAGGAGTCTTCCAGCTTCTGGTTGCCGGTGATGCCGAACAGCGGATCCTGAACCGTGGAGCGGATGCTGCCGAACTGACCGTCAGCGAACACGCCGGCGACCCAGGTGCTGTTGAACTGCCAGTCGTAGCCGAGACCGACGGTGCCGAACCAGCCCGAACCACCTTGGCGCTGGGCAATGGTCAGCGGAACCGCGCCGACCGTCGACTGGATGGACTGGTCGGAGTTGGAGAGGCCACCGCCGCCACCGCCGAAGATGTAGAAGCCGGTCCAGTTGGCGACGGGCGCAGCAACCGGGGCCTTCACGTACGGACGGGCCGCCAGGTCAGCCGCCGAGGCCGAACCGGTCATCGCCGCAACCGCGGTCAGTGCGAGTACAATCTTCTTCATGATAAAATCCCCAACGTGGTCCGTAGCAGGCGCGAGCGCTCTGAAGTCCGTGTGATCTGATGCCCGGACTATAGACGTTTCCCGCCCAAATGCTGTTGCAGGGCAGGCACAGTCGCCGGAAAACGCCCTCTGGTCGTGGTTTCGGGTACCGTCGCCGAGTTCGTAAAAAGCATCGTAATATCAATATTTTGTATGAAATTCCGAGGTGCCCGCCTGGGTAAGTTTTCGTTAGGAAATCGCCTTTGTCCGAAATGGAGGCAATCCTGCCTCAGCCTTGGCTTGCCGGCAGGCCCCGTGAGTCGTTGGCCGAGTCGTGCCTTCGGGGAAGCGGATTTCCGCGGCTCAATCTTCGGTAAAGGCCTGAACGGTCACCACAAATGAAAAAGCCCCGGCCTCGGGCCGGGGCTTTTCAGCGGGAATCGCCGCTTCAGACGTCCAGCAGCTCCTCGCTGGCAAACTCGGCCTTGTCCGAGATGAAGGCGAAGCGTGCTTCAGCCTTGGTCCCCATCAGCCGCTCGACCGAATCGGCCGTGGTGTCGCGGTCGTCGGGCAGCAGGACCACCTTGAGCAGCGTCCGCTTGCCCGGGTCCATGGTGGTTTCCTTGAGCTGCGCCGGCATCATCTCGCCGAGGCCTTTGAAGCGGTTCACCTCGACCTTCGCATTGGCGTTGAACGCGCTCTTGATCAGCTCTTCCTTGTGCTTGTCGTCGCGCGCGTAGACCGACTTGGTGCCGTGAGTGAGCTTGTAGAGCGGCGGCACCGCGAGGAAGAGATGGCCTTCGTCGATCAGCTTCGGCATCTGCCGGTAGAAGAAGGTGATCAGCAGCGAGGCAATGTGCGCGCCGTCGACGTCGGCGTCGGTCATGATGATGATGCGCTGATAGCGCAGATCCTCTTCGCGATACTGCAAAAGCTGGCCGCAGCCGATCGCCTGCACCAGATCCGAGAGCTGGGCATTCGCCGTCAGCTTGTCCTTGCCGGCCGAGGCGACGTTGAGGATCTTGCCGCGCAGCGGCAGCACCGCTTGCGTCTTGCGATCACGCGCCTGCTTGGCGCTGCCGCCGGCCGAGTCGCCCTCGACGATGAACAGCTCGGAGCCTTCGGTGCCGGCATCCGTGCAGTCGGCGAGCTTGCCTGGCAGGCGCAACTTCTTGCCGGCTGTCTTGCGCGCGGTTTCCTTCTCCTGACGACGGCGCAGCCGCTCCTCGGCGCGGTCGATCACGAAGTCGAGCAGCCGGTTGGCCATGTTCGGATTGCCCGACAGCCAATGGTCGAACGGATCCTTCATCGCCTGCTCGACGATGCGCTGCGCCTCTGCGGTGGCGAGGCGGTCCTTGGTCTGGCCCTGGAATTCAGGCTCGCGCACGAACACGGACAACATCACGGCCGCGCCCACCATCACGTCTTCCGAGGTGATGGAGGAGGCGCGCTTGCCCTGACCGACGCGCTCGGCGTGATCCTTCAGGCCGCGCAGCAGCGCGCTGCGCAGGCCGGATTCGTGCGTACCGCCGTCGGGCGTCGGCACCGTGTTGGTGTAGGACGACAGGAAGCCGTCGGCATCCGCGGTCCAGGCCACGGCCCATTCGCAGGCGCCGTGCGCGCCGTTGCGGCCCGACTTGCCGGAGAAGATGTCGGGATGCACCAGCGTGTCGGCGTGGATCGCCGCCGCCAGATAATCCTTGAGGCCGCCGGGGAAGTGGAAGGTCGCTTCCGCAGGTACGTCCTCGATGCCCTTGAGCAAGTCGGGCGCGCAGTTCCAGCGGATCTCGACGCCGCCGAACAGATAGGCCTTCGAGCGCGTCATCTTGAACAGGCGCTGCGGCTTGAACGCGGCCTTGGCGCCGAAGATGTCGGTGTCGGGCTTGAAGCGCACGCGCGTGCCGCGGCGATTGTTGACCTTGCCGAGATCCTCGAGCTTGCCCTTGGGGTGCCCGCGCTCGAACGACATGCGGTAAAGCTTCTGGCTGCGCGCGACCTCGACCTCGAGCCGCGAGGAGAGGGCGTTCACCACGGAGATGCCGACGCCGTGCAGGCCGCCCGAGGTCTCGTAGACCTTGCTGTCGAACTTGCCGCCCGAGTGCAGCGTGCACATGATGACTTCGAGCGCCGACTTCTTCGGAAACTTCGGATGCGGATCGATCGGGATGCCGCGGCCGTTGTCGGTGACGGTGAGGAAGCCGTCCGCGCTGAGCTCCACGCCGATGAAGGTCGCGTGCCCGGCCAGCGCCTCGTCCATCGAGTTGTCGATGACTTCGGCAAAGAGGTGATGCAGCGCCTTCTCGTCGGTGCCGCCGATATACATGCCGGGCCGGCGCCGCACCGGTTCCAGGCCTTCGAGCACCTCGATGTCGGCCGCGGTGTAGTCGGCTTCGCCGCCGCTTCCGCGCGGCGCCGCCTTGGCGGGCGCGCGGGACTTCGACTCTTCGCCACCGAAAAAGTCGTCTTTTGCTTTTGGCTTCAATTGCTTGGACATATGTCTTGATGTGTTTTGAGGGCCGCGCGAGCGGCGAATCGGTTAGGCGGACTATGCCACGGCTCGCCTTGAAAGGTCACCGCGTCCCGGCCGGACGGCTGTGCGTGGTGGCCAATCCCGGCGATTTTACGCCGCAGGCCCACCAATTCCCGGCAATTTGACGCCTTGGCCCGGTTTGGGCCGGGCTTTGTGACTTGATGTCACACAAGTCCTTGGCTTACCAGTCTTTTTATCTGACAGGACCGTGACGGGGCGGGGAAGGCAATCTGGAATGGAGCAGTACGCGCACGCACTGGCCGAATTCGTGCGTGCTCACCAGGTTTGGGCGGCCCCGATCGTGTTCCTGCTCGCCTTCGGAGAGTCGCTGGCCTTCATCTCGCTGCTGATCCCGGCCTGGGGCGCGCTGGTCGCCATCGGCGCGCTGATCGGGGTGAGCGGCATCAGCTTCTACCCGGTCTGGATCGCCGGCGGCGTTGGGGCTGCGCTCGGCGACTGGGTCTCCTATTGGTTCGGCTATCGCTACAAGGAGCAGGTCGCCCAGATGTGGCCGCTCTCGCGCTATCCGGAACTGCTGCCCAAGGGCGAGGCCTTCGTGCGGAGCTGGGGCGTGCCCAGCATCTTCATCGGCCGCTTCTTCGGCCCCTTGCGCGCCTCGGTGCCGCTTGCCGCCGGCATCTTCGAGATGCCGTATTGGAGCTTCCAGGCCGCCAATTTCGTCTCGGCGCTGGTCTGGTCGGCCGCGCTGCTGCTGTTCGGCGACGTGATCGCGAAGCTGATGGAATGGATCTGGCGCCTGATCTGACGCCAAAACCTTGACGGGAACCGGATCTGGCCTTATAGCCGCGCGCCATGATCAACGCCGCGACCATCCTGTTCGCCCGTCGCCGCCGCCGCATCTTAGCGGTTTGGGCGGTCGATCGCGTTTGAGATCATCGTCTTTGCCGCTGGATCCGATCCGCGGCATTCTCTCTCCTGTCAGCGCGATCTGATCCGGCGGCCCCCGAGGAGGCCCAGCAGGAGACCACGATGTACACGCCACCCTTTTTCAAGCCGGATCGCGCCGCGAGCCTGAAATTCGCCGAAGAGCGCGGCTTCGGCACGATGTGCGCCTTCGACGGCCACAAGCCGATCGCCTCGCCGCTGCCGTTCTATTTGACCTATGCCGATGACGGCACGCCGCGGGCCGCCTTTCATGTCGCCCGTCACAATCCGCTGGTAAAGCTTGCGGACGGGGCGACGTCCTGGCTGCTCGCGGTCAACGGACCCGATGCCTATGTATCGCCGGACTGGTACGTCTCGCCGGATCAGGTGCCGACCTGGCTCTATCAGTCGGTCCATCTGACCGGACCGGTGAAGTTGTTGTCGGACGGTGAGCTGGCAGTGCAAATCGATACGCTCAGCGACAAGTTCGAGAGCTGGCTGCTGCCGAAGAAGCCGTGGACATCGGGCAAGATGACGGCGGGCCGGCTCGAGGCGCTGAAGAAGGGGATCGTGGGTCTGGTCATGACGGTTGAAGAGGTCGAAGGCAGCTTCAAGCTCAACCAGCACAAGTCCGACGCCGACTACACGGCGATCGCCAATGCGCTCGGCGTCCAGCCCGCCGCCGACGCCAGGGAAATCGCGCAACTGATGCAGGACGTGAGGCCCGACGCCTTCGCGGCCGAAACCAACAAGCTCGAAAGGAGCCTGCCATGAGCCTCACGGAAACCACCAAAGCCCCGTCCACCGGCGCAGCCAGGAAGCCCGCCACCATCTTCGTCGATGGCGGCTCCGGCACCACCGGGCTCGGCATCAACGAGCGGCTGAAGCTCCAGAACGACGTGGTCGTGAAGACGATCGCCGACGACAAGCGCAAGGATCTCGCCGCCAAGAAGGCGCTGATGGAGGAGGTCGATCTCGTCATCCTCTGTCTGCCGGACGACGCCGCAAAGGAAACGGTTGCGCTGGTCGACAGCATGGGCGCTGCGGGACCGAAGGTGCTGGACGCTTCGACCGCGTACCGGGTCGCGCCCGACTGGGCCTACGGCTTTCCGGAGATGACGCCGGACCAGGCCGGCAAGATCAAGGCCGCCAAGAAGGTCTCCAATCCCGGCTGCTATCCGACCGGCGGCATCGCACTGCTGCGGCCGATCGTCGATGCGGGTCTATTGCCCCCGGACTATCCCGTCACCGTCAACGCGGTGAGCGGCTATTCCGGCGGCGGCAAGTCGATGATTGCAAGCTTCGAGGGCGGCAGCGCGCCGTCCTTCGAGCTCTACGGCCTCGGCTTCGAGCACAAGCATCTGCCGGAGCTGCAGCTCTATTCGAACCTGACGCGGCGGCCGATCTTCATCCCCTCGGTCGGCAATTACCGGCAGGGCATGCTGGTGTCGGTGCCGCTCCAGCTCGACACGCTGCCGGGCAAGCCGGGCGGCGCCGATCTGCAGGCCGCGCTCGCCAAGCGCTATGCCGGCTCGAAGTATGTCTCGGTGATGCCGCTTCAGAACGAGGCATCGAAGGCCGGCCGGCTCGAGCCGGAAGCGCTCAACGAGACCAACATGCTCGAGCTCTACGTCTTCGCCAGCGACAAGTACCATCAGGCGGTGCTGGTCGCGCGGCTCGACAATCTCGGCAAGGGTGCCTCGGGCGCAGCAGTGCAGAACATGCGGCTGATGCTGGGACTTGCCGATCAGTAAAACAGTCTTGTGCTCCGGACGCAGCGCAGCACTTCTTCAGTGATGCGTTGCAGAGCCGGGGCACATACTTCTTGCTTCGCTTCTGTAGCCTTCCGGGTCCCGGCGCTGCGGCGCGTCCGGGACACCAAGCCTCAGTACTTCGCGATGAGCGGGCCGCCGAAGCGGTAGTTGATGCGGGCCGTGATCAGGTCGACGTCCTGGCCGATACGGTCGGTGCGCGAGAATGCGCCGGCAGGCACGAACGGTGCCAGCACGCCGTTGGCGGTGAGCGTGACGTCGCGGTGTCCCATGAACAGGTGGTCGTATTCGAGGCCGACCGACCAGTTCGGGGCAAAGCCGTATTCGAAGCCGACGCCGATCGTGCCGCCCCAACGGGTGTCGTCGGCGCGATCGAACTCCGCTCCGCCCAGACCGCCCGTACCGAGGCCGCTGTAACGGTTGCGGGTCACAGCGCCGCCGCCCTTCACGTAGAGCAGTGCGTTGTTCCAGGCGTAGCCGACCTGGCCGGTGAACAGGCCGAAGGCGTCGATGCGGGTGCGGTTCGCGACGCCGAACACGGTGCTGGCATTCCGGCCCGAGAGGTCGGCCCAGTCGCCCTGCGCTTCGAGGCCGAACACGAAGGCGCTGCTCTGCCAGCGATAGCCGACCTGGCCGCCGGCGACGGCGCCGGTCGCATCATGGCAGCCTTCGGCGATGCCGGCCGGGAAACCGGCGGTTCCATCCCAGCAATTGCGCGACGAGCCATAGCCGCCGTTGGCGCCGATGTAGAAGCCGCTCCAATCGTAGATCGCCGCGATCATCGGCGGAGCCTTGGTGTAGGGACGGGCGGCGAGATCAGCGGCACCAGCCTGGGTCGTAACCGCTGCGAGCGAGAGCGCGCCGAGCGCGAATGCAATCTTTGAATTCATGTCTGTTCCGAATCAAGCAATTGCGATGCGCTAATATACGTGTGGATAGACGACAATTTGTAGGTGTGAGCCGGAACGTTGCTGATTCTCTCGCACTGTCATCTTGCGGCAACACCTGTGGTTGATGGCTGCCGCCAGAATGGGCAGATTGCTCCTTCTTACTTGCGTCCAGGAATTTGCGTCCAGGAACCTGCCGGCGCCGGCTACGCGGCGATCCATTCCAGCAGGGCGTTCTGTGCGTGCAGGAGGAAAGCCTTCGCCATCGTGCTCTGGCAGGCGGGGTGGCTCATCGCATCGGCCGTGACCTCCTGGCCCCTGGTCACCGGCGGGCAGGGCAGAAAGATCGCATCGCGGCGGCATTGGTCGAGCAGCGTTGCGGATATCCGGTAGCCTGCGAGCTGATCGTCATGCGTCCCATTCGGCCAGCAATCCGTGATGATCACGTCCGCATCGCGCAACAGGTCGAGATCAGTGCTTGCGGTGAATCTCGGACTTGCGATGTCCCGGATATGCCAGTCCGCCGGATAGATCTGCATCACCTCGATCGGCAAGGCGATCGACGCTTCAACCCAGGAGCGGAGGATGTTGGCATCGGGGGCGACGCCGACGACCTTCAGGCCCTCGAGCGCTCCCCGCTTGCCGCTGACATAGGCGAGATCGCCAAGCGTCTCGCAGGGGTGATTTGATCGCGTTCTGGCATTGACGACCGGCGCTTTGGCGTGTGCTGCAAGCTCTCGCAGGGTCGACAATTCGCGGGTGCGCACGACCAGGATGTCGAACCAATTGTCGAGATATCCTGCGAGATCAGCCGTGCTCTCATGGACATTGAACCTGACCGGAGGCTGCACGCTGATGCCTCCCATCGCCTTCACGCCGAGGTCGAACGCGGTCGTGTTCCGCCATCCGCCGTCGTCGGCGATGACGGCCACGCGCTTGCCGGCAAGGCATTGCGGCATGGAACGATCCTGCCACGCCGCAGCCAAGACCTGCGCACGGGCGAGGATGGAGAGGATCGCGTCCGCGCCGAGATCGTGGAATTCGACGAAATCCCGGCTGGCTTCGCTGCGCATGGCCGAGCGTCGAGGGTGCGAGCTCAAAACACCTTGAAGATCGCCAGCGCCAGCACCGCCTGGGCGAGGAAGCCGACGGTGAAGGCCAGGGTGCGGAACACCGGGATGCCGAGCGCATAGACGATCAGATGCGCGACGCGGGACCAGAAATAGACCGCGCAGGCGAGCACGGTCCATTTGGTGGAATAGTCGATCGCGTTGAGGATCAGCACCAGCGGCGCGAACAGCACGAGGTTCTCGACCGCGTTGTCATGCGCGAACATCAGGCGGTTCGCCCACTCCGACTGCGGCTTGTCGCCGCGCGAGGGATTGGCCAGGGCGCCACTGAGGCCGCGAACCTGGCAGCGGTTGATGGTGTAGGGAATCCAGAGGATCCCGGTCAGGATCACCGTACACGTCAGCCAGAACAATTCGCGCGTCATAGTCCAGTCCCCTCTGTCGTCGCCGTGCTGAGAGCGAGTCTATACAAGAGCACGCGAGAGTCCGCCACGCGCAAGCGCGCTTTGGTTCTTGTTTGCGTATGATCTTCTCGGAAAACCGCTTCGCACTTTTCCGGATCATACGCTATGCGCGAACCCTGACATAGCTGCCGGGCGCGTCCTCGATCGCGGGCAGCGCCTCGCTGCCGACCACGCGCGCCGGCACTTCCTCCGGATCGAGCGCGCCCAGCCATTCGCGCCAGTCCGGCCACCACGAGCCCTTGTGCTCGACCGCGCCCTTCATCCAGTCGGCGACGCTGATGTCCTTGATGTTGTCGTTGGTCCAGTACTGGTACTTGTTCGAAGCAGGCGGATTGACGACGCCGGCGATATGGCCCGAGCCCGACAGCACATATTTCACCGGCCCGCCGAAGAATTGCGAGCCGTACAGCACCGATTCCGCCGGCGCGATGTGGTCCTCGCGGGTGGCGAGGTTGTAGACGGGCACCTTGACCTTGGAGAGATCGAGCAGCGTGTTGTCGAGCACCATCGTGCCCGTCGACAGCCGGTTCTCCAGATAGCAGTTGCGCAGGTAATAGGAATGGTTCGACGCGGTCATGCGCGTCGCATCCGAATTCCAGTGCAGGAGGTCGAACGCGCTCGGCTGCTGGCCCTTCAGATAATTGCTGACGACATAGGACCAGATCAAATCGTTCGAGCGCAGCATGTTGAAGGCCATCGCCATCTTCGAGCCTTCGAGCACGCCGGCGGCCTTCATGTCATGCTCGAGCGCGGCGATCTGCTCCTCGTCGACGAACACGAGGAGATCGCCGGCATGGGTGAAGTCGACCTGGGCGGCGAAGAACGTCGCGGACGAGACGCGCTGGCGGCGCTTCTCGGCAAGCCAGGCCAGCGTGGTCGCGAGCATGGTGCCGCCGACGCAATAGCCGGCGGTGTGCACCTTCATCTCGCCGGTGACCTTCTCGATCACGTCCATCGCCGTGAGCGGGCCTTCCTTCATGTAGTCTTCCCAGCTCTTGTTGCCGAGCCGCTTGTCGGGATTGACCCATGAGATCACGAACACGGTGATGCCCTGGTCGACGCACCACTTGATGTAGGATTTCTCCGGCTTGAGATCGAGGATGTAGAACTTGTTGATCCAGGGCGGCACGATCAGGAGTGGGGTGCGCAGCACCGTCTCCGTGGTCGGCGAATACTGGATCAGCTGCATCATCTCGTTCTGGTAGATCACCTTGCCCGGCGTCGTCGCCATGTTGACGCCGACGACGAGATTGTCCGGATTGGACTGGCGGATCTTCAGCATGCCCTTGCCGGCGGCGATGTCCTCGGCCAGCATCTTCAGGCCGCGCGCGAGGTTCTCGCCGCTGCTCGACACCGTCTCGCGCAGCACTTCCGGATTGGTCAGCACGAAGTTCGACGGCGACAGCGCGTTGGTGACCTGCTGGACGTAGAACTCCGCCTTGCGGCGGGTGTGTGCATCGAGGCCGTCGGCGTCGCGCACCAGCTCCTGCGCCCATTTGGTCGTGAGCAGATAGAGCTGCATCACGAAATCAAAGAACTGGTTCGACTTCCATTCGGGATCGGCAAAGCGCTTGTCGCGCGGCGAGGGCGCGATCGCGGGCTCAGCGTCCTGTCCGGCCATGCGGCGCGCCGCCGAGCCCCAGAGGTCGAGATAATCCTTGGCGAGCTTGGTCTGCAGGTCCGACGCGCGCGAATTGTCCGACAGCCAGTATTCGGCGACCGAGGTGAAGGTCTTGACCACTTCCGCAAGCTCGGCCGGCGGGCGGTCCTGCACCTCGCCGCTCTCGCGCGGCTTGAGGTAGGCGGCCAGCGCCTTGCCGCCGCTCTCCATCGCCCGCGCGACATTCATCGCGAAGGCTTCCGCATCGAACTTCGTTTCGGATCGGGGTGCGTCAGTCGTGGCGGTACTCATGGGCAGAACAGTAACGAGTCATTCCGTATTCGTCACCGCGAAGCTCGCAAGTTTGGCGTTAAACACGCTCCAAGATGTGCTGCATTGCGATAAGATTTCCCGGTTCCGTCATAATCAGGCCGCACGGCTCGGCTTGGTGGCGCCGGGGCGCTTTTTCTCGCTCGCACCATTGGGGCAGCAATGGTTTGAGCTTGGGCGCGGTGTCGGGTAGCCTTGCCCGGGGCCGTGCTTTGGGACGAGTGGGGGATTTCCCAAGTGTTGGCGTTATGGGACCTGCAAAAGTCGCTGCCGATTTGTGGCGCGCTGCTGATGGCGGCGCTTGCACTCGGTGGCTGTTCGAGTCAGCTCGCCGATCTCACGCCGGCGGATGCCCAGGCGCATCCGAAGGAGCCGGGCGCCTATCTGCCGGTGCACGATCTGCCGCCGGAGCGTGATCAGGCGGTCATTCCGCCGGATCAGCGGGCCAAGATCGAGGCAGAGCTTGCCGCCGCGCGCGACCGCCAGGCCGTTGCCGCCAAGGACGCGAAGTAAGGCCGCGAAGGTGCGCAGTGCAAGGTAATCGCTGGCGCCTCCGCGATGCCGTGCTAAAAGACCTGAGTTCAGCCGAGAGTCAGGGCGAACGACTTCAGCCTCTGCCGTCGAAGATTGCTCTAAGTATTTGATTTTGAGTGATTTTAACGGGGCCGTTCCCTTTCGGAGTGGCCCTTGTGGCCAGTCGATTCTGTCCTGACCGGTTGCCCGGAGCCCAGAGAGCCATGGACGAGTTTTACCGCATCCGCCGCCTTCCGCCTTACGTGTTCGAGCAGGTCAACCGGGCCAAGGCGGCTGCGCGGAATGCCGGCTCCGACATCATCGACCTCGGCATGGGCAATCCGGATCTGCCGGCGCCGCCGCATGTGCTGGAGAAGCTGAAGGAGACGCTCGGCAAGCCGCGCACCGACCGCTACTCGGCCTCCCGCGGCATTCCCGGCCTGCGCCGCGCGCAGGCTGCCTATTACGCCCGCCGCTTCGGCGTGAAGCTCAACCCCGACACCCAGGTGGTGGCGACGCTCGGCTCGAAGGAGGGCTTTGCCAACGTGGCCCAGGCGATCACCGCGCCGGGCGACGTCATCCTCTGTCCGAACCCGAGCTACCCGATTCACGCCTTCGGCTTTTTGATGGCGGGCGGTGTGATCCGCTCGGTGCCCTCGGAGCCGACGCCGCAATTCTTCGAGGCGGTGGAGCGCGCGATCGTGCATTCGATCCCGAAGCCGCTCGCGCTGGTCGTCTGCTATCCCTCGAACCCGACCGCCTATGTCGCGAGCCTGGACTTCTACAAGGACCTCGTTGCGTTCGCGAAGAAGCACGAGATCCTGATCCTGTCGGACCTTGCTTATGCCGAGGTCTATTTCGACGAGAACAATCCGCCGCCCTCGGTGCTGCAGGTACCCGGCGCGATCGACGTCACCGTCGAGTTCACCTCGATGTCGAAGACCTATTCGATGGCCGGCTGGCGCATGGGCTTTGCGGTCGGCAATGACCGCGTGATCGCAGCGCTCGCCCGCGTCAAATCCTACCTCGACTACGGCGCCTTCACGCCGGTGCAGGTCGCTGCGACCGCGGCGCTGAACGGCCCCGACGATTGCATCAAGGAGATGCGCGACACCTACCGCAAGCGTCGCGACGCGCTGGTGGAATCGTTCGGCCGCGCCGGCTGGGAGATCCCTCCGCCGGAAGCCTCGATGTTCGCCTGGGTGCCGCTGCCGGAGGCTTTCCGCAGCGTCGGCAGCATGCAGTTCGCGACCCTGATGGTGGAGAAATCCGGCGTTGCGGTCTCGCCCGGCGTCGGCTTCGGCGAGCATGGTGAAGGATATGTCCGCATCGCCATGGTGGAAAACGAGCAACGGATCAGGCAGGCCGCGCGCGGCGTGCGCCGCTTCCTTGAAAGCGGCATCGAAACGTTGCACAACGTGGTTCCGCTCGCCAACCGGCGCTAATTCTCTTCGACAGGTTTTCTAAAAGCATCATGGTTGCACCCCTGAAAGTGGGCATAGCGGGGCTCGGCACCGTGGGTGCCGAAGTCGTCCGTTTGATTGAAACGCAAAGCCGCGTGCTCGCCGGCCGTAGCGGCCGTGGCATTCGCGTCGTCGCCGTCACCGCGCGCTCGAAGGCCAAGAAGCGCAGCGTCGATCTGCGTGGCGTCGAATGGGTCAAGGATCCCATGGCGCTGGCGACGCATCCCGAGGTCGATTGCTTCGTCGAGCTGATGGGCGGCGCGGGTGATCCGGCGCTGTCGGCGGTGGAAGCCGCACTGAACGCCGGCAAGTCGGTCGTCACGGCGAACAAGGCCTTGCTCGCCAAGCACGGCATCAAGCTGGCCAAGGCCGCCGAAAAGCACGGCGGCGCGCTGAATTTCGAGGCAGCGGTCGGCGCCGCTATCCCCGTCATCAAGACGTTACGCGAGGGCCTCGCGGGAACCGGCGTCAGCCGTGTCTACGGCATCCTCAACGGCACCTGCAATTACATCCTGACCCGGATGGAGCAGGAGGGCCTGTCCTTCGCCGAATGCCTCAAGGATGCGCAGCGGCTCGGCTATGCCGAGGCCAACCCGTCCTTCGACGTCGACGGCCACGACACGGCGCAAAAGCTCGCCATTCTCGCCAGCCTCGCTTTCGGCACGAAAGTTGCTCAAAGCGCGGTGTATGTCGAAGGTATCTCCTCCATCGCGCCGGAAGATTTGCGCGCCGCTGACGATCTCGGTTACCGGCTCAAGCTGCTCGGCGTTGCCGTCCGCACCGCCAAGGGCATCGAGCAGCGCGTGCATCCGACCATGGTTCCCAAATCCTCCTCGATCGCGCAGGTGATGGGTGTCACCAATGCTGTCACGATCGATGGCGAGGGCATTCCGCCGATCACGCTGGTCGGCCCCGGCGCCGGCGGTGCGGCCACCGCATCCGCAGTCGTCGCCGACATCGCCGACGTCGCGCGCGGCATCCGCGCCAATCCGTTCGGCCGGCCGATCGCGCATCTGCACGACACCAGGAAGGCGCCGATGGAGCGCCACGAGGGCGGCTACTACATCCGCCTGCTGGCACGCGATTTCCCGGGCACTGCGGCCGCGATCGCGACCCGGCTCGCGGAACAGAAGATTTCGATCGAGTCGATCGTGCAGCGCCATCCCAATGGCGGCGTCGCGCCGGCAAATGGCAAGGCCGTGCCTGTGCCTGTCATCCTGATCACATACGCTACCCATGAGGACGCCGTGCGCCGCGCGCTCGCGGCCGTACAGAAGGACAAGGTGATCAGCGGACGGCCGCAGGTCATACGGATTGAGAAGAACTGACACGGTTCGAACGAACTGTGGGTGTTACGAGTTGATGCGGGCAGGGCATCCTGTCCAGAACGGTTTCGAAGGAGTTAGCCGATGTCGACCCATATTGAAGTCCCCCCGCACGCCTTGCTCGAGCGCATTCTCACGCTGGAGATCGTGCGTGTGACGGAGCGGGCGGCGGTGTCGTCGGCGCGACTGCGTGGACACGGCAACGAGAAGGCGGCGGACCAGGCCGCCGTGGACGCGATGCGCCGCGAGCTCAACAAGCTGCCGATCCAGGGCACCATCGTGATCGGCGAGGGCGAGCGCGACGAGGCGCCGATGCTCTATATCGGCGAGCAGGTCGGCCTCAAGGCCGGCCCCCAGGTCGACATCGCGGTCGATCCGCTCGAAGGCACCACGCTGTGCGCCAAGAACATGCCGGGCTCGATCGCCACCATGGCGATGGCCGACGGCGGCACGCTGCTGCACGCACCCGACGTCTACATGCAGAAGCTCGCGATCGGTCCCGGCTACGACAAGGGCGTCGTCGATCTCGACGCGAGCCCTGCCGACAACGTCCGCCGTCTCGCCAAGGCCAAGGGCGTCAAGCCGGAGGGCATCACCGTGCTCGTGCTCGACCGCCCGCGCCACGCCAGCATCATCGAGAGCGTGCGCTCGACCGGCGCGGCGGTGCGCCTCATCACCGACGGCGACGTCGCCGGCGTGATCCACTGCGCCGACCCCGACAACACCGGCGTCGACATGTATCTCGGCACCGGCGGCGCGCCGGAAGGCGTGCTCGCAGCCGTGGCGCTGCGCTGCATCGGCGGCCAGATGCAGTGCCGCCTGATCCTCGATTCCGACGAGAAGCGCGAGCGCGCCGCCAAGATGGGCGTCAACGATCCCAAGATGATCTACGGCATCGAGGACATGGCGCGCGGCGACTGCCTGTTCGCCGCCACCGGCGTCACCACGGGCTCGCTGCTGTCGGGCGTGAAGTTCCGCAAGGACGGCGTGATCGAGACCGAGACGGTGGTGATGCGCTCGGTGACCGGCACCGTGCGCTACATCAAGGCCGAGCACCGCGAGCTCGCGAAGTTCCATCTGGACTGAGCAATGGAATAACAACTGCCGTCATTCCGGGCCTGGCCCTGCGAGCCATCCCGGAATGACGAGCGTGGAGGAAGCGCACATGTCCGATCTCACCGCCGTCAAAGCCCTCGTCTTCGACGTGTTCGGCACGGTCGTAGACTGGCGCACCAGCCTGATCACCGACTTCATGTGGTGGAGCAGGCAGCGCGGCATCAGCGCCGACTGGACGGCCTTGGTCGACGGTTGGCGCGGCATGTACGTCGCGTCCATGGATGACGTGCGCAAGCATCCCGAGCGCGGCTACGTCATGCTCGATGACCTGCACCGCCGCTCGCTGGAAAAGCTGGTCGAGAAATTCGAGATCAAGGGCCTCACCGACGCCGATCTCGACCACCTCACCAAGGGCTGGCATCGCCTCAATCCCTGGCCTGACAGCGTCGCCGGCCTGACGCGTCTCAAGACCAGGTTCGTGATCTCGCCGCTCTCCAACGGCAATGTCGCGCTGCTCACCAACATGGCGAAGCACGCAGGCCTGCCGTGGGACCTCGTCATGTCGGCCGAGCTGTTCGAGCACTACAAGCCCGATCCCGAGGCCTATCTCGGCGCAGCGAAGCTGCTTGGCCTGAAGCCGGAGCAGATGATGATGGTCGCCGCCCACAACGGCGATCTTGCCGCCGCGCAAAAGAACGGGCTGAAGACGGCATTCGTTGCACGGCCGACGGAGTATGGTCCGCTTCAGAAGGTGGATTTCGAAGCCACCGGCAACTGGGACATCGTCGCCAAGGATTTCGGCGGGGTCGCCGACAGGCTGGGGTGCTAGGCTCCAGCCCTGATGTCTTGAGGGTGACCGAATGAGCCGACCCGCAGCCATCACGTCTGCCGATGCGATCAGCACCTATATTCTGGCGAAGGATGGCAACCGTCCGCAGTTGATGACGCGCGCGTTCGCGGACGACTGTGAGCTCGAAATGATCGTCAAGACCGACGCCATCTCATTTCCGAGCGCGGCGAAGGGACTTGAGCAAGTGACCCAGGTGCTGGTCACCGGCTTTGGCGAGCAATATGAGAATGTGCGCACATTTTGCCTGTCGCGTCCCGGCTCGGATTACCTGCCGCATGTCCGTTGCGACTGGCTGGTCGGAATGTCGGCGAGGCAGGGCGGCGCGGTTCGCGTCGGGTGCGGACATTATGACTGGCATTTCGGCTCCGGCGATGGCCGCGTGACCAAGCTCGTGATCGAGATCGAGGCCATGTCCGTGCTTCCCGCCGCGGACGCCGGACCGATCATGGGCTGGCTGGCGGCCTTGCCCTATCCATGGTGCACGGGCGTCCAGGCCGGCGAGACCGTTCCGGATATCGATGCCTTGCGGCCCACCGCGCGCTTTCTTGGCCGCCGGAACTGAACAGCGCGACCGTGCTCTTGTGGGATGGCGTGAGCTTGCGGCTTAATCGCCGCCATCCTCAGGTGCACAGAACGTCGCAATCGCAAGATCGATCCGCCGCTCCAGCACGCGGCGGTTGAGCCGAAATCCGGTGTCGGTGAGCAGCCTGAAATGGTCGTGGCCGAACACCATGCCGAACAGCATCTCGGCGACAAGGCGCAGCGGCAGGCCCTCGAAACGGGGCGCGAGGCGAACCGCCTTGAGCAGGTCGATGATGTGCTCCGTGCCGCTCTCCATGATGACCTCGGCGAACATGCGCCCGAGCTCCGGCGAGGCCTGACGTTCACCGATAATCAGGCGCTGCAGCGCGATCTCGCCCGGCGACAGCGCCGTGTCCGCCCCCTCATGGAGCATGTTGCGAAGCCGGGTCACGGGCGATCCGTTCGAAGGCGCGTCGGCGTAATTGGCCTGGGGCAGGCTGCGCAGCAGCATGGCGCGGAACAGCTCGGTCTTGCTCTCGAATAATTTGTAGAGCGTCTTCTTCGACATGCCCGCGGCACCGGCGATGTCGTCCATCGTGGTCGCAGCAAAGCCCTTGCTGGTGAAGGTTTCCTTGGCCGCCGCCAGCAATTGCAGCATGCGCGCGTCAGGAGCAGGAGCATTGATGCCCTGTTGATCCCGTTTCAGGGGCGGATTGCCGCTGGTCTCTTTGCGGCTCGCTGGGTTCCTCGCCATGCAAAACCTGTCGATCAGTTGGGAGCGGTTCACGACTGCTTGAGCTCGATGATGCCGGCAGCCTAGCACTTGACTTTAGAGAAGGAAACTCCCAAGTTTCCTCATGGAAACTGCATAGTTTCCAAATATGTCAAATGTAAATGGCCCCCCGTGAAGACCACCATGGATCGTCATCATGCGCCCCCCGATCGTCCGCGCCGTTCCGTTGATTGCCCTGCTGCTGCTCGCAGGTTGCGGCGAGCAGAGCTCGGCGCCGGCCGCGCAGCAGATGGCGCCAGAGGTCGGCGTGATCACGTTGAAGCCGCAGGAGGCCAAGATCTCGACGGTCCTGCCGGGCCGCGTCGTGGCCTACCAGGTCTCCGAGGTACGGCCGCAGGTCACCGGCATCCTGCTCAAGCGCGACTTCGTCGAGGGCGCCGAGGTGAAGGAGGGCGATCTGCTCTATGAGATCGATCCGGTGCAGTACAAGGCGGCGCTCGCCAGCGCCGAGGCGGCGGTGCAGCGGGCCGAGGCGACGCTGGTCAGCGTCAAGCTCAAGGCCGCGCGCAAGACCCAGCTGCTGCAGACCAATGCGGCGAGCCAACAGGACGTCGACGACGCGGTTGCGGCCTACAAGCAGGGCGAGGCCGACCTGAAGGCCGCAGAGGCCAACCGCGATACCGCCGCGATCTCGCTGGACCGCACCAAGGTCACCGCGTCGATCTCGGGGCGGATCGGCAAGTCGACCATCACGCCGGGCGCGCTCGTCACCGCGAGCCAGACCACCGCCATGACGACGGTCCAGCAGCTCGATCCGGTTTACGTCGATCTCGACCAGTCGACCTCCGAGATGGAGCGCCTGCGCAGCCAGATCGCGAGCGGAAAGCTCAAGCGTCCGGCCGAGGGCGTGCAGGTCGAGCTGCTGATGGAGAGCGGCAAGACCTACGGCCACAAGGGCAAGTACGGCTTCACCGATGCGAGCGTCAATGAGAGCACAGGCTCGGTCTCCTCGCGCGCGATCTTCGCCAATCCCGAGCGCGTGCTGCTGCCAGGCATGTATGTGCGCGCCCGCGTCGTCGCCGGCGTCGATGCGAATGCGATCCTGGTGCCGCAGCGGGCGGTCTCGCGCAATCCGCTGGGGCAGGCGGTCGCGATGTTCGTCGACAAGGACGGCAAGATCGAGCAGCGGACGCTCGATCTCGGCGAGGAGGTCGACAGCAACTGGCTGGTGCGTTCTGGCGCCAAGGCGGGTGACCGCCTGGTTGTCGATGGCACGCAGAAGGCCCGTCCCGGCGCTCCCGTGAAAACGGTCGAAGTCGCGGTGGATCCGGCGACCGGCCTGACCATGAGCCCGACGCGGCAGGCCGATGCACGGCCGGTGCCCACGACCAGCGAGCAATAAGCGTCATGTCGCATTTCTTCATCAAACGGCCGATCTTCGCCTGGGTCATCGCGATCCTGATCATGCTGGGCGGTGTGCTCGCGATCATGCGCCTGCCGATCGCGCAATATCCGCAGATCGCGCCGACCGTCGTCACCATCACGGCGACCTATCCCGGCGCCAACGCCGAGACCGCGGAGAACTCGGTGACCAAGGTCATCGAGCAGAACATGACCGGCCTCGACTATCTCCAGTACATGTCGTCGTCGAGCACCTCGACCGGCGTCGTGCAGATCTCACTGACCTTCACCAACGAGGCCGACGCCGACATCGCCCAGGTGCAGGTGCAGAACAAGCTCCAGCTTGCCACCCCGCTGCTGCCGCAAGTGGTGCAGCAGCAGGGCATCAAGGTCGTGAAGTCGTCGGCGAGCTTTTTGATGGTGCTCGGCTTCGTCTCCGAGGACGGCCGGCTCGGTGCCAGCGACATCGCCGATTACGTGGCGTCCTCGATTAACGACCCGATCAGCCGCGTTGCCGGCGTCGGCCAGGTCCAGCTGTTCGGCTCCGAATATGCAATGCGGATCTGGCTCGATCCCGACAAGCTGGCCAAATACAATCTGATGCCGGGCGACGTCACCACGGCGATCCAGGCCCAGAACACCCAGGTCACCGCTGGCCAGCTCGGCGGTCTGCCGGCCGTCGGCGGCCAGCAGCTCAACGCCACCATCACCTCGCAGAGCCGCCTTCAGACCGTCGAACAGTTCAAGGACATCATCCTGCGCACCGCGTCGTCGGGCCAGACGGTTCGCATCGGCGACGTCGCGCGGGTCGAGCTCGGCTCGAAGTCCTACGATTCCACGGCGCGCTACAACGGCAAGCCTGCCGCCGGCATGGGCATCAGCCTTGCGACCGGCGCCAATGCGGTTGCGACGTCGGAGGCGGTGAAGGCGCGCATTGCCCAGCTCAGCACGACCATGCCCGAGGGGCTGCGCGTCATCTATCCCTACGACACCACGCCGTTCGTGAAGCTGTCGATCGAGAAGGTGATCCACACGCTGTTCGAGGCGATCGCGCTCGTCTTCGTCGTGATGTTCGTGTTCCTGCAAAGCTGGCGCGCCACCCTCATTCCGACCATCGCGGTGCCCGTGGTGCTGCTCGGAACCTTCGGCGTGCTCTCGCTCGCGGGCTATTCCATCAACACGCTGACGATGTTCGCGATGGTGCTGGCGATCGGCCTGCTGGTCGACGACGCCATCGTTGTGGTCGAGAACGTCGAGCGTGTGATGGTCGAGGAGAAGCTCGGCCCGCGCGAGGCGACCGAAAAGTCGATGCGCGAGATCACCGGCGCGCTGGTCGGCATCGGCGTGGTGCTCTCGGCCGTGTTCATCCCGATGGCGTTCTTCAACGGCTCGGTCGGCATCATCTACCGGCAGTTCGCGCTGACCATCGTCACGGCGATGCTGTTGTCCGTGCTAGTGGCGCTGGTGCTGACGCCGGCCCTGTGCGCCACCATCCTGAAGCCGCCGAAGCATCACGGCAGCCTGCGCGGCTTCTTCGGCCTGTTCAACCGCGGTTTTGACCGTATGGCCGACGGCTACCAGCGCGGGGCGGGCGCCGCCATCAAGCGGATCGCTGCCGTGATCATCGCCTTCGTCGCGATCGTCGCTGGGATGGTCGTCCTGTTCCAGCGGCTGCCCAGCTCGTTCCTGCCCGAGGAGGACCAGGGCACGATCATGACCCTGATCCAGCTTCCGGTCGGCGCCACCTCGGCGCGCACCCTCGATGTCATCAAGCAGGTCGAGCATCACTATCTCGACAGCGAGAAGGACGCCGTGGAAGGCGTGTTCGCGGTCAGCGGCTTCAGCTTTGCCGGCCAGGGCCAGAATGTGGGCCTTGCCTTCGTCAGCCTGAAGCCGTTCGACGAACGCAAGAGCCCGGCGGCCTCGGCGCAGGCCGTGGTCGGCCGCGCCATGGGCGCCTTCGCCAGGATCCGCGACGCCATGGTGTTCGCGGTGCTGCCGCCCTCGATCCCCGGCTTCGGCAATGCCGGCGGCTTCGACCTCTATCTCCAGGACACCGGCGGCAACGGTCATGAGGCGCTGATCCAGGCGCGCAACCAGCTGCTCGGCCAGCTCGCCGCCGACAAGCGCGTCGCACAGGCGCGGCCGAACGGCCAGGACGACACGCCGCAATTCAACCTCGACGTCGACCAGGCCAAGGCGACCGCGCTCGGCGTGAACCTCAGCGACCTCAACACCACGCTGTCGGCGGCCTGGGGCGGCGCCTACGTCAACGACTTCATCGACCGCGGCCGCGTCAAGCAGGTCTACGTCCAGAGCGATGCGCCGTTCCGCATGGATACCAGCGACATCGGCCGCTGGTATGTCCGCAACACCGCCGGCTCCATGGTGCCGTTCTCGGCGCTGGCCACCCATCGCTGGAGCTTCGGCTCGCCGCGGCTCGAACGCTACAACGGCGTGGCCGCCGTCGAGCTGCAGGGCCAGGCCGGGCAGGGCATCAGCTCGGGCGTCGCCATGCAGGCGGTGGAGGAGCAGATGGCGAAGCTGCCCAAGGGCTACGGCCACGAATGGACCGGCCTGTCGTTCCAGGAGCGGCTGACCGGCAGCCAGACGCTGTATCTCTATTCGATCTCGCTGCTGATCGTGTTCCTCAGCCTGGCCGCACTCTATGAGAGCTGGTCGGTGCCGTTCGCGGTGATGCTGACGGTGCCGATCGGCGTGCTCGGCGCACTGGTTGGCGCGACGCTGTTCAGTCAGGCCAACGACGTCTATTTCCAGGTCGGCCTTCTGACCACCATTGGTCTTGCCTCGAAGAACGCGATCCTGATCGTCGAGTTCGCGCTGGAGCAGATCGCTTCCGGCCGCAGCCTCGTCGAAGCCACGCTGCACGCGGCACGTCAGCGCCTGCGCCCGATCCTGATGACGTCGCTCGCATTTATCCTCGGCGTGCTGCCGCTGGCGGTCGCGACGGGGGCTGGCTCCGCCAGCCAGAACGCGGTCGGCATCGGGGTTGCCGGCGGCATGATCGCGGCGACGGTGCTGGGCATCTTCTTCGTCCCAGCGCTGTTCGTGCTGGTCAAGCGGATCTTTCCGGGTACGAGGACGGATGCGCCCAGCCCGAAATCTCTGCCCGTCGCGGAGCCCGCGGAATAGGGGACTGAGGTGAGGGCGGCACACAGGCCGCCCGCACCTGATTACGCCGGCTACAGCGTCATCTGCATCGGCTCGGGATAATAGTGGAAGCCGTCGCCGGCCTTGGCGACGTGGCCGTAGCCCGGCCAGGCGAAGTGATAGGACATCACCGGGATCTTGTTGGCCGCGAGCATGGTGAGCAATTTGACGCGCGATTCCGCCGCCTGTGTCGGATCGGTGTCGTAGGAGAATTCCATCCGCGGCCGCTCCAGTAGCAGCACGGAATGGTGCGAGAGGTCGCCGAGGAAGGCGAACGACTTGCCGGCCGAGGAGACCATGAAGATGGTGTGGCCGACGGTGTGACCGGGCGCCGCGATGGCCTGGACGCCGGGCAGGAATTCCTGGCCGTCCTTGAAGAACACGATGCGGTCGCGCACGGGCAGCAGGTTCTTGCGGGCGTGCACGATGAAATCCTTGACCGGGCTCCCCATCTTGCCTTCATCGGTCCAGAAGTCGAAATCGGTCTGGGAGATGTAGATCTGCGCATTGGGAAACAGCGGCTTGCCGCCGTCGTCCACGATGCCGCCGATATGGTCGATGTGGGCGTGCGAGCAGACCACCGCATCGATGTCTTCAGGCTTGATGCCGGCCTCGGTCATACTCTTCTGCTGCCGGCCGGTGGTCGGGCCGAACAGTTTCGAGCTGCCCATGCCGGTGTCGAACAGGATCAGCTTGTCGCCGGTGTTCACGATCGGCGAGTTCTGCTCGAGCACGACATTGTCCGGCGACAGGAAATTGTCGGCCAGCATCTTCTTCACCTCTTCCTTCGGCACGCCGGTGAACGTGCCGGAGGGATCGCCGAGCGGCAGCGGTCCGTCGGAGACGATGGTCACTTCGGCATCGCCGAGAATGAAGCGGTGCCAGTAGGGCGTCTGGGTGCCGAGCTTGGGCGCGCGTGCGATCGCCCTGCTGCCGAGCATCGTGCTGGCTCCCAATCCTGCGCCAAGCGCGAGCAGGGATCGACGTGAGACGTTGAGTGTCATTCGTTTCCTCCACTTTTTCTTTTGAGCTGCGCGACTTTGTCGCGCGTCATGTCGGCCTGAAGCCAGCGGTGAGATGCTGCGCCGGTTCAGACAAGCTAGCAAGTGGAATTGGTTCGCGCGCGTGCGCGGCGTATCAGAATTCGAAATGCAATTCCGGCGCACGACAAAACACATCGCCTGCCGACGTGTCGTCGTCAGGATGATCCGGTCAACGCTGCCGCAATGCAATCAATGATTGTGACGCGATTGTGTCTGCCGGCGGCGCGAGACAGTGGGACTCGCAGAATCTTTTCACGTCACGCCGGCGCGCGTTCCCAGGCGCTCGACGAAGCGCAGGAGGTAACCGTCCGGATCCTGGACCAGGAATTCGCGCTGGCCGACTTCGAGCTCGCCGACCCGGTACCAGGCTTCGTTCGGCGGCTCGTAAAGCGGCCAATTGGCCTCAGTGAGCGCGTTGAGCATCGGCGCGATGCGATCGACGACCATCTGGAAATTGACGCCGCGTCCGAACGGACGCTGCATTTCGGCCGGCTCCCAGCGGCCGTTCAATTCGCACAGCATCACCTGCACACGCCCTCGGACCAGATAGGCAAACCGGGCAGCAGGGCGGTCATAGGCGATGTCGAAGCCGAGCAGGTCCCGCCAGAATGACAGGCTGTTCTGGAGATCGGATACGCCAAGCTCGGGCACGAGATCGGCAAAGCCGCCTTGCGGTGCGCTGCCCGTGCTGCCGGAGCTCGCACGCGCGACGGGGTCTGAGAGCTTCGGTTGGTTCATTGCAGCGTCGCCCGATGTCGTGACCGATATGCGGGGGCGTTATTGCAGGGAAGTGCTGCGATGGCCAGACGCGGAACGCGAATGCCGCCGGCAACGCCGCTCACGCGATCCGCAGCGCGACGTCGCTTGTCTCAGTCTCGGCAAAGCCGGCCTGCAAAACCTCCTCGCGCTTGTGGCGCAGATGCGCACGCAGGATGTGCGAGAGGCCGGCACCGTCGCGCCGCTGCAACGCGTTGAGGATCGCCTCGTGCTCCTTCACGGCGAGCGCCCAGCGCTGCGGCGTCATTGGCGTGACATAGCGCGCGCGGCGGATGCGCGCGGTCACGGAGGCATAGAGCCCGGTCAGCGCGGGATTTCCGGCCGCCGCGACGATGCCCTCGTGAATGGCGCGGTTGCCGCGATAGTACTGGATCAGATCGCCCTTGCGATAATTCTGCACCATCTCCTCGTGCGCGGCGGCGATCGCGCCGATCTCGGCGTCGCTGATACGCTCGCAGGCGAGCTCGCCGGCCAGCGCTTCCAGTCCCTGGCAGACCTCGAACAGGTCGCGCATGTCCTTGTCGGTCAGCTTGGCCGCGCGTGAGCCGCGATGGGGCAAGAGCTGCACCAGCCCTTCGGCGGCGAGCACCTTGAGTGCCTCGCGCAGCGGCGTGCGCGAGATCTGCAGCCGGTCGCACAGCTCACGCTCGGGAATCCGCGCGCCGGGCGGGATTTCGCCGTCGAGCAGGATGGCGCGGATGCGGCCGACGACCTCCTCGTGAAGCATGGGAAGCGCTCCGCTTTGAATGCAAAAATGAGAATATCGACCGATATTCGGAAGTTCCAGCTTGATAATCACGAATTTTGCATTCAAAAATGTGAAAAACAAGAGGAGCTAAGGAAATGGACCAGGCTGCGGAGGCGGAAGACCTCGTTTTTGAATGCAAGGACGGCATCGGGCGGATCACCTTCAACCGCCCGCAGGCCCGCAATGCCTTCACCTTCGCCATGTACGAGCGCCTCGCGGCGATCTGCGAGGAAGCCAACGGCGATCATGCGATCAAGGTGCTGGTGTTGCGCGGGGCCGGCGACAAGGCCTTCGCCTCGGGCACCGACATCAACCAGTTCCGCGAGTTCAAGACACCGCAGGACGCCATCGATTACGAGAACCGGATTGATCGGGTGCTCTCCACGCTGGAGCAGTGCCGGGTCCCGACCATCGCGGCGATCAACGGCTTCTGCACCGGGGGCGGGGCAGGCATTGCCGCCGCCTGTGACCTGCGCATCGGCACGGCCAGCACGAAGATCGGATTTCCGATCGCCAGGACGCTCGGCAATTGCCTGTCGATGTCCAATGTCAGCCGTCTCACTGCTTTGATCGGCGCTGCGCGCGTCAAGGATCTGATCTTCACCGCGCGCCTCGTTGACGCCAATGAAGCCGCCAGCGTCGGGCTGCTCGGTGAGGTCGTCGCGGATATCGCCGCGCTCGACACGCGCGCCGACGAGGTCGCCCGGCTGCTCGCCGGCCATGCGCCGCTGACACTGACGGCAACCAAGCAGGCGGTCGCCCGGCTGCAACGGCGGCTGACGCGGGACGAGGGCGAGGACCTCATTCTGATGTGCTACACGAGCCAGGACTTTCGCGAAGGGCTCGATGCTTTCCTCAACAAGCGCGCGCCGCAATGGCGCGGGCAATAGGACGCCCCCCGATGCAAAGCTCGCAATCCGCTTCTCGCCGTTCCGGACCGCTCGCCGGCCTCAAGGTCGTCGATCTCACCCATGTCATGGCGGGGCCGACCTGCACCCTGATGCTCGCCGACATGGGCGCCGACGTCATCAAGATCGAGAAGTCGCCGAACGGCGACGACACCCGTCATTCGGTCCCGCCGAAGATCGGCGACGAGGCGGCCTCCTTCCTGATGATGAACCGCAACAAGCGCGGCATCGTGCTGGATCTCAAGACCGATGGCGGCAAGCAGGTGCTGCGGCGGCTGATCGCGACCGCCGACGTGCTGGTCGAGAACTTTGCGCCGGGCGCAATGGAGCGCCTCGGCTTCGGCTACGAGGAGCTGCACAAGCAGCATCCCGCGCTGATCTATTGCTCGCTGTCGGGGTTTGGCCGCACCGGCCCCTACAAGCACCGCCGAGGCTTTGACCTCGTCGCGCAGGCCATGAGCGGCATCATGAGCTTCACCGGCGAGCGGCCGGACGGCCCGCCCGTCAAATGCGGCCCGCCGCTGTCCGACATCACCGCCGGCCTGCTCGCGAGCATGGGCATTCTGGCCGCCTATACCCACCGGCTCAAGACCGGCGAAGGGCAGTGGGTCGAGACCTCGCTCTACGAGGCCGCGCTGGTGCAGACCTATTGGCAATCCACCATCGCGCTCGCCGCCGGCACCGCGCCGCGCGCGATGGGCTCGGCGCATCCACTCAACGCGCCATACCAGGCTTTCGAGGCCTCGGATGGCTGGCTCGTCGTCGGCGGCGCCAACAAGAAGCATTGGCTGCTGATGCTCGAAGCGCTCGGCGCGAGCGAGCTCGCCGCCGATCCGCGCTTCGTCAACGGTTCCGACCGGATGGCGAATTTGAAGGAGCTCGAAGCCGTCCTGAGCGAGCGCTTCCGCACCAAAACGCGGGCACATTGGCTCGCGGCACTGGACGAAAAGGGCGTGCCGTGCGGTCCGGTGCACAACATGCTGGAGGCGCTGAGCGATCCGCAGACGCTGGCGCGCGAGATGGTCGTCGAGGTCGAGCATTCCACGCTCGGCCCCGTCAAGACGATCGGGCTTCCCGTCAAGTTTTCGGAGACCCCGGGCAAAGTGCTGTCGGGCGCGCCGGTCTACGGTGAGCATACCCGCGACGTGCTGGCCGAATACGGGTTCGACCCAAAGCAGATCGAAGCGCTCGAGCAGGAAGGCGCAATCGTGCTGGCCGAAGGGAGGCGCACGGAACGCGTCGCCTGACCGGACGTCGATAGAACAAACGAAACAAGACAAAACATAAAAGCTGGAGGAAATCATGGGTGGGACGTCAAAGTTTCTGCTGTCTGCGGCTGCGGCCGTGCTCGCCGGCACCATGCCGGCGCTCGCCGCCTGGCAGCCGCAAAAGCCGATCGAGTTCGTGGCGACGGCAGGGCCGGGCGGCGGCACCGACAATCTCGCCCGCGCGGTGCAGAACATCATCACCAAGTACAAGCTGACCGAGCAGCCCATCGTCGTCGTCAACAAGGGCGGCGGCAGCGGCGCCGAGGGCTATGTCTACGGCAAGGCTTCCGCGGGCGATCCCTACAAGGTCATCTTCGGCACCTCGAACGCCTGGCAGCAGCCGCTCGTCTCCAAGGTCGCCTTCAACTACACAGATCTGACCCCGATCGCGGCGATGGCGCAGGACGAGTTCCTGCTCTGGGTCAAGCAGGACGCGCCCTACAAGAATGCGGGCGACTATCTGAAGGCGGCCGCATCAGGCGAATTCAAGATGGGCGGCGCGCAGTCCAAGGACACCGACGAGGTGCTGACGCGCATGATCGAGAAGGCCGGCAAGGTCAAGCTGACCTACATCCCCTTCAAGAGCGGCGCCGAGACCGCCGTGCAGCTCGCCGGCGGGCATCTCGACTCCCACGTCAACAATCCCAGCGAAAGCATCGGGCAATGGCGCGGCGGCACGCAGCGCCCGCTCTGTGTCTTCAGCCCGAAGCGCCTGCCGCAAGGTGCCAAGGTCACCGCGACCGAGGGCTGGAGCGACGTTCCGACCTGCGTCGAGCAGGGGCTCGACATCAAGCAATATGAGCAGCCGCGCACGGTGTGGCTGCCCGGCAAGATCACGCCGGACCAGGCCGCGTACTATGTCGACCTCATGAAGAAGGTGCAGGCGACGCCGGAGTGGAAGGACTACATCGAGAAGACCTCCCAGGTCGACACGTTCCTGACCGGCGCCGAGCTCGACAAGTTCATCAAGGAGGACCTCGAGCACGTCAAGCAGGTCGCCGGCGAGCAGGGCTGGCTGGTGAAGTAGGGCGGGCACCACGCCATGATCTCGCGTCGAGCGCTTGAGCTTGCGACTGCCGTCCTCACCGGCAGCTTTGGTGTCGCCGTGGTGGTCCAGAGCCTGGACAACGGCATCGGCTGGTCGAGTGCGGGCGTGGACGCCGGCACGTTCCCGTTCCTGACCGGCATCATCATCGTGGCTGGCAGCCTCTACAATCTGGTGCGGGGCGTGCTGCCGGCTGTGACGCTGGCAAACGTGCCGATCGCCATCACGCCGATCGAGTTGCGCCGGCTCGCCGGCCTGTTCGTGCCGGCCGCGATCTTCGTGGCCGCGATCCCGCTGCTCGGCATGTATCTCGCCTCGGCCCTGTACGTCTTCGCGGTGCTTGCGGTCCCCCGGCATCAATCCGTGCCGCGCGCGCTGGCCATGGCCGCGGCGACGGCACTCGCGCTTTATGTCGTGTTCGAGCGCATGTTCCAGGTCAGCCTGCCGCACGGCGCGCTCGCCGCCGCGTTCGGCTTCTGAGGGCGACGCCGATGGAAAATCTCCAGGAACTTCTCCACGGCTTCACCATCGCGGTCACCGTGCCGCATCTGGCCTTGATGGCGGTCGGCGTGCTGCTCGGCATTCTCGTCGGTGTGCTGCCGGGGCTGGGCGCGCCCAACGGCGTGTCGCTACTGCTGCCGCTGACCTTCGGCATGCAGCCGGTGTCGGCGATCATCCTGCTCTCCAGCATGTATTGGGGCGCGCTGTTCGGCGGCTCAGTCACCTCGATCCTGTTCAACATCCCGGGTGAGCCATCCTCCGTCGCGACCACCTTCGACGGTTACCCCATGGCGCGCGATGGCCGGCCGACGACGGCACTCGCGACCGCCTTTGGCTCGGCCGCGTTCGGCGCGCTGATCGGCGTCATCCTGATCACCTTCCTGGCGTCCTGGGTGGCGCAGGTCGCACTCGCCTTCGGGCCGCCGGAATATTTCGCCGTCTACTTTCTGGCCTTCGCCAGCTTCGTCGGCATGGGCGGCGCGGCGCCGATCAAGACGGTGGTGGCGCTGGCGATCGGCTTTGCCATCGCTGCGATCGGCATCGACACTGTCTCCGGCAGCGTCCGCCTCACCATGGGCGTGGACGAGCTGGTCAAGGGCGTGAACTTCGTCGTCGCGGTGATGGGACTGTTCGGCATCGGCGAGCTGCTGGTCGCGGTCGAGGAGGAGTTTCATGCCCGTGCCGTCTCCTCCAAGATCGATTGGGCCGAAGTGTTTCGCGCGGTCGGCCGGCTGCCGCGCCACAGCGTTGCGCTGCTGCGGAGCGCTGCGATCGGCTGCTGGATGGGGATCACGCCGGGTGGCCCGACCGCGGCCTCCTTCATGAGCTACGGCATCGCCCGTCGCTTCTCGCGCCGCGGCCGCTATTTCGGCACCGGCGAGGTCGAAGGCATCATCTCCCCGGAAACCGCCGATCATGCCGCCGGCACCAGCGCGCTGCTGCCGATGCTCTCGCTCGGCATTCCCGGCTCGGCGACCGCGGCCGTGATGATGGGCGGGCTGATGATCTGGGGTCTCAATCCCGGACCGATGCTCTTCGTGGACCAGAAAGACTTCGTGTGGGGCCTGATCGCCTCGATGTATGTGGGCAACATCGTCGCCGTCGCGCTGGTGCTGCTGACCGTGCCTGTGTTCGCCGCGTTGATGCGGATTCCCTTCGTCGTCATCGCGCCGCTGATCGTGATCATCTGCGTCGTCGGCGCCTATTCTGTGTCGAACTCCTATCTCGACGTGGTGATGATGCTCGGCTTCGGGATCGTCGGCTATCTCTTCAAGAAGCTGTTCTATCCCCTGGCGCCGCTCGTGCTCGCGATCGTGATCGGCGACAAGGCCGAGGATGCGTTCCGGCAGTCGATGCTGATGTCGAAGGGATCGCTCGGGATCTTCTTTGCCAACAAGCTGGTGACCTGCCTGATCGTCGGCGGCATTGCGCTGCTCCTGCTTCCGCTCGTGCTGCAGCTTGCGCGCCTGGAGCGCAAGCCTGTGCCGCCCGCCCATAAGACGACAGACCAGACGACCGACCGAGAGAAGGTGACCATATGACTGCAAAACCGCTCATTGCACTGGCGATGGGAGATCCCGCCGGCATCAGCCCGGAGCTGACGGCAAAGCTGGTGGCGCAGGACGACATCCGCGCCCGCGGCCGCATTGTCGTGATCGGCGACCGCCGCATCTTCGACGAGGGCGCACGCGTTGCGGGCGTCAAGCCGGAGCTGACGATGGCGGAGCAGGGCGCTGATCTTCGCGCAACCGAGGGCGATGCGCTGTTCGTCGATCTCGGTCATCTCGATCCCCGCGAGGTCGAGCCGAAGACTGCAACCCTTGCCGGCGGAAAATTCGCGCTGGCCAACTACAAGCACGCCCTCGAGCTCGGCCGCGACCGTCGCGTCGACGCCGTCTGCTTCACCCCCTTCAACAAGCAGGCGATGCGGCTCGCCCGCGCTGAGTACGACGACGAGATCGCGTTTTCCGCCGAAGTGGTCGGCCTCAGGACCCCCGCAAGCGAATTCAACGTGCTCGGCGAGCTCTGGAACGCGCGGGTCACCTCGCACATTCCGCTCAAGGACGTCGCCGCCAAGCTGTCTAGCGATCGCATCCAGCGCGCGCTGAAACTGACCGATGCCTGCATGCGCAACGCCGGCTTTGCCCGGCCGCGCATCGCGGTCGCCGGGCTCAATCCGCATGCCGGCGACGGCGGCAATTTCGGTCGCGAGGAGATCGACGTGATCGCGCCCGTGGTCGCGGCCGGCCAGCGTGACGGCATCGCCGCCGAGGGACCGTTTCCCGCCGATACCGTGTTCCTGCGCGCCAAGGCCGGTGCCTTCGATGCGGTGCTGACGATGTATCACGACCAGGGCCAGATCGCGATGAAGCTGATGGGCTTCGATCGCGGCGTGACGCTGCTCGGCGGATTCCCGTTCCCGATCTGCACGCCCGCGCACGGCACCGCCTACGACATCGCAGGCCAGGGCATCGCCTCGATCGGCGCCAGCCGTGCTGCGCTACTGCTTGCGGCCGAGATGGCCGCGCGCCGCGCCGGGTGATTGCTGCTCCGCCAGCTTCCGGGAAAAATGAGAAACTTCCGGCCTCGCGGCGAGTTGCCAGTGCCATGAATGTCTCCATTTTTGGAGCTGGCACATGGGCGACATGGGCGTGTTGCGAGGGCTGGCAAAGAGCGCCGGCTTCATCCGCCGGGCGTGGCCAATCTGCATCGCTCTGGCGCTTGCTTTGGCTGCAGCGCCTGCGGTCGCGGCCGAAATGAACCCGGACGCCATCAACGCGGCCGAACCGTCGAAGAAGACCCTGTCGAACGAGAAGCCGACCCCGGCGGGCGTGCGGCTGCAGGTGTTGCTTGACCGGGCGCATTTCTCGCCCGGCGAGATCGACGGCAGGTTCGGCGAGAATGCGAAGAAGGCGCTGCGAGCCTATGCCGAAGCGCGCCAGCTGCCGAGCACGGACGCCCTGACGGAGGACCTCTGGAAGGCGCTGCGTGCGGACGACCGGCCGGTAATGGCAACCTACACCATCACCGAGCAGGATTTGGCGGGTCCTTTCCTGAAGAAGCTTCCGGCGAAAATGGAGGACATGAAGGACATTCCGAAACTGGGCTACACCAGTCCGCGCGAGGCGCTGGCCGAGAAGTTTCACATGAGTGAGCAACTGTTGTCGGCGCTTAACCCCGGGCGCCATCTCGACCGCGCCGGCGAGGCCATCGTCGTGGTGGACGTCTCCACTTCAGGCGAGCCTGCCAAGGCTGACCGGGTGGAGGTCGACAAGGTCAGGCAGACCGTCAAGCTGTTCGACAAGTCGAATGCGTTGATCGGGTTCTATCCGGCGACCGTCGGCAGCGAAGACAAGCCGTCGCCCTCAGGCACGCTCAAGGTCACGGAGATCAGCCGGAATCCGCACTACCGCTACAATCCCAACTATCATTTCAAGGGCGTGCGTTCCCGCAAGCCCTTCACCATCAAGCCCGGCCCGAACAATCCGGTCGGCACGATGTGGATCAACCTGTCCGCCGAGGGCTACGGCATTCACGGCACGCCTTCGCCGGGAAAGATCTCCAAGGCGGAATCGCACGGCTGCGTGCGTCTCACCAATTGGGACGCCGAGCGTGTTGCGGCCAGCGTCTCGAAAGGAACGCCGGTCGCGTTCGTGGATGCTGCGGCCAATGCGAATGCTTCGGCGCGGTAGCGCCAGTGAATTCGGCGCTACTTCGTGATCGGCGTGGTCAGCTCCTTGTCGGCCGTATCCACCACGAACACGGCCAGCAGCTTCGCAGGCTCGGTCTCGCTGGCGTTGGCGCTGACGGCGTGGCGGTCGCCGGGCTTCTCGGAGAAGTTCTCGCCCTTGTGATAGACCTTTGCGGGGCCGTCATTGACCTGGCTGCGGATCGCGCCTTCCAGGACCGTGGCATAGATGAAGGCCGAGGGCGCATGGATGTGGGCCGGCGAGGAGCCGCCGGGACCGTACTCGACCAGCACGCCCTTCATGCTTTTACCCGGGACGTTCGGCAGCGCCTGGTCGAATACGACCGACACTTTGGCCTGGGCTGCCGCTGGCTCGGCTGCCTGAACCGTCAGGACGGATGCGGCATAAACCGCCGCTGCGATCAGCAATCTGCGCATGGGATTTCCTTCTCAGAGGTTCGCGAGCCATGTTGCGAGCGGGATCCGTCCGAGCCTGGCCTCGCCGAGCGGGTTCAGCGACGTATCGTCGATGGGCGCGCCGTAGTAGGGGGCCTTCGGGTCTCCCACCACCGGACGGGCATCGCCGGACGCCTTCAGGCGCCGCGCGATGAATTCGTTGAAGGGGGCTTTCTCCGGTCCTGCGATATCGATGGTGCCGTTGAGCGGCTGGCCGGTTGCGACTTCGGCCAGGCGATCAGCGACGTCTTCAGCCGCGATGGGTTGAAACAGGGCGGACGGGACGACGACCTTTCCATCGACCACGGCTGTATCAGCGATGGCGCCGAGGAATTCGAAGAATTGCGTGGCGCGCACGATCGAGTAGGGGACCGCTGCGGATTTGATGATGGTCTCCTGGGCGAGCTTGGCCCGGAAGTACGAATTGTCGGGCGACCGCTCGGTCCCCACGATCGACAGCGCGACGTGATGCTGCACACCCGCGGCTTTCTCGGCTGTCATGAGATTTGTGCTCGAGCGCTGGAAGAAATCGAGCACGGCGGCGGGTTCCCAGGACGGCGCGTTGGCGACGTCAACGACGACATCCGCGCCCGCAAGCGCCTCAACGAGGCCTTCGCCGGTCACGGCGTTCACGCCTGATTTTGGCGAGGCTGCAACCGCCTTGTGGCCGCGTTGCCCGAGCTTCGCCACGAGCTTGGATCCGATCAATCCGGTGCCGCCGATCACAACGATCTTCATGGCCTGTCTCCTCGGCATGTTGCCGGCGTGAGATGTTGAGAGAGCCTGTGCCCACGTCCGGCTGATGTGAGCCGTGTTTTACAGGAGCAATGGGGCGGGCTCTTGCCTGAAACCGGCCTGCGTTGCCGGAAACCGCCAAGACATGTCGTCGCGAGACCGCGATCGGTCAGGGATCATTCCCTTGTTGCGCTCGTGCGCAGACCGCAGGTTGTTTTCGAGATTAAATTTACGATGAGAGGCAGCAAGTCGCTGGGCGAGAGCCGGCCGGAACGGCGAGACGAGCGGACTATGCAACCATTGCAGATTGCCAGTGTTTTGCCCGACGAGTCAAACCGGTTGGCAAGCCGAAAAAGCGCAGCGTTATCAAACCCAGTTCTACTGTGCATGGGGTTGTTTTGCAGGTTTTAAGTTGGGCGTGGGCTGGACTGGACTATTTTCCCGTGTCTTGAACGCGCATCCCCTCGGAATGGGCGGCGCCCAGCGCGGCCTTGCGGTCATGGATCAGGTTCTCCAGACGATGCGCCGCGACGTTCAGTGTGGCCGCATCCAGCGTGTTCTCATCCTTGTCGGCGACGGCGCGTTGTGTGCGCAGCACGTTGTCGATTTGGTTTTCGATCTCGGAAAGCTCGGCCTCGTTGTTGGCTGTGCGTATCTTCCGTCCCAGCGCGTAGAGCGCGTCGAGCGCCGGCTCCGTTGGCCTGGGCCCGCCGGCCTTCAGGAACTGCCACAGCGCTGCCGCGACCGATGCCAGGACACCCAGGGCCATCGGCGCCAGGAAGATCACGTTGCTCCATTTGTCCAGGAAGCTCACCTGGGTGCCGTTGTAGTACTCGGCGGCACCGGCATGAACGGGAAGATAGGCGCCTGGGTCGGTGTCGGGTGCCTTGAATTGTGCAACGATCGGCCATTCCGGCAGGATGTCCCTGCGCGCGGCGATGAGGGCCTTTGTCAGGTCGGCGATGTCGTCGTTGTCGAGGGTCTTCTTGCCGACGATGTAGTAGTTCACGCGCAAGGTGGTGACGTCGTCCTCGGGCACCGGAGGCGATCCGCGCAGCGTGCCCTTGGGGATGTCGAAACTCTCATAGGCGCGCTCCTTCTCGGCGATCGCACCCGCATTCTCGATCGGGATCAGCACGGGCGCGGTCTTGGCGTTTTGCGGAAACATCCCTCGTACCAGCGACAGGTATTTGTCGCTGAGCGGCATGACGAACAGCACCGCGCGCACCTGCTTGCTCTCGAACGCGCGGCGGACCTCGTCCAGCGCAAGGCTCTTGAACGTAACGTTGGCGCGGTCGAGGCCGTACGAACTGGTCAGGACGCTGACGATTTTCTGATTGGTGTCGCTGGCAACGACGCCCACAGTCGCGCGCTTCAGCCCCGCGATATCGGTGATGCTGGATCCCGGCGGCGCCACCAGCATGGCCACGGCCTCGGCCAGCACGACGATGGCCTGGGCCTGCGAGAGGTCGCCGACGTCGCCGCGCACGACAGCGAGATCGGTCTTGTCCGACGAGAGGGCGGCGGCGGATTCGAGCGGGCCGCTGGTCTCGACGACCTTGAGACGCACCGGCGCGTTGTTCACGACGAGCCGGCTCGCAAGGGCCGAGACGATCTTCGGGGCATCGCCGTCCAGCGATCCCACCGCAATCGACAGCGTCACCGGCTGGGCGTACCAGCGATAGGCGAACAGCCCCGCGCCGGTCGCGAGCGCGACGAGTACCGCGACCGCGACGATACGCAGCCATGCCGGTAGCCTGCTGCCGGCATCGATACTGAATTTCGATAGATCGTCCATGGTACCGCGCGTCCCGGAAAGCTTTTCCGTGACGGTCAGCATCATGGCCCGGATGACAGCCCGGTGTTGATTTGCATCAACACAAAGGACTTAAGCGGCCTCGGGGGCGCCCTTACGCCCCGCAGACGATCACGCCGTACCAGCCGAGCCCGCGATAGGTCTCGTAACCGGGCGTCGCATGGAAGGCGACCATGGTACCGGAACGATCCTGATAGAAACCGGAACGCTGGCCGTTGAGTGAGAGCGAGATGCGCTCGCTCAGGATGCCCTGGCCGTCGGAGGCAGCGATCACGCGGAAATTCGAATCGACCAGCAGCACGCGGGCCTTGTCGCTGTCGCCGACGCGGACGCCTTGCACGATCGCGCGGGCCTGCGGTTCCCAGTCGAAATGGATGGCGAGCACGCCGATCGGCGCACCGTTGGCCTGGCCGCCCGCGCGGACGCTGGCGCAATAGGTGGCGACCTGCGCATTGCCGAGCAGTTGCTGGTTCTCGACGTCGCCGGCGACATAGTCGTCGCCGGAGCGCAGGGTCTTGGCCTCGCGAAACCATTTGGTGTGGGCGACGTTCTGGCCGGCGACGCGAAAGCGGTCGGCGCGGCCATTGGCGATGACGTTGCCGTCGAGGTCGCAGAGCCAGAGGTCGAGATAGACGGTGTAGGCACCGAGGATCACGCCGAGGCGCTGCGAGGCATAGCTGACGGCGGCCGGCGCAGGCGAGGCGGCGCAATCCACCACGGCGGAATCGGTCGCCCACCAGCGCACGTCGCAGGTGCGCTCATAGAGGTTGCGGTCGATCAGTTCGACCGCATTGAGCGACAGGTCGACCATGCGCTCGCCGCGCGAGCGCTGGCTCATGCGGTCGATCGAGGCGACGAGATCGCCGGTGCGCTTGGTCAATTGGCTTTCGAGCTCGCGCGCGATGGTCTCGACCTGCTGGCCGACGCCGCGCACCTCCTGTGCCACCACCGCAAAGCCAGCGCCTTGCGCGCCGGCGCGCGAGCTTTCGATCAGCGCGTTCAGCGCCAGCATCTTCATCTGGTTGGTGATCTGCTGGATCGCCTTGGTCTTGTCGACCGCGATCTGGTTGACCTCGGCGGTGAGGCGATTGATCAGCGCCGAGATGTCGGAATCATCTTCAGTGGGTTCGGACGCAATCGGCTTGGCTTTGAGACCCAGCGCAGCAGACATCGGGGACTTCCCTTGGCAATGAGGCCTGATCTGCAATGAACCCGGAACAACAACTCACAGATCGAATACGATTCTTTTTCGAGGATTCCGACTAACGCCTGCTTAATTTGCTGTTTTGCGGAATGCCTAAATGATAGTCAGTCCAGTCTGCCGGCCGGCCATCCACCGCTTTGTGCGGCCCAGCCGTTGCAAATTCCCGCACTTTCCCGGCCAATCCCCTGAAGCCTGAACCGGCGTCTGCGACATCGCCCTGATCCCAAGTTCCCTGTAGCCAGATTCGACTCATGACGCCGCCCGCCACCGCCTTACCCATCGAGACGCCCCAGGCGTTCCTGGGGGTCGCGCGCTCGCTCACCGACAAGCTCTGGCGGGACCGGCTGGACGCGCGCGGGGCGGCCAAGGCGCTTGCTATCGTGCAGCAGCACCAATTGCCGGAGCTGCTGGCCCGGGTGCTGGCGGGCCGCGGCGTCGACACCGACGCGGTCGCCGACTTCCTCGATCCGACCATCCGGAAGCTCATGCCGGACCCGTTCACGGTGACGGAGATGGAGGCCGCCGCGAAGCGGATCGCCGATGCGGCGGCGAGGGGCGAGAAGGTCGCGATCTTCGGCGATTACGACGTCGACGGCGCGACCTCGGCGGCGCTGCTGGCCTGGCACCTGCGCCATTGCGGGCTCGATCCGCTGATCCACATTCCCGACCGCATCTTTGAGGGCTATGGCCCAAACGTCGACGCGGTTCGCGGCCTGGCGGCCAAGGGCGCCACGCTGCTCGTCACCGTCGATTGCGGCACCACCAGCATCGAGCCGCTGGCTGAAGCCAAGCGCCTCGGCATGTCCGTGGTCGTGATCGATCATCACCAGGCCGGCACGGAGCTGCCGGAGGTCGATGCGCTGGTCAATCCGAACCGGCTCGATGATCTCTCCGGCCTTGGCCATCTCGCTGCCGTCGGCCTCGTGCTGGTGACGCTCGTCGCGGTTAATCGCGAGCTGCGCCAGCGCGGATTCTGGAATTCCGAGATGCCCGAGCCCGATCTGCTCGGCATGCTGCATCACGTTGCGCTCGGCACCGTCGCCGACGTGGCGCCCCTGATCGGCCTCAACCGCGCTTTCGTCGCCAAGGGGCTGATCGCGATGCGGCGGCGCGACCATGTCGGCCACACCGCGCTGATGGATGTGGCGCGGCTCAATGGGCCGCCGGAGGCCTGGCATCTCGGCTTCATGCTCGGCCCGCGCGTCAACGCCGGCGGCCGCATCGGCCGCGCCGACCTCGGCGTGCGCCTGCTGCTCGAGGGCGACAGCGTCGAGGCGTCCCGGATTGCGGCCGAGCTCGACCGCCTCAATACCGAGCGCCGCGTCATCGAGCAGGCCGCCGAAGCGCAGGCCGAAGCCGAGGCGCTGGCCTCGATCGGGCTGGAGGACAAGCTCGGCGTGATCGTGACGGCCTCGGAGGGCTGGCACCCCGGCGTGGTCGGCCTCGTCGCCTCCCGCCTGAAGGAGAAGTTTTCGCGGCCCGCCTTTGCCATTGCGCTCGAGCCCGGCGGCATCGGCACCGGCTCGGGCCGCTCGATCGCCGGCGTCGATCTCGGCAAGGCGGTGCGGCAGGCGGTCACGGACGGTATCCTGCTGAAAGGCGGTGGCCACGCGATGGCCGCGGGCGTGACGCTGCGCAAAGAGAAGCTCGCCGAATTCCGCGCCTATCTCGAGAACGCGCTGGCGCAGGACGTCGCCGAGGCCCGCCACGTCAACGAGCTCTACATCGACGGAGCGGTCTCAGCCCGCGCGGTGACGACGGAGCTGGCGACCACGCTCAACCGCGCCGGCCCGTTCGGCAGCGGCAATCCGGAGCCGGTCCTGGCGCTGCCGGGGCATCAGCTCGTCTATGCCGACGAGGTCGGCCAGGCGCATCTGCGCCTGCGCTTCAAGTCGGGCGACGGCTCGATCGTCAACGGCCTCGCGTTCCGTTCGGTCGGCCAGAAACTCGGCAATGCGCTCCTTGCCAACCGCGGCCAGCAACTGCATGTCGCGGGCTCCTTGTCGGTCGACCGCTACCAGGGCGCCGAGCGGGTACAATTCCGCGTCATCGACGTCGCGCTACCGGACCAGGGGCCATCCATGATCAGATAACGCAAGATCCAACGAGATCATGCGTCAAAAATAAATCGCTCGAACAACAAAAACGGGAGTGAACATGGCAGGGCAGGTTGAGGGCAAGGTCGCGCTGGTCACAGGCGGTGCCTCCGGTATTGGCGAGGCCATCGTCGAGCTGTTCGCGCGCGAGGGCGCCACGGTCGTCATCACCGACATCGACGAGCTGCGCGGGCCCGAGCTCGCCAAGCGCGTGACAAAGACTGGCGGCAAGGCGATCTTCCTGGAGCAGGACGTCTCCAGCGAGGAACGCTGGATCGAGATCGTTGCCGATGTCGCAAAGCGCTACGGCCGGCTCGACATCACGGTCTCCAATGCCGGCATCGGCATTGCCGTGCCCTCGATCGTCGACATGACGCTTGCTGACTGGCGCAAGCAGAACGCGATCAATCTGGACGGCGTGTTTTTGTCCGTCAAGCATTGCCTGCCCCTGATGCGCAAGACCGGCGGCGGCTCGATCGTGCTGATGTCATCGCTGGCGGGCCTGCGCGGCGCGCCTGGCCTGTCGGCCTATTCGCTGACCAAGGGCGGCGTCCGGCTGTTCGCAAAATCGATCGCGATGGAGTGTGCTGCGGCAGGCGACGGCATCCGCGTCAATTCGGTGCATCCCGGCATCATCGACACGCCGATCTGGGGCAAGATTCCGACCGGTGCCGCCGGCGCCGGCCAGAATGCGCCGATCGATCCGGAGGAACGCGCCAGGGTCGCAACGCCGCTCGCCCGCGCCGGCCAGGCCGCCGAGATCGCCTCTGGCGTGCTGTATCTGGCCTCCGATGCCTCGCGCTACGTCACCGGCAGCGAGCTTGTCATCGACGGTGGCATGAACGCAGGCGGGGTGCCGCGGCGGGCGTGAGACGCGCAGGGCAGGGTGGCGGTCGCAGGGGCTGACGCGCAGGCTTAGCCCCTGTACAAGGCGGACATTCCGACCGACAAAGGTGTCCTTCGCCATGGCGCACAGCCTTCATTCGTCTTCTTCCGCGCCTGAGTCCGTCCGCTCGAACCGGCCGGACCTTGCCACCGACGCGATCCGCACCGCGCGCGAGGACCTTGCCGCCTGCTTCCGCATGGCCGCGCGCAACGGCTTTGAGGAGGGCATCTGCAACCATTTTTCGGCCGTCGTGCCCGGCCATGACGATCTCTTCCTGGTCAACCCCTACGGCTATGCCTTCCGCGAGCTGACCGCTTCGAAGCTCCTGATCTGCGATTTCCATGGCAACGTGCTCGACGGCGAGGGCGTGCCCGAGGCAACCGCCTTCTACATCCACGCCGAGATGCACAAGCGCCTGCCGCGCGCCAAGGTCGCCTTCCACACCCACATGCCCTATGCCACCGCGCTGTCGATGACCGAGGGCGAGCCGCTGATCTGGGCCGGCCAAACCGCGCTGAAGTTTTATGGCCGCACAGCGGTCGATCGTGATTACAACGGCCTTGCGCTGGACAACCGCGAGGGCGCGCGTATCGCCTCCGCCGTCGGAGAAGCCGACATCGTCTTCATGAAGCATCACGGCGTGATGGTGCTGGCGCCGACCATCGCAGAGGCCTGGGACGATCTCTACTATCTCGAGCGCGCCGCCGAGGTGCAGGTGCTCGCGATGTCGACCGGCCGCAAGGTGCTGCCCGTCGATCCCGCGATTGCCGCCGAAACGTACCGGCAGACGCGCGACGGCGATTCCGAATCCGCGCGGCTGCATCTCGCCGCGATCCGGCGTCAGCTCGATGCGGAAGAGCCGCAATATCGGCACTGATCTCCGAGCGGCGTCGCGCGGCTCATCTCGAGACAGCCGGAAGATCCCGAACCGTCCTGATGCCACACATGGCAGCGTCGACGCTGTTGCGATCGCCGGCAGGAAGGCTGTTCATGACGCTCGCTATGTTCGTCAGTCGGCTCTTCAGCTCCTTCCTGTTTGAGGGGCCGTAGGAGGAATTTTTCAAAAGCCAGTCGAGCATCGCAGCCGTTGCATCGGTGCCGGCCTCTTCTGCGGCCTTTACCACGCCAGGGACCAGATCCGCTCCGAAGTGATTTGCGATATCCAGCACGTAGAGCCTTGCCACCGGATCGTTGTCGAATGGCGGCCCTCGCTTCGCGAGCAGTCCGAGGCATATCGGTTCATTGGCCGCCTGTCAGGTGTTCGGCTTGGTCACCTGTGATTTGCAGGCGGTCACTTCCGCAGCGGCAGCAGTTGCGGCATCGCCAGAGGGAGGAAGGCACTTGGAGTCGGTCACGGCCAGTGAGGAATCGATGATCGCCCGCATGTTCGCAACGGAGCAGATATTCGCGTATTGCTGCGCTCGGCCGCGGACAACGACGAGCCGTTCGAGCTCGTTGAAGCAGCCGCCCGTAGAGACGCACGCGCTTTCCTGCAAACGTCCTTTCGCCCAATCGGACTTCATGTTCTTGACGTAGTCGGCCATCTGTTGCTTGACGTGGCGCTTCAGCTGGCCGGAGTAGGGAGAAAAGGCGTAGATCTCCGAGGCGAATTTATTGACGTTCTGTGCGTAGGCGATCGTTGCTCCCGTGACGGCAACGGCATTGGCTCCGACCCCATAGCTCGCCATCAGCGGCGTTGCTGCGGTGATCGAGGCGGCCAGGATCTTGTCGACGAACGATGAGTCCTGATTGTAGCGGGTGAGAAGGTCGAAGAATTCGTCGCATCTCTGATTGGTGTAATTGACGCTGGCGAGCAGATATTCCGACGAAAACATGCGCCGAGTCCCGTTGGCGTCTGTCACCGTGATCGAACCGGCCTCGCTTGCATATTGAGAGACTTGCGCCGGAGTTGGCGTTGCAACGAGAGTTTCCGCCGACTGGCAGCTGGCTAAAGATAAGGCGAGCAAAAGCCATGCGTGCCTTGAAAACATGGCCGCGTCCCCCAAAAAGTTCCCCAATAAGTGAGGCCATCTTAGGTAGACGGAAAAATCCGCGGCAACTTTCGTTTCGGGCTGTCCACAGCGAATGACAGCCTGTGGACAAGTTCCGCGGCGTCGGACTAGGGGGCTTGCCGCAGCTTCGCCAGGACCTTCAGCCCGCCATAGCCGTCCGCGGGCGCAATCCCCGCGCGCTGCTGAAAGTCCTTGATCGCCTTCATCGTGTCGTTGCCGACGCGACCGTCGGTGCCGCCGGTATCGAACCCGGCCTTGGTCAGCCGTGTCTGCATCTCCTGCACTTCGGCCAGCGTCAGGGCGCGCTCGGAGCCGGGGAAGGGTTGGATGAAGGGCGGCGCACCAAGACAGCGATCGCCGAGATGGCAGATCGCCAGCGCATAATTCATCGAGGGATTGTAGCTCTTCACCGAATAGAAGTTCGGTCCGAGCAGGAAGGTCGGCCCGCCCGCGACCGGGGTCCACATCTGCGCGGATGCGTTCGGCTGCGGAAACGGCTGGCCGTCGGCGCGAGTGACGCCAGCCGCCTGCCATGCCGCATAGGTCCGGCTGCCGCTCGCCTCGCCGGACGCGCGCACCTCGTAGCCCCAGTGCTCGCCGCGATGCCATTTGCCGCGATTGACGAGATATTTCGCGGTCGAGCCCAGTGCGTCGTCGGGCTTGCCGAACGGCGAGACCTTGCCGTCGCCGTCATAGTCGATGCCGACATTGAGCCAGACCTCCGGCATCCATTGCGAATGCCCCATCGCGCCGGCCCATGAGCCCTTCATCTCCTCGGGCGTGCTCCAGCCCTTGTCGACGATGCGCAGCGCGTTGATCAACTCGGTCTCCCAATAGGCCTTGCGCCGCGGCTCGTTCCAGGCGAGTGCGGCGAGCGAGGGAAACACCGGCGTCATGTGGTTCTGCTGCACCAGGGGATCGCCATAGGCGGACTCGACGCCCCACAGCGCCAGCAGCGTGCCGCGCTCGACGCCGAAATCGCGCTCGATGCGCGCGAGCAGCGCCTCGTTGTTCTTCAGCGCGATCTTGCCGTTGATGATGCGCCAGTCGGAAACGCGGCGGTTGATGTATTGCCAGACCTGCTCGTGGAATTCCGGCTGGTTGCGCATCTGCTTGAACACGCTCATGTCGGGCTCGACCCGCCCCATCGCGCGCTGCCACGTTGCGGCCGAGATCCCCTTGGCCATCGCACGTGCGCGAAAGCTCTCGCGCCACTCATCGAAGCCCGAAGGCGCTGCAAGCACGTGCGCAGGCGACGCGAGCAAGGCGGCTGCGCCGAGCGCGGATTTCAGCAGGGTGCGGCGGGTGTGAGGGTACGAGGAATCAGCGCGTTTCATGGTGCCAGTCTAGCGTGAAACACGGCCCGTGTGAGCCGGTTCCGGGAACGTGGGGAACAGGCCGTTCCTCGGAACAAAGCGTCGCAGTCCTGCATTCCCTCCGCACGAGGAGGACATGATGAGGAACTATCTGTTTGCCGCCACCATGGTGACCGCCATCGTGGCCCCTGCGTTCGCTGATGAAGCGACCGCACCACTGTGATCAAGAAAGAAGATGAATTCGGCAATCGCAGCAAGTCCGTGATTCATCACGACAACGACTAACGTAACGGGGTCCCCGGCCTGAGTGTCGGGGCCATTTCCGTTCATCGGGAATTCGGGGTGGAATGAAGATACGCGCGCATTCGGAAAGCCACGTTGTCGAGCTCGACGACGGATCGCAATGGCAGATCTTCCCCGGCGATCTCGCGACCACGCTGAGCTGGAAGCCCGAAACCGATCTGCATCTGGAGCCAAGCGGCGACCGGCTGAGTTCGCATGTGCTGGTCAACGGTACGGACCAAAGCCGCGTCCGCGTGATCGCCGCGGGCGCGACCTGGCCGGATGGCGAGGTTAAGGAAGTGTTAAAGGGTGGGTAGGTCGTGCTCAGGTCAAGTCGGATATCCCCGTTTTTAAGCGCGGCGCTTTACGCTCGTTTCGCTTTCGTCTGGGCAGAATGCTTGCATGCGCGAGCTGTTCAACATCATCCAAGCCAATCCCTGGCCGTTCGGCGCCGGTTTGCTTGTGGTAGTCCTGATGATCCTTGCCGCGAACTTTGGCCGCGGCGTTCAGGGTGACGGCGCCACGGGTGGCGACTTCGCTGACCTCGGCGGGTGCGATGGCGGCGGGGACAGCGGTGGCGGCGACTAGGCTCTCTTAGTCCTCTTGCAGCTCTGTCGCGACGTTGGCGAGCCAGCGGCGAATACTGGCCTCCGCCTTGGCATCGAGCCCGCCGGCGAGACGCTTCTCCAGTTCAATCACGCGTTCCCTGCAGGCCTTCAGCAGCGTCGCTCCGCGCGGCGTCAGCGTCCATTGCTGGATCCGGCCATGGATGGGATGCGGCGTCATCTCAATTGCGCCGTCGCGTTCGAGGTTGCGGATGATGACGCCGACCGTCTGCGGGGTCAGGAAGGTGAGGCGGGCGACGTCGGCCCCTGACAGTCCCGGATAGGCATTCAGCATCGTCAGCACGGCGAATTGCGGCGAGGTCACGCCGAGATCGGCGAGCGTCCGTTCCATCGTCAGGCGGACCGCGGCATGGGCCTGCCGCAGGAGATAGCCGAGATAGCCTTGCTCGCCGCGCTTGCCCTCGCCGGGCGCCGGCAGGCGCACGGCCCCGTCGCCGGCCGGTGCGGGCGCCTTCGCGGTTTTCGATCTTGTGATGGCGGCGGTCTTGCGCGACATGTAAGTGCTCTTATAATATGTAAGCATTCTTATAATAACACGAGGTGAACAGCGATGTCACATGCCCGCAGCGAATACGAGGATTTCAAGCGGATCGCGCCCGATGCGTACGATCTGGTGCTGGCGCTGGGCCAGCTGGCCGCCAAGGCCGGCCTCGACAAGCAGCTGCTCGAGCTGGTCAAGCTGCGCGCCTCGCAGATCAACGGCTGCGCCTTTTGCGTGCAGCATCACATCCTGCTCTCGGAGCGGATCGGCGTGCCCGTGGACAAGCTCAATCTGGTCGCGGTCTGGCGCGAGGCGCCGGTGTTTTCGGCGCGTGAGCGCGCCGCGCTGGCCTGGGCGGAAGCGCTGACCTTCCTGCCCGATGGCATCGGCGACGACGTCTATGCCGAGGCGAGCGGCGAATTCTCCGAGACCGAGCTGATGTACCTGACCTCGGCCGTGGCCTCGATCAACGTCTGGAACCGGTTTGGCGCGGCCTATCGCTGGACGCCGCCGAAGCGGCCGGTCGCGGCGAACGCCGCAGCGTCCTGATCGCAACGAGGGGAGCTTGTCATGACTGCAATGAGTTTGGGCACCACGCAGCTTTCGCTGCCGTCACGTTCGACATCGCTCGCGATCGTTGCGGGGCTCGCCTGCGCACTCGCGATCGGCAAGGCGCTGCCGGTGACGATGGACAGCGTCTCCGGCGCGCTCGCACCGCTTTGTGCCACGGCTGCGGAGAGCTCGCCGCTCGACAAGGTCGAGCCGATCGGCTCCTATGCCTTGCCCAACGTGCCGGGCAAGCGCGTCACCATCGTGCGCGTCTTCTATGGTCCCGGCGGATTTTCGCGCCCGCATCGCCACGCGGGTTCGGTGACCGCCTATATCACCAAGGGTGAAATCCGCTCCCAGCTCGGCGGCGGCCCGGTCGAGACGTTCGGCGTCGGCCAGTCGTTCTTCGAGCCGCCGGGATCGACGCATCTGGTCTCGGCTAATGCCAGCGCCACGGAGCCGGCGGAATTGATCGCGGTGTTCGTGGCCGATGAGGGCGCGCAGCTCACGACGTTCTTGGAGTAGCCGTGGGGATTTGTAGCCCGGGTGAGCGAAGCGACACCCGGGGACAGTCGTTGCACAAATCCCGGATGTCGCTTCGCTCATCCGGGCTACGCATAGGCGTGCTCTCTCTTCAGCCCCCGTATGACGCCGGATCGGGATTGTCCGACGGATGCTCGAACGACTTCTTCATCGACACCGGCATCGGAACGTGGAAATTCAGGCCGCGCGGGGGCACCGGCTCCATGAACCATTTGTTGTAGATCTTCTCGATCTCCGGGCTCTTGTAGAGTTTTGCGGTGGCACGATCGACCACCGTCTTGAACGCCACGTCGTCCTTGCGCAGCATGATGCCGTAGGGCTCGGGATCGGAGAAAGCGCCGTTGCTGATGGCGTAGAGCGACGGATCCTTCGCGGACGCGATCATCGCCGCGAGCTGGATGTCGTCCATGACGAAAGCCTCAGCCCGGTCGGTCTCGACCATCAGGAACGCCTCGGGGACGTCCTTCGCGTTCATCACGGTGATGCCGAGCGAGCGGGCCGCATTGGCCTTGTTGAGCTGGGTGATGTTGGTGGTCCCGGAGACCGAGACGACGGCCTTGCCCTTGAGGTCATCGACCTGGTCGAGCTTCGAAGCCTTCTTGGAGACGAACCGGCTCGCCGTGAGGAAATGCGTGTTGGTGAACCACACCTGTTTCTGGCGCTCGGCGTTGTTGGTGGTCGAGCCGCATTCGAGGTCGATCGTGCCGTTCGCCATCAGCGGAATGCGACTGGACGACGTCACGAGGTTCTCGTTGATCGCGAGCTTGTCCAGCTTCAGCTCGGCCTTGATCTCCTCGACGATCTTCATGCAGATGTCGATGGCGTAGCCGACAGTCTTCTGCTTCTCGTCGATATAGCTGAAGGGCACTGCACTGTCGCGCACCCCAAGCGTGATCGCGCCGGTCTCCTTGATCTTCTTCAGCGTGCCGGTCAGCTCCTGCGCATGAACCGGAATGGCGAACGCGATGGCCAGAACAGCCGCCGTGGTGAGACTACGCATGTACTTCCCTTCCTCCAGTTTGCCTGCCGGACGGCAAAGCAATTCTGGGGCCAGAGAAGGCCGTCTCATTCGATCGATCTGGAGCTGGTCGGTCAGGCCCGACGCGCTGAAAGGGGCGTCATCGGATTGTCATCGAGGCAAGTGGCGCAGCGACGCGCAAGGAGCCTCAATTCTCCTCGCCGCTCGATCCCTCGCGCTGGTCCGGCTTGATCACGTCCTCCGGCAACGCATGGGCCACCGGCTGGGTGCTGACGGCGATCTCCGGACCAACCTCGCGGCCGCGGGCGCGGATCAGGCGCTCATAGGCGGAGACCAGCGTGACGTAGGGGCTGACCCAGATCCAGCCGTCGCGGGTGAAAACCTGCACGTCGAAATGCAGGTGCATCGAGGTGCCGGCGGGATGGTCGAGATAGTTCGAGACCAGGCCGATCTTCTCGCCCTCGATTACGATGCGGCCGTTGAGCAGGCCGTCGGCATTCATCACCTGCGGATTCATGTGCATGTAACGGAAGCGGATGTGCTCGGTGCGGCTATTGATCTCGAGCGTCGCGGCCTGGTCCTTGGGGGAGCGGATCACGATGGCGTCGCGCACGGCGACGACGGCTCGCTGTTTGGGGTCGCAGGGCTCGCGGCCTTCGCCCGGCGGCGGACAGTCGGCGGCGCGGATGTCCTCGCCCTGGTGGCCGTAACCGCCGCCGCATTGCCAGACTTCAAAACTGCGGGACTCGCAGAAATTGTCGCGCCAGGGATAGACGGTCGGACCGTCGTTCTTGTCGCGCTTGCCGTAGGATTGCGAGCGCACGAAAGCGGGCGGTTTCTCCAGCGGAAAGCGGATCTGCGCATAGGCCATCACGTCGGGATGGCCGCCCTGCTTGCGATAGCCGGTGTTCGGGATGATGTCGCCGCTCGGCCGGTAGCTGAATTCCGCCGAGCGCGCCACGGGGCGGTCGATGATGCCGGAGGCGATGTCCGTCAGCGGCCGCATGCGCTGGCCGCCGGCGACGTGCAGCGCTTTCAGGAAACGCTCGGCAACCGGATAGGCCTCCTTGCACGCGAGCCGCCGCGGTTTTGCGACGCTGTCGAGGCACTGGATCGACACCACATAGGCGACGCCGAAGCGGGTGAAGGCGTAGCGGACGTAGCCTTCGCGGATGAACCTGCGCAGGTCCGGATAGAGCGCCGCAAGCGGCTTGATCGGTTCGCCTTTGCCGCCCGTGGGATCGGCGACGTCGTAGACCAGCGCTGAGCCCGTGATCTGCACCTCGACCGGCTTGGTGTAGACGCGGGTCGGCATGCCGTCACCGGCACCGGGCTCCAGCGAGAACGTGGCGCTGTAGCCGGCGGGACCGGCATCGAACATGTCGGCAGGATTGAAATCGGCCTGATAGCGCGACAGCGACAGGCTCGAGGGGGGGCCGCTGCGCTGCGCCTCGAGATAGGCGCCGGCGTCGAACGGCAGCAGCACGGGCACGGAGCTGCGGGCGATGCCGGTGAAGAATTGCGAGGAGACCGCGTTGAGCTGCACCAGCGCAGGCATCGCGCGCGGATCGAAGCGCGGCACCGATCGGCGGGACACGAAGATGAAGTCGCCCGCAATCTGGCGGCGGCTGTTGATCTCGGTGCGGAGCTGGTCGAGCGCTGCGCGCCAATCGACGCGCAGGGCCGTGAGTGAAGGGCCGCGGATTTCATCCGCGGCGAGCGGAGCGGCATGGAGGAGCGACAGCGACGCCAGAAGTAGCGAGACGAAGCGGAAACTCTTCCCAACCACTGTCTCGCCCCCCGGCGGCACCTGCTTGATCCCTCTTAGTCCTTGGCGCGCTCGGAGTAGGAGCCGTCTTCGGTCATCACCACGATGCGGGTGCCGACCGAGATGTGCGGCGGCACGGTGGTGCGGATACCGTTGGACAGCACGGCGGGCTTGTAGGACGACGAAGCCGTCTGGCCCTTGGTCACCGGCTCGGTCTCGACGACTTCAAGTGTCACTCGCTGCGGCAGAGCGAGCGAGACCACGTTGACGTCGTGGGTCGACAGCTTGACGGTCATGTCTGGCTGAAGATAGGCGGCGGCATCGCCGACGACGTCCTTGGGGACCTGGACTTGGTCGTAGGTCTCGGGGTTCATGAAGTGGAAGCCGTCGCCATCTTCATACAGGAAGGTGTAGTTGCGCTCTTCGATCGTGGCCTTTTCGACCTGGTCGGTAGTCTTGTAGCGCTCGGAGATCTTTACCCCGTCCGAGATTCGGCGCATTTCGATCTGGCTGACCGGCGTGCCCTTGCCGGGATGGATGTTCTCGGCGCTCACGACGACATAGAGCTTGCCGTCTTGCTCGATCACGTTGCCCTTGCGAATAGAACTGGCGATGACTCTCAAAGCTGTATTTCCTGCTTGCTTGGCCCGGCACCGGCCAGGACGTGGTCAAATCGATGGGGGACTTGGGGCCTCAAATCAGACCTCGGCGCCCGTTTCGGGGCGCAACATACTGATTTTGCCGTTGGATGCCAGCATTTTGCTGGCCCAAGGGGTGGTCGGTTAATGGCTGGGGACAAGCCGATTTCGCCGTTCTGGAGCCCCTCGCGGCACCTCGACCGGCGGCCGTTCCTCCAGGCCAGGGGGGCCATCACCGGGGCTCTACGGGGCTTTTTCGGCGAACAGGGGTTTATCGAGGTCGAAACCTCGGTCCTCCAGGTCTCGCCGGGCAACGAGACCCATCTGCACGCCCCCCGGACCGAGATCATGCGACCCGACGGCAGCCGGGCCAGCCGATATTTGCGGACCTCGCCGGAATTCGCCTGCAAGAAGCTGCTGGCGGCCGGCGAAGAGCGGATTTTCGAGTTCGCACGGGTGTTCCGCGACCGTGAGCGCGGCGACCTGCATCTGCCCGAATTCACCATGCTGGAATGGTACCGGGCCAGCGCCCCCTATGACGCCATCATGGCCGACACCGTGGTCGCCATCGCTCGAGCGGCGCAGGCGACCGGGATCGGGACGTTCGCGTTCCGGGGCCGGACCGCCGATCCCTTCGCCGAGCCGGAATTGCTGACAGTCGCGGGCGCCTTCGAGCGGTTCGCCGGCATCGACCTGCTGTCGACAATCTCGGGCAACGAGGGTAACCGTGCCGCGCTCGCCGAGGCGGCCGCCGGTAAGGTCCGCATCGCCCAGGACGACACCTGGTCGGACATCTTCAGCAAGGTCCTGGTCGAGCATGTCGAGCCGCATCTGGGGCAGGGGCGTTTGACCATCCTGTTCGAATACCCATCTCCAGAGGCGGCGCTGGCGCGCGTAAAGGCTGAGGATCCCAGGGTCGCGGAACGTTTCGAGGTCTATGCCTGCGGCGTCGAGCTTGCCAACGGCTTTGGCGAGCTGACCGACGCCGCGGAGCAGCGCCAGCGCTTCACGGAGTCGATGGCGGAGAAGCAGCGCCGCTACGGCGAGGCCTATCCGCTGGACGAGGACTTTCTGGCCGCGGTCGCCGCCATGCCGGAGGCGAGCGGGGTCGCGCTCGGCTTCGACCGGCTGGTGATGCTGGCAAGCGGCGCAACACGGATTGATCAGGTGGTGTGGACACCGCCTGCGGGTGAAAAATGACGAAGACCAATCTTGCACGCACCCTGCGTGAGCCGGCCGAGCTCGTGGCCGCGGACCTCGTGCCTGCGACGGCGCTGCCTGCGCTCGAGCGCGTCGCTGCGCGTTATGCGGTTGCGATCACGCCGACGCTGGTCGAGCTGATCGATAAATCAGACCCCGACGATCCCATCGCGCGGCAATTCGTTCCGACCGCCGCCGAGCTGGAGATGCAGCCGGGCGAGAACGCCGATCCGATCGGCGATCATCCGCATTCGCCGGTCCCGGGCATCGTGCATCGCTATCCCGATCGCGTGCTGTTCAAGCTCGTTCACGTCTGCGCGGTCTATTGCCGCTTCTGCTTTCGCCGCGAGATGGTCGGCCCCGGCAAGGAGAACGCGCTGTCGGACATCGCCTATCGTGCGGCGATCGATTACATCCGCTCGCACAGCGAGATCTGGGAGGTGATCCTGACCGGCGGTGATCCCCTGATGCTGTCGCCGCGGCGGATGAGCGAGATCATGGCCGATTTGGCCGCGATCGATCACGTCAAGATCATCCGTCTTCACACCCGTGTGCCGGTCGCCGATCCCGCCCGCATCAGCGACGACATGGTGGCGGCGCTGAAGGTCGCGGGCGCAACCACCTGGGTCGCCGTACATGCCAACCATGCGCGCGAACTGACGGGCCCGGCGCGGGCCGCCTGCGCGCGGCTCGTCGATGCCGGAATTCCGCTGGTCAGCCAGTCCGTGCTTTTGCGCGGCGTCAATGACACCGTCGCGGCTTTGTCGGATTTGATGCGAGCTTTCGTCGAATGCCGGATCAAGCCTTACTATCTGCATCACGGCGATCTCGCGCCGGGCACCGTGCATTTGCGAACGACGCTCGCGCAGGGCCAGGATTTAATGCGGCAGTTGCGAGGGCGGGTGTCGGGGCTGTGTCAGCCGGACTACGTCATCGATATTCCCGGCGGCGCGGGCAAATCGCCGGTGGGACCGAATTATGTGGAGGCGGTTCAAAATACCGCAGCCGAGGCGGGTGAAGCGGAAGCGGAAACGCGCTATCGTATCGTGGACTATTGCGGCGATGTTCATCTCTATCCGCCCGAGACGTGAGCGGTGAGCGGGAGAACGCCGGTTTGAGAACGGAGGCACGGATATGAAGAAGATCATGGTGGCAGCATCGCTCGTGGTCTTGCTTGGCGGCGCTGCGGTTGCACAGACCAGCGGCTCCAAGGGATCGACATCCAGCGGTGCAAGCTCCGGATCGGTGTTGCCGGCGCCGGTCGGGCATCGCCAGCCGCGCGCTGGCGACGTGCCGAACGAGAAGAATCTAAGCGACCCGAACAATCCCGTGAACAAGGAAGACGCGGCGCTCGACAAGAAGATCAAGAGCATCTGCCGCGGCTGCTGATCACGACAGCGGGCAGGGCGCGAACAGCATCGCCCCGCCCGCCTTGGCCCGGCCTCAGGCCGACCGCTCGTGCAGCCCCGCGCGCTGGGTGTTGCGGCGGATCTCGACCGCGTCAGCAAGCTGCTCGAGCACGGTCGCCGTGGTCGTCCAGTCGATGCAGCCGTCGGTGATGCTCTGGCCGTAGACCAGCGGCTTGCCCGGCACCACGTCCTGGCGGCCGGCGACGAGATTGCTCTCGATCATCACGCCCATGATGCGGTTCTCGCCGCCGGAGACCTGGCCGGCGATGTCGGCCATGACCAGCGGCTGGTTCTCCGGCTTCTTGCTCGAATTGGCGTGGCTCGCATCCACCATCACCAGCGGCGCGACGCCGGATTTCGCCAGCTCGTTGCAGGCGGCCGCAACGCTCTCCGCATCGTAGTTCGGCTTGCTGCCGCCGCGCAGGATGATGTGGCAGTCCTCGTTGCCCGCGGTCGAGGCGATCGCCGAGCGTCCGAGTTTTGTAACGGCCATGAAATGGTGCGGATGCGAGGCCGACTTCACGGCGTCCGCCGCGATCCGCACATTGCCGTCGGTGCCGTTCTTGAAGCCGACCGGGCAGGACAGCCCGGAAGCCAGCTCGCGATGGATCTGGCTCTCGGTCGTGCGTGCGCCGATCGCGGCCCAGGACACGAGGTCGGCGATGTATTGCGGCGTCGTCATGTCGAGGAATTCGGCGCCGGCGGGCAAGCCGAGATTGTTCACCGCCGACAGCACGTTGCGCGCCAGCCGCAGGCCCTTGTTGATGTCGAAGCTGCCGTCGAGATCGGGATCGTTGATCAGACCCTTCCAGCCGACAGTGGTGCGCGGCTTCTCGAAATAGACCCGCATCACGATCTCGAGCTGGTCGGCGAGGTCCTCGCGCAAGGCGGCGAGACGCTCGGCATACTCGAGTGCGGCTTTGGGATCATGCACCGAGCAGGGGCCGACCACGACCAGCAGGCGGTCGTCCTGGCCGTTGAGAATGGCGTGGATGGCGTTGCGCGCCGCCATCACCACACGGGTCGCCGTGAGCGTGCGCGGGACTTCCCGCATCACCTCATCCGGCGTGCTCAGCTCTTTCAGTTCGCGGATACGAAGATCGTCTGTCGTGCTCAGCACGGCGGGCTCCTGTCATTTTGAGAACCTGCCGGCCAATAAAAAAGCCGCCAGGTCTGGCGGCTGTTCGGACGTTTGCTTCAATATTTCAGATTGAGCGCGATCCTCCTGCCGCCAGCGAGCTGTCGTAGCTAAAGTACCAAAAATAGCTGGTGGCGACGGTGATCATGGAAGGCCATATAGCGTGCCATGGGCGCCTTGTCACCCCCCAATCGGCTCGGCGGGCGACGAGATCCCTCAGGTGTTGCTGTTGCGCGCCGCCAGGGCCATGCCGATCAGGGTGGCACCGCCGAACAGCAAATTGATCCCGACGAGCACGCCGATCGCCCATTCCGCCGAGCTCGGCAGCCCCGTGATCACCATGAACGCGATCGCGATGTCGACGAGGCCCGAGATCAGCAGCCACGACCAGCGGCCGCTCAGCTCGCGGCGGTGCTCGAGTGCGTACATGATGGTGGCGACGCCTTCGGCGAGGAAGTAGGCGCCGAGCACGATCGTCAGCGTCAGCACCGCCTGCATCGGCCGCGCCAGCAGGAGCATGCCGGCGAGCACGGCGAGCGCCGCCGAAATCAGCGACCACCAGAAGCCCGGCGTGGCGCGTGCCCAATAGGTCACGATCAGCCCGCCGATGCCGCTGATCAGGAACATCCAGCCCAGGACGATCGCGATGGCGAGACTTGCGAGTGGCGGCAGGATCAGCGCGGCGATGCCGAGCACGGCGAGCAGGATGCCTTCGAACAGGAAAGCCTTCCAATGCGCCTTCACCGTCTCGCTCATCGCGGATTGCAGCCGTGTGAAATCGTCGGGCGAAGGCATGGAGACCTCTACGTCGCAGCAGATGCATCCAATCTAGTATGCGCGAGCAGCGCTGGCCACCCGCGGCTCAACTGCCACCGTGCGCAGACGAAAAACCTTCGCCACTGGTGCGAACACGGTTGCGCCCGAGAATGTAGATCGCGATCGTGACGATCAGAAGCGCAAGGCCGAGCAGGATCGAGACGAAGCCGATCGGGATCAGCGCCAGCGTCAGATTGCGTTCGGGATTGATCAGCCAGTGATGGATCGAGGTCAGCACGAAGGCGAGCCCGAGAAAACCGACGCCGCCGCCGGCGAGCAGCAGCGCCCACATCCGCCGCAACTGGCTGAGCCGCTCGCGCGCAATTTCGGTCCGGGGCGCATGGTGGCGCGCGACGCGCCGGACCAGGCGGATGGCGAAGGCGATCGAGCTGAAACCGATCAGCAGGCTGGCAGCGCCCAGCCACATCCGCAGCGTCGGATCGAGGTCCGGCATCCTCTGCAAAGTCAGCAGCGGGAAGTCGAAGGCCGAATGCAGCGCGAGCGGGCCTGCGAAGATCAGCAGGCGGCTGGAGAGGCGGGCCCAGTCGCGGTTGTGGCGGTTTGCGCCGAGTGCGGTGCCGGCGCGGGCGATTGTGAGATAGGCGCCCGCGATGATGCCGAGCGCGCCGTGGAACGGCACCGTCAGCACGCTGCGCAGGGCGGCGAGCGACCGCCACATCTCGGCATGCTGAACGAGATAGGCGAGGTTCTCGTAGGCGGCGAAACCGAGGCCGACGGCGGCGCCATAGACCACGGTGTCCATCGGATTGGCGAAGGTCCGCCGCTTGGTCGAGGAGACCAGCACGATGGCGATCACCTTGACCGCTTCCTCCGGCAACGCGACGCCGAAGATCGAATGCATGGCCAGCGCCGCCCAGGGGTTGTCGGGGGCCGCAACCATCTTGGCGAAGGGGGCGCGGGCAATGCCGAGCAGCGAAATGCTGGCCGCGCCCAGCAGGAACGCTGTCCAGACCTGGGCTGGCGGCCCCGGACGCTCCTCGGCGGCAATGACGAGCCACAGCATCAGCAGCGCCGGAGCGATGGCCGCAGTTCCGATGACGGTGGGTAACGCTTCAATCAGGTACATCGGCGCCGAAAATAGGTTCCCTTGCCCGGCTTATCTACTTTTACCGATGCGACCATGTGTCATGTGTTGGCTGTCCGCTCGATTAACAAGCGGAGCAGCCAGCGTTCATCGGGACCGCTACGTGTAGAATACGAGCGCAATCAATTGCATGACACAGTCAGCTCGTCGTCGATGGCAACGGTTGGGTGTCACGGGTCGGATCGCGATTGGTCAGTCAGATCAAGGCAATGTGCAGGTTTCTTTGATTCACGATGCACGCGCGCGTGCAGCGAGTCCAGAGGTCGGATTGCCTCCGCGCAGACTGGGCGGCCACGCGGATCGGCCTAGTCACGCTTCGTTGTGCGGCCGCGCCGCGGTGAAGCGATGCGGCGGGCCCGCGCCTGCTCCAGCTCCCAGAAGGCGCGCACGAGGCACGTGCCGAGACAGGAGACGAGGAGCAGCAGCAGGAAGGCCTGATCGACGGGAGGGATCTGTGTCATGGCGTTGATTAAGCAACGCACATGCCATCTATTCCCGAGGCGGCCTGCGTGCCGCGCAGCCACGCCTCACGCGAAACGCTGCTTGCGCAGGTTCGAATCGTGGATTTCCGCGCCCCGGGCTCAGTGGGTGGTGAACGGCGGTGGCGGGGCGTCGGGGGCGATGTCGAAGGCGCCGAGGTGGAATTCCTCGGCAATGGCCTCGTCCAGCTCGGCATGGTGTCCGAGCAGCGTGAACGCGGCTTGCGGGTATTGCTTCCAGATATCGAGATCGCCGGCCGTGATCGTCAGCCAGCCGAAGGTATACATGTAGCGCCCGGGCTCGGTCACCCGGCCGACCCTGTCCCAGGTGATCTTGTCAACGGTGATCCTATCAACCGTATACTTGTCGACTGCCATTCGGTCCCCCGATCGCAAGTCTGCAAATGACGTCCGGCCTTGGGGCACGGACGTTCAAAAGCTGATCCCGCAATGGGGCCGCGATAGGGCAGCGATGCGGAGGCAGGGCGGCCGGAGGATGGCCGCCGCTTGCCGCCTTAGCGCGCCGTCGTAGCCGCCTGCGCGTCGGCCTCGGACGCCAGCTCCAGCTGACGGTGCGAGGCGTGGAACACGTCATGGACGAGGCCGATCTTCTCCATGCCCAGAATGATCAGGCCGTTGAGATCGATCTCCCACCAGGCGTGCGAGATATAGGCGTCCCGCGGGAAGCGGTGATGGTTGTTGTGCAGACCCTCGCCGAAGGTGAGGATCGTGGTCACGAACTCGTTGGTCGAGGCGTCGTCGACCTCGAAGCGGCGATAGCCATAGGCGTGGCAGACCGAGCCGGTGAGCTGGCTGGTGAGGATCAGCAGATAGGCGCGCAGCAGGCCGGAGAACAGCACGCAGCCGATCATGCTGTGCACGCCGCCGAAGGTGTAGCCGACCACGCCGGGGATGAAGACGGCCGACATCCCGTACCAGACCCAGCGCGTGCGCACGAAGAACATCGCGATGGGATCGGCGAGGATATCCTTGGCGTAGTATTCGTTGTCGGTGGTCGCCTGGTCGAACACCCAGCTGCCCTGGGCGTGCAGAAAGCCCTTCAATGCGCTGACATAGCGATTGCCGAAGCCGTCGAACTGCGGGCTGTGGGGATCGCCGACATCGTCGGCGTAGAGGTGATGGCGGCGGTGATTGGCGACCCATTTGGCGATCGAGCCTTGCACCGCCATCTGCGCGATGGCGCAGAAGAAGACCCGCATGATCGGGCCGGTGCGGAAGCTGCGATGGACAAACAGGCGGTGCATGCCGGCGCCGATGCCGAATGTCGTCAGCGCGAACATCCAGGCGAAGGTGAACAGCTCGACCTTGCCGACGCCCTGGGTGATGGCCCAGATGATGCCCGCGACGGCGCCCACATAGAGAATGCCGAGCAGCAGATAGCTCTCGCGCAGCTTCGCCTGAACCAGCGGGCCTTCGGTGATGACGCCGGGCGGAAGCTGCGGCTTGGCCGCGGTGACGGTGCTCTGGGCGACCTCTGCGGGCGTGAGCCCGGCATCAGCGATGGACATTCCAGGACTTCCAATACTCGGGGCCCGCAATGATTGCGGACGTACTGGTTCACACCCTATCGCGCGAGGACGTCCACCTCCAGCATTTAGTTAAAATTGAGTTAAGATCGGTCTGGCCGGGTTCAGGCCGACTGCAGCAGGGGCGAGCGTACAATCAGACGGATGAGGTCGTCTCGCTGCTGCTTTTCGGCGAACTTGACCGCAAAGCCGTTGTCGAATTTGCGGATGACGCGTCCGACACAGGCGCCCGACCGCAAGCGCGGTTCCAACCGGCGGATCGTATTCGCAGGATATGGCGACGCCGGCCGTGGAGACGTCGATGATGAAGCAGGGATGGGTGCTGCCGTCGGCCAGCGTCAGAAAGGTGTGCGAGACCTGCGGAACAAAGCGCGCGTCGTTGCGCAGCTCCTGGATGCTGGCGTCCTTCTGCTTCTTTTCGAGCCAGGTCAGCTTTTCCGACATCCAGGCCCGCCGCGCCCGCGTCATGTCGAGTTCCATCAGGAAGCCCGCCTTCAGCGTCGCGCTGATGGTGCACTGAAACTCGCCGAAATCCTGGAAGTAAGAGGTCACGCGTTCGCCGACCTTGCCGACGACAGGCACGTCCACGATCATGCGGAAGGGCGAGACGCGCTTGGTGCGGCAGGCGAAGGTGCGCAACTGGCCCTCGCAATCGTACCAGCGCGGCAGCGAGTAGCCGCCGCTCACTGTGACTTCCACTGCACGCTGCCTGAGGAACTCTGCGACGGACATTGAGCGCCAATCGTGTTTCGGAGTGTTTCCGTAGATTCACGGTAGCGTTCAAATTCTAAGCAAATGATACCCGCACTCATGAGCAGGGGTAAATTTCCGGTAAACACGCAGGCCGGCGGTGCCCCTCGATGAGCGGCATAAGGTCCCGATTATCGGGCGCGCAACTTCACATCCGCGTCATGGCGTGCCGTGATACCGCTAGGTGCTCCGGCATTTGTCGATGATGCCGTTGGCCCAGCTTATGTCGTCGAGCGACCAGTTGCCGAGCAGCGTGACGATCGCTTCGCGGCGGTAGAGATGACGCTCGCGCCTGGAGCTCTGCCGGTAGTCGATGCCGTCCTGGCGCGCCAATGCGCGCGACACGATCGCGATCTGTCGCAGCTTCTGCGGCTCAAGAAGGCTCATCTGTCACCGCGTGGCGATGCCGTTGGTTCTGGCGAAGGTGTTGGGACTCGGCAGCTTCGAAACTAGCCGCGCCGGCTTACGGAGACCTGACGGCGCGCTTCAACGGCTGAGCTGGACCACTGCCACGAGCAGGCCGATGGCCATGACGAGCTTGATCGTTGTCCAGGCGAGGCCATTCGGCGAGCTCTCCCAGCCGAACCACGGCAGCACGCGCCGCATTGCGCGCGCTGCGAGCGTTTCGACGACCGCGACCGCGATAGCGGTGCCGGCAATGACGGGCCACGAGAGGGCGGGGGGCATCCACGGCGCGAGCCAGGTGGGGGCGGAGTCTCTCAGCGCGACGAGCAGCGCGAACCATCCGAACCAGGACGCAAAGCCTTTGACGATGTCGGGGCCGATCGTGTCGGGCTCGAAGCGGATGCCGAGCTTTGCAAGCACGCTTTCGATGCGCTCACCATCGGTAAGGAAAAGAAAGGCACCGATATAAAGCGGAACGCGCGACATGAAGAGAAGCGCGAAGACGCCGAACAGCACGATGTGGCCGATGAGATCACCGAGCAGGTCTTGGCCGCTCTTGCCGGATTGCTGCGGCGCTGTAGCGGTCTGCGGCTGCGGCAGCGATCTGGCGCGGGCCATGTGCTCCAGCATTGTTGCGCGCCGGTCCGGTGCGTACGAGGTCGTCCGGTGCATCCAGGGCGGCAGCGCCGGCGAGGCGGCGGGCTGGCCTTCCGCGGGTAATTTGCGCTGCTCCATTTGCCTTGCCCGGGTCTTCGATCTCGATCATGCGGTCGCGACTGTCACGACGCGACGTCGGGCATTGGTCGGAGGCGAAGGGCCGTCAGGTTCATGTGGGAACGCGAGAAATCGGCCGTCCCCGGCCGTAACCAGCGCTCCGGAGCCGGGGGATCAGATGAACTTGACGCCGGCCGAGTTGCCGCGGCGCCAGACCACCTGGCAGCTCCGTCCGGTGCGGGCATCGCGCGCAAACGCCATCCGGATCACGCCCGGGAGTTGGCTGGCGTCCTCGTCCATGGTGATCTTGGCGCCGGTGTCCGAGATGTCCTGGACCAGGCAATGCCGCGCCGCGAATCCGCCGGCCAGCGTGATCCAGGCGTGCTGCGACAGCAGCTTGCGGGCTGCGCGCTTCTTGGGCGGTGGCATCGGCTCAAAATCTCCCGCTCCAGCGCTACCTCCGGGAACCCTAAGAAACCGTTGAAATCGCCTCCGAATAATCCCGGGGGCGGCGCTATCCACCGGTTCCAAAAGACCGCTCCGAATGGCTTGCCCAGGAGCGCAAAGGCCACTATACGTTCGCCCGCTGCAGCCGCCGGGCACGACTCGTGCGGCCCATGGCCGTGCCGCCTGACAGCGGTGGGGCTTTGCGTTTGCTCCCTTCGTCTATCGGTTAGGACGCCACCCTTTCACGGTGGAGAGAGCGGTTCGATTCCGCTAGGGAGCGCCAAACAAATCAATCACTTAGCGCTCTGATCTGCGGCCGTGTCCAACGCATGGCCAATAAACGCGTGTGGACTGCGCTCTCCGCGGTCGCGCTCATCCCGCTGTCCGTGCTGAGGCGAGGGCGCCGCAAATCCGGCGAGCAACGAGCCGCGTTCTCCGACATGGAGCGGATGATGGACACCTCCTCGAAAAGGGAGGGTGGCCCGCCGGCGTGAACGGGTAGCGTCCCTTTTTCAACACCCACGACGCGCAAGGCCTTCACTCTTACTGTCCTTGTTCTCTCTCGCACTCCAACCGAGCAACCCGCCGACGGCCGTCCCACAATTCAACAGCCGGGTGCGCTTCCAAGAATTTCTCGGCCCGAGCTTTGGCGTCTTGGTCCGTCGGGGAATCGATTTCGTAAACTGCACGAGCAACGCCGGATAAATCCACCGCGTAGGCAAAATACCGCATCGCAGTTCTCAATTTGCGAGATCTGCCACAACGATTCATTCGGCGCAGGATCGTTCCTACGGCTTAATGGTGACGGTTGGAGCGCCTGCGCTCGATCGGGGCTCGCCACTCAAAGATGCTGACAATGATTGCGACGATGGTCCCACCACCTAGCGTCATAATGAGCAGCATGCCCAGCATCGAACCGCCCCGAATCTGTCGCAGATTCCTCAGTATCAAACTGGACAATTCGTTCAAGCAAACGGGTGCCGACGTTCGGCCCAACTTCGAACGGAGCAATCAGCAGCTTGCGATCACCGGCTACCACGGGTGAGGACGGCCCCGGCCATGGGGGCTTTTGGGGTGTGGAGGCCGGGGCCGCTGGAGGTGCCTGGACCTTGGGAGGCCAAGCGTCCGCAGACTAGGAGAAATCGGCAATCGGCTCTGTTCGCTTCCGCACGTTGGCTATACGGTTCCTATCGGGGAACGGAGTAGCTGCAATGAAAGACATGCAGGCTCAGTTGGAAAAGCGGACGGATGCTACCGAGTGCGCCCTGATCCGCGATCTGGCGACCGATCCAAAGAAGCGAGAACTATTCACCCGGCTGGCAGATCACCTGAGCGTGCTCGCCGTCGAGGTCGAGCGTGCGGTTGCGGAGATGAAGCACAGCGGATGACCAAGGGCTGGGGGCGGCCTTTCGAGGAGCCGATCAAGGTCGATGGCGCCAAGCTAGTGGCGTTGCTCGATGCCGGCGAATACATCGCCGCGCTGCCGAAGAAGGTGCACGAGCGGCCGGAATGGCGGGCGGCCATGGAAGCCTTACTGCTGGTGGTCGAGCGCGGCGGCCCGACGATGTTTGCCAGGATCGGGGTCATGCGCGCGCTGAACCGGCACTACGTCCCGGAGTTCAACCCCAAGGGAAAAGAGCCGCATTGGGGCCGGCGTAAGCTGAAGAGGGATCAATGACCGTCTTCGTCTACGTGAACACCGCCAAGCAGGTCGGCGACGTCGACCATATCAAGGTCTTTGCCACGGTCGAAGCCGCGGAGATCTGGTTCGAGGAGAACGACCCCGAGGGCGTGGCCTTCGAATACGACGTGATAGGCCCGCCAACATAATCCGCGGATCGGGCGCATCCGGACCTTTGAGACGTGGCAAGCGTTGATGCTCCAACCACCAGGGCAGGATCGTGAACCTGGAGCGTCGGACGTGAGTATAGTCCCTTTGGAGCTTGAAAGACGGTTTGAGCAGCGGTGGGCGGCCAGATTTGAACGGCCCATTTCACCGGCCAGCAAGAGCATTAGGCCCACAGCAACGGTTGGCAGATCCTCACGGGCTCAAAGCGAAAAAAAGCGATCTGCCAGGGTGAGGCGCCGGCGCATAGGAAGCCCGCCGGCTCAATAGCCGGCGGGCTGTTCTTCCTGCATCGTTCACGCGCTGGTAACGCCGCGGCACTCTAAGTCTCTGATGTTGCTTGCGCCTGTGCGCGACCGTGTCAGTCGTTGACACACGCGCGAGCGTCCAAGTCATTGAATCCGAAGCATGTTCTCCGAAGTGGTGGTCCCAACCGAGAACCAGGTAGAATAGCAACGGATCGCGATCGGAGCGTGAACGTCAAGCCGGGAAGCGGATGTCGGGCAACCGCTCACCGGTCTCGCCCAGAATATCGCGAAGATCGTCCGCGAGCGTAAAGTAGTTCTCTATGTTGACCTCAGTTCTATAAAGCGCCTGCACCTTTGCGGCGAGGCCTCGCAGAGAGATCGGCTGGGTCTCTCGGACGGCTTTCATAGCGATCTTGAATTTTTCATCTAATCGATTTGCGAACTCTATCGCTGCAGTTAATCCCGACAGATCCTCGACGACCTTCCTTCGATCTTTCCATGCCTGCTGACCGCTGGCGTCGAGTGGTTCCGGATTTGCTCGTTCCCATCGCGAGACAATGCGCTCGGGCCCGTCGAACGAGCTGCTGTTCGCATCCATAGCTTCATAGGCAGCAATCGCTCGACGTGAGAGTTCAATCACCGGATCAACGTTCGGCCATCCAGCGGGTAGCGCGGGCCGCTCGCCGGTGTCAGAATGGTCCAGACCAAGATCATCTTTCGGCTTGCGCCAATCGATACCCACCAGGTCAAGGACCGCGGCGGCTCGAGATGAAGGTTGCGGACCCTCATCCCAAGCAAGCTCTCCACGGCCAGAGAAATGCCAGTCGGCTCCTGCGTTATCGGCCCAGACAAACTTTTCCGCCGTAGCCCCCATATGCGGCCAAAGCTCGCGACACAGAAGACGTCGCTCATAGAATAGCCAACTCGCGTATGCGCGGGCAGCACGGAGTTCGGGATCATCCTCGTTGGACGCGATCGAAGACGACGGTACGGGCGTGGCGGCGGCTATCGAAACGGCGACGAGCTTGTTCATTAGAGATCTCCTGCTCAGGCCCTCAGCATGGGCATTAGAAGTCGGGATGGTGGCCAGCGGTTCGGTCGGCGCGCGCGTGGTCTGCAATGCGCCCGGTGGGCTAGCTGAGGTCGGAGGAGATGGAGAGAATTGAACGGCGCCGGGGGCGCTGATGGTTTTGGTCGTCATGGGAAGGCTCACTGGTTCTTCGGCCTCTCACAGCCGCGCCCGGTGACAGACCGGGCAGCCGGGGGGTGAGAGCCTGCCAGTGAGACAGGTGCACCGCTTTTAAGGGCCGAAGCCCTCTGGACAGAACGGCACGCCCCGGCCATAAAGGTCCGGTCGGTACCGCGCCGCCAAGCGCGTCCGTTGAGCCTTGAGGGCTCATTCAACCGCCGCCCATCGCTTGCAGGCGACAGGGCAATTCCTTGCAGGGAAAGCGGTCGATATCACTGGTCCGGGCTCTCACACCCAGCCGCCATCATCAGCTGATTTGCGTTAAAAATCCATCCCCTTTCGGGGGCGCGGCTTCCGCCGAAGCTCGCCCGAGGTAGAAACCAGGGAAAGGGGACCTCAGAAAATGAACGACAGGAGCTGGCCTGGCATCGCCTCGGCAGTCGCAATTCTATGGATCCTTGCAACTGTCCTCTGGCTAGGGGTCGCGGGGCCCATCTGGCAGGCTACGAGATCCGCTAGCCCTGATGCCTGGATTGGTTTCGCTGGCAACGCTCTGGGTGCCGGCGTAACATTTCTTGCTGCATTAGCGGCGGCCTTCGCTGCTTACCGAACCATTGTCCCGATGCAGCGCCAACTTTCCGAGTTGATCCGGCAAAATAACTTCGCGCATTATGAACGCTTGCAACAGCGCGCCGCCGAGCTCATGGACATAAAAATCCTGATCGAAAACATAAATGCCAACCTTGAGGTTATGGATCGATCGCTCGCGCGGCCTGGCGCAACCGAGGGACTAAGAACGGCCTTTGATCGGCTGGAGCAGAGCGCCGGCGCATTGAACGTAAGCAGACGATTGCTATGGGGCGACAAAAACGCCCAGAGTCTGACAGCGTACTTCATCGACAAAACAATGTTCGCGGTAAACGCGGCGAGAAGCGCAACGCCTGGAGCGCCCGGAATCTTCGACGAGCAGGAATGGCGGAAACTAAAAGAAGCAGCATTCCAGGGTGGTATCGCGCTGCACGCAAGGATCACGTTCGAGCACGAGATGATATCTAATGAGATAGCAGCGCTTGAGCCTGCCATTCTGAACAGGCCCGCCTTCCCTCAATTTTGGCAGGGGGAATATCCCGGTCCAGCAAAGCTTGCCGAGATTTACGCCCCACGTTCGAAAGAACATAGTGATGGTTCGCCCCCGTCGCATTGAATTTATGCTCGCTGCCGTGCTGCTGGCCGGCTGGGCAATCTATCGCTGGCTACATTGAGGAAGTTACAATGACAGAAAACGCCCCTTACGAAGGCGCTATCGAAGAAGCGGCCAAGACGGTCGGAAAAGGTCTGGACCTGATCAAACAGAGCTCGCAGCACATTGCGGATATCTACGGCATCCTTATTGGTGACCAATTGCACGCTGCGCGGCATCGCCGGCTGGACGCAATCACTCGCCGAACGAAGCAAATACTAAAGGATCGCGACGCCCAGACGACGGAGATTCCGGAACAGATTGCCATCCCTCTCTTGGAAAGCGCTCAGTCGGAATCCCGCAAAGAAATGCAAGAGCTCTGGGCGCGTCTCTTGGCGAATGCCATGGATGCCGACCGAGCCGCTGATGTTAGACCCGAATTCATTCTAGTCCTAAAGGCACTGCAACCACTCGACGCGCTCGTCTTGCAGACCCTTCGCAATAAGGTCAAAGACCCTACCAATACGAACATTCAAGCCCCTCAACTGGTCGGTGGAGACTTGGATGTCCGCGAATCCCTCGTAAGCCTCTCGCTGGACAGTCTTGCGACCTTGCGCTGTTTGAAAGAGGTGGGAAACTCGAATGGTCAAACGATCTACCGATTCACTAGCTTCGGCATCGAATTTCTTCACGCCTGCCGTCCCTAGTGTCGCGTCGGCCCGGTGGATCGTCCCGTCACTGCAGCGCCGCATCGCTGTCCGAGACCATCTCTTTCCCGCCCTTGGCGACCACGATCACTGCCCCGCGCGATCGAAGCGGTCCCGCTGCTCGGGCGTGGCTTGGCGCACGAAGTTCTGAAGCGTCCGCCCCTTCACCGAGTTCGGGCTTTCGCTGCGCGGATCAGCGAGATTTGCCCCCGCTGGGTGATGCCGAGGCTGGTCAGAACCTCCTACACTGATTTGTTAACTAGATCACCCCCGCCTGGGTCACCTTCGTATATTGTTGAGTGATGCTCGGTTCTTGAGCTGAGGGGGTAAGCAAATGAGGAATCCCCACAGTCTGCATACTGCGATCATGCTCCTTGGGCCGCTCGCTGTTGCTAGCATCGTGATCACACTGCATTTTTCAAAGCTCGCCATCGGTGTGGTCATGATGTGTTGCTCAGCCTACTTCCTGCGAAAAGGCGGCGTTGGCTCAGTGAAGCTTGGTCCCGGAGGGCTGTCTATGAGAGGCAGCTTCGCGTGCCTGCTCTTGATCGGTGGCTTTGTACTGGTTCTCACCGGGGGAAATGATATGCGCACTGAGTTTTCTCAGGCCGTCGCACAAGAGGTTAAGAAGCTGCCTCCCAGTGTCGAAACCAACACGTCGCGGCAAGCCGACCTAAAATAGGTACGCGTAACCCAGGCTCTGATTGCGCTAAAAGTCCATCCCCTTTGGGGGCGCCTCTGCGCGAACATCGTCTGAGTGGAAGGCGCTGCTCGGCAGCGGCGGCAGCGAAGGAAACTTGGCGCGAAATGCTTCCTTGGATAACACTCGGCCGTCCATTCCTATCTCGGCTGAATTGGCGCGCGACCATTTGCTGCCGTCGAAGATCCAAGCTTCGCCTGGCGCCCAAACGAACGCTTCACCGTCGATCGAACCGAATTTGAGGGAAGAAGTCACCGGAACCTCCGATGCAAATATAGGGCCATCTACAGCACCTGTGAATAGGTGGGACAAGCGCGAAAATGGCCGCCGGCATCCGGCGTCTGCATCTGCGCAACCTGTGATAAACGTGATCGATGAGGAAGAATCGACAGGAGCGCCGACAAGAGGCCGCGCAAGCTGGTAACTCCCAGCTAGATCCGTTCAAAATCTATATGAATGCCGAGCGGTTTCGAGCTGCAGATGCCATCCTGCGGAGCGATGCGAACATGAAAGACTACGGGCCGACCATTGCAGCACCGTCGATGGTGCTGTCCGCGTTCGCATCGGAGCTCTATTTGAAGTGTCTTTTCGTGATCGAAACCGGGCGGTCTCCTCCTGACACACACGACTTGCGTAAGCTGTTCACGTTGCTTTCGGACTTAGTGCGAAACGATATTGAGAATAGTTGGGACGCCTATAATTCGACGCCCAGTCGGGTAAGTGTTTTCGAAGCGATCGAGCGTCAGACCGGCCGAGCCGTTCCGCGTGATCTTCGATGGCACCTCAAAGCCGGAGGCGACGGATTTACCTCGTTGCGCTATCAACACGAAGAGCGGCATCAGAATGTGGCCTTCTTCCTCGGTGACTTTCACTTGATGGTGCGCGACGCGGTGCTCTTCAAACGCCCGTCTTGGGCGAATCTAATTCATGGGCCGGCGCGACCGATCATTTGATCGATCACCCGGGTGCTTCACTCACGCGCTCAGATTGAGAAGCCGGCGCGCGGATCTGAGATCACGATTAGGCCGGCTTCCCTCTTTTTTGCCTCTGGCTCATTTTTGAGAAAATTCTCCCGCCACTGTTCGCACGCATCGCATATTTCAGTTACGAATGGCCCAACTTCAAGCTGCAGCGTTTCGCCGTTTCGGTTGCGGTGAACATGCACACCTTCGCCGCCGAACGTGAAGTCAAACTTCTTCAATGTTTCGCGGGCTCGCTGCTCCTCGACATCGTCGGTACCGTTGTGAAGAACCGCGCAGCGAAGCGCGTAGCAATCCGCCCCCTTCATAAAGGGAGGGATTTCTATCCGCCTCCCGGTCACAAGCTTCTCTCGGCCAACCGAATACGCGGGCATCCACTTATCGAACCAAGCGGCGAACCTCTTACCGCTCGTCTTGCCATCGGCATTCTCGAGGCTCGCGGCGATGTCGGGGAGTGTCAGGGCCAACGCCAATGCGGCATACCAGTTCTGGTCGTCGACTGCCTTCCGGGCTGCCTGGATGAAGGAAATCAAGCTATTTGCCTCCAGCTCTATTATGGACGAATCCCGACGAGGCAGATGTTATAGCACATAAATCCTTGCGCTCGCCCTCCGGTTGCGGAATCTTAAGGCCTTTGGAGAGGGAGATTAGCATGGCCGATCAAGGACGAGACGCGCTCGAAATGATCATCGGCTCGATGATGGCTCAATCCGCAATTATTGAGTTTTTGGTGAAGCAAGGGGTCATCGAGCGCGACCCTTTGCTCGAGCACTTGGCTTCGCGGCGTGTTTCTTGGGAGTCGACGGCGACACCGAACGCGCTTTTCGCAATCGATCTGCTCTCTTCAATTTTAGCAGGCCGTCAACCGCCGCGGCCCCCCGGACCATTAAACTGAAATCATCCGGGAAATTTGTTCTGAGTATCTTATTGACGCGGTTCACGATGACGCGATCCTCATTTTATTGCGTAGCGACGCCGACGCTGTTGCCGGTGCCTGAGTTCGACACCTTCGTGGTCACACCCGTATAGGTGTTCTGCGACACATTGGTGGCCGATGAACTGGCACCGAGGGTCACGCCGAGAGAGTGACCAAGGAAAATGTTGCCTTGCACAGTGCCGTTGGCACCATTCATGCTCAGCGCCGTGGTGCTGGTGCCGGTCGAGACATTCCACATGTTCCCAGTGACGATCGCGTTTGAACTGGTGCCGAGGATCGCACCGAAATTGCCATTGCCGTAGGTGGTGATCGTGTTTCCCTGGATTACGAGCTGATTGATCGACGTCAGGATATCGATCTGCTGACCGCCGACATTGAACTGATTTTGGAAGATGTTCAGCAAGGGGCCGGTGTGACTACCTGTCGGAACGTAGAGCCCAACGCCACCGACCTGACCGTTGAACTGATTGAGCGTGAACGTGACGCCTTCCCACCAGTCGCCGAGCTGAACGTAGACGTTGTGATAGAAGAACATCGAGCGGGAAACATTGAGCACCGCACAGATGATCCCCGACGGGCATCCGTAGACCAGGCCCGTGCCGGCACCGGCGCCACCACCGACGAGGGTGAACACGCCAAGGGTCACGATGCTATCGATGTTGACGTTGTTCCAATTGAATATGCTGAGATTGACCAGCCAGTAGTGGGTGTTTGCGCTGTTTCCGGTGTAGTCATCACCGCGGAATTGAAGATTGTACAGAAAGTTCGCCTGGCCAAAGGCCAAGGCGTTTCCGGTCGATGTCAGGTTCAGCCCTGTGCTGGTGCCAGCGGCGCCTGTCGCGAAGCTGAGGTCGTGAATGGCGACCGTATTGTTGTTGTGAGAGTTGGTGATGATGAGGCCGTTGCCGGCCGGCCAGTAAAGAACGGAAACATCGATCCCGAGCCCGCGGATCTGGATCGACTGGCGGGCATTGGCCATCGTGTAGCTGATGGGCGAATTGAACCTGAAGACCCCCGCGCCGAACTCCAGGCAGCCTCTTCCGCCAGCGAGGCTGGTAAACCAATTATTGAACGCGGTCGTATTGTCGGTAACGGAGTCGCCCACAAAGCCGACCGTCTTGGCCATCGTGCATTGCGCGATCGAAGCATCAACGTACCCCTTGGTCGCAACATCCGATGAAGCGCTTGGCGACGGCATGCCGGTGATCGTTCCGCCGGTGATGCCGGCGATAGGGTATCGCGCCGGCGCGAGCGATCCTGCGGTGATGTTAGATGCGTTCGTCGTATCGGTTGAGCAGGATGCAGCCGCGTTCGATAGCGAAGCACATGGCACGGCCGCATCGGCGAGCATCGTTCCGGTCGTGTTGTTGAAGGTCGCAATATGACCGACGGTGCTTGAGCCGGGACCAAGCACGTTACCGAGGCCCGTGTTCGAACTCGTCACGGTCGGGTTGCCACTTCCATCGAAGATCAGGAATTTGCCGGCACGGGCGGATTGAGCAGGCAAAAGCCCGAGATTTTCCCCGGGTAGAGCCAGCATTGCCCGGCCCGTTAAATCGTTGGTGCGGTCCCAGGTCTCGCGGTTCTGCGCGACCAGGTCGGTGATGACCTGGTTGAGATCGCGCGCGGCAACGCCGCGGTTCTCGGCGAATTGCGAGGTTCGGCGCGGCCGGCGAGCGCCCACAATTTGCACGGTGCCGGTCTGCACGTTGTTGAAAGCAATGACCGCGTTCGTGATCGGCCGTGCGAGCATCGCCAGCGATCCGGACGGGCTCGTCAGCGTCCACCCACGGGTAGGATCATTGTAGTTGACGCGCACGCCGTTCAGGTAGACTTCGACCCAGTTCTGGTAGTCGGTCGAATCCCCGTAGAGGGCGAAGTTCACGGCGCAACTGCAATTGGTGCCGGAAATGGTGTAGGAGGTTCGCCTTTCCGCATCGGGCAGCGCGGGCACCAGCGGTGGGACTTGGGCGAGCGCCGCGGCATTCCATGATGTGAGAAAGAGCGCTGCGGCAGCTAAAGAGCGCCAGGTTTCTCCCCGCGACCTGGCACGCGGATGAGGGGCTCTCGCCGGGCCCTGGAGTCGAGAAATCAAATCTGTGATGAGGATCTGTGCGCGCGTTTTCTTCATGCGCACGAGGATGATTCAACGACAGGAAGCCGCAACGCACCGAACGCCCGATGGCGACTTCAGCGCGCTTGCTGCTCGCCGCTTCGATAGGGCTTCTTCGGCGTGTGCCGGCCGTTCCACAACCTGGTGCGTTTGTTGCGTGGAGCGACGGGTCGGCGCGGCCCGATCTTGTTTCGCCAATGGCTATCCGACCGCACCTGGTTCGCGACGCGCGGCTCGTACATCGGCTCCACTCTGGCAAGAGCCTCGCGATCGTCCACCAGCAACAGGCGCAAACCTGTCGCCTGCAACACCAGGCCGAGTGAGATCAGGCCGAAGCGTTTCACATCTTTCGCTTGGCCTCGAGCGAGAAGCTTCCCGGAAAATCCGGCTGGCAGTCCGGCGACCTCGTCGAGACATTTGCGGGTGATGTTCAGTTGGTCGACGCGGGCGCGCACCGCGTCCCGCAGACCGTCGTAGTCGTGCACTTGCCTGAAGAACAGGTCTGTCACTTGCCGGTCTCCTCGGCGTCCCTCTTGCGGCGCCGCTCCGATAGCGCGATGACGTTCGGCGCCTCGCGACCGCTGACAGGCACGATCTGCAGCATCCCGCCGCCAGCGTGCCCCGCAGCAGCGTACGCCCGACGCGCAGCCTCGTAGGCGACATCGCTCGCACTGCTCATCGAGCGCCACCGCCGCCGAAGCGTTGGGTCATCTGAGCGGCTCGCTTTTGCGCGAATGACATGTTCTCGTAGCCCGGGATCTTTCCCGGCTCGCTGTCATGCTCGCGATGCGACTGCGTGACGCTGGAGCCACCTTGCGAGGAAAAGGCGCGGATGATGCCTTCGAACGCCTCAACATTCGCCGCCACCGGGAATTGCTTCAGCGTGGCGACCATGACCTTGGCCTTGTCGCCAACCTTGGCGTTCAGCCAGGTCTCGATCGCGTCGATGCGCTGCGGCCCGGCGGCGCCGAGCTTGGCCAATTGGGCCTCCCGGCCGGCGTTGATCTCGCGGAGCTCGGCCACCTTCACGGCCGCGAAGGCGCCGAGAGCCTCGCTGAAGGTCTCCTGATCGAGGCCGCGCCGGTGCGCGATCTCTCGGAACTGCCGCAGCGCCGGATCGTCGGCATTGATCTGGAATTCCATGCCCTCCGGCGCTTTGAAATCGGCCGGTAGCCTCGCCTCGTATTTGTCGGCCGAAGCTGGAAGCGCCGCGCGGGCGAGCTGACGCTCGACACGTTCGGCCATCGCCTGGTTGACGTCGGCCTCGGGATATTCGACTCCACCGATCGTGAGCTTGCGATCGCCGCCACCCGTCGCCATCTGCTCGCGGTGATCCCGTGCGGGCGAGTGGCCACGGGTGTTAGGGTTCTCCGGGACCTGCTGCTGGGTCTGCACCGTCGACGTGGTTGTCGTGGTGCCGCCAGTTGTCGTGGACGTTCCGTCGTTCTCAGCCATTTGCCACCTCGTATGTGAATTCACCTTGCGCGCCGGATCCCGCCACGCTGCCCGAATAGGCGCCGGTGTTGCTCACTGCAGAAACAACCTGCAGCAACGCCGCCTGGATTCGAGCCCTCTCAGCGACGTCCTCCGGCCGGTTGCCCGGCTTGCAGCGCGTCGGAGTCTCGATCGTGACTGTGAAGAAGGCCATGACTGCGCCTCAGGGGTTGCTCGCCTTCGGCGAATACGTCCAACTGCCAATCACCACCCCGAAGTCACCGATGATGTTGCCGCTGGTGACCGTGCCGCGGCCAGCATCGATTGCCTGGCCAGCCAGCAGAAGCGCACGCTCGATGTGCGTCGTCTCTGAGCCGCGCTTCTCCATCGTTGGCGTCGTATCGTTCACCGTGACGGTGCAAAGAGCCATTGCGCTATCTCCTCATGCTTGAAAGACGGTGGTGGGAGTTCTCCCCGCAGTCCCACCAACCGCGGATGAACGGCGCGCCGGGCGCCTGGAGCTCGGAAAGTTTTTCGGACCTTGGAAAAAATGCGCGGTCGTCGAAGGCTGTTGAAGAAAAGTGCGCGTGGCTGACACCTGCGACTGGTTCGGCTTGCAAATTTACCCCCCGGCCTCGTCCTATGGCCGATCGCGAAAACGGAGAGGGGGAGGGGGGGCACCTCGCGCGCGTGCGGCCGCGCCTGGTCTGCTTCAACAGAGCGAAAGACTGAGTTGGCACCCGCGCGCAAAAGGTCTCTCCAATCGTGCATCGTGCGTTGCGCTCGACGCCGCTTATTGGACGCGAGTTGGACACTGATTTGCCTGCGATTGCAAATGAGCCGTCATTTCCTGTCTTTGCGTGTCCACGCGCGTCCATACTCTCCACCTTGTGTCAGTGGCGATCGTCATCACTCGACTGATTTGGTGTGACATCGATCATCTGCGGATCGTCCTTCTCCGCGGGCTGTGGCGGAGCGTGGATCACGATTTGCAAACCAGGCCGATCGGGCTCGGCGAGGTCGATCACGTAGCCGGCAGATCCGCGATTGCTGACTGACAGCACCGATCCGCCGCCGAATGTCTCGTTCGTCATTGCCTCGAGCGTGCGAGCCGCCGCCACCGCGGCGTTCCGGTTCTCGTCCTGGTCGCGCAGCTCCGCGAGCCGGTGAAAGGTCTTTGGGCTCGATTGCGCGAGTAAGACACCTCTCTCCGTCCTCAAATACTTGAGCACCTGGGGTCGCTTGAGAGCCAACCGCATTGCTCGAACAGTCAAATTTGCTTTCCGGGCGGCTTCCTCCCAAGGGGTGCCGTTCCACGTCATGTCGTCGAGAGCGGCCTTCAACCTGCCGCTAACCCCACCGGCCTTGGTCTTTCCGATGGCTGCACGTTGCTGGGTGGTGAGCTCTTTCGACGGTGCTTCGTCGGTCATGGCCTATTCCCTGGTGGTTTGCTGATTGACGGGGCCATGTGCGGAGTCCACCCGAGATATAGAGGTAGTGATGGAAAACGCACTGGGACGGTAGTGATGGTTTCCGGCACTGGGAAACGAGCTCGACAGTGACGTTTTCCGACACCGTGACAGTGATGGTTTTCGACACTGGGATTCTGTTTTCATGTGACTGCCGATCGCATGGGGATCACGTTGGGGAATTGTGAGCGGCGAGGCTTCGCACTGGCGATGCGGGCTGCTCTAGCGCGTAGCTCGGCCTCCTCGCTGGTGGCGATCTGGCGCCATTCGTGGCTCGGCCGAGGCGTGCTTTTGCAATTCACCCAGGTAAGCCTGAAGAGATTGGGCCACCGGTGATCGCCAGCGCTGGGGCGGCCGCGCATGGTCACCTCGATGAAACCGAGAGCTTCGAGCTCCCGGATCGCCGGCGCGATTGCGTGACGGTGGATGCCGTACTCCATGAACTGATCGTAAGTGACCGGCAGCGCACCATTATCGTTGCCGCCGTGGTGCGCGAGCTCGATGCAGATGCGGTCGAGCACGCGATGGCCGGAGAGGCTGAGTGCGCGGTAAGCCGGCGACTCCATCATCTCGATGGTACGGGCGTTAAACTGCCCGTCGATCTGATTTCGCTTGCGCCGGCTCATGCGCTCACCCCTCAATCACGCCAAGGCGCTTTGCCTCCGCCTCGGCCTCACGGGCGAGACGGCGAAGGCGGGCAGCTTTCGCGGCGCGGGCTTTGTGGCCGAGGCGGGCGATCTCGCGGCGCTGATACCGCGGCAGTCGTTCCATCGCGGTGACGAGTTTCCCCAGGGCAGGGCGGGGAAGGCCGAACAGGTCGACACTCATCACTGAGCCTGGTCCCATTCCCGCACCACCTGCTGAATGCGCTCAATCAGAAGGGGCACGTTCTGGCGCGTGATGCAGATCCAATGATCGTCTTCCGGCCAATTCTTCTCGAGCAGCACCAGCTCGCCGAACTTGTTCATGTGGACGTAAATCTCACCCTGGCGGCGGAAGAGCGGCTCGCCGTTATAATCCTCCGGCTCGGTTTGCGGCGCCAAGCTGATCTTGCCGGCCGCGACGGCGTTGTCGACCGCTTCCTCCGCGGTCTCGGGCGTCATGGTGCGGTCGAAGTCCTGCGCTGCTGCGATGAGCATGGCGCGGCGATTGGTCGGCGTATCTTCAGGGATTGGGGAATTCGGTGGGGAAAATTTGGCTCGGACACTCCCCACTGTCTTGTGATCACAGCCAACTAGCTCGGCGATCGCTCGGTTGGAACGCTGGGGATCGACGCGCAGCTCAATCTCAATCCGCTCGCGCTTGGTCGCAGTGTCGAGCTTCGGCTCGAGATCTAAAATATCAGTCATTGTAGTCCCTCTCTTGTGGGTTGGGACCGCACGTGACCGTTGCTTTTTAGGGAGACCGGGATTAACGGAGAAGGCGTTCGAGACCCGTGCCGATAATTCCGATCGACCCGTGTGGCAACCGCCTCGCGGGTCGTATCGTTTAGGCCGCCCGCTCGCGGGCAGTAGCCCTGGCCTGCGGGAGCGAAGCCAACCAGGCGGTTTCGTCCTCGGTCGTGATCAGCGTGGCGCTGCCGACTTTGCGCGCGTTCAAGCGGCCTTCTCTGATTTCGATATAAACCTGCGAGCGGCTAACGCTGTTGCGAGCTGCGAATTCGTCGATGCGAAAAGAACGTTTGGCTTCGGTCGATGGGGTGGCCATCTGCATCTCCCTGTGTGTGAATGCACGGGAGAGGATGGCAAACCCCGAAATATCGGCAACGCACCGAACGAAAAACGAGACAAAAAGCCTGCAATTTACGAGTGATCCGTCAAAGACGGCTCAAGATGTCCTAGGGAGTGGTCGTGAAGAAGGTCTATTTTTGTAGGCAATTTGTACTGTACTAGCCGAGCTAGATGGGCGAGCCAACCGGGCTGGCATGTTGCTGTAAGGTCTATTCTTGTAGGCTTTAGAGAGCACGGACATTGCTGTCGTCGGTCACAGCGAAGCGCGGCGCGCCGGCGCGAATGGCGTCCGCCACGTAGCTGGGTGCCAGGTGCCCATAGTGCTTTTCCACCATCCTGGTGTCGCTGTGTCCGAGGTTTTTTGCCACCACCATGAGTGGCACCCCATTCATAACTGCGTGGCTCGCCCAGGTGTGACGCAAACCATGGAAGCCCATCGGCGGATCGATTTTCGCTCGCTTGCACGCTTCGCGCATCGGATCCTTCTGATGGTCCTTTTTCCATGGTTCCCCGTTCTCCTTGAGGAACAGGAAAGCGGTGCCGGCACGGCCGGCGGTGAGCGAGCGGAAGAAGGCGACGCCGTCCTCGGTCAAATGAATATGCCGGGACTTGCTGGATTTGGATTTCCGGATCGAAACGGTGCCCGAGTTGTGGCTGAAGTCGACCACCTTCAGCCTTGTCAGCTCGCCATAGCGCGCGCCGGTCTCCACGGCACCGCGGGCCAACCGGCGGAAGTCTTGGTCTGATGCATTCAGCAGCCGCGTCACCTCCGCGAGCTCGAGATATCGGGCCCGGGCGGCATCGACGCCCTTGAACGGCTCCACGGCGCGCCAGGCCGCGTCGCTGGGAACCTTCTCTTCGCGCCATGCCTTGTTCAGCGCGGCCTTGAGGACGGTCAGGATACGGTTTGCCGTGGATCGCCGGCGCCGCTGGTGCTCCTCGGGATCGGTGATCTCCTTGAACCGCTGCTCGGTTCCTTTCTTCACCCGAATGCGCGCGCCGGCCTTGGCGAGGTCATGGTGCCACGTCTCAATCTGGTCCTTCGTCAGGTCCTTGGCCTCGGTGTTGCCAAGCACGGGCAGGATGAAGGCATCTGCGGCGTAGCGGCTGAAACTCGCGGACTTTCGCTTGGCCTCCAGGAACTCGATATAGGCCTCTACGGCGGCCTTGACGGTGAGGGGGCCGGTCTTACCCGCCGCCTTGTTGGCGCGCTCCACCATCATCTCCCGCGCCTTAGCCTGCGCCTGGGAGAAGCTCAGGATCTTGACCCCGTCGGCATCGGATAAATCGTCGGCCGGGCCGATCGTCTCGACCTCGTACTTTTGGTCGCCGACGTAGCTCCGCACCACCCAGTTGCCCGCGCCGGTCTTGATGCGCCTGTAGCCGAGGTGAACACCTTCCTCCATCACCCGATAATAGGGCTTCCCGCGCGCTTCCAGGCGCCGGCGGGCCTCTCTCTTCTCCAGGTTCGCATCGCGCACTGTCCGGGCCATCGCTTCCCCCTGAAACGGTTGAAAATGCGTGTGTCCAACAAGTGTCCAATATCCATGGCTAGACGTCAATGGACTGGCATGGCTCCATGTGCTAGTTTTCGTTGGATTAATTCACGTATTTTGATCGGGGGTAGACGGCCATGGACCTATTCTTATCTCTTTCACGGTGGAGAGAGCGGTTCGATTCCGCTAGGGAGCGCCACCCGGTCCGGGTTAGAAGGGCCGCATGCGTGCCCCGCTTCTCATCCTCATCCCGCTCTTGATCGCGCTCTTGGCGACCTCCGCGACCGCGGCCGAGAGCCTGCGGCTTCCGGCTGCGGAGCCGGCCCAGGCGACCAAGACGCTGCCGCTGAAGGGGACGGGCAGCGCGGCGAAGGCCGGCTCCTGCGCCTCCTATGGGCGTGGCTTCTACATGGTGGAGGCGACCGGCACCTGCGTGAAGATCGGCGGCGCGGTCAGCGTCGAGACCACGGTCAGGCGGTAGGCCCAATGCCGCCGGATCTGATGCGGCCCGACCTCATCGTTCCCTTCGTAATGTATTGCGCGCTGCTGTGGTGGGTCGGGCGTGGCGTCAGCTGGACCGCCAAGCTCGCCATCGCGGCGGTGACGCTGGTGCTGATCATCTGCGTGCTGCTGGTCGAGCGCGGCTGGCACGCGCCCTGACACAAAAAGCGCGAAAACAACCCCATGCACAGTAGCCGTCAAGTGCGGCGGCGATGATTTTCGCCTGCGCCGAAGCGGCGATTCATCGAGGGCTCAGCGCAGCTTAAGCCGCGCCGGCGGCTCACGACATCGGTGGTGCGACAAACCGTGCAAATCCGTCCCGTTTGCCGAGCTCGGCGAGCCAGCGCGTCAGGTGCGGCTGCGCCGGCCGGGTGATGCCCTCGACGCCGAGCCAGCGCCGGGCATAGGAGCCGATCGCGATGTCGGCAAGCGTGAACTGGTCGCCGTCGATGAAGCGGCGCGTGGCGAGCAGGCGATCGGCGATCGCCCAGACCTCGGCGGCGGCATCGGCATCGCGCTGCACCTGGATCAGGTCGCGCTCGGCGGGCGCGGTGCGCACGATGCCCCAGAACACCGGGCGGTCGACCGGCTGCACCGCCGACAGCGTCCAGTCGAGCCAGCGGTCGACGCTGGTGCGCAGCTTCGGCGTATCAGGATAGATCGGCGTGCCGCGCCCGTGCGCGAGGCAGAGATAGCGCATGATGGAGTTCGACTCCCATAGCACGAAGTCGCCCTCGAGCAGCGTCGGGATCCGCGCATTGGGATTCATCGCGAGATAGTCGGCCTCGCGGGTCTTGCCGTATTGCATGCCGGCGTCGATGCGCTCGTAGTCAAGGCCGAGCTCGGTCAGGCACCACAGCACCTTCTGCACGTTGACCGAATTGGCGCGGCCCCAGATCGTCAGCTTGGTGTCCGGCATGAAACTCCTCCCGCGGCATGTTTTCGTTGTCGTAGCCCGGATGGAGCGCAGCGCAATCCGGGGCCGCTGTGGTGAGACCGTCCCGGATTACGCTTCACTCCATCCGGGCTACCAGCCCATCTCGTAGCGGAATTCCGCGTTGCCAGCGATGCGCGATTACGCCGAGCCCCTCATGCAAAAAGCTCCGCCCGAGGCGGAGCTTTCGTTGTCGCAACCGAGCCTGTCGTCAGTGGCCGAAGAACAGCCACAGCAGAATGATCACCGGGATCGGCACGCCCAGCAGCCACAGCAAAATTCCGCGTCCCATCGCGTTCTCCTCCAATCGCTTTGTCTGGAGGTGAACGCCGGGCGCAGGGGCTTGTTCCTGCCGCGCAGGCTTACCAATGGCCGGTGTTCGGCATCGAGGCCCAGGGCTCCTGCGGCGGCTTCGGATCGCCCTTCTGCAACAGCTCGATCGAGTGCAGGTCCGGCGAGCGGACGAAGGCCATGTTGCCGTCGCGCGGCGGACGGTTGATGGTGACGCCGGCCTTCTGCAACTGCGCGCACGTGGCGTAGATGTCGTCGACCTCATAGGCGAGATGGCCGAAGAAGCGGTCCTCGCCGTACTTCTCCTCATCCCAATTCCAGGTGAGCTCGACCAGCGGCGCGCCGCGGCTCGAGGGCTGCTTCTTCAGCGCCTCGAGATCGTCCGCCGAGCACAGGAACACGAGCGTGAAGCGCCCCTTGTCGTTCTCGATCCGCCGCACCTCCTTCAGCCCCAGCGCATCCTGGTAGAACTTCAGCGCAACATCGAGATTGCGCACGCGCAGCATGGTGTGGAGGTAACGCATGGTTGTTGCTCCCTTGAACGGAGGTGTTTTGGTTTGGGCCGGGACGGCAGGGTAGGAGATAGCAGGAAAGTGGGGGAAGGGGCAGGGGGCGGAGGGAACGTGTGCGTGAGGATGACGCGACTGGCGAGCTGGTGCGATATTCGCGCAAGTCGAACGGGGTGACGATAGCGAGTGAGTTAGCTGACGATAGCGAGTGAGTTAGCGCTCTGCCACCGCAATTCTCTTAAAAATAGAGTTGGAAAGCTTGAACTACCCTCCCATTTCCGCAGTTCGCCCCACCTCGCTCCGGTAGTATCAGACATGCCGCGGATCTAAGGTTGAAGCCATTGAGCGATCTTTCCGATCAGGTGCTCCGAGCCGCCCATGTCGCTCTCAACAGTCCTGCGGGCCAATTTGTAGAGGCCACGCGTGCCGCCATTCGTCAGTTTGTCAGTGCCGATTTTACGATCGCCCCGGGTAAAGGACTTACAAGGCGTGAGGTGCCACGAGGCGAGACGCGAACTAACATCACGCTAGGGCCATCGTCTCAGAAGCATTTGATGGAAAGCTTGCCGTTGAATCTGTAGATGTGAGGGCGATCGCTGCTGCAGGTGGAAGCGTACACTGCGTGACGCAGCAGCAGCCCTCACCGCATTGTTAGGTATGTTGGGCGGTTTTCGGAACGGCGGAAGCCCGCGCATGCGATGTAAGATGTAAAGTGTATCTGGTCATGTGAGCTGATGGTTGACTTCGCTGGGGCGAGAAAACATTCTGGTTCAACTAAAGGTGTTCTTTGGAGGAGATTTATGCGTATTCGTTTAGCTCTTTGTGTCGCTGCTTTTCTGGCAACTAATGCCGCAGATGCGTCGGCGTTCTCAATGAGCTTTCGCTGGTGTGGGCTAGGCTCTCCAGTATTCTCACTGAATGGCGTGCCTAAGGGGACCACAACACTGCAATTTCATATGGTCGATCTCGATGTGCCATCTTACAATCACGGCGGTGGGACAGTTGCCTATAAAGGGCAATCGACAATCGCTTGCGGTGCTTTGACCAACTATTCGCCTCCAAGCCCGCCGAGCGGTAGCCATTCATATCAGATCACAGTCACAGCTCTCGGTTCCGGCAACTCCAATCTCGGAGCTGCTACTTTCATGAGGAAATTTCCAGAGAAATAGCCGGCTGCGAAGGGAGGCACCACTGTGCAACACTCCAGCGGCCTTGCTCTGCAACATTTCAAAACAGGCTGCTCAACTTATTTTTCAAGTGAAGCTCTCGATTGAAGGCTGCCGCTGGGGAAGGCGGGGAGATGACGATTCTCTTTTTCTTTGTGGGGCTCCTATCCCTAATTGCTGCAATTGTCAGTTTGATTTTTGCTGCCCTTCAGTCGCTTCCGGTGACGTGCGAATTACGAATTACGGTGACACCCATGGACTGCACCCCTGAAGTGAGACACGGTAATTGCAGTGACAGGCATTTCGAGGATGACCTGTGGCAGCACTGGGAAAGAACCGTCAGTTTCCGACGGCCTACAAATTGAAGGCAATCAAGCGGGTTGAGCGGGGCGAAGGCGTCCTGCCTGTGGCCCGCGAGCTTGGCATATCCCGCAAAATTCTCCATGACTGGATCAAGGCGTGGAAGGCCCATGGGCCGGAAACGGATTTGCCGGCGGGGAAGCGTTTTTCTGCCCAAACCGTGCCGTGGTGCCGAGCTCATCGCGGCGCTGCGGGACTTGATCGGGGGCGCCTTAGACCAGATCGAATTTTTTTCATCCCCCTCTTGAAACCAAAACCGGTTTTGCTAATTTTTTTGGCGTCACTTCCGAGTGACGACCGAGGTGCCCTCCGGGGCCTCGGGATTGAGACGGGCACCGGTCGTGTCCGGTGCCACATACCCATCTTGCTCTTTGGAGGATTTGGCTATGCGCACTTATGACTTCTCGCCCCTGTTCCGGTCGACGATTGGCTTCGATCGCCTGTTCGACCTTGCCGAGACGGCCCAACGGGCTGCCGAGGAAAGCTATCCCCCCTACAATATCGAACGTCTGGCCGAAGACCGTTATCAGATCACGCTGGCGGTCGCGGGCTTCTCGCCCGACGAAGTTTCGATCACGGCCGAGCAGAACGTCGTCACGGTCGAGGGCGGCAAGACTGAGAAGACCGAGCAGGAATTTCTCTATCGGGGCATCTCGACCCGCCATTTCAAGCGTCAGTTCAACCTGGCGGATTATGTCCAAGTCAAGGGCGCGGCCCTCGACAACGGCTTGCTCAAGATCGAGTTGGTCCGGGAAATCCCCGAAGCCATGAAGCCGCGGCGCATCGCCATCGCCGGCGCATCGGCTTCCAGCAACGTCCATCAGATCGAGTCCAAGGCGGCCTGATTCATCACTCTCTGGAAATGCCGCGCGTCGTCCGACGCGCGGCGACTGGCTTCGTCTAAAGAATGGAGGACATCATGCGGCCGACGACCGCTCCCGACGACAACGTCATCGACTTCAATGCGCTCCTGCATCCCGGGACGGTGTTTAGCCACCCGAGGGATGTGCTGACGGACCCCACGCTCTCGACCTCCGAGAAACGCGCTATCCTGGCATCCTGGGCGTCCGACGCATCGGCCATTGCCTCCTGCCCGTCGTTGAGGGCGCCGGCGGGGCTGAAAGCGCCGGTCACTATCGACGAGATCCTCGAAGCGTTGTGCGAACTCGACGGTGGTCCACGCCATCCCCCCGGCGGCAGACCAAGCCGTCTCTTCTCGACGTCGAGGGTTCTGGCCGCCTGAGAAGGAGAGCTCGATGAAGGAGATGGGATTGCCCCGAGACGTGCTGAACCGCATCGAACGTCGGTGGATGGCCAAGTTCGCGCAAACTCTCCAACCTCGATCTTCCGCGGCGCGTTACGACGATCCGCTCCGGTCGCCGCAGGTCCGTCGACTTCTGGATGGATCCCTGAAGCCTCCGAGGCGCGATAGAGCCATCGAGCCCAAATGCGGCTGAAGGTCGGGGGCTTGCCGATGACGATCTACCTCCGGATAGCTCTGCGCATTCCGGAGGTAGTAGCAGCCCGAAGCCAGAATTTCTAAAGCTCGTGCCAAGGACGTCGCAGCGTTGCACGGGCATCGAGCAAGCATGTGTGTTGCACGATGACGCAGGCTACTGCATCTCTCCGATGAAGTTAGTTCGTCGGAAGTCCGTGGCGTGCAAAACAGGACCTGACCTTGCCGGCTGGACCGGCGGGGACACGGTATTCGTGCCAATCCTCCTGCGTGTATCCGACGGCGCGCAGGCATGCGGTCATCGCACCGTCCCTCCGCTTCGATTCGGCAACGGTAGTACCGTCGCGTTGTGCCTGGCAGACAGGATCGTGATTGCAATTGATGCGGGCCTGAGCGGTATTGGCAACGCTCATGGCGAACGAAGCCAGCAACAACATTCCGAAGAATTTCATTTCCGAATCCCCCCGTTGAAAGTGAGCCGGACAATAAAGGGGCGGATTAAAATCACAAGTCGTGGTTGATGAAGCGCTCAACGTTACGGATCGTGCGCTCATTGAGAATATTGCGAAGCGGTTGCGCCGCGCCTTTGCACCGGACCGTCTCGCGGTTGCGCTGCATGTGGTTCGGCTCGGTGCGAGCTAGGCTCGTGCATCGCCTCTAGATGCCTTGCCGGCGGCTGCGCTGGCTGGCCCAATGAACCCCCGCGGAGGTGGGAACGACCAAGCGCCATGGCCGCATTCTTTGCAGAACTGCTGTTCGACATCGCCGGAAGCCTCGTTGGCGACTGGCTGAGACAGGCCGTGGTGGCCGTCTGTACCTGGCTCGAGCCGAGAATTCACGGCCGCGCTGCACGCTTCATCGTCGGGGGCCTTCTCGGGATCGCCGCCTATCTCCTCATTCCCTTGGTCATCGGGCTGCTGGGTCTTTGATGCCTTCCGTGAAGACGAACCTCATCATCGCACTGGCGATCGGCGCACTGATCTCGGCGGTGCTCCTCGCGCTGGAGCCGCTCACTGATTACGCGTTTCTTTCGCTGGAGTGGCCTGGTGTCAGCGCAGCGTATCTGTTCTGGGGCGCGGTCGGAGGCTCCGCCTTCGCAGGCATCGCGATTTCCTGGCTCGTGAATGCGCTCTGCTATGGGCTCGGTGCTTTCGCCATTCTCAGCGTTCTCAAGCTGCTGATTGCGCCGAAGACCTGAGGAGCGCGTCGACGGAGGGCGGCATGAAGTCCTGGCTTGAAAGGCTCGGAAGGATTGCGAGGGTTGCGGGGCTGTGCGGCACCGTCGCGTGGCTCGCGCTTCTGACGATTTCACCCGGGCAGCCCGACGCCGCCCATCCCGAACGTTACGCGCACCGGCATGACGTCAGCTATGTCAGCGGCGAGACAGGGTTGGCCTTGCGGATCCTGCTCGGCGTGAACTTTACGCTGGCCCTGGTGGCGCTCGGATGCCACTTCGCGACCAGGGATTAGCGCCTCGATCCATCCTTGCCGCGCCGTGCCTCCTCGGCCTCGTCCACGAGCTTCAACGCGGCGCCGTCATAGCTCAGCTTCAGCCCACGGCCGACGCTCCAGATCCATCCCTCGCGGGCGTCTTTGGTCGGCTGGGTGTTGTACTGGTCGGAAATCGATTTGACGGCGGCGTCCGGGGTGCCTGGATTGGTCAGCTCGGCCTTGACGCGCCAGATGCGATGCGTGGGGTCGACATCGTCGCTGTCGATCGTGAGCCTGGCGCTGTCGGCTGCGCATTCGAGCGTGTAGGAATCGCGGAGCTGGCGGCAGCGGTAGCGGCGTTGCGTGATGACCTTGTTGGTCTCCTCGGATGTCATGCCGGGCGAAAAACCGAGGATGTCGGACTTTTTCGCGAGTGCGAGCGAAGCAGGCTTCAAGAAGCTGGGCTGGATTGCGACCAGGGCGGCCACGACAACTATGATCAAGCCGGCGATAACAATGGCAATCTTCATCAGCCCCTCGCGAGAAACATCCGACCATACAACAGCCGGAGCATCCCGCCAGTCAGGCTAGATGTGATCGTCATGGGAGCTGCGCGGCGACAGCGCGTCCAATCGACGCTGGCGCCGCTTTTGGCTACGCCGCAATCCGCTGCTCGACCGGGGTCGTCAGATATTTGAGCGCCCGTGCATGCTCGAGATCGGGGACCGCGATCGCCGTGTGGCTGTAGATCGCGTGGGTGCGCGAATTCGCGATCCTGTCCAGGATCTCCTTGCCCTTGATGACATGGAGGCCCATGCCTTCCTCGGTCGGGAAGATCGCCAGCACCACGTCGTAAGCCGCGATGACGGCCGTGAGCGCCGCGGCCTTGTCTTCGGCGACGTCGACGAAAATACGCACATCAGCCGCGAGTTCACGCAGCTCGTCAAAATCCAGCACTTTTGGGGGTACTCCAACGCAACGATTACTGATCCGAAGCTTGGAGGCGTTGGGTTACTGAAGTATCAACAACGCGGTCTCAGTCACAAGTTTCACGATGAGGTGACTCGAGAGCGGGACTGGGACGCGCGAAACGATCGGAACTGGGGATAACGAGCACATGGCTGAGGACAGGACCATTCGGGCGGGGCAGTGCCATTGCGGCGCGGTGCGCTTCGAGGCGACGCTGAGCGACGGCTTCAACTCGATCCGCCGCTGCCCTGCTCCTACTGCCGGATGCGCGGCGCCGTCGTCGTCATGGCGGAGATGGGCGGGATCAGGTTCCTTCAAGGCGAGGACGCGCTGACGAGCTACCGCTTCCACACCGGAACGGCGCAGTACTTCTTCTGCTCCCGCTGCGGCATCTACACCCATCATCAGCGACGCTCCGACACGAGCCTCTATGCCGTCAACGTGGCGTGCCTCGACGGCGTCAGCCCGTTTGATTTCCCCGAGGTGCCGGACATGGACGGCGTCAATCACACCAACGACACCGGGCAGCCGACGCGCCGCGCCGGCACGCTGCGCTTCATTGCGGCGGAGTGAGGGGCAGGGGACGACGATCTCCGGACGCTGGCGACAGCGCGGGTGAACCAGCGGGACAGCCGATGCGACGAACACGTCGTTGCACACAAGGTTCTTGTCACATGAGCTGGAAAAAGAAATACGCGATTGGCTTCCTGATCGCGCTGTTCGCTTTCGGGGCGATGAATTCCTACGATCGCCCGAACAGGGACGTTCCCTTTGGCGCCGTCATCCTGATGGCGGCGGCGTGGCCGGTGACGGTCTCGCTGATCCTCGGCTGCGCTGCCGGCGAGATGGTGCGCGAGGGCGTCTAAAGCACCTCGCGCCAGCGCATCGGCAGCATGCCGTCCTCTCTGAAGCTGCCGAGGAAGCCGAAGCGCTTTGCTTGCGGATTCCGGCCAGCCGCGATGGTCGCGCCCAGGATCTGCACGATGTCGGTCTCGTCATAGGCCGGCCAAGACGGCAGCCCGGGCCCGTTGGGATTGCCTGATGTAGCGAAATTCACCCAATAGCTCATCATGATCTGCGACAGCGCGCGGTCGGCCTCATCAGGCGGCGTGGTGCTGCCGACGATCTGCTGCGGCGTGAGCGTGCCGAAGACGAAGGGGATCTCGGTGACGTGCGAGGCGATCGGCGTGTAGGGCGAGGTGTGGTTGAAGTGATAGCCGTAGGTCGGTGCGCCGCTGCCGGCGCGATGCAGCCGCAGCCACTGCCAGCATTGCTCGCCGATCACCATGTCGCCGGTCAGCGCGGCGGCGGACGCCTTGGCCGCTGCGTCGGAGCCTGCGGGGTAGAGGTTTAGGAAATCGGCGAGGCGTTCTTTGCCGAACATCGACTCGGCGGCGGTGCGAAAGGCTTGCGCCGAATGCGCGGGCAGGGATTGCGACATGAAGGGGAATTCCTCCGCGCCGTTCCAGCCGGCCAGCAGGGGAATGTGCATCTGTTCGCCGCTCAGGACGCGCCGCGCGGGCACGTCGGGCACCAAATGATGATCGATGCTCGGCGAGAACGCTTCAGTGACGTGGTCGCGTTCAAAGCTCCAGGGCCCGGCGGCGTTCAACTGCTCGGCCGGCATGGTGCGCAAGGCTGCGATCGATGCGTTGCCTTGCCGGCGTGCAAAGGCGACGCCGCGGGCGCGGGCTTCGTCAAAACTCTGCAGCGGCCCGTGGCGGCCGTCCCAGAACGCGCCGCTCTGGCCGATCGCCTTGTGAAACAGTCCATGGGCGAGCGGCGAGGCCATCAGGATGCCGACGGCCATGGCGCCGGCGGATTCACCGAACAGGGTGACGTTGTCAGGATCGCCGCCGAAGGCCGCGATGTTGGCCCGCACCCAGCGCAGCGCCGCGAGCTGATCCTGCAGACCATAATTGCCTGATGGCGCTTCCGCATCGAGATCGGGATGAGCGAGAAAACCGAAAACGCCGAGGCGATAGTTGAAGCTGACGACAACGACACCTCTGGCCGCTAACAAGCGGCCGTCAGTGGCGGGATTGGCCGAGGAGCCGAACTGGAATCCGCCACCGTGAATCCACACCATCACGGGCCGCTTCTCGTCCGCCGCGTTCGCGGCGGTCCAGACATTTAGATAAAGGCAGTCCTCGGCGCGCGGTCCCGGCCGCGGATCGTTTGCGAGCGACGAGAGACTGCCGGCGCCGAAGACCAGCGCATCGCGCACGCCAGACCAGGACGCCGGCGGCTGCGGCGAACGCCAGCGCAGCGGCCCGACCGGCGACGCGGCGTAGGGGATGCCTTTAAATGCCAGCACGCCGTTGGTGTCGCGCGGCTGGCCGCGCGCTTGGCCGTCCCGGGTGCGGACGAGGCGGCCAAGCTCGGCGGCTGGGGTCATGAGGGCGTGCACGGGTGCATCTCCTTGAAGTGATGGCCCGAGATCTAGTGGTTTTCGCGTCGGATGAATTTGCGTATAATCGCAATTGATCGCTAAAAACCATCAATGATGAGACAGCCGCTTCGTTATCCTCTTCTTTATCCCTGGCTCGATCTGGATGTGGACGACCGGTCCGCGCCGGTCATTGCCGTGCGTGTCGATGCCGACGGGACCAAAGGCGAGGTGCCCGATCACAGCCATCGCAAGGGACAGCTCGTGGTGTCCTTCGGCGGCGGCGTCACCTGTCGCGTTCCCAACGGCTTGTGGATGGTGCCGCCGCATTGCGCGGTCTGGATCCCCAGCGGCATGGCGCACAGCAATCGCGCCACAGCCAATGCGCGGCTGTTCTTTATCTATATTGAGGCGGAGCTGGTCGCGCTGCCGACGCACTGCTGCACCATCTCGATCTCGCCCTTGCTGCGCGAATTGATCGTCGCATTGTCCGACGGCCTGCAGCACGACGAGGCGCGGCGCGAGCGCCTGATCGGCGTGCTGCTTGGCGAGCTGCCGCACATGCCGGTTCAGCAATTGCACCTGCCGCTGCCGGATGAACCGCGCCTGAAGAAGATCGCAGCCGCGCTTGCGGACAATCCCGCCGATCGCCGCACGCTGGGCGAATGGGCGAAGTCCGTCGCGCTCAGCGAGAGCACGCTTGCGCGTCTGGTGATGAAGGAAACGGGCCTGACGTTCGGACGCTGGCGCCAGCAGTTGCATCTGATCGTTGCGATCCGGGAGCTCGCTTCGGGTGCGAGCGTGCAGCAGGTGTCGGCTGATCTCGGTTATGAATCGGTCACGGCCTTCATCACCATGTTCAGAAAGGCGCTTGGAAAGTCGCCGGCTGCGTATATCAACAGCATCGCGGCGACGACGTGATGGCGCGCGGAATCATCTTCGTCATGTGCCGGCCGATATAGCGCGCGGGCCTTCGGTCAATACGGGCAGGCACAAAAAGTGCCGGAACTCCCGCCAAACTGCGGCTTGCGTTTTCGGCCTCGATGGGGTCTAAGCCCCGTGGCTTCCTGACCGCTGTCATGACCACAAAGCGCGCTGCGCGCCTTTGTCGTGTGCCCGGCACGGTTACATCGCAATTCGCGCCCACCCAATCCAGAGGATTCCAGACATGGCGAAGATGACCAAGACTCAATTGATCGACGCAATTGCCGAGGGCACGCAGCTCTCCAAGAACGACGTGAAGTCGGTCATCGAGTACATGGCGACGGTCGGTTACAAGGAGCTCAACGAGTCCGGCGAGTTCGTTATTCCCGGTTTCGTGAAGATGTCGGTCGTGAACAAGCCGGCGACCGAAGCCCGCATGGGCGTCAATCCCTTCACCAAGGAGCCGATGCAGTTCGCGGCCAAGCCCGCCAGCAAGTCGGTCAAGGCATCGCCGCTCAAGGTGGCCAAGGACTCAGTCTGAGGACGTGGTCTGATCCGGCGCATCGCGCGCCGTAAAAAGGGGAAAACCCCGCCTGGGGGAAGCGGGGCTTTCTGATGGGGGTGAAGCCTGGGGGAAGCTTCATCAATGAGACGCGCCAGCGGCGAAAAGGTTCATCGCCGGCGCGCAAAAGAGAAAAACCCCGCGCGGGAGCTGCGGGGGTCTTCAAAGCCGTCGGCCGCGTCGCACAGCCGCCGGCACCACTGAATTCGCACCGATAATGCGTAAGCTGCGGAATTCGTTCCGCAGCTTTTTCATTTGCGCAGGAGCAAAGCGTCGATCAGTCCGTCACGTCCACGATGGCGGGCGTCTCGATCGCACGCTTGCGCCAGACGATGAACTCCGATTTGGCATTGAGCCATTCATATTCGTCGGCGCGCGCCTTCAGATGATCGAGCGCCGCGGCCTGCGCGGACGCCTCGTCCTGCGCCTCGACGATGATCTCGACCGTTTCCTCGATCTGCCGAACGACCTCGACGGCATAGAATTGTTTTGCCATGCGCTACCCTCGGCGAGAGTAACGGCCGGGGCGGACCGTGCGTTCCATCCGCACGTCATCCATGCGAACCAATGCACAAGAAAAACCCCGCGCTTTCGCACGGGGTTCTCCAAACTGACGGCGATGGGATTTCAGCGCCTAGCCGTCAGCCGTATCCCGAACTTAAGGTTGAAAATCCAAAAAGCAACAGCGCCGCGGTGACGGAGTATGTTCGTCAGACGGCGCTGCCATTATGACCGGGCGCTGAAATCCCCAGCTTCCATAGGTCTAAGCGCCGCCCAAAAGGTTCAACGCGCCTTGCACAGGAAATCTCGGGCAGGGGCCGGGAAGAGGCTGGACTTTTTGTTCTCATTTTGTTCTTATGAACTCACCCTTGGAGGTGACTCATGACCGTCGAGAAACAACGTGAAGTGATCAGGCTGTGGAACGAGCTCAGGAAGCTCGAGGGCCCGGCAGCGGAAGAATTGCGCATCCAGATTCTCGAGTGCTTTTCCGAGAAGGGCAAGGCCAGGAAAGCGGCTTGAGGCGTTTCGTTCGCACGCGGCAACGGCAGGCGCGATCTTGTTTTGCGTTCGCGTTGGCCGGGCCTCCGACGAGACGTCCGTCGCAGGCAACGGCGTTGTCGATCAGACGCGAGGTTGGTCGTCGTTCGGGGCGCGTGTGTTCGCCGCAGCTGATTTAGGAACGAACATTCTCCGCCCGCGTTCGCGCAGCATGACATGTCCGCAATGCGCCAGGCCGATGACGGCCAGCTCAGCCAACAGTTTCAAATGCGAACCATGCCGCGAGATCGTCATCGTGTTTGCGGTCGCCTCGACATTCGTGCCGCCGATAATAGCCGTCACTGATGAGATGACAGCGCGCGCTTTCACCGATCGTTAGGAATCGCATTCTGTTGATTTTCTCGACTCCGATTCGTTCTTTGGGAACGAAATGGAGTCGGATGCAGAACAAGCCGTGGCTTCTGTGTCGATGCGAGACAGGTCCGTCACCGCGATCCCGGCGTGACGCTTCGCACATTCCCGTTCGAGAGGTAAGGCTGCGCCGAGGCAGGCCGTCGGGGCCCCAGGTGCCGCCGCGCAACTCCGAGGAGACCGCGTGATGCCGCTCGTTTGCATGCAAACGAATTGTTAAGATCTGCTCCGCGCTGATTTCGTCGATTCCGATTCGTTCTTCGGGAACGAAATGGAGTCGAAACTGGAACAAAGGCGGTCGGCGAACCGCAAATCCGCTTGCCTCACGTCTCGACGCTCCCCGTCCACGGCGCTATCGTCGGGCCGAGGCGGGCGCTCCCATGAAGAACGGCCTTTACTCCATCCACATCCACATGCTCGACGGCGTGAAGGGGCGCGACAGCGGCGTGCTGATCCTGCGCGACGGCGTGCTGCTCGGCGGCGGGCCTTATTTCTGGTCGCGCGGCACCTACGTCGTCCGCAGCGGCACGTCGAATAAAGGCGCTTCGAACAAAGGTACCTGGAAGGGCGAGTTGGCCACCAACCAGCATACGCCGTTCGCGGACAGCTTCGTTCGGCCGCTGTTCGGCGGGCAGGAGGTGACGAGCGGTTTTTCCGGGACGTTCACCGACGACGGGGCTGAGGTGTTCGGGACGGTGCTGGTGGGCCATCGCAGCCTCAGCTTTCGCGCGACGCTGAAGCGGCTCGCCGACATCTGACACTTCGAGATCTGATGCCTGCCGCGAACTCCTAACGAAAGCTTGCGTACAAGCCGATAACCCTATTCGGTTAGGTTAAAAGCCCAATCGCGTTGCGCTGGCCGCCGCTTGGCGTAGGTATTCTTGCAAGGACAAGAACGACTTTGCCAAGAAGCAGCTTTTGACATGACACCTTTTTCAGAACCGTCCTTTTATCAGGGTGACCGCCACACCCAACGGCGCGTCGCCATCGTCGGCTCGCTGTTCTGTCTCGCCTTCGTGGTGATCAGCTTCTCGCTGCGGCCGCAGTTCGAGGACACCGGCGTCGCGGTCAAGGCCGACCGGCTGGTGCGCACCGCGGGCCAGGCGCCGCACGCCAACTAGCGGCCGCACACCAACTAGCGCTCATCACCGTAGAAGCGGTCGTCGCCAGAGGAGCGCGGGCACGCTCTGCCGCGGCTCGCGAGCGCGACGAAGCCGGCATAGCCGGACAGATTGAGCAGAACTTCAAGCCACGCGGGCATGTCAGGTCTCCCTTACACGAGGGATGTTTTCAACGTGTTTGCGCGGCGCCTGTTCCGGACGGTCCGGAGTTCCCGCTTGCGCCGTCGCGCGTCGTCAGAGCGGAGAGGAGGGGTCCAGCCGCCGGCCGAGGGTTGCAACCGTCTCGCTCGACGGCGCGGCCTTGAGGAACTCGCCGATGGCCCGCGCCAACTCGCCATCGCTCATCGGTGTCGGGGGCGGGCGGAGCGCGCCGACACCGAAATTGCGGACGATCTCGTCGTAGTGCCCGTCGTCCGATCTTGGAACGAGCCGGCGGACGCGGGCCAGCAACGCAGATATCGGCAATGTCTCCTCCTCGTTCTCCGCTCCTTTGGCAGCGATTGTTGTTTGCTGCCGTTTTGGTCCCGCGAAACTGAAAACCCCGCCAGCATCGCGGAGGATACTGACGGGGCTTGCGTGCTGTCGTCTCTACCGGATAGCGGAGACACCGCACTCACAATTTCAACCAGGGCGGCGCGCTTTCGTTCCGCCTCCAGCGCGAGATTTTTTCACCGCTTCGGGTTCCATGCCGCGCGCAACCATCGCAGGCGCGACGCGTTGTCTCCTCAGACGCGAAGGAGGAGTGCATGATGAAGAAGACACTGGCAGTTCTGGCCACCGTCGCAGCCGTGGGTATGACCGCCGTTGCGGCGCCTGCGCCTGCCGAGGCGCGCGGTCGCGGCATCGGTCCGGGCCTCGCATTCGGCCTCGCCGCCGGCGCGATCACTGCGGGCGCAGTCGCTGCGTCCCATCCGTATGGCTATTATGGTCCGGGCTACGGCTATTATGACGGCCCCGCCTATTACGACTACGGCCCTGGCCCCTATGCCTATTATGGCGGTGGGCCGTACTACCGGCACCACTATTACCGTCACTGGTAACAGCTGAACACATGAAAAGCCCGGAGCGATGCTCCGGGCTTTTTTCATGCGCGCCGCGGCGAAGGCGTCCTACGGCCAGAGCGAGGGCCGTTCCACCTTGCGGGCGTTGTCGAGCGTGGAGACGAAATACTCCTCGCGCTCGCGCTTGAATTTTTCCTGCGTGGCACGGAAGGCGGCGACACGGGCGGCAATCTCCTCGCGTTCGCGGATCTTGCGTTCTTCGTCTTCGGTCATGTCAAATCCCCTCTACACCAGAGTATGTGTGCATCAATGAACTCAAGCACTGCCGCCGCAATCACATTGAGTCGCGCAAACACATGCATTGGCGCTTCTGATTGGGGCGTCAATGGGGAGGAGGCATTGCAGGATTGTGATAAGCGACGGTCGGAAAAACTTGCCGACCTCGCTTCGTGAGTCGCGGTGGATAAGAGCGTCAGCAATCTTGTCGCTTGCGCGCGACGCAGCTAGCCGCAAAGCAAATCACAACACATCAGGCTGCTGCGAACGCGAAGGTCGATCGGGACTCCCTGAGCATCGAAGAGCTGGCAGAGCTGCGCGAGCGCGCCAACGCGATGCTGCTGGCGAAGGTTGCCGCGCGGCAGGCGGAGCTCGAGGTTGAGCTCGAGAGACTCTCTCAAGACGGCAAGCCGGCAAAGAGGGCCGCGCTGGCGCCTGATACGCCGAAGCCGCACAAGGACGACGTCGTGACGGCGGCCTAGACCCTTGCCGATCCTGCCGGAGGGCAGGGCGGCGCCTCACCCAATGACGCCAACATCGACCGCAGACATGCTATAGAGCCATGCTCGGACGGGGGGATGATTTGCCCATGATTGCATCGGATCTTCGCAGCGGCGTAGAACTTCTCGGCGACATGATCGCCGAAGCGAGGACCATCGTTCCGTTCACCGGCGCCGGCATCTCGACTGAATGCGGCATCCCCGACTTCCGCTCGCCGGGCGGAATTTGGACCCGCTACCGCCCGATCGAGTTCGGCGAATTCGTTGCCAGCCAGGAGGCGCGCGACGAATCCTGGCGCCGCCGCTTTGCAATGGAGGAGGTTTTGCGGCAAAGCCTGGCCGCGGCCATCGGGCACTGGCCTCGCTGTACCGCGCCGGCAAGATCCCGGCGATCATCACCCAGAACATCGACAATCTGCACCAGGCCTCGGGCTTCGCCGCGGAGCACGTGATTGAACTTCACGGAAATACCACTTATGCGCGCTGCATCGGATGTGGGCAGGCCTACCAGCTCGAATGGGTGAGGCGACGATTCGACGAAGATGGCGCACCCAACTGCACCGTGTGCGATGAACCGGTGAAGACCGCGACGATTTCGTTCGGCCAGATGATGCCCGAGCATGAAATGCAGCGTGCAACCGAGCTGTCGCAGCACTGCGACCTCTTCATCGCGGTCGGTTCTTCGCTGGTGGTTTGGCCGGCGGCGGGCTTTCCGATGATGGCGAAGAATTCGGGTGCACGCTTGGTGATCATCAATCGCGAGCCGACCGATCAGGACGACATCGCCGATCTCGTCATTCGCCACGACATCGGCGAGACTCTCGGTCCCTTTGTCGGAAATTGAGGCATCAATTTGATTCGCGGCTGTGCAAGCTGTTCATAGGTTCCGGCGAATCTCTTTTTTATCTATGCCTCTCAACCGGGAGTGTTATCTTTTGAGTCGAAAGATTCGCGTCGCGTCGAAGTGAGAACATTCTCTTAAGACGCGTGATTCGAGCTCCGCCAATGTGGCGGGTTGCATGGGATGTGTGGGGTCCGGGGTTATGGGGTCGTCGGACGGATTTGAGTCCAAGAAGGTCGGAGTTCCCGCTGCGGGCGAGCACGGCGGCGGTCGCGACAGCGCGCTAAGCCCCTTCACCGGACTAGGTGAGGGCAGCGCCAACCTCGTCGAGGTTCACGGCGTCATCAAATGGTTCGACGCTTCCAAGGGCTACGGCTTCATCGTTCCGGACAATGGCTGGCCCGACGTCCTCCTGCACGTTACCGTGCTTAGACGCGACGGCTTCCAGACCGCCTACGAGGGCGCACGCATCGTCGTCGAGTGCATCCAGCGGGCCAAGGGGTACCAGGCCTTCCGCGTGGTCTCGATGGACGAGTCGACCGCGATCCATCCGGCCCAGATGCTGCCGCCGCGCACCCACGTCACGGTCACCCCGACCAGCGGGCTGGAGCGGGCCCAGGTGAAGTGGTTCAACCGGCTGCGTGGCTTCGGCTTTCTCACCTGCGGTGAAGGCACGCCCGACATCTTCGTGCACATGGAGACGCTGCGTCGCTTCGGCATGACCGAGTTGCGCCCCGGCCAATATGTGCTGGTCCGTTTCGGGCCCGGTTCCAAGGGCATGATGGCGGCCGAGATCCATCCGGAGACCGGATCGCCGGGCCTCCAGTCGCACTAGCAGACACCAATTCCCGCAATCGTGAGCAGAGGCGCGCCGGCCAGCCGGCGCGCCTCTGGCTTTTCCGGTGGTCGCCGCGTAGGACTGTTCCAGTCCCACGCCTCGAGTGCTTCCCATGAAATTTGACCGAAAGGCCGTCTGGTCCGCCGTAAAGGGCTGGCTTGCCGCCATCCTCGTTGTCGCCGGCTGTGCCGCCGTCCATGCCGCTAGCTTCCAGCCGCTCGAGATCGTCACCAGGAACGGCGTGCAGGTGTTCTCGGTGGAAATGGCGACGACCGAGCAGGAGAAGCAGACCGGCCTGATGTACCGCAAGGAGCTGGCCGACGGCAAAGGCATGCTGTTCGATTTCAATCCCGAGCAGGAGGTGTCGATGTGGATGAAGAACACCTACGTCTCGCTCGACATGATCTTCATCCGCGCCGACGGCCGCATCCTTCGCATCGCGGAAAATACCGAGCCAATGTCGACCAAGATCATCTCGTCCCAGGGACCCGCCCGGGCCGTGCTGGAGGTGGTGGCGGGAACGGCGCAGAAATACGGGATCCGTCCCGGCGACCGCGTCGGCCACCCGCTGTTCGGCAGCAAATAGGGCCGCCCAACAGAGGCGTTGCCAGCCTTGCTGGCACGTCTGGAAGCGTGTATCGACGGGGCTCACCGGACATTCGGGGTATAGCGCAGCCTGGTAGCGCGGCAGTTTTGGGTACTGCAGGTCGTTGGTTCGAATCCAGCTGCCCCGACCAATATTTTCAATAGCTTACGAGCCAGTCTCAAAGACGATTCGTCCCAGTTTTTTCCAATAGGGAAGATCAGGTGAGCGGCGCCCTGTCCCGCCTGTAACGTACCGGCCGAAGCTGACGCGCCGCGAGGAGTTTTGCATCAAGGTCGACCAGGGCGGCTGGCGGCATTGAGCAGAGCTTCCGATGAAAGATCATCGGAAGTCGAGAGCGGTCGTGACGACCTTTGGCAAAGCTTTTCTGGACTGGTTGAGACGGGCGGAGTGCACGTTTGCGAACTCCGCTTACCTGAGCCTCCCCGTGGCTGCAGCGAAGCACCGATCTTCAGCTCATGTGCCTCGCGTAGGCTCTGCGTGGGCTGGCGGCCGGGCCGCTTGCGCAGTTCTGTCCTTTGAAATGGCGGCAATCGCCGCGACGAAACCTGAACGAAACGATCCACGACATCTGCCGGCAACGCGCGCGCGCTAGTTAGGGCACCGCCGCGTCAACTTGCGTTTCCAGTTTTGCAATCCTGATACCCTTCAGCCCCGCGGTCCTCGTGCTGTTCTCGCCACCGGCTCGCCATGGTCTGAACGTCGCGATTACGCAGGCGCCTCCCTAAAGCTCGGTCATGTCACAGGCGCGGTCCGCCTGCACTCATATTGTCTGCCTGCTCTTTCAACATTAGGAAGCCAACATGCAACTTGCTCGTTTCGCCAAATTCGCAATTGTCGCCGCGGTACTTGTTACGGGAAGTCAAGCCAACTCAGCGTCAACGATCTACGGCAACTACTATGACGAGACCGCGTCTGTTAACTGTGCACCGGGGAGTTTCTACTGCAGGCTCAATTTCTCGCAATTGCCGTCGACCAATCTCACGAAGGTGAAAAAGGTACATTGTTTTGTCAGCACACAGGCCACGCCGATCGTAGCGCGCTTGCACGTCTCGGCGACAAGCAACGGAAACTCGCTCGGGCGGTACCTCCCATTACAACTTCCTCCCCCAAGCGCTGCGCTTGCGAATGGCTATATTTATACGTCCATATTGGTTGAGACCGATTGGCTGGTGGGTCAATCAAGATTCCCCTTTATTGAGGTTTATACGCTCACCGCGAGCCCTATCAGTATTGAGTGCACGCTGATTGGGGAATCAGTCGACCCAATCTCGTAGACCGAGGCCGAGTCCGCCAGACCATGGCGGCCTCGCCGCTGCCACCAACCTCGTCGTCTTTGCCGTGTGACGGAAGCCGGCGGCCCGGTGCCCGGCCGGATCGCCAGTGGGCGATCCGCGGTCGAATCGCGAGGAATCGGCCGGAGCCTCAGCGCCAGCGATAGCCGAGGTGCAGTTGATCAACAGCGGCAGCTGCGGAACGGGCATACCGCATTCTCTCCGGTTTAGCTGCTGACCCTGAGGACCCGCCGGCGTGAACCGGCGGGCTTAGGACAGAGAGAGCCTCACTGAGCTGGAGTCTTCTTGGTCGCGGCCGGCGGCTTCGCAGGCGCATTTTTCGATGGGCCATAATTGGCTGAGTTCCTTCCGCCCCCAGGCTTGCCATCCATCTTGTTGGCGGAGGCCGGTGCAGTCATAAAGCCGGCGGCGATAACCACCGCACCGAAGGCGACGATTACAAAAATGGCGATAGGTCTTGCGATTGACATTAGCTGCTCCAAAATTTGATTCGTGAAATGGCCACCTGAAAAAGCACGTGGCGCCACCAGCCTATTGCAGACAGACGTCTGTTGCGAGTCCGCAGAAGACGCCATGCCGCGAACCGCGGGGAGAGCAATAGGCGCGAACCGTGAGCCAGTTTGACTCAGGGGACGCGCCGCCGGCGCGGTTGACCGAGAATTCACGCCGCAGGTCTTCTGCCGAACAGTCCCCGCACGTTGGATTGGAGGGACGACGAGACGCTTCTTCCGGCTCGACGCCGTATGGATGTCGCTCTCGTCGTCAGCATCAAATTGGACTGTTCGCTCCAGGCGATCTCAACTGCTTGATTGATGCGCGGCTCATCAGCAGCAGGCTACACACGCAGGCTCAGATAGCTGCGGCGTCACCGCCAACACCGTTGCCTGCACATTGAGTGCAATGTGAATTTTACGCAGTTGCCGCCCAACAAACTGCTGATGGTTCGCAAAGTGAATTGCTTGATCGTGAGCCAGGGGTGCCCGATACAAGCTGAGCTCATCGTCAGTGACGGCACGGCGCCAATACCACGGCATCGCATCACCGTCAGGGACGTCGTCGGTCGGCTGCACGTTGAGAAGGGATCTGCTCGACCCGATCCAGTAACGGCTCGCGAAACAAAAGATCCGCCAGCGTGGACCGGCGGGTTTCATCCATTGATGTAGGATGTAGCCGCCTTTTTCCACGTCCATGTCAGTCGTGCCGGCAGGGCCTTCCCGCGACAATCTGTCCACACCGCAACCTCCGCGTCAGCTTCGCGTGCACTAACTCTGCGCGTGCAACGGGGAACGTCAGAACATGTTGAAAGCTCTCTGCGCGGCGGCGGTTCTCGCCTTGGCCGCGACCACGGCATCTGCGGCTGATCTTGCGTGGCAGGCGCCTCCGGCGGCTCCAATCACCTTCAACTGGACCGGGTGCTACGTCGGCGCTCATCTCGGCGGCCTCGTAAGTGAGGATCGCACGATCAACATCGCCGGCGGCACGGTTGATTTCGGCACGGCCGGCTTCGTCGGCGGCGGACAGGTCGGCTGCGACCATCAATTCGCATCCAACTGGGTCGTCGGCGCGGAGGGCCGTGCCGCCTGGTCGAGCTTGTCGAGCCAGCATGCCAGCACTGTCAGATTTCCCGCGCTCGGCAACCTCGCGGTGCCGTCGCAGTTCGGCCTCAAGAACGACTTCCTGGGCTCGGTAACGGCACGGCTTGGCTACGCCTATGACTTGGGCTGGCTGTTCTATGCGCGCGGCGGCGTCGCCTGGACTCACGAGAAGGTCGATGACGCCTATGTCAGCCCGGCCGCTGGTTCTGCGATCGATCCCAGCGCGTCGGTGATGCGGACCGGCTGGACATTGGGCGCCGGCGCGGAATGGGCGTTTGCGCCAAACTGGTCGGCCAATGTCGAATACAATTACCATGACTTCGGCACGAAGGGCCCGATCCAGCTGATCAGTCCGGTCGAAGGCATCACCGTGGCGCACCTCAAGGATACGATCCACGCCGCGACCGTGGGTGTGAACTACCATTATTGATGTGATCGGGGAGGCCGGGCCCGTCGACGGGACCCGGCCGCGTTCCGGGGATCAGAACAGCAGCCAATCCACCAGGCGCCAGGCGATCCAGGCGAGGGCGCCGATCCAGCCCAGCATGGCGATTCCGGCGACACCAAGTCCGCAGAGAGCGAACAGCGAATTTCCTGTCTCCGGCGCCTCGGAGAGTTTCTCGGTCGTATCGATTTGACTCACGGCATCCCCTTGCCTTGCGGCCTGCTGTTCATTGGTCGCCGCTTGCTTGTAAAAATTCACCGGCCGCGCTCCAGCTCACACGGACGTGAGACGAGGTGACTGGCCCGGAGCCTCCGCCGGTTGCGGCGGGTACCTCCCGGACAGGTGGGAAGAAGTTGCAACTCGCCGCGTGGCGATTGGTTGCAGGCCTCGGGCACGGAAATACCTGGCAATCGAATTCTCCGAGTTGCCGGCGCCTGCTTGGCATGTCCGCTGCGTTGAAAGGGAGAGCAGGGGCCGTCGCAGCGCCCCACAAGGCTCAGTCAGGCGAGGTTTTCATGTCGATCAGTGCGATTGCGTCAACCAGTGCAGCGGCGACGACGTCCGCGTCGACCGCCACGTCGTCGTCATCGGCGACGTCATCGACGTCCGCGGCTTCGTCGACATCGGAGACCTCGGCGACCTCGTCGGCGCAATCGGCAGGCGGGAGCTCGGGGTCGGGCGGCGGCGGCTCGGCCAAGACCGTCGTCAGCGAGGTCTCCATCACCGTCGACGGCGTCACCACCACCACGATCACCTATTCCGACGGCTCGACTGAGGTCGAGAAGTCCGGAAGCGCGCAGAACAGTCAAGGCAGCCAGGGCAGTCAGACGGGACAGACCTACAACGCACAAGGCTCGCTCAGCGGAAATGCCCAGAGCGCATCAAGCGCCAGCGCCGGCATCTAGCCGAGGCTTCGATGGTCCCAATGGGCGCGCGGACTGTCATGTCCTCAGGTGCCTGCTTGTAGCAGGCGCGGAGCGTCCAAAACCTTGGCGTTCATTCTTTACGCGGCGCGGCTTTTGCGGGCGTTTTCAAGGCATTGGGGCGGGTGCAGGGGCACAGAATTAGCAAAGATTCATCGAACCTTTGGCGGTCGCCACAGACATATGAGTGTTGGGGATTTCAGCGCCCAATACCTAAACGGACGCCGCCAAGCGATGATATTCCGCTTGCGCGGCGTTGCGCTTTTCCGGCGTCACTCAGGGCAGATCCGGCCCGTCAGCTCGATGCGTGCCAGCCCGGTGGAAACGGCACGAACGGCCAGACCATCTGGTTGTCGTTGGCGGGCTTGGGCGGCTCCTGAACCGACGTCCTGATGAGTGGAGCAGGCGGCGTCGATCGCACCGCCAAGCGCAAACATGCACATTGCAAATTCATTTGTGGTCGCCCCGGCCCGTCAATGCTTTTTAAAATTCGCTGTCAGTTCAAAATCACGATGCGTCCAAAACGAACGCGCTCATTCTCAAATCACGCACGCATTCTAGAAAACCCGGCGCCGTCTTTCAACCGGTCCTGCCGTTTGTACACGACAGGTAAGGTTGATCGGTTAGGTTAAGGGGCGGCGGTTGTTGCGGGCGCCCGGTTGATTGTTATCAGATCGGCCAGCTCGCGATGGAATGCCTGAAATCATTGCTCACACAGGGTCACAGTTCATCGCGGCGCTCATATTCTGCGAGATCTGCGTCATGTCTTTCGATCGCAACTTCAAAACCGTCCGTTCGCAGTCGAACTGGACCGAGATCTGGCATCTCTGGACCGTGATCGTGCCGCGCCGCTCGATCAACGGGCAATTGGTGTACGGCAAGGTCTGGCGCCGGCACGACGGCCGCGACTGGATCTACAAGAAATTCACCGAGTTCGACGGCGAAGAAGCGGCCTGAGACGGTCGCTCCTTTCAAGCGGCCTTTGCGGGCGAGCTGGCGGCCGGCTTGGCCGGCGGCGGCTTCAGCGGCTTGTCCTGCTTCTTCGACCACGAGATGTAATAGGCCACGGTCGTCATGATCGCGATGCCGGCGATGCTGACGAAGAGCTGTGCGAACAGCGAGCCCGAGCTCATCGACAGCTCGAAATGGCCGACGAAGGACAGGAACACGCCGACGCAGAACACCGCGAGCGATTGCTGGCCGCACACGATCAAGGGATCGAACACCTTCCATTCCAGTCCCGGCCACTCCTTCGGCACGAAGCGGATCACCAGGATCACGATCACGACGAAGTGGATGAAGCGGTAGGGCGCAAGGTTGGTCTTGTCGTTCGGGTTGAAGGCCGAGAACAGCCATTCCGGGAACATCGCGCCGAAGGTCGGGAAGCGGCCGGCCATGGTCATGGCCAGCGCGAAGGCGAGATAGGCGAGGCAGACCCACAGCGTGATCGATGAGTTGATCAGTGTCATCGAGCGGCGCGCGCCACCCATCGCGCACCAGGCGCCGAACACGAACAGGACCTGCCAGCAATAGGGGTTGAAGTACCACTGGCCGGCCGGATAGGCGGTCAGATTCCAGCCGAAGTGGCGGGCGGCCAACCACAGGACGATGGAGAGCGCCATCGTCAGGTCGGGCTTGCGCAGCATGAACCACAGGATCGGCGGAAACAGGCCCATCAGCACGATGTAGAGCGGCAGCACGTCGAGATTGAGCGGCTTGAAGCGCAGGAACAGGCCCTGGCGCAGCGTCTCGGTGGCGTTGTCGACGAGGCCGGCGACGTTGAATTCGTTGATCATCTCGGAATCGCCGAAGCGCAGCGCGAGATAGCTGATCGAGGCGATGTAGATCACGAACAGGATGATGTGGGCGACGTAGAGCTGCCAGACCCGCTTGGTCAGCCGCGTGGCGCCGACGATGAAGCCGCGCTCCAGCATCATCCGCGCATAGACGAAGGAGGCGGTGTAGCCGGAGATGAACACGAACAGGTCGGCGGCGTCGGAAAAGCCGTAATTGCGCGTGGTGATCCAGTTCACCACGTTGTCGGGGATGTGGTCGAGGAAGATCGCCCAGTTGGCGACGCCGCGAAACAGGTCGAGCCTGAGGTCGCGGCCTTTCTCGGGGAGCGTAGCGTTGACGTTCAGGAAGGCCATGCGAGCTGGACTTTCGAAGGGGGCAGATACGCTGATGTCGGCGAGGCGGGGGCGCCGGGCGGGATCCCGGGGTGGACGGCGGGTACGCAATTGTCACGGTGCAGCATAATGACTATACCCAGCGCTGAGGGTACCCAAGGGGCCGGAATCACCGATTAGTTCCCGAAAGGTGTCTCTATACTATGCCGACGGTTTGCACCAACTGCTACCGTGACGCATCGGATTCGAACGAAAAGACGCACAGAGGCCCGGACCACCCATGACCGCACGCATTTTCAAGCCCGCCAAGAACGCGATGCAATCCGGCCGGTCCAAGACCAAGGAGTGGCAGCTCGATTACGAGCCGGAGCAGCCGCGGTCGGTCGAGCCGCTGATGGGCTGGACCTCGTCCGGCGACATGAAGCAGCAGATCACGCTCCGCTTCCACAGCAAGGAAGAGGCGGTCGCCTATTGCGAGCGCAAGGGCATCGCCTACCAGGTGATCGAGCCCCAGGATTCGATCCGCCGCCCGGTCGCCTATGCCGACAATTTCTCGTTCCGGCGCGGCGAGCCCTGGACGCACTAAGGGGCGGGCGCCTCAGGCGGCCGTGACACCCGAAGGCCGTCAGCCCGCAACGTCCTGCGCCGGCGATCTCAGCTCATAGAGATGATAGATGTTCGCCGCCGGCGTCTCCGGCGGCGCGCGCCCGGCATAGACCTCGCGCGTGGTCCAACCGTGACGGCGCAGGCCCTCGACGAGGCCGAACCTGCGATCCCAATCCTCGAGAACCAACAGATATTGCGGGTGGAATGCGTCGGCGATCTCCGCGACCGCCTTCGTTCGCTGCGAACCGACGCTCGGATAGGTCGTCCGCCTATGGAAGTCCATCGCAGCGGGGGTTTTCAGCCCCACCAGATCCACCAGCGGGGCATGTCCGGCATAGGCGACGTAACCGGCGTCATGAACCATCACCAGGGGCCTGTCGGGCAAATTGGCGTTCAGCCAATTCACGACGTCGGACAGACTGCCTTGGGCGCCGGCAATCTGCGTTCGGTAATCGTAAAATCGCCCAGCGAAAGCCGGCGGCAGGAACAGCATCGAGATCGCGACCAGAGTGAGGGTCTGCTTGCGAAGCTCCGACGAGAGCCCGCATGCCACGCCGAACAGCACGATCGGCGCGAGCACGTAGAGATAGCGTCCGCCGTGGTGCAGCAGGCCGCTCGGAAATCTCCAGAAGTAAGCGCCGAGGAAGATCACGACGAATAGCGCGAGCATGCGTCCGACCACGGGCGGGCGCATGAAGCGAAGGCACAGGAATAGCGGAAAGCTCGCCAGGGCGGCTTGAAGGACCGCCACAAAGATCAAGAACGATTTGTCCGACCAGTCCGCGTAGCGTTCGGCAAAATAGTACATCTTGGCGCTCACGGTGTTGGGCACCCATGAGCCGGTGTCGAACCAATACCAGAGCAGGAAGGCCACGGCGCTCGCGGTCGCCGCCGCGACAGACGCGATCTTGAAGCGGACGGAGGCTTTGGTCTCCGCGAGCAGGACGAGCATCGACGCGGCCGACAGGACACTGAGCTCCGGCCGGATGAACGGCATGATGCCGCACAGGACGGCAAGCCAGAGGCTGCGGCTTCTGTCCGTCAGCAGCTTGATGTTCCACGCCACCGCCGCCATCGCCAGCCCGGTGTCCATCCCGTTCAGGAGCTGAAACAGCGAACCGGCGAAACCCAGTCCTCCGAGGGCGATCAGTGCCGCTTCCAGGTCGGGACATCCGATGTTGCGGCAGGTGAAGAAGAGGCCGAGCACATAGGCGACGCTGCTGAGCGTGCAGAGCGCGAACAATGCGGCTGTATCGGAAGATATGAGTTGCTCGAAAGCCAGCAGCAGCGCGAGATGCGCCCCGCTCGTCGCGCCGACAAGAGCCGGCACGCCGGCGTAGGTTTCATCATGACCAAGGCGCAGGACCCGGGCATTGTGCAGGTTGATGAAGGCATCGTCGGTGGGAAACGCCGCGCCGCCATTGGCGACGTAAACGATCGCGAAGACGGCGAATGTGACGAGTGCGCAGGTTGCAGGAGCAACCCAACGGCTCCTCAGGTCGATCGTCATATCCGGCCGACTCCCAGTGTGGCGTACCTCGCCGATTACAATCTAGGGTATAAGGTTGTGTTAACGAGGCGGCGCACGTCTGGGTTCCGTCGAGGAACGGGTTGTCTCTCGCCGCGCAGAGACGCCGTGCCCATATCCCCTGTCTATGTCCTTGGCAGCGATTGTTCCCCGTGCTTCGCTGGCGCGGATATGGCGGGACCATGACGAGGTGGGGGATGGCCGGGCGTGACCAGCTCGACGGCGTCGATCTGAAAATATTGTCCGAGCTGCAGCAGGACGGGCGGGTTCGCAACAACGAGCTGGCGCTGCGCGTCGGCGTGTCCGCTCCGAATTGCCTGCGGCGGCTGAAATCGCTGTTCAGCCGCGGCGTGATCCGGGCGGTGCGCGCCGTCATCGACGAGCGGCGGCTCGGCTATGAGGTGGTGTCGTTCGTCTCGATCCAGCTCGGCAGCCAGGCCCAGCCGGTGCTGGAGGCGTTCGAGAGCTCGATCGCCGCGATCCCGCGCATCCAGCAGTGCTGGCGGATCTCGGGCGACACCGACTATCTGCTCAAATGCGTGGCGCCGAGCGTCGAGAGCATGCGCCAGCAGCTCTTGCACTTCGCCGCGATGCCGAACGTGAAGAACGTCCGCAGCTTTCCCGTGCTTGGCGTCGCCAAGGACGTGCCGCTACCGCTGCAGGAGGTCGCGGCGGCGTCGGCGGGATAGGGGGACGCGTTCGTGATCCGGAGTTCACAAAAGCCGAAGCAATTACCTGTCAGATATGCTTAGTAACTCACCTAACTGTGACATGTGATTTGCGAAGCCCTGCAATGCGCCGGATCGTGATTGCCGGCTCCGGCGCGCTGCCTAGATGCAAGGTGTGAACCTCGGCCTGCGTCGCAAGCTGGGGATGCTTTTGTGGGACCCTAAGCAGGAAAAGACATCATGACATCGACTTCGAGGACGATCGCAGCGTCTGCTGCGACGCTGTTTGCGTCTGCGTTTTTGGTTCTGTCGGCGCCGGCCGCGAAGGCCGACGATTACTGCATTACCAACGGCGCCCAGGCCGCGCATGGTTGCGGCTTTCCGACGATGGAAGCCTGCCGCCAGGCGGCCGGCGGCATCGGCGGCACCTGCTCGCAGGCCGGCGGCGCCAAGACCACCAACGACGCGCTCGCTTTCCAGCCGAAGCAGGCCAAGCAGCCCAAGGCGCGCGCGGGTGCGCAGAACTAACGCCTGAATTCGAGACCAGTTTCCAGACTTCGCGGCATCCGGGATCTCTCCCGGAGGCCGTTATTTTATGACAGCTACGCGACAGCGTGCGTCAGCGATACCGGCCGCGAAACTCGCGCGGGGAGGCGCCGGTCCAGGTGCGGAAGGCCCGCGAAAAGCTCTTCTCGTTGCGAAAGCCCGCGATCTCCGCGATCCGCTTGATCGGGGTGCGGCCGCGCATCAGCTCCTGTTTCGCCAGCTCGAACTTCGCTTCTTCCTTGAGGTCGCGCAGCGAGGTCGCTTCCTCGCGCAGCCGGCGATGCATGGTGCGGGTCGAGAGCGCCAGCTCGCTCGCGACATCCTCGGCGCCGAGGCTGCGGCCGCGCGCGTCGCGCAGCACGCGGCGGACGCGCTCGACCAGCAGCCGGTCGCGCCGGTAGGGCAGCACGGTCAGCCGCAACGCGCCCTTGAGCATGTTGTCGAGATCGGCGGCGCTGCGCGTGAGCGGCAGCGAAAGATAGTGCTTGTCGAAGATGATCGACGCGCGCGCGGCGTCGAAGCGGACGTTGCGGCAAAAGATGGTCGGATAGACCGAGACATGGCCGGGCTCGGCGTGCGGGAATTCCGCAGCGCGCAGCGCGATCCGGGAGTCCACCGCCCAGCAGGAGAAGCCGAGCACGTAGCGGAGCAGGGTGACGAGGCAGAATTCGCGCAAAGGTCCGAGGTCGCGCAGCTCGCGGATCGAGACGGTCGCGGTCTCCTCGCCGACCTCGATATCGAGCAGCACGTCTTCGGTGAGCAGGCGGTGATGGCGGCACCAGCGCTTGAGCGCCACCTCCAGCGTCGGCGCCGTGATCGAGGCGCGGCATAGCATCCCGTAAGTGCCGAACGGCAGGCGGCGCGAGAACCAGCCGAGCGCCTCGTCGTCGAGCTCGCGCATGGCGTGGCCCGCCAGGGCCTCGAACTGGGCGGCGGTAACCCGCCCGTCCGGAGAATTGACAAGGTCTGGCGGTACCTGACCCCGGCTCAGTGCCTCGGCTGGGTCCCGTCCGTACCGCGCATAGGCGGCAACCACGCCGCGGACGAAGGCGGCGGGGGTCACGGCACGGCGCGGGATCGCGGTTGCGGCTTGAAAAGGCATCGGAACTCCCCGGAAATCCTCGCCAAGTTTGGCGGAAAATGCAACCTTTTCGACCGCAGAAGGGCCCCGATGCCGCTAGGTTCGGTGGCCAAAATACGGAGGAATCGCCTTGAACATCCCGAGCATCGACTTCGATCTGGGCGAAGACATCGGCATGCTGCGCGACACGCTCCGCGCCTTCGTGGAGGCGGAGATCGCCCCTCGCGCGGCGGAGATCGAGAAGGCCAATCTATTCCCGGCGGACCTCTGGAAGCGCCTCGGCGACCTCGGCCTGCTCGGCATGACCGCGCCGGAGCAATATGGCGGCTCCAACATGGGCTATCTCGCCCATATCGTCGCCATGGAGGAGATTTCGCGCGGTTCGGCGGCCGTGGGCCTGTCCTACGGCGCCCATTCCAATCTCTGCGTCAACCAGATCCGCCGCAACGGCAATGACGCGCAGCGGCAACGCTATCTGCCAAAACTGATCTCCGGCGAATATGTCGGCGCGCTCGCGATGTCCGAGCCCGGCGCCGGCTCCGACGTGGTCTCGATGAAGCTGCGCGCCGACAAGCGCGGTGATCGCTACGTTCTGAACGGCTCGAAAATGTGGATCACCAATGGCGGCGATGCCGACGTGCTGGTGGTCTACGCCAAGACCGATCCGGAGGCCGGCCCGCGCGGCATGACCGCCTTCCTCATCGAGAAAGGCTTCAAGGGCTTCACCCACGGCCAGCATCTCGACAAGCTCGGCATGCGCGGCTCCAACACCTATCCGCTGTTCTTCGACGAATGCGAGGTGCCGGCGGAGAACGTGATGGGCAAGGTGGGCGAGGGCGTCAAGGTGCTGATGTCCGGCCTCGACTATGAGCGCGCGGTGCTGTCGGGTGGCCCGCTCGGCATCATGGCGGCCTGCATGGATGCTGTCGTGCCCTACATGCACGAGCGCAAGCAGTTCGGCCAGCCGATCGGCGATTTCCAGCTCATGCAGGGCAAGCTCGCCGACATGTATGCGACCTGGCAGTCGGCGCGCGCCTATGTCTACGCGGTCGGGCGCGCCTGCGACCGCGCCGATCACGCCCGCTCGCTGCGCAAGGACGCGGCGGCCGCGATCCTCTATTCCGCGGAGAAGGCGACGTGGATGGCCGGCGAGGCGATCCAGGCGCTCGGCGGCGTCGGCTACACCAGTGAATTTCCCGTGGGCCGGCTCTGGCGCGACGCCAAGCTGTACGAGATCGGCGCCGGCACGTCGGAAGTCCGCCGCATGCTGATCGGCCGCGAGCTGATGACCGAGACGGCCTAGAGACACGACGCAATTGGAATTGCCGCGGAACTGGGCCAACGTGTCCGCGGCCTCTCTCAGACATCACCAGCCACGCGGGAAATAAATGCCGCTTCATTCCAGCATCGATCCGTCCTCTTCAGACTTCGCGCGCAATTCCGAATCCATGCGCGGCCTCGTCGCAGATCTGCGCGAAAAGCTCAGCCAGGTCGCCGGCGGCGGCGGTGAAGCCTCGCGCAACCGGCACACCTCGCGCGGCAAGATGCTGGCGCGCGAGCGCGTCGACCTGCTGGTCGATCCCGGCACCTCGTTCCTGGAGCTGTCGCCGCTGGCGGCCTACGGCCTCTATGGCGGCGATGTGCATTCGGCGAGCGTCGTCACGGGAATCGGGCGCATTTCGGGACGCGAATGCATGATCGTCGCCAACGACGCCACCATCAAGGGCGGCACCTATTACCCCATGACCGTGAAGAAGCATCTGCGCGCGCAGGACATCGCGCGGCAGAACAATCTTCCCTGCGTCTACATGGTCGATTCCGGCGGCGCCTTCCTGCCGCTGCAGGACGAGATCTTTCCGGACGAGCGGCATTTTGGCCGCATCTTCTACAATCAGGCGCAGATGTCTTCGCAAGGCATCCCCCAGATCGCGGTCGTGATGGGCTCCTGCACCGCGGGCGGGGCCTATGTACCTGCCATGTCGGACGAGAGCATCATCGTGCGCAACCAGGGCACCATCTTCCTCGGTGGCCCGCCGCTGGTGAAGGCCGCGACCGGCGAGGTCGTGACCGCGGAGGAGCTTGGCGGCGCCGACGTGCATTCGCGGCAGTCGGGCGTGACCGATCATTACGCCCAGAACGATGCCCACGCGATCGGCATTGCCCGGCGCATCGTCGGTACGCTGAAACCATCGGTGCGGCCGAACCTCAACATGCATCCGCCGCGCGATCCACTCTTTGCGGCCGAGGAGATCTACGGCGTGGTGCCGGTCGACGGCCGCAAGCCGTTCGACGTACGCGACATCATCGCCCGCGTGGTGGATGGCTCCGAATTCGACGAGTTCAAGAAGCTCTACGGCACGACGCTGGTGTGCGGATTCGCCCATATTTGGGGCTATCCGGTCGGCATCATCGCCAACAATGGCATCCTGTTCAGCGAGAGCTCGCTGAAGGGCGCGCATTTCATCGAGCTGTGCTGCCAGCGCGGCATTCCGCTGGTGTTCCTGCAGAACATCACCGGCTTCATGGTCGGCAAGAAATACGAGGCCGGCGGCATCGCGCGCGACGGCGCCAAGCTCGTGACGGCGGTTGCGACCGCCTCGGTACCGAAATTCACCGTGGTGATTGGCGGCTCCTACGGCGCCGGCAATTACGGCATGTGCGGCCGCGCCTACTCGCCGCGCTTCCTGTGGATGTGGCCGAATGCGCGCATCTCGGTGATGGGCGGCGAGCAGGCCTCGATGGTGCTGAGCCAGGTCCGCCGCGACAATATCGAGGCCAAGGGCGATAACTGGTCGAAGGAAGAGGAAGACAAATTCCGCAAGCCGATCCGCGACCAATATGAGAGCCAGGGGCATCCTTACTACGCGACAGCGCGTCTGTGGGACGACGGCGTGATTGATCCTGCCGACACCCGCCTCGTGCTCGGGCTCGGCCTCTCGGCGGCGTCGAATGCGCCGATCGAACCCACGAAATTCGGCCTGTTCAGGATGTGATGCGATGGACCGCTCAAAGCTCTACCGCCGTTTTCGCACGCTCCTGATCGCCAACCGCGGCGAGATCGCCTGCCGCGTCATCCGCACCGCCCGCGCCATGGGCCTGCGCACCGTCGCGGTCTATTCCGAGGCCGATCGCGATGCGATGCATGTCGCGCTCGCGGATGAAGCCGTGCTGCTCGGGCCGGCGCGCGCCCGCGACAGCTATCTCAGTGTCGAGCGGCTGATCGAGGCGGCCAAAAAGACCGGCGCCGAGGCCGTGCATCCCGGCTACGGTTTTCTGTCGGAGAATGCCGAGTTCGCGCAGGCCTGCCTCGATGCTGGCCTCGTCTTCGTTGGCCCCACGGCCGAGATGATGACGGCGATGGGCTCGAAGTCGGGCTCGAAGGCGCTGATGGAGAAGGCCGGCGTGCCGCTGGTCCCCGGCTACCACGGCGACGCGCAGGACGATGCGACGCTGGCGAAGGCGGCCGAGAAGGTCGGTTTCCCGATCCTGGTGAAGGCCTCGGCCGGCGGCGGCGGCCGTGGCATGCGCATCGTGCGCTCGGCAGCCGAGCTTGGACCCGCGATCGTCAGCGCCAAGCGCGAGGCCAAGGCCGCGTTCGGCGACGACCGCATGCTGATCGAAAAATACGTCGACAATCCCCGGCATATCGAGGTGCAGATCATCGGCGACAGCCACGGCAATCTGCTGTCGCTGTTCGAGCGCGAATGCACCTTGCAGCGCCGCCACCAGAAGGTGATCGAGGAGGCGCCGTCGCCGACGCTCAACGCTGCCCAGCGCGAGACCGTCGGCGCCGCTGCGCGAAAGGCGGCGGGCGCGGTGAACTATGTCGGCGCCGGCACCATCGAGTTCGTCTCCGACGGCAAGGACGTGTTCTTCATCGAGATGAACACGCGCCTCCAGGTCGAGCATCCCGTCACCGAGCTGATCACCGGGGTCGACCTCGTCGAATGGCAATTGCGCGTCGCCTTCGGCGAGGCCCTGCCAATGAAGCAGGACGAGATCAAGCTCAACGGCCACGCCGTCGAGGCCCGCGTCTATGCGGAGAACCCGACCAAGAATTTCATGCCGTCGGTCGGCAGGATCTCGACCTGGTGGTTGCCGGCCGAGACCGGCGGCCTGCGTATCGATGCCGGCTATCGCGAGGGTGATGCCGTCTCGCCGTATTACGACGCCATGCTGGCCAAGATGATCGCCTGGGCGCCGACGCGGGATGTCGCGATCGAGCGGCTGAACCGGGGGCTGGAAGAGTCCGACGTTCGCGGCATCGTCACCAACATCCCGTTCCTGTCGGCGCTGATGACGCATCCGAAGGTGCGGACCAATGCGATCGATACCGGCTTCATCGAGCGCGAACTGGCGGTGCTGACGCAGGCTTCGGCGGCGCCCGGCGAGCTCGAGCTCTGTGCCTCGGTGGCGGCGATCGTCAACGACGAGCGGCAGGCGGCGCAAGGCGAGGCGAATTCGCCTTTAAATTCGCCTTGGCAGACCTTTGGCTGGCAGCCGGTCGGCCGCCGCCAGCGCAGTTTTTCCTTCCGCGTCGGCCATGGTCCCGAGCAGAAGGTCGCGCTGAATTATGGCAGCGGGCCGTCCACGCTGGTGGTTGGCGAGCGCGAACTGGCGTTCACGGTTGTGCCGAAGGAGGGCGGCTTCGACCTGACGCTCGACGGCGTCAAATCGTCCGTCGCCGCCGTGATCGACGGTCACGAGCTGTATTTGCGCACGCGCAACGGCCGCTTCGACTTGCACTGGGTCGATCCGTTCGGCGGTGAGAGCGAGGAGCATGTCGGCGAGGACAAGATCTCGGCGCCCTTGCCGGGCACGGTCGTCGCCGTGCTGGCCGAGGAGGGCGCCAACCTCGACAAGGGCGCGCCGATCCTCACGCTGGAAGTGATGAAGATGGAACAGACGCTGCGGGCGCCCTATGCCGGCGTGTTGAAGTCGATCAAGTGCAAGGTCGGCGACATCGTGCAGGAAGGCATCGAGCTCGCGGTGGTCGAACCGTCGGGAGAATGAGATGAGCGATTCCGTCCGCATCATCGAAATGGGGCCGCGCGACGGTCTCCAGAACGAGAAGACGGCGGTCAGCGTCGAGGCCCGCATTGCCTTCATCGAGGCGCTGGTCGCGGCCGGCCTCGATACGGTCGAGGTCGGCGCCTTCGTCTCACCCAAGGCGATCCCGCAAATGGCAAGCTCGGACGCCGTGCTGCGCGGCGTCAGCCACGTCAAGGGCGCGGAATTCCACGTGCTGGTGCCGAACGAGAAGGGCTATGACTCAGCCCGCGCCGCCGGCGCCAAGGTGGTCTCGGTGTTCGCGGCGGCCTCGGAAGGTTTTTCGCGCGCCAACATCAATTGCACGGTCGCGGAGTCCATCGAACGGTTCAAGCCGGTTCTGGCGCGCGCCAAGGCCGACGGCGTGCCGGTGCGCGGCTATATTTCCTGCGTGCTCGGCTGTCCGTTCGACGGCGAGATCAAGCCGAAGGCGGTCGCTGATCTCGCCAATACGCTGTGGGAGCTCGGCTGCTACGAGATCTCGCTCGGCGACACCATCGGCGTCGGCACGCCGAGTAACGCAAAAGACATGCTGCGCGCGGTAGCCGCCAACATCCCGCCGGCAAAGCTCGCGATGCATTTCCACGACACGTATGGGCAGGCACTCGCCAATCTCTATGCCGGCCTGGAGGAGGGCGTCCGCGTGATTGATGCTGCCGCCGGCGGTCTCGGCGGTTGCCCCTACGCGCCGGGCGCGACCGGCAACGTCGCGACCGAGGATGTCGTCTACATGCTGGAGGGCATGGGCGTCAGGACCGGCGTCGATATGGAGAAGCTGCTCGCGGCCACGAACGCGATGAGCGGCGTGCTGGGCAAGCCGCCGGTGAGCCGCGTGGCGTCCGCGCTGAACGCGAAGAAGAAGCGGGGTGCTTCCTAGTTCTCCGTCATTGCGAGCCACCGGGTCCGCGCGAAGCGCGGCCCGATGACAGGCTCCGCGAAGCAATCCAGCGTCCCTCCGCGGAAAAATTCTGGATTGCTTCGTCGCAAGGGCTCCTCGCAACGGAGAGACACGCCGTCAGGCCGCCTTCAGCCCAACGTCCGGCAGGCGCGGCCGGTTCTTGAGCGCCTTGACCATCATGGCCTCGACCTCGGCCTTCTCCTGCGGCAGCAGGGCGAGGCGCGGCGGGCGCGTCAGCGCGGTGCCGCGGCCCATGATGTGCTCGCACAGCTTGATGCACTGGACGAGGTCGGGACGTGCATCGAGGTGCAGCAGCGGCATGAACCATTCGTAGAGCGGCATGGCCTCGACCAAGCGGCCGGCCTTGGCAAGGCGAAACAGCGTCTCGCCCTCGCGCGGGAAGGCGTTCGACATGCCGGAGACCCAGCCGACGGCGCCCATCGCGACGCTCTCGACGATGACGTCGTCGAGGCCCGCGAACAGCACGAAGCGGTCGCCGACCATGTTACGGGTATCGATGAAGCGGCGCGTGTCGCCCGAGGAATCCTTGAAGCAGACGACGGTCTCGACGTCGGCCAGCGAGGCCAGGATGTCGGGGGTGACGTCGTTCTTGTAGATCGGCGGATTGTTGTAGAGCATCACCGGCAGGTCGGTCGCGCTGGCGACGGCGCGGAAATGCGCGGCGGTCTCGTGCGGCTTGGACGAATAGACCAGGGCCGGCATCACCATTACGCCGTCGATGCCGACGCGCGCGGCTTCCTTGGCCGTCTCGACCGCGAAGGCCGTGGTGAATTCGGCGATGCCGCAGAGCACGGGGACGCGGCCGGCGGCGACGGACTTCGCCGTCTCCATGATCGCGACCTTCTCCTTGCGCTCGAGCGAGGTGTTCTCGCCGACCGAGCCGCAGACGATCAGGCCGGAGACGCCGTCGCGGATCAATCCGTCCATGACCTTCGCGGTCGCGTCGATGTCGAGCGAGAGATCATCGTGGAATTGAGTGGTGACGGCCGGGAAGACACCTTCCCAGGAAACGCGGCGGGGCATGAGTTTTCTCCAGATGGAAACGCCGGCGGGGGCTGGGGCCGCCGGCTGTTGTGAAAGGGATGGGGAATCGGATCAGAGCGTCGCGCCGACCTTGCGCAGCTCGGCGAGAACGGGAGCCTTGGGCAGCCAGATCTTGTCGAACTCGGCGATGACGGCCTCGGTGTCGCCGGTCGGGACCTGGCGGATCGGGATCGGGGCGTTCTTGAAATTCTCGATCAGCGCGGGCTCGTTGCCGGCGAGCTCGTCGATCTGGGCGTCGAGCGTCGTCTTCACCGTCTTGGCGATCAGCTCGCGGTCGGCGGCCGGGAGCGACTGCCAGACCCGGCCTGAGACAACAGCGGCCATCGGCATGAAGACGGCATTCATCTGCAGGATCACCTTGGAGACCTTGTCGAAGCGCTGGTTCCAGGAGAATTCGAGATCGGCCTCGAGGCCGTCGACCTGGCCGTTGGCCATCGCGTCGAACACCTGCGGCGTCGGGATCGGCGTTGGGGCTGCGCCAAGCGAGGAATAGAAATCGCGATAGACCGGCGTCGGGTTGATGCGCAGCTTCATGCCCTTGATGTCGGCGAGGCTCGTCAGATCTTTGGACGAGAACACCGCGCGCATGCCGGTGATGCCCCAGCCGAGACCGATCGTGCCGGTCTCCTGCGGCAGCACCTCGAACAGTTTCACCGCCGCCGGATGCCGCACGAATTTCGCCACCGCCGGTGTCGAGCGCACGATATAGGGCGCGTTGATCGCGGCGATGTGTGGCACGCGCGAGCCGAGCTCGGCGGCCTGGATGAAGCCCATGTCGAGCGCGCCGGACTGCAATTGCTGCATCATCGCCGGCTCGTTGCCGAGCTGGCCGGAGTGGAACACGGTCAGGGTCAGGCGGCCGTTGGTTGCAGCCTTGAGGTCGTCGCCGAATTTGAGCGCGGCCTTGTTCCAGGAATGGCCGTTCGGCGTGATCAGGCCGAGGCGGAATTCCTTGGCCTGGGCGAGCGCCAGCGACGGCGCAAACACCGATGCGGCGGCGCTGGCGGCGAGAAAGCGACGGCGTGAAAGCGGCATGATCGGGCTTCCTTTTGAACGGGCCTATTTGATGAGGATCAGCGAGAGCGAGGGGTAGAGCGAGAGCAGCACCAGGAGGACGCAGGAGATGACGAAGAACGGCAGCGTCACCATGAACATCTTGCCGGGCTTGGCGCCGGTGACGGCGGCCGCGACGAAGAAGCAGAGCCCGACCGGCGGCGACAGCAGGCCGAGCACGAGGTTGATCACCACCACCACGCCGAAGTGCCGGGGATCGATGTGGTAGACGTCGGTTGCGACCGGCAGCAGGATCGGCACGGTCATGATCAGGCCGGGAATGCCGTCGATCACGGTGCCGATGATCAGCAGGATGACGTTGCAGATCAGCATGAAGCTGATCGGGTCTTTTGCGGCGGACTGGATCCAGCCGGCGGTCTCCTGCGGCACCTTGCCGAAGATCAGGACCCAGGAGAACACGGCGGCGGCCGCGACCAGGAACAGCACGATCGCCGAATAGATCGCGCTGCGCAGCATCATCTGCGGCAACTGGGAGAACTCGAATTCTCTCGTCCAGTATTTGCCAACGAGTGCCGCTGCGACGGCGCCTACGGCGGCGGATTCCGTCGCGTTGGCGAGGCCGCTCAATATGGTGCCGACGATGACGATCGGGATCAGCAGCGTCGGCGACGTCCGCAGGATCGTCATCAGGCGCTGGCGCGGCGTCTGATAGTCGGCGCGGGGGTAGTTATACATGTATCCCATCAGCGCGATGACGAGGCAGAACATCACGGTGAGGATGACGCCGGGCACGATGCCGGCGATCAGCATGTCGCTGACCGAGACCTGCGCGAGGACGCTGTAGACCACGAACATCACCGAGGGCGGGATGATCGGGCCGAGCATGCCGCCATAGGCGGTGAGGCCGGCCGCAAAGGTCTTGTCGTAGCCCTTCTTCTCCATCTCCGGCACCATGATCTGGGCCATGATCGCGACCTGCGCGGTGGCGGATCCCAGGATCGAGGAGATGAACATGTTGGCGAGGATGTTGACGTAGGCGAGCCCGCCCTTGAGCGAGCCGACGAAGGCCATCGCCATGTCGACGATACGCCGCGTGATGCCGCCGCCGTTCATGATCTCGCCGATCAGGATGAACAGCGGGATGGCGATCAGGCCGTAGCTGTCGACGCCGCCGAACAGCTGCAGCGGATAGGACTGGAACAGCACCGGATTGCCGGATGCCGCGATGTAGACGAGACCGGCGAGGCACAGGCAGAGGCCGATCGGCACGCCGACCAGCATGATCGCGACGAAGGCAGCCGACGTGACCATCAATTGACCCCGTCCAGTTCGGAGAGCTCGAAGCCCTTCGGCGGCGTGCGCGGCACCAGCCCGAGATCTTCCAGCAGATTGGCGAGGCCGTGGATGGTCATCGACGCCGCGAAGATCGGCAGCGTCAGATAGAGCACCCAGGTCGGCCAGTTCAGCGTCTGGGTGTGCTCGGTGTAGAGGAAGTTGAAGGTCTCGGCGGCAAGCTTGCGCCCGTCGAAGCCGGCGCGGGCGAGCCCGAACGGATCCATCCAGAGCACGCAGGTGATGATCAGCGCGACGCCGAACACCACGACGAGGCCGGTCGAGATCACCTTGGCGATCTTCTGGTGCTGTGCCGACAGACGTTCCGTCAGCATGGTGACCGCGAAGTCGAGCCGCAGCCGCGTCATGGCGGAGGCACCGACGAAGGTCAGCCAGACCACACAATAGACCGCGGATTCATCGATCCAGTAGATCGGGAAGCGCGCGTAGCGGGTGACGACGTTCACCAGGATCAGGCCAGTGAGCAGATACATCAGTCCCATCAGTGCGACGCGCTCGACGGCGAGCAGGGCGCTGGAGGCACGGACGACCAAGCGTCGGACGCTGAATGCGCGCGTGGCCGGCATCGTCTGCTCGCTCATGGAAGAGGCCCCACACCCCGAAAATTGTCGTGCTATCGGCAAGTGTATAAATTATACATTCGGGGTGTCAAACGGGAATTGCGGTCATTTCGGCGGCAGGGAGCGCTTTTGCTGGGCACGCTGCTCTGTGGGGCAGCCGGCTTTTGTTGGGGCCCTCAACATGCAAGAGAGAGACCGCTTCGAGGCGATGAGTCGGGAAGGACAGCAGAAGGTCAGATGAAGCAGCCCCTGAAGCATCGCACCCTGTCGGCTGCGATCGTCGACCAGCTCCGCCAGGCGATCCTCGACGGCACCTATCCGGCCGGCTCGCAGCTGCGCCAGGACGCGCTTGGCGAGGCCTATGGCGTCAGCCGCATCCCGGTGCGCGAGGCGCTGTTCCAGCTCGAGGCGGAAGGGCTGGTGCGCATCGTTCCGCAGAAGGGCGCCATCGTCTCAGAGCTGTCGCTGGACGAGATCAACGACGTGTTCGATCTGCGCCGCATCCTCGAGCCGCGGCTGCTGGCGCAGTCTGCGCCGCGCTTTACCGCGGATGATTTCGACGGGCTCGACGACATCCACAAGAGCTTTGAGAAGGCGATCAAGGCGCGCAATGTCAGCGACTGGGGCCAGCTCAACGCCGACTTCCACATGGCGCTCTACGTCCACGCGCCGCAGCCGCGCACTCGCGCGATCGTGCTGTCGCTGCTCCAGACCAGCGACCGCTATACGCGGCTGCAGCTCTCCAACACCAAGGCGATGGGGACGGCCGAGAAAGAGCACGCCCATCTGATCGCGCTCTGCCGCGCGGACAAGGTCGAGGAGGCCTGCCGGTTTCTGGAGCGGCACATCGAGGCCGTGCGCAAGGACCTGTTGCAGGTGGTGGCGGGCAGCGCGATAGCGCCGAAGCCGCGGCGGGCGGGGAAATCGTAGGGTGGGCAAAGGCGCAGAGCGCCGTGCCCACCATGCTTCGGCAATCGCCGACAGGTGGTGGGCACGCTGCGCTTTGCCCGCCCTACGGCAGCGGTGATTGCCGCTACCTGCTCCCGTCCGGGCCCATCACCAGATCCGGCAGCGCGGTCGAGATCCCCGGCACGAAACACAGCAGCAGCACCGCGAGCATCATCAACAGCACGAAGGGCAGGGTGCCCCAGATCACCTCGCGCAGGGGAATGTCAGGCGCGACGTTGCGGATGACGAAGATGTTGAGGCCGACCGGCGGATGGATCAGGCCCATCTCCATCACGATGGTCATGACCACGCCGAACCAGATGATGTCGAAATTGGCGGCGCGTAAGGGCGGCAGGATGATCGGCGCCGTCATCAGGATGATCGAGACCGGCGGCAGGAAGAAGCCGAGCACGACGACCATGACGAGGATCGCGAACAGCAGCTCCCAGCGCGGCAGGTGCATCGCGACGATGGATTCGGCGACCGATTGCGAGATGTGCAGATAGCTCATCACGTAGGAATAGAGCAGCGACATGCCGATGATCATCATCAGCATGGTCGATTCCCGGATCGTCGACTTCATAATCGGGGCAAGGTCGCTCGGCCGCCACACGCTGTAGATCGCAGCGATCAACGCCAGCGCGAGCAGGCCGCCGAGGCCGGCGGTTTCCGACGGCGTGGCGTAGCCGCCGTAAAGCGCAATCATGACGCCGGTGAGCAGCAGCACGAAGGGGATCACGCGCGGCAGCACGCTGAAGCGTTCGGCGAGCGTATATTCGTCGCGCTGCAGGATCGCCGCCTCTGGGCCGCCGTTCTTGTAGATGACTTCAGCCGCGGCATATTCCTGGCGGAAGCGGATCACGGCATAGGCGCCGAACAACGAGACCAGCAGCAGGCCGGGGCCGATGCCGGCGAGGAACAGCCGTCCGAGCGACTTTTCAGCGGCGACCGCAAACAGGATCATGGTGATCGAGGGCGGCAGCAAAATTCCGAGCGTGCCGCCGGCGGCGATGATGCCCGCGGCAAAGCCGCCGGAATAGCCGCGCTTGCGCATCTCGGGGATACCGGCCGAGCCGATCGCCGAGCAGGTGGCGGGCGAGGAGCCCGCCATCGCCGCGAACAGCGCGCAGGCGAACACGTTGGCGACGCCGAGGCCGCCGGGCACACGATGCAGCCAGGCGTGCAGCGCCGAGTAGAGATCCTGGCCGGCGCGCGACTTGCCGATCGCGGCGCCCTTCAGGATGAAGAGCGGGATCGACAGCAGCGTGATCGAGGCCATTTCCTCGTAAACGTTCTGGGTCACCGTATCGAGCGAGGCCGCGGGCATGTAGATGCCCATGAACACCACCGCGACCGCGCCGAGCGCGAAAGCGATCGGCATGCCCGAGAACATGATGACCAGCGTCGCGATGCCGTAGGCGAGGCCGATACCGAAGACGCTCATGGACGCTTGGCTCCTGCGAAAGGCAGCGCAAGCTGCACGAGAATCTGGACGCAGAGCAGGCTCATGCCGAGCGCCATCAGCGAATAGGGAATGGCGAGCGGCGGCGACCACATCGAGTTCGAGACCTGGCCGTCGACATAGGCTTCATGCGCCAGCGTCCAGGACTTCCAGGTGAAGAAGGCGCAGAACAGGAAGGTGGCGACATCGACCAGCCATAGCCGGATCTTGTTGGCGAGCGGCGGGAGGAGGCCAACGAAGGCCTCGATGCCGATATGGCCGCGGTTCTGCTGCACATAGGCGGCCGTCATGAAGGTGGCGCCGACCAGCAGGAACACGGCGGCCTCGTCCTGCCAGTAATTGGCGGCCTTGAACAGCGCGCGGCTGAGCACGCTGTAGCTCAGAATGGCGCAGGCCGCGACCAGCGCGATCGCGGCGAGCACGACGATGATGCTGTTGAGGACGGCGAGACCGCGATCGAGCGCTGCCGCAAGGCCGGTCCCTGCGGCAGCGTTCGCCTGGTCGTCACGATCCGGAAGCGGACCGTGGCTCATGCCGCAACGTCGGAGGCGAGCTTGAGCAGGTTTGCGGCGGTAGCGGTCTTGGCGCCGTAATCCTTCCACGCGGTGTCGCGGGCGATGTCGCGCCACTTGCCGACGGTGGCGGCATCGAGCACCGAGATTTTTGCGCCGGCCTTCTCGTAGACCTTGGCGACCTCGACGTCGTCGTCCTGCGCGCCCTTGCGGCCGAAGGCCTCGAGCTCGGCGCCGACGGTGAGCAGGACCTCCTGCTGGTTCTTCGGCAGCTTGTCGAAGATCGCCTTCGACATCATCAGCGGCTCGAGCATGAACCAGTAGGAGGCACCCGCGCCAGAGGTCAGCGACTTCGCGACCTCTTCGAGGCGGAACGAGATCAGGCTGGTCGAGGAGGTGATGCCGGCATCGCAGGCGCCGGTCTGCATCGCCGCGTAGATTTCGTTCGACGGCACCGACAGCACCGAGGCGCCGGCGGTCTGCAGCACCATGTCCATCTCGCGCGAGCCGCCGCGCACCTTCATGCCCTTGGCGTCTTCAGGGGCAACGATCGGCTTGGAGCGGCTGGCGACGCCGCCGGCCTGCCAGACCCAGGTGAGCAGGATGATGCCCTTGTCGGCGAGGAAGTCGGTCAGCGCCTTGCCGACCGGCTCCTTCTTCCAGCGCATGCCCTGGTCGTAGGTGGTGACGAGACCGGGCATCAGGCCGATATTGGTCTCGGGCAGTTCGCCGCCTGCGTAGGGCATCGGATAGAGCGAGATGTCGAGCGCACCCTTGCGCATCGCGGAGAACTGCGCGTTGGTCTTGATCAGCGAGGAGTTCGGATAGATTTCGGCGGCGATGTCGCCGTTGCTGCGCTTGGCAACTTCGGCGGCGAACATGCGACAGAGCCGGTCGCGGAAATCGCCCTTGTCGACGGTACCGCCCGGGAATTGATGCGAGATCTTCAGCGTGGTGGCGGCATGCGCGGTCCCGGTGCCGAAGCGGAGAATGGCGGGTGCAGCGACGGCGGTCGCGATCAGGTGACGGCGCGTGATCATGGTGTGATCCCCTTGAACGTTTCTTCGAACGGTTCTTGTTTGCTGTGATTGGGTCGGGTCTTGAGACCGGGGCGTAGGCCCATCCTAGCCGGTCTTTCAAGCGAAGTTCTCTCATCTGATAGTTCGAGACGGAATGCCGCGGCAAGCGCCGGCCGTGCTGCGCTGCACACTTGCGCTCCCCGTCCTCCGAATGGAGTTCGCATGCCAAGGGCGCGATTGCGGCGAATGCGTGGACGGCGCCGGCTCGCAGAAATTTATCGGTGGCGGCGTAACAACGCCTGCGGTCGATCCGTCGAGATTGAATAGCGGCGTCCGTCGCTGACCAACACCATCTCGAAGGGAAGATGATCCATGACCATTCGTACCCGCATCGCGCTCGGCGTCTCGGCTGCCGTTGTCTCGCTTGGCCTCGCGTTCGCGCCGGCTGCTTTCGCCCAGGACAAGATGGGCAAGGACGACGGCATGATGAAAAAGGACACGATGTCCAAGGACGGCATGAAGAAAGACACCATGTCCAAGGACGACGGCATGAAGAAGGATCACATGTCGAAGGACGGAATGAAGAAAGACGACGGGATGATGAAGAAGAACTGATCCTCCGTCGTCGGGGCGTGCGGGCGCGCGCCCAAAAGTGCGGGGGCGGTCGCATGGACCGCCCCGGACATCTCTCGGTTCAAATTCAATTGAACGTGACTGCGAGCGCTACTTGCGCTTGGCCTTGCGGGCCGCGTAGCGGGCGTCGCGCTTTGCCTTCTGCTCGGCCTCGAGCTCAGCCTGCCTGGCGACCGCTTCTTCGGCCTCGCGGGCGACCCGCGCGGCTTCGGCGGCTGCGGCCTCTTCCGCGAGACGCTTCTGCTGGGCCTTTTCTGCCTCGCGCGCAGCCTTCGCCTCGGAGCGCTTGGCCGCGAGGGCCTCGCGCTCGGCGCGACGTGCCGCGACCGCGGGATCGTCGTGCCCCGGCTGCGACTTGAACTTGTTCAAAAGATTTTTGCGGGCGTCCTGTGCCGCCTTCTGCCGGTCTGCGAACCCGGGTTCCCTGAATCCACTCATCGAACGAGCCTTGTCATCCTCGCTTTCAATCCTACATGACTGCCTGTTGGTAAGTCGGCTGGGCATAGCAGGCGCCACGCGACGCAGAAGCGTGTACATCGGCGCGCGTCGCGAAGCCACACATAATCGCAGCCGATCAGGTAGACGAAAAATCGCCCCCAACGATCTCTCGTAGCCCGGAAAAACTGCCGAATTGTGATGTCCCTCATAAGGGGCGCCCCAAGGCGACGCCTAGCGTTCGCCCGGATACGAGACGGAGCACAGGCATGACTATCTTCAGACTGAGCCTGAAGGCGCTCGCGTTCACCCTCGCCGTGGCAGCCGTGGCCGGCGCTGCGTTGCTGTTTGCCCGCCCGCAGCCGGTCGATAGTGCCGTCCTGGGCGCGGATTGGGAGTGCACCCAGACCGCGTTCGTACTGACGACCTGCGCCCCCCGGGCCCGCGAGGCGCTTCCGGCGGTCGAGACCTTACGCAAGGATGCAATCCGCCAGACCAGGGGTTGAACGATCGGCTGCCCGGGATGTGACGCCACGCCGCAGAGGTGTTAAAGCCGGCGCGCCACTGTGATCGGTCAGTCATGTCGAATTCCGAGTCCAAACCCGACTCCAAGCCCCAGTCGAAGCCCGAACCGGGCGACAAGCCCAGATCCCCGCCAAAGCCTCAATCCGCCGACAACCGGAGTGGCGCGATTGCCGGCCTGATCATCGCGATTCTGATCCTCGGTGTCGGCTGGTGGCTGGCCCGCGACCTCACGGCAGCCAGCAAGATGCAGGACTGCGTGATGTCTGGGCGGCGCAATTGCAATGTGATCGAGCCGGCCCGCTAGAAGCGCAGCCAGTCGCGCCCTGTGCAGCCTGCTGGAGCCGAAAAATTGCCGTGATCTTAATCATTTGTAACGGGACTTAGCCGATCAAGCAGGTCAGTTATGTCAGCCGGCATCAGCCCGGAGCGAGACGACTCGTCTATCGCACCAGGACCACGGCAATCGAGGAAGTAGGGGGTTAAGCACGCATGAGTGCGTCCAGCCGCATGAAGATCATCATTCCCGTGGTTTCGGCCATGTCACTGCTCGCGTTTTCGGCGCTCGCGCAGGAGGCACGGCCGCCGAGAGACGCCGGCCCGCCGCAGCAGGCGGCTCGGCCTGCGCCGCAGCCCGGCGGTGGCCAGCCTCATGTCCGTCCCGGTCCCGGTCCGCACAATGCCGGCGGTCCGCCGCCCGGTCGTAACTACGCCCGCGGCCCCGCGCCGGAGCGCGACTGGGGCGGACATGCCTATCGCGGCCATACGGCCTGGGATGGCGGCCGCTGGCGCCACGAGGTCCATAACGGCCGCTCCGGCTGGTGGTGGGACGTCGGCGGCGTCTGGTATTATTATCCGCAGCGGATGGCCGGCCCGCCGGGCTACATCTCGGAGGAATATTACGACGACGTGCCGGTGGCCTATGCCCCGCCGCCGGTCGCCTACGAACCGCCGCCACCGCCGCCGCCGGCTGATCCCGGCGCAAGCGCACTCGGCGGTGCCATCGTCGGCGGCGTGCTCGGCGGCCTGATCTCGGGCAACGCCTCGGGCGCGGCCGCGGGTGCCGTCATCGGCGGCGCGACCGGTGCGATCGCCGGCGCCACGGCGGCCTCGCGTCCCGGCTACTATCTGGCCCAGGGCAATTGCTACTACCGCTATCCGAGCGGCCAGTATGTCCAGGCCGATCCGCGCGCGTGCTACTGAGCCGCGCAGCAGGATCTGAGAATACAAGATCTGAAACGAGGAGGCGGGTGCAAGCCCGCCTCTTTTGCGTTGCGGCGGGCCGATCGATCGATTGCGTCGCGCCTCAGGCGACGAGCCAGTTGAAGAACGCCATGGCGGCCCAGACCAGGCCCGCGATCCAGGCCAGCATCACCACGGCGATGGTCGCGACAAAGGTGATGCCAAACGAGTCGGGCCTGCTTGGTTGCGTCGGGACGCGCGCTTCGGCTGCTGCTTCTTGTGTCATGACAGGCCACCCATGCCCTCTCGCGGCGATGCGAGCGGTTGGGAATGCTGTTTAGCGCAGGCGCGGCGGATCGGCTGTGACCCACTTCACAGATGCGCCTGAAGGAAAAACGGCCTGGCACCGGCGCCCCGTAGGCGTCTGGAAAACAAATGCACGCTCCGTGCTTGCGTCGAGGTTCAGGCGATCCGTATTAACCGAAATCGACCCGCAAACGCGGCGTCCGAAGGGTGCCGAAACGACCCCGCATTCATACGGATGAAATTGCCATCTGCTTGTCGAGATCGAGCGGATAGTGTCAGCCTCATGTGTATCAAGTACGACCCACAGCATGAGGCCGAGGCGGCAATGAAGCGCGCCGCGGCATCCGAAGGTCCCGACCGGCAGCGACTCATCCAGCTGGCTCTGGCCTGGCATCAGCTCGCCCGCGATCGGCGCGAGGAGCAGTCGGACTAACGGATTCAGCCAGCGGTGCTTCGCACGCTTGCCGGTCCGCATGAGAAAGCCCCGTGCTCGGGGGACAAGCATGGGGCCCTTCGAAGCCGACCGGGGCTGGCAGGTCGGCACCACCACAGATTTCAAATCATCCAATGCGCGAGCCGTAGTCTCGTTCCACGACGCTCTCGCATTTTGTCACGCCACGCGTCGCTGTGCATCGCGCTGCGCGTCAGCCGGTGCGGTTCTGACAGAGGAACATTCGATCCGCGCCGACGTTGGCCGCCCATGACAGACCCCGAACTACGCGCGCAGTCTTTCGAGATCGCCTGGAAATACCTCGAGCGATCCGGCCTGCTCGCGGGCGAGCACAGGGAGTCCGCCCGCTTCATCCTCGGCAGGATCGACCGCATGATGCTGCGCGGAGAACGCCGCAGACTCTTGCTGTCGAATGCCGCGATCGATGCGTACCGCTTGCGGCCTGTGCTCGTGACGCTGAATGCATGAACGATTCGGTCGAATGAAACGCAGCATTAAGAAATGCGCCGCGCTGGTTTCCGCGGTTGCGATTCGTGCCTTGCGAACGAAGCGGAGTCGGATCGTGAACAAATGAAAAGCCCCCGAAGGGGCTAGTTGTGTCACATGTCACGCGGCTTCCGTCTTCGGGACGGCGTCGGCATTGACCGAGAGCTTGACGATATCGCCCTCGACCGAACCGACATATTTGGTGTCGATGTAGTGGTGATGATCCTTGTGGCCTTCGGGGCTGTCCTTCTTGGTCAGCTTGATGCGGTTGCCCTCGATGCGGTCGACGGTGCCGACATGCGCGCCGTCCTTGCCGATGATTTTCATGTGTTCCCTGATGTCAGACATGATGTCCTCCTTGCGGAGGCTCAACGGCGCAGACGCGTCTTCGTTGCACGGCGCAGCGCGCCGATGTTTGGACCTCCCAGGCGCGCCGCACGTTGAAGGAGCGTTGCAGCCAGCAAGCGCGATATGGAGACCATCAAGGCCTATCTGAAGCGGAAGCACGCTGAGCTCGGGTTGCTGAACAGCTGCCTGAGCAACCCGTGGCAGGTGCCGTGTCCAAGCTCGGTGGACGAGGTCATCAAGACGAAATTCCAGCTCACCGCCGCACTGCGTGCCGAGCATGCCCTGCAGGACTGGAAGGCGACGGAGACCTCCTGGTCGGCCACGGCCGCTCCCACCAGCGGTCCGTTCGCGTTCAGCTACGATTATCAGCGCGCGGATCTGAAGGTTGACGGTCCCTCGTTCTATGAACGCGAGCATAGCTGCACCACGGAGACCGTCTATACCGCCTCCGGCATGGCCGCGATTTCGGCGCTGCTGCTTGCTGTCACCCGGATGCTCGGTAACGCCGACATCCTGGTCCTGCCGGGCTCCTATGGCGAGACGCTGGAGCTGATCGAGCGCTTCATCCCGGATTTGCGCCTTGTCACCTTGCAACTGCCGGGGGACCTTTTCGCTGGTGCCGGTGCGCGGCGCGTTCTCCTGCTGGATTCATGTATCTCCGCCGGCGCGTTCGAGGCGGCCCTGCGCTGCGACGGTTCGGCGCTTGATCTCCTGATCTTCGACACGACGTGCTTTGCGGGCAGGTCGGGGCGCATCCGGCGGGTCCTGTACTGGGCAAGACGAAGCGGAATCCCCCTCGTGATGGTGCGAAGCCACACCAAGCTGGATTCGCTCGGCGCGGAATACGGCAGGCTCGGCTCCGCGGTGTTCGTCGGCTGGCGCGAGGAGGGGGCGGAGGCCGGGCGGGCGATGACCGAGTCCCTCGCAGCGGAGATGCGCGATGCCGTGCGGCTTCTTGGCGGTGCAGCGCTGCCGGCACATTTTCCCCCGTTCGTGGGGACGGCGGCCTATTGGGCTCTCACTCGGCAACGCGTCGCGGCCATACTGCGCAACGGCCGCCATGCAGCCCGACTTTTCGCGCGTGAGCTCGGTTCGCTCTCAGCCGAGCTCCACTTCACCCACGGACTCTATATCACGCTCCGCAGCCGCCGGCCTCTCGACGAGGCGAGTGCGCGGCAAGCCGCCGACCGGATGAGCCGCGATCTCGGCCAGACCGGATTCCCCATCCGTCACGCCGGCAGCTTCGGCTTCGACTTCGCTGCGACCGAGTGGTTTCACAACGCGACCACGGATGAGTACAGCGTCCGGGTAGCGGTCCCGGATCTGCCGACCGAGTTATGGAATGATCTGGCTGCGGCCATCACCAAGTGGTGGATGTCGAGTCACTCGGGGCTATGCGACATATGAAAACCCGGCTTTGGCAGAGTTCGTGATCCCGGCGGGAGGGTTGACCCGTCGGCCGACCTATCGCCGGCTGAATCAATCGATCGCCAGGCATTCTTCCAAATGCGGCTTCTGCTGGCTTTTCCGCGTCCACATGAACGGCGAAGGCGAGTTGATGCTGGCTGGTCGCCGCGTCCGCAATGGAGGCCCGCGCGATCTCGATGTGCTTTGTGACCACGCTGGTGTTCACGACGCCTGCGTCGATCGCCAAGTATGACATTGCGACGATCGCCACCGCAGATGCGATAGCCATTCTCGTCCACTCGGATCGCTGCATCGAAGTCCTTGCCGGGCGCAATTCGTCCCGCGCTTAGATAGGGCTCGTTTGCGCGGTGCAAAGGGCGGGGCGAGGGGACCCACGCGTTCGTGAAAGGCAGTTGATTGCTGATTAGCCGTCGGCCACGAAGATCAAGTTGGGCCTCGCGCCAAAAGAACCGGGAATGAATTACGACGAGCTCGCCCGACGCGCCAAGTTGATCCGCACGCTCCAATCTCCGACGCCTCGAGGGACTTCGTCGAGAGCCAGCTCGGCCGCGCGATCGGCATCCAGTTGGGGCTCCCGTTGGGGATGGCGAGCTATGCCTCGTGAAGGAAAACCGCAAGGCGAGTGGCGTCCGCAACGCGAGAGCGATGACTGGCACCTTAGCGCCAGAGTGACTGAGGGCGTGGTAAGATACTTCGGCACACATCTCGGTCAGCGTTGCATCCACCAAGCGCGCATCTAGTGGTCGTTATTTCGCGCTGTAGTTGGATTTTTATGCACGCAGGAGCGACCTTGAGTTGTTTGACGAAGTTTTGCGGAAACAGAAGGCTGCTACACTAAATCTTTAGGTAACTGGCCCTGTTCTTTTTTGTGCCGACAAACAAGTCAGCCAACTGCACATTCCGACGCTCGTTTGCTGCGCACGGAATTGAAGCGGCCGCCAGATACAACTTCATTTCGGTTGTGAGGGCTCAGCTCATGACGAAGAATTTCTTCAAGCGCCCCGTGATCGATGTGCCGGTCGTCATGTCTGTCACGGCAATCGCGATTGCACTGACATCGTTGGAAGGATCTATTGTTGCGGGTATTGCGGCTTCTATTCCTGGCCCATTTCATCTTGCGACGGAAACGACGGTTGAAAATGGATTGCCGAGCAAAACGAAGATCGCCCGCGCGCCAACAGGCTGTCCGCTTCGATCTGCTCCTCCTCAATGGAAGGTGGACGGGCTTTTCGAACCGCCTGCGGATCCACACCCAAGGCCGCCGACCGCTGCCCTTGAGGACTAACGGGAACGGCGCCGAAGCTTTGCTCACGTTCGCTCGCGGCGCGGACTAACGTGAAGAACGGTTTAGTTGACGGAGGCTCCAATGCTCGCAGCAGTCAAATTGAACTCGCGACATAGTGCTCGCGAATGGGTAATGACAGCCGTGGCGCTTGTCATAGGCACACCGGAAAACCGACAGGATGGCGAAAGGAAGCCACTCTGGAAGCATTTCGACGACACGCATCACTGGGATCCAACCGCGGAGGAATGGGTCCCCAACATAGACCCCTGATCGCAACGGGTGTGCCTTTCACAGGCTTGTCCGTCGCGTTCTGCGGTGGCGCTGACCGTGCTCTCGACCTAGTTCTCGCAGTTCCCCTTGTGGCCCATCACGCCATTAGCCGCGGCGCACAACGGCGGTTGGTATTGGAGCGAAGCGGACATAACCGTACGCGTCTAGGACGAGGGGATGTCCTGTCCCGGAGGCATCAGCTTCAGATAGGCGCCGCTTTCGTGCATCCAGAGCCAGCCGCGCTTGATCGCATAGCGGAGGCCGCTGCCGAACTCCGGGTGGCCGCGGCTGCCTTTCAACAGGGCCACGAACTGCGTTGACGCGCTCGTTGGACGGCGCCACCACCGCCGGCAGCAAGCCCACAATTCGCGACATGCGATGCCGATGAACATGCCAAAGACAAGCCCAATAAGCGCGGTCATCGGTCTGCTCCGATCGCGAACGGAAGGTGAAACGACGTGTTGCGGGCGTGTTGCGTGGAGCGATTTGTAATGCCGTGTAACGCGCTGAATTCACTGCAACTGGCTTGCTGCGTCGCGCAGCATGGCTCGGCTTGTCGAACGAAGGCGGTGCGTCGCCAAGCTCTTGATGTCGCGAGGGAAAAACTGGCGATCCCAGCAGGACTCGAACCTGCAACCCGCGGAGTAGAAATCCGCTACTCTATCCAGTTGAGCTATGGGACCGTCCTTAAGCCGCCCGGTCCGGGAGGCTGGCCGTCAATCTACCATGCCAATATGAAAAATCTGGTCTTTCGCCAAGTCTGAACCGAACCGTTTTCGCACCCAAAGCGACAAAGCGGAACGGTGGGGTGTCAGGGTGCCGGGTTGAGCGGCAGCGGACTGGACGATGGTTCACATCGCCGGGAACGCTGGTCAGCTTCCGGGACATTGCCGCCGGTCGACTGGTCAGATGTGGCTGCGCCATCAGGACGGCGTGCGCGGCGGCATTTCGATCGGTCTCCTCCGGGCTTGCCTTGTCATGGCGAATGCGACGATTTGCACCTTTGGTTCCATCGCCATGAGTCCGTCACCTTTCCGCGCATTTCATGCGACAAGCGGCGTTCGTCCGCGATTTCCGGGAGTCCATCCATGATCGGTCTTGTTCGCGCCGTCACAATCTGCGCTACGCTGGCGTTCGGCCTTTCGGCCGCGCAAGCGGCAGACAAGGCCTTCAAGCGCGACGATCTCGCCGATTCCGCGATCAAGCTGGAGGCGCAGATCAAGAGCGAGGCGGGGCCGGTCGCCAAGACCAGCGCGACGCTGCGCACCGACGCCGACGCCGCCTTCCGCCGCAACGACTACCGCACCGGGCTGTCGGTGCTCGGCCAGATCGCGGCGACCACGCCGGAGGACACCGGCAACTGGCTCCGGCTCGCCAAGGTGATCTTCCAGATCTCCCCGAAGAGCTCGACCGAGCAGACGTTCCTGCTGGAGCGCGCCTCGACCGCCGCCTACATCGCCTATCAGCGGGCCGGCAACCCGGGCGAGGAGGCCGACGCCCTCGCCGTGCTCGGCAAATCGCTGGCCGAGCGAAAGCTGTGGCGGCCGGCGCTGGATGCGCTGCGGCTATCGCTGGATATGCGCGAGGTCGCCGACGTTCGCGGCCAGTATGAAAAGATGCGCGACGAGCACGGCTTCCGGCTGCTCGACTATACCGTGGACTCGGATTCGGCGAGCCCGCGCGCCTGCTTCCAGTTCTCGGAGGAACTGGCCAAGCGCACCGATTTCGCGCCTTTCCTGGCTTTGGCGGGGCAGGACAAGCCGGCGCTGTCGGCCGAGGGCAAGCAGCTCTGCGTCGACGGGCTGAAGCATGGTGAGCGCTACAACATCAATCTGCGCGCCGGCCTGCCGTCCACGGTGAAGGAAGGGCTGCCGAAATCGGCCGAGTTCAACGTCTATGTGCGCGACCGCAAGCCGTTCGTGCGTTTCACCAGCCGCGCCTATGTGCTGCCCAGGACCGGCCAGCGCGGCATTCCCGTGGTCAGCGTCAACACGCCCGCGGTCAACATCAACGTTTACAGGATCGGCGACCGCAATCTGATCAACACGGTGGTGGACAGCGATTTCCAGAAGACGCTGTCGAAATACCAGCTCAGTGACCTCGGCGGCGAGCGCGGCGTGAAGGTCTGGACCGGCGAGCTCGCCACCGCGATGACGCTGAACCAGGACGTCACCACGGCATTCCCGGTCGACCAGGCGCTCGGCGAGCTTCAGCCGGGCGTCTACGTGATGACCGCCGCGGCCAAGGGGCCGGGCTCCGACGACGACTACCAGCTCGCCACGCAATGGTTCATCGTCTCCGATCTCGGCGTCTCCGCCTATTCCGGCAATGACGGCATCCATGTCTTCGTGAACTCGCTGGCCTCGACCGATCCGGTCGGCAAGGCCGAGGTGCGGCTGGTTGCTCGCAACAACGAGATCCTGGCGACCCGCAAGACCGGCGAGTCCGGCCATGTGCTGTTCGAGGCCGGTCTTGCGCGCGGCGAGGGTGGCCTGTCGCCGGCGATGCTGACGGTCACGGGCGAGAAGGCCGACTATGCCTTCCTGAGCCTGAAGACCTCGGCCTTCGACCTGTCCGACCGTGGCGTCGCGGGCCGGGCCGTGCCCGCCGGCGCCGACGCGTTCGTCTATGCGGAGCGCGGCGTCTACCGCTCCAGCGAGACCGTCTATCTCACCGCGCTGCTGCGTGACGGGCAGGGCAATGCCGTCAACGGCGGGCCGATGACGCTGGTGGTCGAGCGCCCTGATGGCGTCGAATACCGACGCGCCGTGCTCGCCGACCAGGGCGCCGGCGGCCGCACGTTGTCCGTGCCGCTCAACTCGGCGGTGCCGACCGGCACGTGGCGGGTGCGCGCCTTCACCGACCCGAAGGGCTCGTCGGTCGGCGAGACCACCTTTATGGTCGAGGACTACGTTCCTGATCGGATCGAATTCGACTTGTCCGCCAAGGACAAGCTCATCAAAGCTAACGTTCCTGTGGAGCTTAAGGCCGACGGCCATTTCCTCTACGGCGCGCCGGCCTCGGGCCTGCAGCTCGAGGGCGACATGCTGATCGCGCCCGCGACCGGGCGCCCGGGCTTTGCCGGATATCAGTTCGGCGTCGCCGACGAGGAGACCACCTCGAACGAGCGCACGCCGCTGGAGAACCTGCCTGAGGCCGACGCCAATGGCGTCGCCACCTTCCCGGTGACGCTCGACAAGCAGCCGGCCTCGACGCGTCCGCAGGAGGCGCAGATCTTCGTCCGCATGGTCGAGACGGGGGGACGTGCCGTCGAGCGCAAGCTCGTGCTGCCGGTTGCGCCTGCGACCGCCCTGATCGGCGTCAAGCCGCTGTTCGCCGACAAGAACGTCGCCGAGGGCGACAAGGCCGAGTTCGATGTCGTGTTCGTCTCGCCCGAGGGCCAGACGCTGCGCCGCGACGGCCTGCGCTACGAGCTGCTGAAAATGGAATCGCGCTACCAGTGGTATCGCCAGAACAATTACTGGGAATACGAGCCGGTCAAGTCGACCTCGCGCGTCGCCGACGGCGACGTCACCATCGCTGCCGACAAGCCGACCCGCATCTCGCTCAGCCCGCAGCCCGGCCGCTACCGGCTGGATGTGAAGTCGAACGATGCTGACGGCCCGGTTACCTCGGTGCAGTTCGACGTCGGCTGGTATTCCGACGGCAGCGCCGACACGCCGGACCTGCTGGAGACCTCGATCGACAAGCCGCAATACGCCTCCGGCGACACCATGACGGTATCCGTCAATGTCCGCTCTGCCGGCAAGCTCACCATCAACGTGCTCGGCGACCGCCTGCTGACGACGCAGACCATCGACGTCAAGGAAGGCACCGCGCAGGTGAAGCTGCCGGTCGGCAAGGATTGGGGCACCGGCGCCTACGTGGTGGCGACCTTGCGCCGTCCGCTCGACGCAGCCGCCCAGCGCATGCCGGGCCGGGCGATCGGCCTGAAATGGTTCGGCATCGACAAGCAGACCCGCACGCTGCAGGTGAAGCTGACGCCGCCGGCGCTGATCCGGCCCAACGGGATGCTGAAGATCCCGGTCAAGCTCGAGGGGCTCAATCCGGGCGAGGACGCCAAGGTGGTCATATCAGCGGTCGATGTCGGCATCCTCAACCTCACCAATTACAAGCCGCCGGCGCCGGATGATTATTATCTCGGCCAGCGCCGCCTGAGCGCGGAGATCCGCGATCTCTATGGGCAACTGATCGACGGCATGTCGGGCACGCGCGGCCAGATCAAGTCAGGCGGCGACGCTGGAGCTGCCGAGCTGCAGGGCTCGCCGCCCGCGCAGAAGCCGCTGGCGCTCTATTCGGGTATCGTCACCGTCGGCGCCGACGGTAGCGCCGAGGTCAGCTTCGACATTCCGGAGTTCGCCGGCACCGCGCGCGTGATGGCGGTGGCGTGGACCGCGACCAAGCTTGGCCGCGCCAACACCGATGTCGTGATCCGCGACCCAGTGGTGCTGACCACGACGCTGCCGCGCTTCCTGCTCAATGGCGACCACGGCACGGTCAATCTCGAGATCGACAATGTCGAGGGCCGGGCCGGCGACTACGTCATCAACGTGAAGACGGGCGGCCCGGTGAAGATGACCGGCAATCCCGCCACCACGGTCAAGCTTGCCGCCAAGCAGCGCAACGCGTTCTCGCTCGCGATCGATGCGACCGCGGCAGGGCAGGCGACGCTCGACGTCGACATCAAGGGACCGAACGGCCTGACGCTGGCGCGGCACTATGCGCTCGACGTCAAGGCGGCAACGCAGGTGCTGGCGCGGCGCTCGATCCGGACGCTGGCGAAGGGCGAGAGCCTGACGCTGACCTCGGACATGTTCTCCGACCTCGTGCCGGGCACCGGCAGCGTCTCGGTCTCGGCGAGCCTGTCGACCGCGCTCGACGCGGCGACGATCCTGAAAGCGCTCGACCGCTACCCCTATGGCTGCTCGGAACAGATTACGAGCCGCGCCATGCCGCTGCTCTACGTCAACGACCTCGCGGCCGGGGCACATCTCGCCATGGACACCGAGGTCGACCAGCGCATCCGCGACGCCATCGAGCGGCTTTTGGCCCGTCAGGGCTCCAATGGCTCGTTCGGCCTCTGGTCCGCGGGCGGCGACGACGCCTGGCTTGACGCGTACGTGACGGACTTCCTGACCCGCGCCCGCGAAAAGGGCTTTGCGGTGCCGGACGTGCTGTTCAAGAATGCGCTCGATCGTGTCCGCAACTCCGTCGTCAACGGCAACGAGCCGGAGAAGGACGGCGGCCGCGATCTCGCCTACGGCCTCTATGTGCTCGCACGTAACGGCGCGGCGCCGATCGGCGATCTCCGCTATCTCGCGGACACCAAGCTGAACAACCTAGCAACCCCGATTGCGAAGTCGCAGCTTGCCGCCGCGCTGGCGCTGGTCGGCGACCGCAACCGTGCCGAACGCGTCTATGGCGCCGCGCTCGATAGCCTGGCGCCCAAGCCGGTGCTGGAGTTCGGCCGTACCGACTACGGCTCGCAGCTCCGCGATGCGGCGGCGCTCGTCTCGCTCGCCAGCGAAGGCAATGCGCCGAAGGCGACGCTGACGCAGGCGGTGTCGCGGGTGGAAGTCGCGCGCGGGCTCACGCCCTATACCTCCACGCAGGAGAATGCGTGGCTGGTGCTGGCGGCGCGGGCGCTCGCCAAGGAGAACCTCTCGATCGAGGTTGACGGCCAGCCGGTCAAGACCGCGCTCTATCGCAGCTACAAGGCTGCGACGCTGGAGGGCAAGCCGCTGAAGATCACCAACACCGGCGATGCGCCGGTGCAGGCGGTGGTCTCGGTGTCGGGCTCGCCGGTGACGCCGGAGCCGGCCGCGTCCAACGGCTTCAAGATCGAGCGCAATTACTTCACGCTCGACGGCAAGCCCGCCGACATCAGCAAGGTCAAGCAGAACGATCGCTTCGCCGTGGTGTTGAAGGTTACGGAAGCCAAGCCCGAGTATGGCCACATCATGGTGTCCGACTATCTGCCCGCGGGCCTGGAGATCGACAATCCAAAGCTGGTCTCGTCCGGTGACAGCGGTACCCTGGACTGGATCGAGGACGGCGAGGAGCCCGAGGATACCGAGTTCCGCGACGACCGCTTCACCGCGGCTGTCGACCGAACCTCGGATTCCAAGGCGGTCTTCACCGTCGCCTATATCGTGCGCGCGGTCTCGCCCGGCAAATACGTGCTGCCGCAGGCCTATGTCGAGGACATGTACAATCCCTCGCGCTACGGCCGGACCGGCACGGGCAATGTCGATGTGCGGGCGGCGAAGTGAGCAGTGAGATGACCGTGGCGCTGAACGATAGCGTGATTGGCCGGGTCAAGCCCGGCCATGACGGGCGAAGAGAGCGGATGGCTTTTCGCTTTCTTTCCGCCCTCGCGCTCGTGTTCATCCTCGCCATCATTGGTTTCGTCGGCTGGGTCTACTCGCTCGGCCCGCTGCCGCTCGACGAGGCGCGCCGCGTCTCGACCACGGTCGTCGACCGCAACGGCAAGCTGCTGCGCGCCTACGCCATGGCCGACGGGCGCTGGCGTTTGCCGGTGGACGCAAAAGCAAACGTCGATCCGACTTACCTGAAGCTGCTGTTCGCCTATGAGGACCAACGCTTCTATGCCCATGACGGTATCGACCCATTCGCGCTCGGCCGTGCCGCGCTGCAGCTCGGCACGCGCGGCCACATCGTGTCCGGCGGTTCGACCATCTCGATGCAGCTTGCGCGGCTGATGGAGCCGCGGCGGCAGCGCTCGCTCTACGCCAAACTGCACCAGATCGTGCGCGCGATCGAGCTGGAGCGGACGCTCAGCAAGGACGAGATCCTCAACCTCTACCTCGCGCTCGCACCTTACGGCGGCAATCTCGAAGGCATCCGCGCGGCTTCGATCGCCTATCTCGGCAAGGAGCCGAAGCGGCTGTCGCTGGCCGAGGCCGCCTTGCTGGTCGCGCTGCCGCAATCGCCGGAGACGCGCCGGCTCGATCGCTTTCCGGAAGCCGCACAAAAGGCGCGCGATCGCGTGCTCGACCGCATGGTCGAGGAGCATGTGGTCAGCCTCGACGATGCGAAACAGGCCAAGGCCGTTCCCGTGCCGAAGCTGCGCAAGCCGATGCCGATCCTGGCGCCGCACGCCTCCGACACCGCGCTGTCGACCGTCAAGGACACGCCAATCATCAAGCTGACGCTGGATGCCAATCTGCAGAAGGTGCTGGAGCCCTTGGCGCGCGACCGCGCCATTGCGCTCGGGCCTAACATTTCGGTCGGCATCATCGTGGTCGACAATGAGAGCGGCGACGTGCTCGCGCGCGTCGGCTCGGCGGATTATTTCGACGAGAGCCGGGCAGGGCAGGTCGACATGACCCGCGCCATCCGTTCGCCGGGCTCGACGCTCAAGCCGTTCATCTACGGGCTCGCCTTCGAGGACGGCTTCGTTCATCCCGACAGCCTGATCGACGACCGCCCGGTGCGCTTCGGCTCCTATGCGCCGGAAAATTTCGACATGACCTTCCAGGGCACGGTGCCGGTGAAGAAGGCGCTGCAATTGTCGCTGAACGTGCCGGCGATCGTGCTGCTCGACCGCGTCGGCTCGAGCCGGCTGGCGTCTCGGCTGCGGCAGGCCGGCGGCAATCTCATTCTGCCCAAAGACGAGGCACCGGGGCTCGCGATGGGCCTCGGCGGCGTCGGCGTGACGCTGCAGGACCTCGCCCAGCTCTACACGGGCTTCGCACGGCTCGGCACCACTAGGCCGCTGCGCGAAATCATGGCGGCCAAGGATGATGCCAAGGATGATCGCGAGCCGCTGCGGCTGCTGGATCAGGTCGCTGCCTGGCAGGTCGGCAATGTGCTGCTCGGCACGCCGCCGCCGGAGAATGCCGCGCACAACCGCATCGCCTTCAAGACCGGCACCTCCTACGGCTATCGCGACGCCTGGTCGGTCGGATTCGACGGCCGCATGACCATCGGCGTCTGGGTCGGCCGGCCCGACGGCGCGCCGGTTCCCGGGCTGATCGGCCGCATCGCCGCCGCGCCCATCCTGTTCGATGCCTTCGCCCGAACCGGCAAGACGCTGGCGCCGCTGCCGAAGCCGCCCAAGGGAACCCTGGTCGCCAGCAACGCCAAGCTGCCGTTGCCGCTGAAGCGGTTCCGCCCGGTCGGGGAACTGGTGCGGGCCGGGGGCGAGCAGGCGCTGCACATCCAGTTCCCGCTCAATGGCTCGAGGATCGACGTCGATCGCTCGGGCAGGGCAGAGAGCGCCGCCATGCCGGTGAAGGTCGCCGGCGGGGTTCTCCCCATGACCGTGATGGTTAACGGAACGGCACGCGGCGAGATCGACGGGCGCCGCCAGCGGTTGATTGATCCGCCCGGCCCGGGCTTTGCACGGCTCACCGTGATCGATGCCACGGGCGCCGCGGACACAGTCGTCATTCGAATTCAATGACCTTGGCTTAAGCGGTTGTGGCGATGGCGGTTTCAGCGTAAGCGGAACCAATGGCCGAGACCTACCCAACACCGCGTTTTGGAGCGCCCCGCGAGCCGAAATCGCCCGTAAATCCGGGCAGCCGGCTCGTGACCATGCTCGACTTCGCCACGGCCAGCCACGCCCGCGCGGTCGCCTTCCTGTTGCTGTGCGCGCTGCTGCTGTTCCTGCCGGGCTTCTTCACCATCCCGCCCGTCGACCGCGACGAGGCGCGGTTCGCCCAGGCAACCAAGCAGATGGTCGAGAGTGGGGACTTTGTCGACATCCGCTTCCAGGAAGACGTCCGTTACAAGAAGCCGGTCGGCATCTACTGGTTGCAATCCGCCGCGGTTGAAGCTGCGACTGCGCTGCGGCTGCCGAAGGCCGAGTTGCGCATATGGGTCTACCGGCTGCCGTCGCTGATCGGGGCCATCGGCGCCGTGCTGATGACCTATTGGGCCGCGCTCGGATTCGTCACGCGGCGCGCCGCGGTGCTGGCGGCGTTGCTGATGTGTGCCTCGGTGCTGCTCGGCGTCGAGGCGCGGCTCGCCAAGACCGACGCGATGCTGCTGTTCTGCGTGACGGCCGCGATGGGCGCGATGGCGCAGGCCTATCTGTCCTGGCAGCGCGCCGAGGACGAGACGCATCCACCCTGGACCTGGCCCGCGATCTTCTGGACCGCGCTCGCCGTGGGCATCCTGATCAAGGGCCCGCTGATCCTGATGTTCGCAGGCCTGACCATCGTCGCGCTCGCGATCCAGGACCGCGATTCCTCCTGGCTGTGGAAGCTGCGTCCGCTCTGGGGCCTGATGTGGATGCTGGTGCTGGTGCTGCCCTGGTTCGTCGCCATCTTCTGGCGCGCCGGCGATGCCTTCTTCGCCGATTCCGTCGGCGGCGACATGTTGAGCAAGATCGGCGCGCAGGAATCCCATGGCGCGCCGCCCGGGCTGTATCTGGCGCTGTTCTGGATCACGTTCTGGCCGGGCGCGCCGCTTGCTGCGATGGCGGCGCCTGCGGTGTGGCGGGCGCGGCGCGAGCCCGGCGCACAGTTCCTGCTGGCCTGGCTGATTCCGTCCTGGATCGTGTTCGAGGCGGTGCTGACCAAGCTGCCGCATTACGTGCTGCCGCTCTATCCGGCGATCGCGATCCTGACCGTGGGCGCGCTGGAGCGGAACGTGCTGTCGCGCTCGTGGCTCGCGCGCGGCTCGGCCTGGTGGTTCGCGATTCCCGCGGCGGCCTCGATCATCGCCGTGGTCGGCGCGGTGATGCTGACGCGGCAGCCGGCCTTCGTGGCCTGGCCGTTCATCGCGGCCGCGCTGATCTTCGGCCTGTTCGCCTGGTGGCTGTTCGACACCAACCGCGCCGAGCGCTCGTTGCTGAACGCGCTGGTCGCAGCCCTGATGCTGGCCATCGCGGTCTACGGCATCGTGCTGCCGTCGCTGACGCCACTGTTTCCGAGCATCGAGGTCGCACGCGCGCTGCGCAACGTCACCTGTGTCGGGCCGAAGGCGGCGGCCGCCGGCTATCACGAGCCGAGCCTGGTGTTCCTGACCGGCACGCAGACGCTGCTCACCGACGGCTCGGGTGCGGCGGATTTCCTGCGGCAGGGCAGCTGCCGCTTCGCGCTGATCGAGCAGCGCTCGGAGCGCAGCTTCGTGCAGCGTGCCGAGGCGATCGGGCTGCGCTACAAGGTCGGCGCGCGCATCGACGGCTACAATTTCTCGCAAGGGCGCGCGATCTCGATCTCGATCTTCCGTTCGGAAGGCACCGAGTAAGATGCCGGCGTCCACCAGCATCGCGCCGAGGCCTAGCTATCCCGCGCAACTACTCACCGTGTCGGGGCACGCGCTGGCACAGCTCGTGCGGACGCCGTCGCATTCGCGCCGCGCCGAGGCCGCGCGAAAGCTGGCGCGGCATTCGCTGTGGCTGAGCGCTGCGGGCGCAGCCCTGATCATCGTGCTGATGCTCGCGTTCGACCGGACCGAGATCCTTTTGATGCCGACGCGCGGTACGCCCGCGCTGTGGCCGATCCGCATCCTCACCGATTTCGGCAAGGACGAGTATGTGCTCTCGGCGCTGGGGATAGCGCTGGTCGTCGTGGCGCTCGTTGCGGCGGGACTTCACGGCACCCGCCGTGCATTGCTGCTGGGCCTCGGCACGCGGCTGCAATTCATGTTTCTGTCTGTTGCGTTGTCCGTCTTCGTCGGCGAGATCCTGAAATACCTCATCGGCCGGGGCCGGCCCTTCGTCGGCGGCAAGGCCGATCCGTTCAACTTCATCCCGTTCGAGGGGACCGGAGCCTATGCGAGCCTGCCGTCAGGCCATGCCATCACGGCGTTCGCGTTGGCATTCGCGGTCTCGGCGCTGTGGCCGCGGCTGCGCGTTTTCATGTTCACCTATGCGATTGTGATACTGCTGACGCGCCTGGTGCTGCTCGCGCATCATCCGAGCGATGTCGCGGCCGGCGCCCTGATCGGCATAGTCGGCGCCATGGCGGTCCGCTACTGGTTCGCCGCGCGGAGGCTGGCTTTCGCCATCCGTGCCGACGGCAGCATTGTGCCGCTTCCGGGACCGGACGGGGGGCGTCTCAAAAGGGTTGCCCGCGGGGCGTCGGCCCCATAAAAGCGGCTGCCTGCCGGGGCCGCCGGTTCCCTAAAGGGGGCAGGCCCATTCCAACCACGAGCCTCGATTTGTCGTCGTCCCAGCCTTCGGTTTCCATCGTCGTTCCCGTGCGCAACGAAGCCGGCAACATTGCGCCTTTGATCGAGGAGATCACGGCCGCGCTCGATGGCCGCTGGGTCTATGAGATCATCTATGTCAACGACGGCTCGACCGATGCGACCGGCGAGCGGCTCGCCGCCATCATGGCGCAGCGGGACAATCTGCGGCAGCTGCGGCATGCAAAGTCCGGCGGCCAGTCGGCGGCGGTCCGCAGCGGCGTGCGCGCGGCCCGCGGCTCGATCGTGGCGACGCTCGATGGCGACGGCCAGAACAATCCCGCCTTCCTGCCCGACCTGATCGCGGCGGTCGAGAAGAGTGCGCGCGTCGGGCTTGCCGCCGGCCAGCGGGTCGGCCGCAAGGACACCGGCTTCAAGAAATTCCAGTCGCGCGTCGCGAACAAGGTTCGCAACGCGATCCTGAAGGACGGAACGCGCGACACCGGTTGCGGATTGAAGGCATTCCGACGCGAAGTGTTCCTGATGATGCCTTATTTCGACGGTCTGCATCGCTTCCTGCCGGCGCTGGTGCGCCGGGAAGGCTATGAGATCGCCTATGTCGACGTGATCGACCGGCCGCGCCACTCCGGCGTATCGAACTATGGCTTCTTCGACCGGCTTTGGATCGGGATCATGGATCTCGGCGGCGTGTGGTGGCTGATCCGCCGCAAGAAGCCCACGCCAGATGTGACTGAGGTGCAGGCATGATCATTCATTACGGTCAGGCGCTGAGCGACTATCTCTACGACGTCTTCGTCGCCAAGTTCGATTTCTGGCTGGCGTTCGGCCTCGTCGCGCAACTGTTCTTCACGGCGCGATTCCTGGTGCAGTGGATTGCGAGCGAGCGCGCCGGCAACAGCGTGGTGCCGATGGCGTTCTGGTTCTGCTCGATGGGTGGCGGGCTGATGACGCTGGTTTATGGCGTCGTGAAGCGCGAGCCGGTGATCATTCTCGGACAGGCGCTCGCGACCATCATCTATGTCCGCAACATCATGCTGATCGTCAAGAACCGCGGCCGCGCGTCGAAGACGCTGGATCGCTGATCCAGGATCGGCCGCAACTCCTCCCAGAATCGTGAAAAAGGAACCAGAGCGCGCTCTTGTTATTTCAAGACCGGTTGGTTCATATATCGCTCATGCGCCAGCAATCTCAAGTGCAGTTGCCGCGTGGGCGGCCCCGAGGTTTCGACGTCGAGGCCGTGGTCGAGCGTGCGATGGATGTGTTCTGGTCGCGCGGCTATCACGCCACGGCGCTACCGGACCTTCTTCGTGCGACGAAGCTCTCGCGTGGCAGCCTTTACGCCGCTTTTGGTGACAAGCACTCGCTGTTCTTGCGTGCGCTCGATCGCTACATCGCCATTGCCTTGACACGGATGGATTCCGAACTCGACCACCGCAGAGAGCCGGTCGAGGGCCTAAGGGCCTACCTTGCCGGCTACGTTGACCGCAACAGCGGTGCCAATGGTCGGCGCGGATGCTTGCTGGTAGCCACAGCCATGGAACTGGCTGGCCGTGATGTCGACGTTGATCGCCGCGTCGGGAGCTTTTTCGAAGCCATGGAGGCTCGGGTGGCGGATGCATTTTCCCGTGCGAAGGCAGCGGGCCAACTGGCCGATGGTGTCGAGCCTTCGAGTGCCGCCCGAATTCTCGTCTGTTTCGTCGAGGGCCTGCGGGTGGTCGGTAAGACGGCACCGACACGGATCATTTCGCAAGCCACCGTTGACGCTCTTCTCGACCGCTTCATCAGGTAGATAAACTATGGACCTTTCCGCTGTTCGCACGCCTATATCTAGACCGAATGGTCTTGAAAAGAATGGTGCCATGTCCGCCATTCAGATTGTCTGCGCGGTGGTCGTTCCATTGCTCTGGGGCTATCAATTCGTGGTCATCAAAGTGGGCGTCGGGGAGTTTCCGCCGCTCTTCTTCCTCGCACTGCGCTTCCTGGCTATCGCGCTGCTGCTTGTTCCGTTGGTCAAGAGGCCGACACGCCAACAGTTCGGTCCTGTCACCGCTATTTCCGTTTTCCTTGGGGGACTGAACTTCGGGCTGTTCTATGTTGGCCTTGGACTCGGCTCGGGAAGCATGTCGGCCATCGCATATCAACTCGCCCCGCCCTTCACCGTGCTGTTGGCCTGGCCGCTGCTCGCGGAGAGGCCGTCTCTCGTCACCACAGGCGGCGTGGTGCTTGCGTTCGTCGGCGTCGTCGTGCTGGCTGCGGGGCCTGGGCTATCGGGAGACGCGTTGCCGCTGCTGCTCGTGGTCGGAGCGGCTTTCGCGTTTGCGGTCTCCAACGTCCTGACCAAGCGCTACGGTCCTTTCGATCCCCTGATGCTGATGGGCTGGTCGTCGCTGCTGACGGTGCCGCAAGTCTTGGTGATGTCGTTGCTGCTTGAATACGGCCAGATGACGAGCCTCGTCACCGCAGATGGACGTGGCTGGCTGGCGCTGGCCTACACGATCTTCATCGGCGGCATTGTCGGGTTCAGCCTGTGGTTCTGGCTGATTGCCCGCTGCTCGATGGGCCGCGTCGCCCCTTTCGGGCTGCTGCTCCCGGTGTTTGCGCTGATGTCGAGTGTGTTGTTCCTGGGTGAGCGCATGACGCCAAAACTGATCGTCGGCGGGCTGCTTGCGATCTCCGGTGTCGCCCTCACGCAGGTCAAGCCGCGCACGCGGCCGGCTTGATCGCCTAGCGCGGCAGCGCCGTGGCACCGGAGGCGGGCAGGGCGGCGGCTTCCGCCTCGGTCCTGCGATAGGGTTGGCCTGCCGCATCCAGCACGGGATAGGCGACCGAGCAGATATGCGAGTGGATGCGGCGCAGGTCGCGCAGCACGTCGAGATGCAGCGAGGTGGTCTCGATGGTCTCGGGCCGGCCCTCACGCAGGCGATCGAGATGGCGCTCGACCGCGGCAAGCTCGGTGTTGCGCAGCGCGGTCTTCTCCGCCAGCAGCTTGCGTGCCTCGTTGGCATCGCCGGACATGAAGACACCGAAGGCGATGCGCAGCGAATCCATCGTACGCTTGTGGAAGGCGGCGAGCTCCTCGGCGCCCTCGGCCGAGAACTGGAAGCGACGCTTGATCTTCTTGGTGGCGAGCTCGCTCAGATTCTTGTCGATGATGTCCCCGATATGCTCGAGGTTGATGGCGAAGGAGATGATCTCCATCGCGCGCCGGCCCTCGCTCTCGTCGAGGCTGCCGCGGGTCAGCTTGGTCACGTAGAGCTTGATCGCTTCGTCGAGACCGTCGACGGCGTTGTCCATCTCCGAGACCTGATCGACCAGTGCACGGTCGCCCGTCATCATCGCCGCCATCACCTTGCGCAGCATGGTTTCGACGAAATCGCCCATGCGCAGTGTCTCGCGGGCCGCGTCGGCGAGCGCCAGTGACGGCGTCTCCAGCGCGGTCTCGTCGAGATAGCGCGGCTGGGCCGGGTCGGCGTCCCGGATGCGATCGGGCAGCAGGCGCGTCAACACCCGCGACATGGTGTCGAGCAGACCGATGAAGACGACGGCTGTGCCGGCGTTGAAGGCGATGTGAAAGGCTGCCGTCATTTTCGCAAGATCGGGCTGCCAGGCGTGCATGTGCGCGGCGATGACGTTCAGGAACGGCAGGACGAGAGCAATCCCGATCACGCGGTTGACGAGATTGCCGACCGGCAGGCGATAGCTCGCGGGATCGTCGCGCTTGGCCCCTTCGAACACGGGATTGATGGCGCTGCCGAGATTGGCGCCCAGCACCAGAGCCATCGCAGCATAGGGCGTGATGAACTGCGAATAGGCCAGCGACATGATCAACAGCACGCTGGCGACGCTGGAATGCACCGCCCAGGTGACGAGCGCGGCGATGACGATGCAGAGGACCGGATCGCCGGTGATCGCCGACATCATGACCCGCATGCCGGGCGCGTTCTCGGCCGGCGCCAGCGTGTCGAGCAGGATGTGCAGCGACAGCAGCATCAGGCCGAGGCCGATGAAGACGCGGCCGATGTCCTTGATGCGCGAGCGCGGGCCCGAACGGAAGGCGACGAGCCCGAGCACGAACAGCACGGGCGCCACGGCGGCGATGTTGAACGACAGCACCTGCACGATCAGCGTCGTGCCGACATTGGCGCCGAGCATGATGGCGAGCGCCGCGGCGAGGCTGACGAGGCCTTCGGCAGCGAACGAGCTGGTGATCAGCGCGGTCGCGGTGCTGCTCTGGAGCAGCGCGGTGAGCCCGAGGCCGGCGGCGAACGCGTTGAAGCGATTGCCGAGCGCCTTGCCGAGCAGCCGCCGCAGGTCAGGACCAAAGGCGCGCAGAATCCCGCTGTGGACCATGTGCAGGCCCCACAGCAGCAGCGCAACGCCGCCCATCAGATCGAGCAGAACCAACGTTCCCATGCTCCGTGTCCGGATTTGGAGTCAATTGGTGAGGCTAGCGCCAAATGCTTGAGGTTCAAACCATTTGTTGGCGCATCGCCGTTAACGTTTGCGTCGGTTGCTCGTTCCCGCGGCGCGTCTTGGCGCGTCCGCAGGCGCGTTGCCTTGTGAGCAGGCTCACATTGCCGCTTTGAGGGCAGCGAAGCCGCGATCGAGATCGGCCTTGAGATCGTCGGTGCGCTCGAGCCCGATGTGCAGACGCAGAGTCGGGCCGCCCGGCGCCCACCTGGTCGCGGTGCGATAGTCGTTGCAGTCGAAGGGAATCGCGAGGCTCTCGAAGCCGCCCCAGGAAAAGCCCATGCCGAATAGCTTGAGCGTGTTGAGCATGGTGTCGACGGCCTTCTGCGGGGCCGGCTTCAGCACGATGCTGAACAGGCCCGAGGCGCCGGTGAAGTCGCGTTTCCAGATCGCGTGGCCCGGATCGGTCTCCAGCCCCGGATGCAGCACGCGCGCGACCTCGGCTCTCGCCGCAAGCCAACGCGCCATATCGAGGCCGGAACGGTGATGCTGCGCGAGGCGCACCGACAGCGTGCGCAGGCCGCGCAGTGCGAGGAAGACGTCATCAGGACCGGCGCAGACGCCGAGCAGGCGGATGCCTTCCGAGATCTGCGGCCAGGTCTTGGCGTTGGCCGAGATGGTGCCGAACATGATGTCGGAATGACCGCCGATATATTTGGTGGCGGCCTGCATGCTGATGTCGACGCCCTGATCGAGCGAGCGGTGATAGAGAGGCGTCGCCCAGGTGTTATCGTCTATGACGAGCGCGTCACGCGCATGCGCGACGTGGGCGATGGCGCGGATATCAGGCATCTCGAACGATTGCGAACCGGGCGCCTCGACCAGCACGGCGCGGGTGTTCGGCTTGAACAGCTTGTCGATGCCGGCGCCGATCATCGGATCGAAATAGGTTGTCTCGATGCCAAGGCGGGCGAGCATGCCGTTGCAGAAATTGCGCGAGGGCCGGTAGACGTTGTCGCAGACCAGGATGTGGTCGCCGGTCTTCAGCACCGAGAGCAGGGTGGTCGAGATCGCCGACAGTCCCGAGGGCACGATGCCGACGCCGGCGCATTGCGGCCCCTCCAGTGCCATCAGCGTCTCCTGGAACGCCTTGGTGGTGGGGGAGCCGTGGCGGCCATAGGTGAACTCGCCGCGATGGGCGTGGAGGTCCTCGGCGGTCGGATAGAGCACGGTCGAGCCGTGGAATACCGGTGGATTGACGAACCCCTTCTGCGCCTTGGTGTCGCGGCCGGAGGTGACCAGCCGGGTATCGGCATGCTGCTGTGCGGGGGGCGAGGAATCCATGCGTCTGCTTTCAAAAGCGCGTTTCCGCCGGGCGCGGATCGCACGGCTGGGACGGCCTGGAGGCCGCTGACGTTAATAACAGAACACAGAAGAGTCCCGTCAACCCCTTGACCCGGCTCGCCAGTCGTTCTGAGATGCGCAGGTGCTATTCAGTCGCCGCATGTTGAGGGGCAGCCGCGACCTTCGATCCATCGTCTGACCGGACCTTGCGTCACAGCCATAACGGCGGGCGCCTGCGGCGGGGATTAGGGTATGGCCTCTCGAGATGGGCGAGTGTTCGGCAAGGTTTCCAGCATGACTCTTGCAAGGCAGGTCCGCACAGGATTTGCCCCGGCAGAGGCGATCCTGAGACAACATTCCTGACCTTGAGACGACCTTGAAAGGCCTCCAGCCCATGAAACGCGTAACCCTGGCTCTCACTCTTGCACTCGCCGCCGGCCTGACTGCCCAAGCCGCCGATGCGCAAACGCTCAAGACCATCAAGGATCGGGGCACGCTGTCCTGCGGCGTCAGCCAGGGCTTGCCGGGCTTCTCCTCGCCCGACGACAAGGGCAACTGGACTGGTCTCGACGTCGATGTCTGCCGCGCGATTGCGGCTGCGATCTTCAACGACCCGACCAAGGTCAAGTATGTGCCGACCTCGGCCAAGGACCGCTTCACGGCGCTGCAATCCGGCGAGATCGACGTCCTCTCGCGCAACACCACCTGGACCATCTCGCGCGACACCTCGCTCGGCGCCAATTTCACCGGCGTGACCTATTATGACGGGCAGGGCTTCATGGTGAAGAAGTCGCTCAAGGTGAATTCGGCGCTCGAGCTCAACAGCGCTTCGGTCTGCGTGCAGACCGGCACCACCACCGAGCAGAACCTCGCCGACTACTTCAAGGCCAACAACATGAAGTACGAGGTCATCGCGTTCGGCACCAACGATGAAACCGTCAAGGCCTATGAGGCTGGCCGCTGCGACGTTTTCACCACCGACCAATCGGGGCTCTACGCCAACCGCCTCAAGCTCGCCAATCCCAACGACCATATGGTTCTGCCCGAGATCATCTCGAAGGAGCCGCTCGGCCCGATGGTGCGCCATGGCGACGACCAGTGGTTCGACATCGTGAAGTGGACGCTGTTTGCGATGGTGACCGCCGAGGAGCTCGGCATCACCTCGAAGAACGTCGACGAGAAGGCGAAGATGGAAGGTCCGGAGCTGAAGCGCGTGCTCGGCACCGACGGTAATTTCGGCGAACAGCTCGGTCTCACCAAGGACTGGGTCGTCCGGATCGTGAAGGCGGTCGGCAATTACGGCGAAGTGTTCGACCGCAACGTCGGCGCCGGCTCGCCGCTCGCCATCAACCGCGGTCTCAACAATCTCTGGAACAAGGGCGGTCTCCAGTACGCGCCGCCGATCCGCTGATCACGCCTGATTCGCGGCTCGCGGCGATGAGCACCGAAGCTCGCAAACCGCCGGCCCAGATCGCGCTGAAGATCAGGCGCGTTCTGGGCGGCAAGGCAGGCTGGAACGGCATCGCCGTCCAGTTTGCCTTCGCGGCGATCCTGGGCTGGATCGGTTACGAGATCGTCTCCAACGCCCGCGCCAACCTCGAAAACCAGCACATCGCCGCCGGCTTCGGCTTCTTGCGGAACAATGCCGGCTTCGACGTCAACCAGACGCTGATTCCCTACACAGGCTCGGACACGTTCCTGCGCGTGTTCGTGGTCGGGCTGCTCAACACGCTCGTGGTCTCGGTGGTCGGTATTTTCTTCGCCACCGTGCTCGGCTTCATCGTCGCACTGTGCCGGCTGTCGCCGAACTGGCTGCTGTCGCGCGTCGGCGAGATCTATGTCGAGATCATCCGCAACCTGCCGCTGCTGTTCCAGATCCTGTTCTGGTATCTCGCCGTGCTCGCGGCGCTGCCCAATCCGCGGCAGAGCATCTCGCTGTTCGGCGTCGCCTTCATCAGCAATCGTGGCCTCGTCATTCCACAGCCGATCGGGCAGGCCGGTCTGGAGCCGTTCCTGGCGGTGCTGGCGCTCGGCATCGTCGCCTCTGTGGCGCTGCGCATCTATGCGCGGCGTGCGCTGTTCCAGCGCGGGCAGATGATCCGGATCTGGCCCTATGTGCTCGGCCTGCTGTTCGGCCTGCCACTCGCCGCCGTGCTGGTGTTCGGTCTGCCTTTCACCGTCGAGCTGCCGCAGCTGAAGGGGTTCAACTTTGCAGGCGGCGCGCGCATCATTCCGGAATTCGTGGCGCTGACACTGGCGCTGTCGACCTATACCGCCGCCTTCATCGCCGAAATCGTGCGCGCCGGCATCCTGTCGGTCCACAAGGGGCAGATGGAGGCGGGGTCCTCGCTCGGCCTCAGCCGCGGCACCACGCTGCGCCTGATCGTCGTGCCGCAGGCGATGCGCGTGATCGTGCCGCCGCTGACCAACCAATATCTCAATCTCACCAAGAACTCCTCGCTGGCGGTCGCGATCGGCTATCCTGACCTCGTGTCGGTCTGGGCCGGTACGTCGCTGAGCCAGACCGGGCAGGCGATCGAGATCATCGCCATGACGATGGGCGTCTATCTTTTGATCTCGCTGCTGACTAGCGCGATCATGAGTGTCTATGGTTGGCGCGTCAGCCGGAGCCTCGGCGCATGAGCGATATCACCTCGCCCGGCTATGTCCGTCGGGACCTGCTTGCCGAACGTCCGGCGCCGGTCAAGACGACGGGCTTCATCGGCCTGATGCGCACGCGCCTGCTCAACTCGCCGACCAACATTCTGATCACCGTCATCAGCGCCCTGTTGCTCTGGTTCACCATCGTTCCCTCGGTCAGATTCCTGTTCGTCGACGCGGTCTGGACCGGCACGGACCGTACGGCGTGCCTGACCGAGAACGGGGCCTGCTGGCCTTACATCCAGGCCAAGCTGCCGCAATTGATCTATGGCTTCTATCCCGAGGCCGAGCGCTGGCGGGTCAACCTCACGTTCCTTCTGGCAGCGGTCCTGCTGGTGCCAATGCTCGTCCCGCGCCTGCCGGCGAAGAGCCTCAACGCCAGCCTCTTCTTCTTCGCCTTTCCCGTGGTCGCGTTCTTCCTGCTGCTTGGCGGCGGCATCAAGGGATTTGGCCTGAGCTGGACCGCCGATCTGCTGCAATTGTTCGACGATAGCATCATCGGCGCCGGGCAGGCCCTGCTCAGCCTCAGCAAGACCTCGGCGATCGCCCCGCTGCTGTGGGTCCTCGGCAATCTCATCGTGCTGGTCGGCACCGCGATCTACTGGCTGATCTTTCCGCTGACCTGGCTGCGTGACCAGCTCGCGGCCACGGGTCAGTCGGTCTGGACCGACTTCGCCATCACGACCGGCGTCGTGTCCCTGCTCGCCTTCGTGGTCGGCGGCGGCATGCGCACGGGATGGCGTCCGCTGGCGTGGAGCATCGCCACGTTCGCCGCCATCGCCATCGTGATCAAGCTGATGGGGCTCGATCACGGCGGACTGCCGGTCGTGCAGACGCGGCTCTGGGGCGGGCTTTTGGTGACGCTGGTGGTCTCCGTCGCCGGCATCGTCACCTCGCTGCCGATCGGGATCGCGCTGGCACTCGGCCGCCGGTCCACGATTCCGCTGATCCGGATCTTCTCGATCGCCTTCATCGAGTTCTGGCGCGGCGTGCCGCTGATCACCGTGCTGTTCTTCGCCACCTACATGCTGCCGCTGTTCCTGCCGGGCAATTTCACGGTCGACGGCCTCGTCCGCGCGCTGATCGGCATCGCGCTGTTCACGGGCGCCTATCAGGCCGAGAACGTCCGCGGCGGGCTTGCCGCGATCCCGCGCGGCCAGGGCGAGGCCGCGGCGGCGCTGGGATTGTCGTGGTGGAAGACGACATCCCTGATCGTGCTGCCGCAGGCGCTGCGCCACGTCATCCCGAACCTCGTCAACAGCTTCATCTCGCTGTTCAAGGACACGTCGCTGGTGTCGATCGTCGCGCTGTTCGATCTGCTGGGTTCGCTGCGGGCTTCGTTCGCGGACCCGAAATGGTCGGCCCCATCGACCCTGTTCACCGGCTTCGCGTTTGCCGGTATCATCTATTTCCTGTTCTGCTTTGGAATGTCGCGCTACTCGCTGTTCGTCGAGCACCGCCTCAACGCCCACCGCCGCAACTGATCGAGCTCACCATGACCGACCCCATCGTCAAGATTTCCGGCCTCAACAAGTGGTACGGCGAATTTCATGTGCTGCGCGACATCGACCTCGAGGTCCACAAGGGCGAGCGCATCGTCATTTGCGGCCCCTCAGGCTCCGGCAAGTCGACGCTGATCCGCTGCATCAATGCGCTGGAGGAGTTCCAGGAGGGCGAGATCGTCGTCGACGGCATCGAGCTCGGGCCGAACCTCAAGCATATCGACGCCGTGCGCCGCGAGGTCGGCATGGTGTTCCAGAGCTTCAATCTGTTCCCGCATCTCACGGTGCTCGACAATTGCACGCTGGCGCCGATCTGGGTGCGCAACATTCCCAAGAGGGATGCGGAAGCGACCGCGATGAAATTCCTGGAGCGGGTCAAGATCCCGCACCAGGCCAACAAGTTTCCGGGCCAGATGTCCGGTGGCCAGCAGCAGCGCGTTGCCATTGCCCGCGCGCTGACGATGAACCCGAAGGTGATGCTGTTCGACGAGCCGACCTCGGCGCTCGACCCCGAGATGGTCAAGGAGGTGCTCGATACCATGGTGGACCTCGCCGGGGAGGGCATGACCATGCTGGTTGTCACCCACGAGATGGGCTTTGCCCGCGAGGTCGCCAACCGCGTCGTGTTCATGGACGCCGGCCAGATCATCGAGGCGAACACGCCGAACGAGTTCTTTGCCACGCCCCAGCACGCGCGGACGAAGCTGTTTTTGAGCCAGATCCTGCGCTGACCTCGTCGGGTGGGCAAAACGACTTGTCCGCCGTCGCGATGAAGTTTCCTGCATACGCGATGGACCAGGAGCACACCGGCACGATCGTCGGCGGCATCGCCAACCCTCGTGCTGACGCTAGGGCTGCTGTTCTGGCCGGGCCGCAAGCGCTACACCTAGCACACGCGGCCGCAACCGGTTCGTCCTAGACGAACGGCGGCTTGATGTTGCTGCGCTTCTCCAGCCATTCCGGCACGGGCAGGTTCTTGGCGCGCATGAAATCCGCGTTGAACAGCTTTGACTGGTAGCGGCTGCCGGAATCGCAGAGCACGGTGACGACGGTCTTGCCGGGTCCAAGCTGCTTGGCGAGCCGCATCGCGCCCACGATGTTGATGCCGGTCGAGCCGCCAAGGCACAGGCCTTCGTGCTGGAGCAGCTCGTAGATCACCGTGACCGCTTCGGCGTCGGGGATGAGATAGGCGTCATCGACCTTGGCGCTCTCGACGATCGCGGTCGCGCGGCCGAGCCCGATGCCTTCCGTGATCGAGCCGCCGGGCGTGGCCTTGGGGTCGCCGGTCCTGAAATATTCGTACATGCCGGCGCCATGCGGATCGGCGCAGGCAATCCGGATATCCTTGTTCTTCTCCTTCAGGTAGCGGCTGACGCCGGCGAGCGTGCCGCCGCTGCCGACCGAGCAGACGAAGCCGTCGACCTTGCCGCCGGTCTGCTGCCAGATCTCCGGGCCGGTCGAATCGTAATGCGCCTTGGCATTGTCGAGGTTGTTCCACTGGTCGGCGAACAGCACGCCGTTGGGCTCGGTCTTGCGCAGCTCGTCGGCGAGACGCTTGCCGACATGCTGGTAGTTGTTGGGATTGGCGTAGGGGAGGGCCGGGACCTCGATCAGCTCGGCGCCGCACAGCGTCAGAAAATCCTTCTTCTCCTGGCTCTGCGTCTCCGGAATCACGATCAGCGTGCGATAGCCGCGCGCGCTCGCGACGACCGCGAGGCCAATGCCGGTATTGCCGGCGGTTGCTTCCACCACGAGGCCGCCCGGCTTGAGCTCGCCGCGCTTCTCCGCCTCCAGGATCATCCATTTGCCGGCGCGGTCCTTCACCGACTGGCCGGGATTCATGAATTCCGCCTTGCCCAGGATGGTGCAGCCGGTCAATTCCGAGGCGCGCTTGAGCTTGATCAGCGGGGTGTTGCCGATCGCTTCGACAACGTCGTTTCGAATGGTCATATCGGGGGAAATCACTGGCAAGGGGTTGATCTGGTTGGCGAGAATCTAGTGCTTGCCAGGCCAAAGGGGAAGGCTTTTGCGCTGCGGCGAAAGTGGTGCAACGGGCCCGGCAGAGCAACCATATTCCGCGGGAGAGAGCAGCGCGCCAGGTGTGGCGTCTGCGGCCGCAATATCGGTGGAATGCTATGTCCTGCCACTGTCGGAGCATGGAAGATCATGGCCCTATGAGCAGCTCTCGTTGCCGGTCTCGGGAGCACGCGCGAAACGGATCGCATCTGTGCAGCTGTGGCGCCTTTATCACATGAAATCTTGGTAAGCTTGCGTGTACTTCGCGACGACGTGAGAATCCGAGAAATCACTGCGAGACAGGCATATTTTGTCTTTTCACGATCGCGACACCGGCGCGCGGCGGCGGCCATCTCGCACCTGCGGGACTGTCCCGCTGTTCCGCGCCCGGCTAGTATGAATCTCAAGGTTCCGCAGAAAGCATCACCTGTGAGCGAGTTGCCAAAAGCCCTCCGACTGTCCCGCCGCGAATCGGTTAATCCGGCTGCGCAGCGGCGGCTCGATCTGCCCGGCGGGGGGTGGATGTGACACAGCGTGTTCCGGCGATCGCCGTGCGGCGGTCCTTGGGGTCTGCGTCCAGGACGCGCCGCGCGGCGCGCTGGCTCGCGGTGCTGTGCCTGGCCACCAGCTCTGCCGCTTGCGTGCTGACACAGGATCTTCCCGATCCCGCGCTCGATGTTCCCACGCAGTACAAATATGCCGGGAAGGGGGATGCGCCGCCGACGCTGGACTGGTGGCGCGGCTTCCGCTCCACCGAGCTGACGCAGCTGATGGAGGAGGCGCAGACCGTCAACCTCGACATCGCCGCCGCCGTCGCACGCATCGTCCAGGCCGACGCCCAGGCGCGGCAGGCGGGAGCGGCGCTGCTGCCGAGCCTGTCGGGCGGCGGGTCGGAAACCTATTCGCGCACCTCCGGCTCGTCGTCATCAGGTCTCACCATTGGCGGACGTGAGGTCGTCAACTATTCGGCCTCGCTCAGCGCCAGCTACCAGCTCGACTTCTGGGGCCAGAACCGCGACGCGCTGCAGACCGCGGAAGAGACCGCGAACGCCAACCGTTTTGATCGCGACACCGTCGCGCTGACGACGCTGGCGAGCGTTGCCAACGCCTATTTCCAGGTGCTCGCCTCGCAGGACCGCCTGCGGACCGCGCAGAACAACATCGCGAGCGCACAGCGCATCCTCGATGCCATCAAGGATCGCCGCAAGGCCGGCACCGGCACGGATCTCGACGTCGCGCAGCAGGAGAGCGTGCTGGGCAACCAGAAGGCCCTGGTGCCGCCGCTGCGTCAGACGCTCGACCAGAACAGAAATGCGCTCGCCGTGCTGGTGTCACGGCCGCCCGAGAGTGTACGCATTGCCGGCGGTTCGCTGAACAGCGTCGCGATCCCGCGCGTCACGCCCGGCCTGCCGTCGGAGATTTTGACGCAGCGGCCGGATATTCGTCGGCAGGAGGCGCAGCTCGCCTCGGCCACCGCCAACATCGGCAATGCCCGCGCGCAGTTCTTTCCGACCATACAATTGACCGGCAATGGCGGCTATCAGAGCTCGGCGCTGGTGTCGCTGTTCCAACCGCACGCCGCGTTCTTCCAGCTCGTCGGCAGCGCGACGCAGCCGATCTTCGACGGCGGCAAGATCCTCGGTAATTTCGAGTTCGCCAAGGCGCGGCAGGACGAGCTGCTCCAGACCTACCGCAAGACCATCGTCCAGGCCTTCACCGACGTCGACAATGCGCTGTACTCGATCAAGCAAACCACGATCAAGCTGCAATTGCAGCGCGATGTGGTCGCCTCGTCCCGGCGCGCCTTCGATCTCGCCGAGCAGCAATTGCGCGCCGGCACCGCCGACATCGTGACCGTGCTGAACGTCCAGCAGACACTATTTCAGGCGGAAGACGCGCTTTGGCAGGCCCAACTCGCGCGGCTTCTCGCCATCGTCAGCCTGTATCAGGCGCTCGGCGGCGGCTGGGAGCCGCGCATGGAGAAACCGGTCAATGCTCTTTAAGCCGGATACGAAGGAAGGCGCGAAAGAGGGGGCGGCGAAAAAGTCGCGCGGCCGCGGCTTCGTCATGACCCTGATCACGCTCGCGATCCTCGGCGGCCTCGGCTATGTCGGCTGGATCGTCATGCACCAGCAGCAGCAGGCCAACAACCGCAACCAGCGGCCCGATTTGCCGGTACCGGTGCTGGCGGCGACGCCGCGCATCCAGGACGTCCCGGTCTATCTCGACGGCGTCGGTGCGATCCGCGCGCTCAACACCGTGACCGTGCGCTCGCAGGTCGACGGCAAGCTGATCGCGGTGAAGTTCACCGAAGGCCAGGACGTCAAGAAGGGCGACGTGCTCGGCGAGATCGATCCCGCGCTCTATCAGGCGACGTATGACCAGGCCGTGGCCAAGAAGGCGCAGGACCAGGCCCAGCTTGCCAACCAGCGCATCGACCTCACACGCTACGAGCAGTTGGCTGCCTCCAATGCCGGCTCCAAGCAACAGGCCGACACCCAGCGCGCGCTGGTCGCGCAGACCGAGGCGCTGGTGAAGGCCGACCAGGCCGCGATCGACAACGCGGCGGCAACGCTCAGCTACACCAAGATCGTGGCGCCGCTGTCGGGTCGCGCCGGCCTCCGCCAGGTCGACCAGGGCAACATCATCCATGCCGCCGACACCACGGGCCTCGTGGTGATCACGCAATTGCAGCCGATCGCGGTGTGGTTCAGCCTGCCGCAGCAGCAGATCATGCGGGTCAACGCCGCGGCGTCGAAGGGCACGCTTGCCGTGGACGTGTTCGGCAATGACGGCATCACCGTGATCGACACCGGCAAGCTGACCGGCATCGACAACCAGGTCGACCAGACCACCGGGACGCTCAAGCTCAAGGCCGAATTCCCCAACGCCAACTACCAGCTCTGGCCGGGTCAATTCGTCAATGTCCGCCTCAAGGTCGAGACCTTGTCGCAGGCGCTGGTGGTACCGACATCGGCTGTGCAGCGCGGCCCGATCGGCACCTTCAGCTATGTCATCGGCGAGGACAATGTCGTCTCGGCCAAGCCCGTGACGGTGACGCAGCAGAACGAGCATGACGCCGTGATCGCCAGCGGCCTGTCGGCGACCGACAAGGTCGTGACGACAGGCTTTGCCAATCTGTCCGACGGCTCCAAGGTGATCGTCGGCCGCGACGACCAGACGCCGTCAGCCGATCTCGCCCCGCGCAAGCGCTCGCGCGGGCCGGACGCCCAGAAGAAGGACGGTCAGGCCAAGGAAGGTCAGAAGGAAGGTCAGAAGGAAGGCCAGAAGGAGTGGCAGGGCAAGGACGGCGAGTATCGCGCCAAGCGCAGCAGCAGTGAAGGCGACCAGAAGGGGCAGACTGGTCCGGCACCGGGGCCGGGCGCATCGGGATCTGGAGCCAAGCAGCCATGATCCCGACAACAGCCGCCTGAGCGGCAGGCAGATCCCATGGGTGTCTCCGAACCCTTCATCCGCCGCCCGATCGCGACCTCGCTGCTCGGCATTGCGCTGCTGATTGGCGGGCTGCTGGGCTATTTCGCATTGCCGGTCTCGGCGCTGCCGCAGGTCGATTTCCCGACCGTGCAGGTGACGACGCAATTGCCGGGCGCGAGCCCCGACGTGATCGCCTCGCTGATCACCGCGCCGCTGGAACGGCAGCTCGGCCAGATCCCGTCGTTGTCGGCGATGAATTCGACGAGCTCGTTCGGCGTCAGCCAGATCTCGCTGCAGTTCGACCTCAACCGCGACATCGACGGCGCGACGCAGGACGTGCAGGCCGCGATCAATGCGGCCGCCGGCGTGCTGCCGAAGACGCTGCCTTATCCACCGACCTACGCCAAGGTGAACCCGGCGGACGCGCCGGTCATGACGCTGGCGCTGCGCTCCGACACGATCTCGCTGCGGGCGATGAGCGACATCGCGGACACACTGCTGGCGCAGCGGCTGAGCCAGATCTCCGGCGTCGGCCGGGTCTCGGTGCTGGGCGGGCTGAAGCCGGCCGTGCGCATCCAGGCGGACCTCGCGCGTCTCGCCGCCTATGGCATCGCCATGGAGGATCTGCGCACCGCGATCGCCAATGCCAACGTATCGGGGCCGAAGGGCTCGCTCGACGGCGCACAGCAATCCTACATCATCGCCGCCAACGACCAGATCGCCGCCGCCGACGCCTACAAGCCTGTCATCATTGCCTATCGTAACGGCTCGCCGGTCACGATCGCCGACGTCGCGCAGATCGTCGACGGCCTCGAGAACGACCGCACCGGCGGCTGGTATCAGGGCTCGCCGGCCGTCATCATCGACATCCAGCGCCAGCCCGGCGCCAATGTCATCGACGTCGTCAGCCAGATCCGCGCCGAAATCCCCAAGGTCCAGCGCGCCATTCCGGCTGGCGTCAACCTCACCATCGTGTCCGACCGGACCGTCACGATCCGCGCCTCGGTGCGCGACGTGCAGTTCACGCTGATCCTCAGCGTCGTGCTGGTGACATTGGTGGTGTTGCTGTTCCTGCGCTCGCTGCGGGCCACGCTGATCGCCGGCGTGGCGCTGCCGCTGTCGCTGATCACCAGCTTCGGCATCATGTATTTCGCCGGCTTCAGCCTCGACAATCTGTCGCTGATGGCGCTCACGATCGGCACCGGCTTCGTGGTGGACGACGCCATCGTCATGATCGAGAACATCGTCCGCCACATGGAGAACGGCGACGGGCCGATGGAGGCCTCGCTGAAAGGCGCCAGCGAAATCGGCTTCACCGTGATCTCGCTGACGGTGTCGCTGATCGCGGTGTTCATCCCGCTGCTGTTCATGTCGGGCCTGGTCGGGCGCATGTTCCGCGAATTCGCGCTGACGCTGACCATTGCGGTCGTGACCTCGGCCGTGGTCTCGCTGACGCTGACGCCGATGATGTGCTCGCGGCTGCTCAAGCACGCCCATGAGGAACTGGCGGTGCCGGGCCTCGCCGCGATCAGCCGTTTCATCGACCGCACGGTCGAGTTCTATCACCGCACGCTGCTCGTGGTTCTGCAGCACCAGCGCACCACGCTGGTCGTGACCTTCGCCACCCTGATTGCGACCCTGGTTCTCTATGCCGTCGCGCCAAAGGGCTTCCTGCCGCTGCAGGATACCGCCTCGATCACGGCGGTGACCGAGGCGGGACCCGATGTGTCATTCGCGGAGATGCAGAAGCGGCAGGCTGAGGCCGCTGACGCCATCAAGGCCGATCCCGACGTCGTCGGCGTGGTCTCGGTGATCGGTGCGGGCTCCGTCAACCCGACCACCAATGTCGGGCGCCTCGTCATGACCTTGAAGCCGCGCGGCGAGCGGCGCGACGATGTCAGCGTGGTCGTGACCCGGCTGAAGGAGCGGGTGGCGGGCATTCCCGGCATGACCGTCTATTTCCAGCCGGTGCAGGACGTGCAGATCTCGACCCAGTCGAGCCGCTCGCAATACCAGTACACGCTGACCGGCACGGATGCGGCGCTGGTGTCGGAATGGGCGCGCAAGCTGGTTGCGGAGATGCGGCGCGATCCGCTGTTCCGCGACGTCTCCTCCGAGGCGCAGGAGGGCGGCCTGCGGGCGCAGCTCGACGTCGACCGCACCCGCGCGGGCCAGCTCGGCGTCAGCCTCCAGGCCATCACCGACACGCTCAACGACGCCTTCGCTCAGCGGCAGATCTCGACCATCTACGGCCAGGCCAACCAGTACCGGGTGGTACTGGAGGCGCTGCCGATGTACCAGCGCGATCCCTCGATCCTGTCAAAGCTGTATCTCCCGGGCGCGGCGAGCAGCATCGTAGGCGCGCCGAACGCCCAGGTGCCGCTGTCGGCCGTGGCGACCTTGAAGCGCACCACCGCGCCGCTGGCGATCTCGCACCAGGCGCAATTCCCGTCGATCTCGCTCAGCTTCAACCTCGCGCCGGGCGCCGCGCTCGGCGATGCCGTCGCGGCCGTGAAGGCGATCGAGACCCGGATCGAGATGCCCAACAGCATCGTTGGGGTCTATGCGGGCGACGCCGCTGAATTCGCCAAGGCGCTGGCCGGACAGCCCTGGTTGCTGCTCGCCGCCGTGATCACGATCTACATCGTGCTTGGCGTGCTCTATGAGAGCTACATCCATCCGATCACGATCCTGTCGACGCTGCCCTCGGCCGGCGTCGGCGCGATCCTGGCGCTGGTGCTGTTCGGGCAGGACCTCTCGGTGATCGGCCTGATCGGCATCATCCTGCTGATGGGCATCGTCAAGAAGAACGCGATCATGATGATCGACTTCGCGCTGGAGGCCGAGCGCGGGCAGGGCATGTCGCCCAACGAAGCCATCGTGCAGGCCTGCCTGCTGCGCTTCCGGCCGATCATGATGACGACGCTGGCGGCGCTGTTCGGCGCGCTGCCGCTGGCGATCGAGAGCGGCACCGGCGCCGAGCTGCGCTTCCCGCTCGGCATCTCCATCATCGGCGGCCTGCTGCTGAGCCAGTTGCTCACGCTCTACACCACGCCCGTGATCTACCTCGCGCTCGACCGCATCAACCGCCGCCTCGAGCAGGCGCTGCCGCCGGCCGAATCCGGCGGCCCGCCGGTCGCGGGCGCGACCGAGGGGATGCAGTGATGGCATCGATCTCGGAGCCCTTCATCCGCCGTCCGGTCGCGACCACGCTGCTGTCGATCGGATTGTTCCTGCTGGGTGTCGTCGCCTACGAGTTCCTGCCCGTCGCCTCGGTTCCGAACGTCGATTTCCCCGCCATCTTCGTTTCGGCCAGCCGGCCGGGTGCCGATCCGTCGGTGATGGCGGCGACGGTGGCCTCGCCGCTGGAGCGGCGGCTGGGCGAGATCTCCGGCATCAACCAGATCACGTCCACGAGCTCGCTCGGCACGACCAACATCCAGCTCCAGTTCGACATCGGCCGCAACATCGACAAGGCCGCGCGCGACGTCCAGGCGGCGATCAACGCCGCGCTGGTGGACCTGCCGAGTGACCTGCCGACGCTGCCGCGCTTCCGCAAGGCCAACTCCGCGGGCGCGCCGGTTTTCGTTCTGGCGCTGACCTCGAAGACCCTGTCCGCCAGCGCCATCTATGACGTCGCCGATACCGTCCTGGCGCAGCGCATCTCCCAGGTGCCTGGTGTCGGCGACGTGACGGTGAGCGGCGCCGACCAGCCGGCGGTGCGGATCCAGCTCAATCCCGTCGCGCTGTCGAATGCGGGCATCGCCACTGACGACGTTCGCACCGCCATCATCAATGCCAACCCGCTTGGCCCCGTCGGCATCTTCAACGGCGAGCGCCAGAGCGAGACGCTGGCGCTCAACAAGCAGATGCGCACGGCGAAAGAGTTCCGCGACATCATCATCAAGAGCTCGAACGGCAATTTCGTGCGGCTGTCCGACGTCGCCGACATCGAAGATTCCGTCCGCAACGCCCGCTCGATCGCCTGGTTCAACAAGCAGCCGGCGGTGCTGATCCAGATCACCAAGCAGGGCGATGCCAACGTCATCGACACCGTGGACAGGGTCAAGGCATTGATCCCGGACCTGAAGCAATGGATTCCCGCGGGCGTCGACATCTCCACACTGGTCGATCGCACCAGCACGATCCGCGCCAGCGTGCTGGACATGCAATGGACCCTGCTGGCGACGGCCGTCCTGGTGATGGTCGTCGTGTTCGTGTTCCTGCGGCGGGTGACGCCGACGATCGCGGCCGGCATCTCGGTGCCGCTGGCGCTGGCCGGCACCTGCGCCGGCATGTGGGTGGCGGGCTTCTCGATCGACAATCTGTCGCTGATGGCGCTCGCGATCTCCGTCGGCTTCGTGGTCGACGACGCCATCGTCATGATCGAGAACATGTACCGCAATCTCGAGCACGGCATGCGGCCGATGCAGGCCGCACTGGAGGGCGCCAGGCAGATCGGATTCACGGTGGTCTCGATCAGCCTGTCGCTGATCGCCGCCTTCACGCCGCTGATCTTCATGGACGGCATCGTCGGACGGCTGCTCCGCGAATTCTCGCTGACGCTGACCTTCGCGATCCTGGTCTCGACGCTGGTGTCGCTGACCGTCACGCCGATGATCTGCGCCCACTACATCCGGCAGACCACGTCAGGCACCGCGACGCTGTTCGACCGCCTGATCGAGGGCTCGCTGTCGCGGATCGTCGCCTTCTACGCCCGCACCTTGCGCAGCGTGCTCGAATTTCCGCTGCTGACGCTGCTGGTGTTCTTCGCCACGATTGCGCTGACGGTGACACTCTACATCAAGGTCCCCAAGGGCTATTTCCCGACCGACGATTCCGGCTTCGTGATCGGCGCGACGCGCGCCTCGGCCGACATCTCGTTCCAGTCGATGCTTGCCCTGCAGCAGCGGCTCGCCGACATCGTGATGCAGGATCCGGCCGTGGCCGGCATCGGCTCGACCGTCGGCAGCGGAGGCGGGGGCCCCGGGGCGGCGACCTCGAACCGCGGCACCATGTTCATCAGCCTGAAGCCGCCGGAGGAGCGCGACCACGTCTCGACGCAGGTGGTGATCGACCGGCTCAGGCGCGCCCTGTTCCCGGTTCCCGGCATCCGCCTCTTCATGTTCGCGGCCCAGGACGTGCGCGCCGGCGGACGGCAGAGCGACTCCGACTATCAGTACACGCTGAGCAGCACCGATCTGAGCTTGTTGCAGAAATGGGCGCCGATCGTGGCCAAGCGCATGGAGAGCGTCGAGGGCATCACCGACATCTCCAGCGATCGCGATCCCGGCGGGCTTCAACTGACCCTGTCGATCGACCGGCAAAAGGCCTCGGCGCTCGGCGTCCGCGTCCAGGACATCGACAATGCGCTGAACAACGCCTTCTCGCAGCGCCAGATCTCGATCATCTACACTCAGCGCAACCAGTACATGACCGTGCTGGAGATCGATCCGAAATTCCAGGTCGATCCCTCCAACCTCGACCGGATCTACGTCGCCGGCGCGGGCGACGCGCAGGTACCGCTCTCGGCCGTGGTGCATGCGACGCGCGGGCTCGCCGCGCTCGCGGTCTATCATTCGCAGTCGTTCCCCTCGACCACGGTGTCGTTCAACCTGCTGCCTGATGTGCCGCTCCAGGCCGCGACGCAAAATATCCAGCGCGCCGTCGAGGAGCTGCATATGCCGGAAGGCATTCGCGGCAGCTTCGACGGCAATGCCGGCGATTTCGCCAGGACCAGCGGCCGCCAGCCGCTGCTGATCCTCGGCGCGCTGGTGGCGATGTATATCGTGCTCGGCGTGCTCTATGAGAGCCTCGCTCATCCGCTCACGATCATCTCGACATTGCCCTCGGCCGGCCTCGGCGCGCTGCTGGCCTTGCAAATCACCAATACGCCGCTGACCGTGATCGCCTTCGTCGGCATCATCCTCCTGATCGGAATCGTCAAGAAGAACGGCATCATGATGGTGGACTTCGCGCTCGACGCCGAACGCCAGCGCGGGCTGTCCTCGGCGGAAGCGATCTTCGAGGCCTGCCAGGCCCGCTTCCGTCCCATCCTGATGACGACGATGGCCGCCTTGTTCGCGGGCATTCCGCTGGTGATCGCGACCGGTCCCGGCACGGAGCTGCGCCGTCCGCTCGGCATCACCATCATCGGCGGCCTGTTCGTCTCGCAGATCCTGACGCTCTACACCACGCCCGTGATCTACCTCCTGATCGACCGCCTGCGGCGGCGCTCCGAGCCACGCCCGCTGCCCGCGCCGGCGGAATAGGTTGTTGCGGCGCCGCGCAGAGCGTATAGCGGCGACCATGTCACATCCGTCCGAGACCGCGGCCGTAGCTCCCGAGCCGATTCCCGAATGCCCGCACTGCCAGAAGCCGATGCCGCTCTGCATCTGCGACAGCGTCACGCCGATTGAAAATCGGCTTTCGCTCCTGATCCTCCAGCATCCGCAGGAGCAGGACAGGGCGCTCGGCACCGCGCGGCTGCTGGCCAAGCATTTTGAAGACGCCACCGTGCGGGTCGGCCTGTCCTGGCCGAGCCTGTCCAAAGCGCTGGGCCGGCCGGTCGAGAACGCCTCGCATTGGGCCGTGCTCTATCTCGGCTCGGCGCGCGCGGACGATCTCGACGCGGAAGGCGAGATCGTGGCGCTCAACCGCAAGGGCGAAGTCGCGGACAACCAGCGTACGCGCCTGGGCAAGCTCGAGGGCGTGGTGCTGCTCGACGGCACCTGGAGCCAGGCCAAGGCGCTGTGGTGGCGCAATCCCTGGATGCTCAAATGCCAGCGCGTGATCCTCAATCCGGCGCACCCGTCGCGCTACGGGCGGCTGCGCAAGGAGCCGCGCAAGGACGGACTGTCGACGATCGAGGCCGCCGCCTCGATCCTGGCCGGCCTCGAGCGGCGGCCCGATATCGCCGAGACGCTGAACGCGAGCTTTGAACGGATGCTGACACGCTACCGCGAGGTCCAGGACGAGATGCCGGAACTGGCGCCAAAGCCGGTCGCCAAGGACCGCCGCCGCGGCTTCCGGCGCGGCAAGCGCGCCTGATCGCGGCCATCCTCATCCATCCGGTTGATTGGCCCGCGGGAGGCAGGCGGTCGAGACGATTCGCCGATAAGCCGGCGATCCTGCGCGGTATCGGAGTCGTATTCAGGCCGCAGCGAAGGAACTCCTGGCACAGGCAGTGCGGCTCGATCGTTGGGGCACGCTGGCGCTGATTGGCGAATCGGACAGCGAAGGTTCCGTGAGGAAGACGGCCCCGGCTCGCAGGGGTTGAGGGTATGGGCCGGGGCCGCTCCGCCGACCCGACGGCGGGCCAGCGAGACTCCCAAGCCGAAACTCCAGCCATGGTTCCTCGAAGTTCGTCATGGCCCCTTCGTCATGGCCCCAGTGTCCTAACTTGAGTTTTGAAGCGTCCGTATCTATTGAGAGGTAACAAGATAAGTGGCGAGTTTTGCGCGTGGACAGGCTCAAGCGATCACTTGACGAATTAGAGCAGCCAGTCTGTCCGAATTGTCGCGTCGAAATGCGATGGACGCGCTCGACCCTTGTTGGTCCAAATACCATCGCGCATCTGTTCCATTGCCCAAATTGCTACCGAACCAGCGAGACCGCGTCGACCATTGAGCCGGCAGTGGTGCCACCAGAGAAGCTGTCCGCGCCCTTCCATAAAAGGGCAGCGTAGGCGGCCCTCTCAGTTGGCAGCGTACGCGGAAGCGTCGCCTGTATGACCCACGAGCGATCCCGAGCCGTCTATCGGCCGTACCGCGAAGACCATGCGCGTTTCGCCTTGCTCTATGCTCGTTGCCTAGCCGCCTATTGGGAATGCCTTGAGGTGTTGAAACTGCCGCGCCCCGACACCTTCCTCGGCCGCAAGACGCAGGAACCGTTCCTCACCGAGGATCCCTGAGGCCTAGTTCGCGTGCGACGGATATCGCGCGATCCTACGCGCAAGCTGCCGAAGCTCGACTGCGTAGCGCCCTCCCGTTCACTTCCTGGCGAGCCGGCGAGTAGGTAGCGCGCATTCCTCGATTGCATTGACCTATGTGAATCCGATCGGGAGAAATATGCAATCGAACTGTGCGAAATCGAACGGAGCAATAGCTTCGATCTCAGTAGGCTCGCCATTGCTTGGTGCAACCGATACCAAGCACCTCCAGCGGCCCCGGCCTTACACCCCTCAAAGCCCCCACAGGCCGGGGCCGACTTCCTTCAAAAGGGATCAGACCTGTCGTCGTGACCGCCGCGGCCGCCAAGGAAAATCGGCACCATTAGTCCGCATCCGACGAGCACAGAGAAAAACAGGCCGACGCATAGCGTGATCCAGCCGTAATTGCCGATCTGAACTCCCCTCGCATTCCATATCGAAACCGCGCCGACGCCAATCAAAACCAGGAGCACTGCCAAAACGGCGAGCGCGAGGATTTCGCCCTTTCCGAGATGTTCCATAGTTGATGCCTCCAGCTGACATTAAGCTGCGCTCAACGTCGCTCCATTGGCTTCACGATTTCCAAGACGAGAAGCTCAGCGGAAGCGGGAATGCCGACTCTTCCCGGTAGAGCCGAACCGCATTCACGATTATCGAAAAATGCTCAAATAGTCGGATAGTGCCAAAATGGCCGCTAAAATTAGCGGCAATGGGCATGGCGCGCGAATCATTGGTTCACTAGCCAACGCGTGTTCTGCCGAGTTTTCCCTGTGCTAGGTTGCATCGACATTAACATATGTGAATCGTCTCGCCGTTATGTCTGCTCCAACATCGCGGCGAACGGCCGGCCGTCATGCATATGGACGATGACTATGCTCCTCTCAGTGTCCAGCGTCCGGCGAAGTCACCTTGCTCAGCGCGAGACCGTTCGGCGTTGCCTTCGGATCAGTTGCGCCCCGACCTGCCGACGACGACCTCCATACGTACGCCACCGCCGCGATCACTGAGGAGCTCCGCATGGACAAGTTGCAGGCCGAACCGTGCAGCCGAACTCGAGGCTCGGAACGTCAGCCACTCATTTCGGTCGCCATACCCACCTTCCGCCGTCCAGACATGCTGCGCCGTGCGGTCGAAAGTGTGCTGCAGCAAGGCGTCTCCGATTGGGAGCTGGTTATAAGCGATGACGAAGGGCCGATGGGGGAGACTTGGCGTATCCTGTGCGAGTACGCCCGCGAGGAGCCGCGCATCCAAATTATCGAAAACCGAAGAGGCCGTGGTCAGGTCGACAACACAAATAACGCGATGCTTGCGTGCTCCGGCCACTGGATCAAATTGTTGCATGACGACGACTGGCTCGCGCCAGGGGCGCTCCGGAGGTTCGCTGAACTAGCGACGACTTATCCAGGCGCGGCATTCATAACCTCAACATGCCATCTAGTTCAGGACAAAGGCATAAGGTACCGCCGAGGAAGCGAGACCTACCTGTATTCGAGCCAGGAGTGCCTCGCGGATCTTTATTTGGCGGGCAAGACACGGCTGCTCGGGATTGTCCCTTCGACATTGCTGGTCAACAGCAAAGTCGTCAGAGCCGGCTGCCGGATGCGAAACCACCGGTCGATAAGTTGGGGGGTGGACCAACTGTTCTTCGTCGATCTGGCCTGCCATGGCGATATGGTGGCGATCGACGATGGTCTTGTCTTCTACGATATGACCGACCATGCCAGCATCACGGCCTCCGGATCGTTCCCTCAAATTGATCAGGAGACGTTCGATCTCAAGCGTCTGACGTGGACCCTTTTGAAAGATAAAAGAGGCCTTCCGGATCCCGAAACGATGGTGCGCGCGCTGCGGGTTGCTCGACTGCGCGGCCGGATCGGCCGTCAGCCGATCAGTGTATCCATCCGCGATGCAATTCAAATCCTGCGCCCGTCGGTTTTACGGGCTGCCAACAAGGCCATGCAAGCGTGGGCGCGCGCGCCGGGGACGATCCTATGCGTGTTTTCTTTTGGAAACGCCCTGATCTGATGGTGCCATTAATCGATTTCAGGCGGCGCCCTCCAGGGGGAGGGAAAGCTGGACGTCGAAGGCACGCGAGCCGTTGGCAGCGATGAACGCTTGCAGCGCCGGCGAGACCTCTGTGTCCGTGTCGATCGCCCGCTGCGCGACGGCGTCAGCGATATCTGCAGTCGCGTCGCGGCTCCATCTTTCGGTCGGGTGAAAGGCCACGATCCGGACCGGGTAGGTATATTCGCCAGACAGGATGTGCCGGATCACGGTCTCGAGGTCGGTATCGGCTTCATCGGTTTCCCGCCACGCGCAGCCCGCGTTCGCGCCAAAATCTTCGAGCACCAAATAGATATCGCGATCGAGCCGCACGATCGAACGATCCAGGACAACTCAAAAATTAAGGGACCGCTGTCCTTCCGGAAACAGCGGCCCTCATTGCCTCCAGCCCGTATTGCCACTTTTTCCCGCTCCAGAAACCCTTGCAATAACATGGGTGAATCGGCGGTGAACTATCGATTGTGACTGGAACCAAAGCTGCAATCCAATGATGAATCGTATGGCAAAGTAGGCACCGGCGGCGACAACAGCCGTCGCACTGATCGCCAAGACCACTCTCCAAGCCTCGTCCAACGCGTGCCTCGGAAAAAAAACGGCCCCAACATCGGGCCAGGGGGCGTGATGATGCTGGGGCCTCGGGACATGCCTCGTGGGACTGAGACTGTCACCGCAAGCACAAGCCAACCTCGGCCCGCTCGTTCCTAGGTTTCCGAATATTCCAGAGTCCGTGGCCTAATCCGAAACAGTGCTTCCTACGTGGAGGCTAACAGGTCCTGGCCCGGAGGCATCAGCTTCAGATAGGCGCCGCTTTCGTGCATCCAGAGCCGGCCGTGGTCGATCACGTATCGGAGGTCGTTGCCGAACTCCGGGTGACCGCGGCTGCAGGTCAGCAGGAGCCACGAACTGCGCGTTGACGTGCTCGATGTAGATCCGGCCGGGGTGGCGGCGGCGATCTCGACGAGCTTGCGCGCGGTAGCTTCCGGATCAGCATAGGGCCGGTTTAGACGTGCTCCCTGCGCCGATGCCTCGGTGAGCCGTGTGTGTTCCTCGCGGGCGAAGGGACGCCGGCGCTATTTCCGCCGCGGCAAACGGTCTTCACTTGAGTCTGGTTAGATATGACGAAATAGGGCTCGATCGGCCCGACCATGCACATAATAGAACTCGACGCCAGCAGCTGGAAAAATGCTGACGATTTTCGGTCGGCTCTCAAGTCCGCGATCGGAGCGCCGACATGGCACGGCGACATTGTGGGTGCGTTCCTGGATTCGATCTTTGGAGGCGGCATGAACGCCCTGAGGCCACCTTACCTCATCAGGATCGTGAATGTGGCGGGTGTGCCTCTCGAACTCAGGGAAACGATTCAGGATTTTTCGTCCGCGATTGAAGACACGCGAATCAGAAGGCTTGCCCGAATAGGCGAGGACGTTGCGGTCAGGCTGGAGATCGCAAATTAGGACTGAGACCCACTCACAGGGCGTCCGTTGCCCTTGCGACAAACGGCGGAAATGTCTAAGGCATTCCGCAGTGGGGCCACGTGGCGGAGTGGTTACGCAACGGTCTGCAAAACCGTGTACACCAGTTCAATTCTGGTCGTGGCCTCCATCACAACATCCTGATATTCCAGCACAAATCTGATCCGCGCTCGGGCGGGACGACGCGGCTGGCCGCAGCTCGCACACCGGGTTCGCTTGGGGGTGGTCTGAACCCCCCGATTCAGGCCCGATGGCATAGTCTTCGCATCTGCGAAGTGATGCATTTTCCATCAACGAGCGCTGGAGACCACGTGGGCGACATCGTCCGATTTGTCCCGAAATCCGAGCTGGAGCGGGCCCGCCTCATTGCCGAGGCGCGCGCGATCTATGACAGCATCTTCCCGCCGACGGCCCCCGATCGAACGCCGCAGGGCGGCGAGGAGCGCGTCAAGACCTGATCGGGGTTGCAACAGTCGATAGCAAAACGCCCGCGTGAAGCGGGCGCATCGGGTCACGTTGAAAGAGGGGCGTCAGCAGGTCGCGTACCAGCCGTCCGGAAACGGCAGTAGGGGCCAGGCGCCCTCGTTGTCGTTGGCGGCTTTGGGCGTCGCGACGTACGACCACGAGCGGGGCACGAAGTCCTCCTGCGGCTCAGGCGCGATATCTTCGTAGACCATGGCGTCCCGCACGGCATCCAGCATCAGATTGAATTCGGCTTCGCTCATCACACCCTCGCAGAACGCGGATGGCGCAATGTCGCAAAGCCGGTTTGTCACCCGATTGAGCCGATCGTTCGCATTTTAACGATCCGGCGATGGGGTCCCGGTTGGTTAGCGATTTGTAAAGACGGCCCCGGAAATCCCGGTGGAACCCTAAGGTTCCCCCAGCCGGCCTCAGTGTGAAAGAGATCACATCCCCCGCGATTTATTTCTCCTACCCCTTCGCGAGACGCCGGCCAGCGAGGGCCGGGGGCGGGCAGGGCAGACAGGAGACTTGGTCATGAAGGCAAGGTTCTTGCGGTTTGCGGGTGTGAAGAGCCGGGCGCGTCGCGCCTCGACTGTCGGGCTGTTCCTCACCCTGTTCGCCACCGCCGCCCAGGCGCAGCAGGGAACACCCGAACAGCGCCGGGCCTGCACCCCCGACGTCTACAGGCTCTGTGCCGGCAAGATCCCCAATGTCCGCGCCATCACGGCCTGCCTGCGCCGTAACCGATCAAGCTTGAGCGAAGCTTGCCGCACCGTGTTCGATCAGGCCGGCGGCTGACATGGCTGACCTGTGGGTTTGTGCGCAGCAAGTATCCCGCGCGACCTCGCGAATCCGCCATGGTGAGCCTGTGGATATGCTGCGGACAGGCTGTGGAGTGCTGTGGATACCTGACGCGGTTATCTCGATTTTTGCGCAGCATTTGCGCCAGCAATCCTCACATCTCTGTAAAACAACCTCAACATCTGATTCTCGGATCGCGCCAATTGTTGCGCCATTTGGGATGATTTGGTTCCCCCGAATTCGGAATTGCGTGCCGTAATACGCATCGCGCACGAACAGTTTTTGTGCAGCCCCTTGCCCAAAGCGCGGGCCCCATCCGTCCAATTTTTTGTACGCCCGCGGACAAGCTTTTCGCGGGCCGCTCCACCTAGGCTCGCTCCCGAGATCTGGAACATGGCCAGTGCCATGGCAATTCGAGGGAGTTGGAGATGGAGAGACGGGTTTTGTCCCAGGCGCAGCGGGGGATGTCGCGCGCATTGCCATGGCGCAAGCTCGCGCTCGGCGCCACCATCGCTGCCGGCCTGGTTGCTGGTGCACCGCTGAGCGCGCAGGCTGCGGCACCCGCTGCCTGCACCGCGCTCCAGGAGAAATATCCGGACTGGAAGGGCAAGACGCTCGTCAACGCCATCAACCCGCATACGCCCGGCTATGAGACCATCGATCCCAAGGATCCCAACAAATATATCGGCTTCGACATCGATCTCGGCGAAGCCATCGGCGAATGCCTCGGCTTCAAGCTGACCTACAAGCCGGTGACGTTCGCAGCGCTGCTGACCACGCTCGCGGCCGGCCAGGCCGACATTGTCATTTCGGATATCTACGCCACCAAGGAGCGGGCCAAGGCCGCCGACTTCATCACCTATTCGAAGGTGTTCGACGGCGTGCTGGTGGCCAAGGGCAATCCGAAGGGCATCAACGGCATCAACATATCGATGTGCGGCACGGCCGCCGCCGAGAACACCGGCTATGTCGAGGTGCCCCTGATCCAGGCCCTGATCCCGGAGTGCAAGAAGGCCGGCAAGGCAGAGCCGACCATCCAGCTCTATGACAACAACGCCAACTGCATCCAGGCGATCCTCGCCGGCCGCGCCGACACCTACATCAACGACGTCAACACCGTAGACAGCGCGGTCAAGGCCTATCCGGACAAGCTGGAGAAGGCGATCGCGGTGACGATCCCGTATTCGGTCGGCATCGCCGTTCCCAAGGACAAGCCGAAATTCCGCGACGCCGTGCTCGCCGCACTGATCGAGGTGCAGAAGGCCGGCACGCACATGGAGCTTCTGAAGAAGCACGGGCTCGATGTGAACAATTTCAAGGAGCCCGACATTCTGACGGCTGACTGATGTCGCTGTTCCTCCATTATCTGAGCATGCCCTATCTGCTCGAGGGCATCGAGCTCACCCTCGAGGTGACGGCCCTCGGGCTCGGCGGCGGATTGATCCTGGGATTGATTCTCGCCGGCATGCAGCTCTCGCGCTTCTGGCCCCTGGCGGCGATCGCCCGGGGCTACACCGTGATCTTCCGCGGCACGCCGCTGATCCTGCAGATGGTGTTCGCCTACGACGCACTGCCGCATATCGGCATCAAGCTGCCGGCGGTGCTGGCGGCCGGCCTCGCGCTCGCCTGCAACGAGGCGCCGTTCATCGCCGAGATGCTGCGCGCCGGCGTGCTCGGCGTCGATCGCGGGCAGGTGACGGCAGGGCAGGCGCTCGGCATGACGCCGTCCATCCTGATGCGCCGGGTGATCGCGCCGCAGGCGATCCGCACCATGATCCCGGCCTTCGGCAACGAGGCCGTCAGTGCGTTGAAGAACTCGTCGCTGGCCTCCGTCGTCGCGGTGCAGGAGCTGACGCTGCGCTCGACCCAACTGGCGTCCTCGACCTTCGACTTCTTCTCGATCTTCTTCGCCTCGGGCCTGCTCTATCTCGTGCTCACGGCCACGATCAGCGGCATCCAGCTCTTCGTCGAATGGCTGCTCGATCTCGACCGCGCCAAAGGGCGCAAGCGCAAGCTCGCCGATTACCTGCCCTGGCGCCGCGTCGATCTCGGCAACAAGCTGGAGCTCGCGGAAGCCGCGGCTGTTGATCCCGAGCCCGCCCCGGCGGAGCTGCCCGAGACGCCGCCGCTTGCCTTGACCCGCGAGGAGCGCGCCCGCCGCGCCGCGACGATCGCGCGCAACAACATCGCGGTCGAAGCCAAGGACCTCACCAAGAGCTACGGCCCGCAAAAGGTGCTTGCCGGCCTCGACCTGACGGTCCGTGTCGGCGAGGTTGTCGCGCTGCTCGGCCCCAGCGGCTCCGGCAAGAGCACGCTGCTCCGCTGCATCAACCATCTCGAGAACTGGGATGCCGGCACCGTGCGCGTCGGCGGCCGCCGCCTCGGCTTTGGCGAGGACGGCAAGCCGCTGTCACCGCGTGCCATTGCCAACGAGCGCGCCAGCGTCGGCGTCGGCATGGTGTTCCAGCAGTTCAATCTGTTCGCCCATCTCTCGGCAAAGGAGAACATCGCGGGGCCACTGCGCTGGGTCCACGGCATGACCCGTATCGATGCCGACCGCCGCGCCACCGAGCTGCTCGACCGCGTTGGTCTCTCGCATCGCGCCGATGCGCTGCCGCGGCATCTGTCCGGAGGTCAGCAGCAGCGCGTCGCCATCGCCCGCGCGCTGGCACCGAACCCGAGCGTGCTGTTGCTGGACGAGCCGACCTCGGCGCTCGATCCCGAGCTCGTCAACGAAGTGCTGGAAGTGATCCGCCGCCTCGCGATCGACGACGGCCTCACCATGATCATCTCGACGCACCAGATCCGGTTCGCCGACGAGGTCGCCGACCGCGTCGCGTTCTTAAGCGGCGGCGCGATCATCGAGGAGGGGCCGGCGCACGAGGTGCTCTCCAACCCCCGCAATCCGCTGACGGCGCGTTTCCTCAGCGTGATGGAAGCCGACAAGACTCCGGAGGCGGTGCGATGAGCGCTGTCTCCACAAGGTTCAAGCCCGCGTTCCCTAATGAGGCCACGTCATGAAGCATTTCACGCTGCCGGTTTCGCCGAAGACCGTTCACTGGGGCTATTTCTCCAAGAAGGTCACGCCGGCCCTGACGCTCCGCTCCGGAGATCGCGCCACCATCGAAACGCTGACCCATCACGCCAACGATGATTACGAGCGCATGGTCCAGGGCGATCCCGGCGCCGAGAGCGTGTTTCAGTGGACGCGCGAGCACAAGGCCGTCGCCCGCCGCGGCTCGGGCCCGGTCGAAGGTCCGTTCATCCGCGGCGCAGGCGAGGGGATCGGCGTGCATCTCCTCACCGGCCCGGTCGCGATCGAGGGCGCCGAGCCCGGCGACATTCTTGAAGTGCGCATTCTTGATGTCCGGCCGCGGCCGAGTTGCAGCGCCTGCCATGCCGGCCGTTGCTTCGGCTCCAACGTGGCCGCGAACTGGGGCTTTCACTATCACGACCTGATCGAGGAGCCGAAGCCGCGCGAGGTCGTCACCATCTTCGAGCTCGACACGTCAGGCGAGCCTTACGCCAAGGCGGTCTACAATTACGTCTGGACCCCGCAGACCGACCCAGACGGCATCGTGCATCCCACCATCGACTATCCCGGCGTCCGCGTCGATCACGCCACCATCAGGAAGCGCGAGAACATCCTCTCCAGCGTGAAGGTGCCGGCGCGGCTGCATTTCGGCACCATGGGCCTCGCGCCATCGGAAGCCGATTTCGTCAGCTCGATCCCGCCGAGCTATACCGGCGGCAACATCGACGACTGGCGCATCGGCAAGGGCGCGCGGATGTTCTATCCGGTCGCGGTCCCCGGCGCCTATTTCTCGGTCGGCGATCCCCATGCAGCGCAAGGCGACAGCGAGCTCGGCGGCACCGCGATCGAAACCTCGCTGACCGGCGATTTCGAGTTCATCCTGCACAAGAAGGCAGACCTCGCCGGCACCAATCTCGAAGGCCTCGACCATCCGATGCTGGAGACCGATCACGCCTGGTCGTTCTACGGCTTCACCTATCCGAACTATCTCGCCACGCTCGGCGCCGACGCGCAAACCGAGATTGCCAATCACTCGAGCCTCGACCGTGCGATGCGCGACGCGTTCAGAAAACTGCGCCGGTTCCTGATGACGGTGCACGGCCTCAGCGAAGACGAGGCGGTCTCGCTGATGTCGGTGGGCGCCGATTTCGGCGTCACGCAGGTCGTCGATGCCAATTGGGGCGTCCACGGCACGATCCGCAAGAACATCTTTCGGTGCGATTGATGGGCCGTAGCCTGGATGGAGCGCAGCGCAATCCGGGAATCGTGCCACAAGCGACAGGGGTCCCGGATTACGCTGCGCTCCATCCGGGCTACGCATCCTGCTTAACTCCAGCATTGGGTTCTAACACTCTGAAGCAAAGTCCATTTCCCGGATGAGGGCGTGAACAAGGAAGGTCATTTGCGACCCGTCGCTGCGACGGATGATCGCGCGCGTCTGGCACAGAGGTTGCTTCGATCCACCGCAATCTGGGTCGATCCGATGAGCTTCCGTCCCTTCACGAGCGAGTCCTACGCGCAAGACGACCGCCCCGAGGCCTGGCGCGATGTGCTGGCTGCGGTCGGCTTGCAGCCGGCGACCAGCCATTCTTTCCTCGACGGGCACGCGACGGCATCGCATCGCCATGCCACGGGCGTCGCGCTGACGCGGATGGCCGCGGGTGCGCAAACAGTCGGTCCGCTCTCGCAAACGAGCGAAGACCTTCCGATCGCGTTGATGCCGCTCGAGGACGGCATGGTGCTCAAGAGCGCTGGCGGCCATCGCATCGTTCCGGTCGGCCATCTCGTGCTGCTGCCGCGGAGCGGGGACTGGAGCATCGTGTTCCAGCGCGACATGCGCGCCATCGTGCTGGCCGTGAGTTCGGAAGCGCTGCACGGGCGTCTCTCGGGCAAGCCGCGGCTCCGCGAGCCCCGTGTCGTTCCACCAGGGGGCTTCGCCGACGTGTTCGCGCGCCTGCTCGATGCGACCGCGCGCACGCTGGATACGTTGAGCGACCCTGAATGGAATACGGTCGCGCAGTCGCTCGTCGATCTGCTCCTGACGCTCGCGCATCAGCTCGCAGCCTCGGCATCCGATGCCGGATCGAGCGCGACCCAGGCCGCGCTGTTGCATCGGATCTGCCAGACCATCGAGCGCCGGCTCGAAGATCCCGACCTGGTGCCGGCACGCGTCGCGCAGGCCGAGGGGATTTCCGAGCGCTATCTGCAAAAATTGTTTGAGACGGTCGGAGACAACTTTACCCACTATGTCCGCGAGCGGCGCCTTCAGCGGGCCTGGGCCGATCTGTCCAACCCCGCGGAAGCGCATCGCTCGATCTCCGAGATCGCCTACACCTACGGTTTTGGCGACTCCGCGCATTTCAGCCGCGCCTTCCGCCATCGCTTCGGCCTGCCGCCGCGCGAATTCCGCCAGCAGGAGGCGGAGCGGGCGACCTCGCAGCACGGCGTCGCCGGCCAGCGCGGCTGGCCCCAGGAGGCGCTGGCGCAGCTGCGCGCCCATCAGAGCGTGGAGGCGCGCAGCAACATCGCTTGCGCCAGTGCCGCGGAGCGGACGACGGCGGAGCGCCGGCACCATCATCTCCCGGTCGAGGCCAGCCGCGTCCATTGGGGCTATTTCAGCCGCTCGTTGCCGCCGCAGATCGAAATCGCCTCGGGCGACACCATCACCATCGAGACGCTGACCCAGCACGCCTCCGACGCGCCGGAGATGATGATCGCAGGCGATCCCGGCGCCGAAAGCGTGTTCGGCTGGACCGCCGACAGGAAGAACGTCGATCGCCGCGGCGCGGGCCCAATGGATGCCAGCGTGTTCGGCCGCGGCGCCGGCGAGGGATTCGGCGTCCATATCTGCACCGGGCCCGTGGCCGTGAAGGACGCCCAGCCCGGCGACGTGCTGGAGGTGCGGATCCTCGACATCGTGCCGCGCGCGAGCCGCAATCCGAACCACGCAGGCCGCGTGTTCGGCTCTTCGGTCGCGGCCTGGTGGGGCTATCACTACAACGAATTTCTCGGCGGCCCGAAGCCGCGCGAGATCGTCACCATCTACGAGATCTTCGACGATCCCGAGGAGCCGCACGCCGGCGCGCTGTATTCCTACCGCTGGGAGCCGCAAATCGATCCTTTCGGCGTGGTGCACACCACCTACGACTATCCCGGCGTTCCCGTCACGCCGGCCTCAATCAAGCGCCGGCATGCGGTGCTGGACGGCATCCGCATTCCGCTGCGGCCGCATTTCGGCGTGATCGCGGTGGCGCCGCGTGAGGTCGATTTCGTCGATTCCGTGCCGCCGTCCTATTTCGGCGGCAATCTCGACAATTGGCGATTGGGGAAGGGATCGACCGTCTATCTTCCGGTCTCGGTGCCCGGCGCGCTGCTGTCGGTCGGCGACTCCCACGCGACACAGGGCGACGGCGAGCTCAGCGGCACCGCGATCGAATGCTCGATGACGGGGACGTTCGAGGTGATCCTGCACAAGAAGGCCGATCTCGCCGGCCGGCCGTTCGCCGATCTCTCTTATCCGCTGATCGAGACCGAGACCGACTGGGTGCTGACCGGCTTCAGCCACCCCAACTACCTCGCCGAGTTCGGTGCGCAGGGCCAGAGCGAGGTCTACGCAAAATCGTCGCTCGACCTCGCCATGAAGGACGCGTTCCGCAAGATGCGGCGCTTCCTGATGAACACCAAAGGTCTCAGCGAGGACGAGGCGATCGCGCTGATGTCGGCCGCCGTCGATTTCGGCGTCACGCAGGTCGTCGACGGCAATTGGGGCGTGCACGCCATCCTCAGCAAGCGTCTGTTTCAGGACGCACCTTAACAAGGACATCTCAGGTGAAATTCCACATGATCAGCGGCGGCCCGAAGCCGGTCGCGCCCTTCAGCCACGCCGTCGAGACCGACGGCTTCGTCTTCGTCACCGGCCAGATGCCTGATACGCCGCAGGCGCCGGGCATGCTGCCGGACGGCATCGTCGCGCAGACGCGTGCCGTAGTGGAGAATCTGAAGCTGGTTCTGGCCGGCCTCGATCTCGGCCTCGAGCACGTCGTCATGACGCGCATCTACCTGACGCGCTTCAAGGAGGACTACGCCGCGATGAACGAGACCTATCGCAGCTTCTTCCCGCCGGATCGCTTGCCGGCCCGTACCTGCGTCGGCGTCACCGGTCTCGCCTATGACGCGCTGATCGAGATCGATCTGGTGTGTCGGCGGCCGTGAGGTCGGTTTCGTAGGCCGGATGAGCGAAGCGATATCCGGGAGCGGCGCGGATGCTGCCCCGGGTGTCGCTTCGCTCACCCGGGCTACGATCCGTTGCGTTGCCCGTCGGGCAAAACATCCAATCGCGGGGTCAATCGTCATGGCTAAAAATATTCGCCTTTACAGAATTTCGGATTCATCGCATTCTCCCGTCACCTCACCCCTGTCAGAGGGGCGTATCGCGATCGTCACGAACGCGGGGTGAGCCGTGGTGGACGCAAGGCTACACCGGCGCGACAGGCATCGCAGGGCGGGCAACCGTGAGCGAGAGCCGGCGCGCATACGACCGGTGGGTTCTGCGTACGGTAAAACCGTGTCGTCCTGGCGCCCGGGGTCTGTGCGCCAAGTCTTGCGGTGATGCGTCGGCCCAACCGGGTCCGCGTGTAGGCCATCCGCAAGGCGACGGGGGCAATAGTGCATCGCTCCCCGGGGAGAGCTCGGCATAAGCCGTCAAACCACTGCGCAGGGAAGGCCGGTTGTTAGGCTTCACCTGTATGCCGCTGTGCAGCTTTTGTTGCCACCTTTTGCACAGTGGACCGTGGGTGCCCGGCCGGCACCCGGTCTTCCCTGCGCCCTCTGACCAAGGAGGGTGACGTGACCAGGCAAAGCTCGGGCGGATTGCGCCGCGAGGATGCGAGGCTGTGTCTGCATACTCCGTCATTGCGAGGAGCTCTTGCGACGAAGCAATCCAGAAATGTATCCGCGGAAAGATTCCTGGATTGCTTCGCTGCGCTCGCAATGACGACGCGGAGACAGTGCGCCTCAAACCCTTGCTTCTGTTCCATATCCGCCGGGACTTTCCGTAAAATTGCAACCCGCGCGTGCAAGAAGTCTTGATCGACGGTAATCTAGAGGTGATGGGGTGCCTTGAACGCGGCCCCGGGCGACGGCGACTAACCTCCAGAGTGCAAAGGATCAGTGGAACGTGATCGCATCTCCTCTTCCTAAAGCACTAAAATGGTGCTTTAGTGCTTTCCATGAGCCCGTTGTCCCGAAACGCGCCGTCCGCGCTGCGTTACCGGCTTGCCCCTGACCCGGCCGCCAAGGCCGCCATGGAGGCGACATTCCAGGCCTATGACCGCATGATGGAGATCCTGGACGAGGTCGCCCGGAGCCATAATGTCGGCTCCAACGTCGTGCTGCTGCACGCCCATGCCTATGAGCCGATCCGGAAGGAAACCGCGCTGCCGTCGCGGCTGGTGACGCTGGGCTTGCGTGATCGCGCCGATTATCGCGTCGCGCAGGGCCGTCGCCTGCCGCTCGACGACAAGCTCGCCAAGATCAAGGGGCCCGCCACTATTTCGATCGCGACCGTGCAAGGGCGCTTCAGTGTGCCCTTCGATTACGCCGGCTATGCCGAGGGCTGGGGGCAGAGCGCGCCCGCGCACCTCATCCGCACCGACGACGGCTTTGAAGTTCACTACGGCGTCACGCCGAACAGTCTGCCAGAGGAGGAGAACGCTATGGATACCATCGCTGCCGCCCCCGACAATTTCCTGTCCCGGGTCGGACGTCTCATTGCCGGGATCGCCTACGACGCGATCGAGCAGGCGGAAGGCAAAAACAAGCTCAAGGTGGTCGGCCAGGCCATTCGCGAGATCGAGCGCGCCGAGAGCGAGGCACGCGATGCGCTCGCGGGCGCGCGCGCCGAGGAATACCGCCTGAATGCGCGCCGCACGGAGATCGAGCGCGAGATGACCGATCTTGCCGCCAAGATCGAGGGCGCGGTCGCTGATAACCGCGACGACCTCGCGCGCGCCGGCATCGCGCGGCAGATGGATCTGGAGGCGCAGTTCGAGGTGCTGTCCCGCGCCATCGACGAGAACAACGAGAAGATCGAGCAGTGCGTGACATCGCTGCGCGCCGTGCTGTCGGCGCTGCAGGATGCCGAGCTGCGCCGCGCCGATCTCGAAAAGAGCGAGGCCCAGGCGAGCCATCAGGCCTCGACGTCGCCGCGGAAGTCCGGCGGCGCCTCGGCCGCAGCGAAGGCCTTGCGTGCGGGCAGGGCGGTGGCGCGGGCCACCGGCGTGCCGCAAAGCATCCCGTATTCGAGCGACATCGATGAACTGAGCGCGCTTCATCGCGACAAGGAGATTGCGGCGAGGCTCGCACGGTTGAAGTCGCGCTCCTGAGGTTCGTGTCATGAGCGCACTGCTCGAACACGTCATGTCGCCCGAGGTCAGGCCGTTCGCGATCGCGGCGGCCATGATCGTCATCGTCGGCTCGCTCGAGGTGATCTCGATGCTGGTCGGGGCCTCCTTGAGCGAGATGCTCGGCACCAGCATCGATTTCAGCCATCCCAGCGACAACGGCGTGCTCAACGCCATCTCCTGGATCAATGTCGGCGGCGTGCCGCTGCTGATCTTCCTGCTGCTGGTGCTTGGCGCCTTCTCCATCACCGGCTTCCTGATCCAGGACGTCGCGCGGATGGTCGCCGGGCCCTTGCCCGCGACGCTCGCCTCGGTCGGGGCGGTCATCGTCTCGGTGCCGCTGGTCCGCGCCGCGAGCGGCGCCATCGCGCGGATCATCCCCAAGGACGAGAGCTACGTCGTCGGCCTTGGCGATCTCGTCGGCCGCGTCGGCGAGGTCGTGGTTGGCCCGCTCGACCAGGGCCCGCCCGGCCGCGTCAGCGTCGCCGACATCCACGGCAACCGCCATTTCGTCCTGGCGGTTGCAGCACCCACCTCGGCACCTCTGCCGCAGGGAACCCTGGTCCTGCTGGTCGATCGCGTCGACACGCGTTTCGTGGCGGTCAAGGCCGAGGATGAACTCAAACCTTCCAAGCCGACTCTAAGCAACTAGCAAGTCATTTATTGGAGAAAGTCATGTTCGACATTGCAGTCCCGGCCGTGATCGGCGTCGCGCTGATCGTCGTCCTCGGGATCGTCTTCACCATTCTCTACAAGCGCGCGACCCGCGACGAGGCCTTCGTGCGCACCGGCCTCGGCGGCAAGAAGGTCGTGCTTGACGGCGGCGCCATGATCCTGCCGATCTTCCACTCCTATGCCAGCGTCAATCTGAAGACGCTGCGGCTCACGGTCGAGCGCAAGGAGCGGGAATCCCTCATCACCAAGGACCGGCTGCGCGTCGACATCGTCGCCGAATTCTACGTGCGCGTCCGCCCGGACGAGGAGAGCATCGCGCTCGCCAGCCAGACGCTGGGTGCGCTGACCAACGATGCCGAGGCGCTGCGCAACCAGGTCGAGGCTAAATTCGTCGACGGCCTGCGCTCGGTCGCTGCGACCATGAGCATCCTGGAGCTTCAGGAGAAGCGCTCGGACTTCGTCAAGCACGTGCAGTCCACGGTCGAGTCCGACGTCAAGTCCAACGGGCTCGAGCTTGAATCGGTGTCGCTGACCAAGCTCGACCAGACCGACGTCAAGTTCTTCAATCCTGAAAACTTCTTCGACGCCGAAGGTCTCACCCAATTGAAGACCGTCACCGAGACCCGCAGGCGCGACCGCAACGCCATCGTGCGCGACAACGAGGTGGCGATCGCGCAAAAGGACCTCGAGGCGCGGCAGCAGACGCTGGGGATCGAGCGGACCAAGAAGGAGGCCGAACTCTCCCAGGAACGCGACATCGCCAACAAGACCGCCAGCACCCGTGCCGAGGTCGCAACCGCGACCCAGACCGCGCGCCTCACCGAAGAGAACGCCCGCATCGACACCGACCGGGCCGTTGCCGAGAAGGAGGCGGGCGCCAAGCAGGTCAAGGAGACCGCGGTGATCGAGTCGGATCTCGCCATCAACAAGCGCAAGACCGACGCCCAGCGCGAGATCCAGATCGCCACCCAGGAGAACGAGATCCAGATCGCGGCCAAGAGCAAGCAGACCTCGGAAGCCGTCGCCGAAGCGAAGACCGCTGAAGCGGTCGCCGTCTCCGCGGAGGAAAAGGTCGTGACCGCACGCGCTGTCGAGGTCGCCGACCGTGCTCGTCTCACCCAGGTGCTGGCCGCCCGCACCGAGGCCGAGCGCAAATCGACCGAGCTGATCGTCGCAGCCGAGGCCGAGAAGAAGGCTTCGCTCGACCGCGCCGAGGCCGTCAAGACGCTGGCCATGGCCGAAGCCGAATCCAACAAGATCAAGGCGGTCGGTGTCCGCAACATCGGCGAAGCCGAGGCCGCCGTCATCACTATGAAGAACGAGGCGCAGAACAAGCTCGGGACCAACGTGATCGATTTCGAGATCGCCAAGAAGCGGATCGAGACCATGCCGTCGGCGCTGGCCGAGATGGTGAAGCCGATCGCCAACCTCAAGGACGTCCGCATCCTTCATACCGGCGGTGCGTTCGGCGGCGGCAATGGCGCTGCGAATGGCGGCGTCGGCTTCGGCGAAGGCCTCGCCGGCGAGCTGCTGAAGGTGCACGCGCTGCGTCCGATGATCGACGAGATCCTGCGCCAGAGCGGCTTTGCGCCGGGCGATGATCCCGTGAAGGCACTGGTCGGCGCCGTGACCGGCAAAAGCAACGGCGCCGCGGTGCCGGCGCCCGCACCGGAGAAAACAACCACCGCGGATCTATGAATGCCGGTTCATTGCTGCGGAGAATTCGAATCGCTAAGAAATTCCCGTGCGCGTCTCGCGTCGCGCACAACTCCGGAGCCGCGGTCGATCGCGTGTCGAAGCTTTCGATCGTGCTCCCGACGAAACCTGAGGGGCAACGCCATTGGTTGCCGCGGCGCCTGCGCCGATCGACGTCAGGCGCCGAAGCCTGTTTCGATCGAGGGAATTTCAAATGAAGTATTTTCTGTCCGGACTGATCGCGATCGGTCTTTCGCTCGCAGCCACCGCGTCCTTCGCAGCCGACTCCCGCAACGTCTCGGTCGTCAACGAGACCGGCTATGCCATCAAGTTCCTGGGCTTCAATGCACCTGACGATGGCATGGACGAGTGGGACAACGAGCTCGACAAGGTTTTGCAGAACCAGGCGAGCACCTATGTCGAGTTCGACGAGGACGACGAGGGCTGCGTCTGGAACATCCGCGTGGACTGGCAGAACTACGACGAGTCCGTGCTGTGGAAGAACGTCAACCTCTGCAAGTTCAACGTGCTGAGGCTGCGCTACGACCCCGGCACCAAGACCACGTCCTTCGTCGCCGAATAGTTTCGGCGCTCACGGCCGGAGGAGGGGCCGTCAGGCCCTTCCTCAGATGCGTTGCGAAGAGGACGAATTCGTCCTTTGCAAGCGCAAGCGGCTTTGTTATACGCAGCCGCGCGCGAACGAACGGTTCGCCTTTTCCTCGGTAGCTCAGCGGTAGAGCATCCGACTGTTAATCGGATGGTCGCTGGTTCGAATCCAGCCCGGGGAGCCAAATTCCGCTTGAAATTCAAGAAGTTGAGATCGCGCCTTGAAGTGGTGCTCGACGTCGCTTGAGCGGGCTCTCAGCGGCTATTTCCCGAATCCAGCGCAGAATCGCGTTTCAAACAGATGTGTACGCGGGCGGCTTCATCGCCGCACGGCGGCGCCAAAATCGACTTAATTCGAATTGAGCTTGGACGGCGCCGGATTTTTACGGAGCTGATTCCTATGCCCCACGTCCAGATCGACCGCGCCCAACTGGCTCCCTCGATTCTGCCGGCCGACGTTCCCGAGCTCAGCGACGATGAATGCCTCGCCTGTCTGAAGCGTGCGGTCGAGACGCCCGATTCGGCGCGGCTCGACGAGGTCGCCGCCCTGATCGGCCGCCTCGCTGTGACGATCGAATAATCCATCCTGTTCCCTGATGCGGTGAGTTGCGGAAGCGCTGGCTGGTGCATGCCAACGGCCATGTTGCGTTTTCGCCGGGCATGTTCCAAAGATGCCGCCAACTCAGCTCAGCGGCTTTGTCCGCATTTCAGGGTCCGCCAATGTCCGGTTTCTCGACCGCGCGCCTCAAAATGGTCGATGGCCAGGTGCGCACCAACGACGTCACTGATCGCCGCGTTCTCGACGCCATGCTCACGGTTCCGCGCGAGGCTTTCGTGCCCGCGGCCCGCCAGGCTCTGGCCTATCTCGACCTCGATCTCGACGTCAGCGAGGGTGGCGCCAAGCGCTTCCTGATCAAGCCGCAGCTCACCGGCAAGCTGCTCCAGGCTGCCGAGATCGGCGAGGGCGACAACGTGCTGGTGGTCGGCTGTGCCACGGGCTACGTCGCCGCGCTGGCCGCGAAGATCGCGCGCCAGGTCACTGCGACCGAATGTGATTCGGCCCTGGCCGAGAAGGCCAAGGACGCCTTTGCCGGCCTAGGGCTCGCCAACGTCACCTGCAAGGCCGCTGCCTGCACCGAGGGCGACTCGTCGGCTGCCCCCTATGACGTCATCATCCTCAATGGCGCCACCGAGGTGGTCCCGGAGGGGCTGCTCGGCCAGCTCAAGGAGGGTGGGCGCCTGGTGGGGGTGTCGGCGGAATCCAAGCCGCCGCGGGCCATGATCGTGACCCGTGTCCACGGCGAATTCGGCCATCGGGCGCTGTTCGATGCCGCAGCTCCGGTCCTTCCCGGGCTGGAACGGGCCGCCGCCTTTGTCTTCTGACCCCAAAACCCCGTTAAAATCCCGTTCTGAATCAGAAGTGTGGCCGGGATGCTGCACGTAAAGAGTTTCCACCGGGAACTGCCTTGAGGTAGTTCCGTCGCGCCGTTCTGCGTCCTATGTTGCGGCGGGGCAACGACTCCACTCGGTAGACGCTAACCCAGCTCGCGGGCACGAGCCGGGCGTTAAGATGAACGGAATTTTTGGGATGCATGGGGTGAAGCTCTTCACCGGAGCTGCGGTTTCGGTCCTGATGCTGGCGCTTGCCGGGCCGACGCCTGCCTTGGCGGACACGATCGAGGCCGCCTTGGTGCGCGCCTATCAGAACAATCCGCAGCTCAACGCACAGCGCGCCCAGGTGCGCTCGACCGATGAAAACGTGCCGCAGGCGCTGTCGGGCTATCGCCCCAGGGCCAATCTGACCCTCAGCTCCGGGTACCAATATCAGGATTCCCAAGCGCAGCAGCACACCAGGGGGATCCACGGCGACCTTCAGCCCAACAGCGCCAGCCTGACCGTCAACCAGACGCTCTACAACGGCAATCAGACCGCCAACAGGACGCGCGCGGCGGAGAGCCAGGTCTCGGGATCGCGCGAGGCGTTGCGCGTGCTCGAGCAGACGGTCCTGCTGCAGGCTGCCACGACCTACATGGACTTCTTGCGCGATTCGGCGACGCTCGAAGTTCAGCGCAGCAACGTGCGCGTGCTCGAACAGACGCTCAAGCAGACCCGCGATCGCTTCAATGTCGGCGAAGTCACCCGCACCGACGTGGCGCAATCCGAAGCGCAGCTCGCCGCCGGCAAGACCCAGGCCCTGACCGCCGAATCGAATCTTACGACGACGCGCGCGAACTTCCGCCGGATCATCGGCAACGAGCCGACGAACCTGGCCCCGGGCTCGCCGGTCGATCGCTTCCTGCCCGGGACGATCGCCTCCGCCGTCAATCTCAGCCTGGTGGAGAATCCCAGCGTCACGGCTGCGATGTACGGCATCGACGTCAATTATCTCCAGGTCAAGATCAACGAAGGCGCGCTGCTGCCGACGGTCACGCTCCAGGCCGGCATCACCCAAGCGTACCAGCAGCAGCTCACGATCTTCCGACAGACGACCGCCTCCGCCATCGCGACAGCCTCCGTGCCGATCTATCAGGGCGGCACCGAATATTCGCTGATCCGCCAGTCGAAAGAAAACCTGGCGCAGCAGCGCCTGAATCTCGAAACCACCCGCGATCAGACCCGTGCCAACGTCGTGCAGGCCTGGGGGCAGCTCGAGGCCGGCAAGGCGCAGGTACAGTCCGCACAGGCGCAGGTCACGGCATCCGAGATCGCGCTGAACGGCGTCCGCGAGGAAGCCAAGGCCGGCCAGCGCACCACGCTCGACGTGCTCAACGCGCAGCAGGCGCTGGTGAACGCGCGCGTTGCGCTCGTCACCGCCCAGCATGACCGCGTCGTGGCGTCCTATTCGGTGCTCAACGCGATCGGTCGTCTCGCGCCGCAGGTGCTCGGTCTCAACACCACGGTCTACGATCCCAGCGTGCACTACCAGCAGGTCCGCGACAGCTGGGCCGGCGTGCGTACGCCTGACGGGCGCTGATCCCGTAGTCATCCGGTCGGCTTCGCAAACAGCGGACGCCGACCGGTGCTTTGCTTGCAATCATCAAAATCCCTGACATAGCCTTGCCAAGAAGATGCGGGTCGATTCGCCCGCATTCGATGTCGTGTGCGTAAAGCTTGAGTGCCGAGGGCAGGGCGCACCGCTGCACGTTGAGCCGTGAACTGGGGACAAGTCGGGCCGCCGCGACGAAAATGTCGGGGCGTCCGTCCGGAACCGGCCAATCCCGTCGTGCTTGGTGTAAAACAGCGCATGCGAGGGCGTTGATGATGTGGAGTCGGAGATGACGCAGCCTGCAAAGGTCACAGAACCCTCGATGGAGGAGATTCTGGCCTCGATCCGGCGCATCATTGCCGACGACGAGGCCAAGCCGCCGCCGGCCGAAGCCGCCAAGCCTGCGCCAGCGCCCGCTGCGCCCGCACCTAAGCCGCAGGCAGTGAACGACATTCCGCCGTCCAAGGTTGCTCCCGCCAAGCCTGCCGCTGAAAAGCCGGCGCCGCCGCCGGCCGCAAAACCGGCACCGTCTCCGCCGCCACCTGCGGCGAGTGCCGAGCCGAACAGCCAGGACGATATCGATGCGCTGCTGGCGGGGCTGGACGCGGCCACGCCTGCGCCTGAGGTCCGTGCTCCCGAGCCGGAGCCCGAGCCCGACGTACTCGAATTGACCGACGAGATGGCGATGGACCCGACACCGCCTCCGCCGCCACCGAGTTTCCGCAAGGTCGAGCCGCGCGACGATCTCGAATTCGCCGAGACGCCGGCGCCGCGCCCGACGCCGGCGCCGTCCTTCGCGCCGGTGGATTTCGACGCACCGCCGCTGCCGCCGCAGCAGCCGATCCTGGCGCAATCGACCGTCTCCGCGGTCGAATCCGCCTTCAACTCCCTGGCCCACACGGTGCTCAGCAGCAATGCGCGGACGCTGGAGGATCTGGTCAAGGAGATGCTGCGTCCGATGCTGAAATCCTGGCTCGACGACAACCTGCCGGGCCTCGTTGAACGCATCGTGAAGGCCGAGATCGAGCGGGTCTCGCGTGGCGGCCGGTAAGGGCCCTCATTAAGCCGCGCTTAAGCATTATATTCGGCGTTCCGAACGGGCGGGGAAGCCGATTGGCCGCGGCGCCTTCCGGTGCCGCCTTTCCGTCGACCTTTTCGTTGACTTGGCCGGCCCGCGCGGCTTTCTAGCAGCCCATGATCGAGAAAAATTACCAGCCCGCCGATATCGAAGCCCGCATGTCCGTCGTGTGGGAGGACAGCCGTGCCTTCAAGGCCGGCCGTCCCGACCGCCGCGACGCGGTGCCCTTCACCATCGTGATCCCGCCGCCGAACGTGACGGGCTCGCTGCACATGGGCCACGCCCTCAACAACACGCTGCAGGACATCCTGTGCCGGTTCGAGCGCATGCGCGGCCGCGACGTGCTGTGGCAGCCGGGCACCGACCATGCCGGCATCGCGACCCAGATGGTGGTCGAGCGGCAGCTCATGGAGCGCCAGCAGCCCGGCCGCCGCGAGATGGGCCGCGAGAAGTTTCTGGAGCGGGTCTGGCAGTGGAAGGCCGAGAGCGGCGACACCATCATCAACCAGCTCAAGCGGCTCGGTGCGTCCTGCGACTGGTCGCGCGAGCGCTTTACCATGGACGAGGGCCTGTCCAAGGCCGTCGTCAAGGTGTTCGTCGAGCTGCACCGCGACGGCCTGATCTACAAGGACAAGCGCCTGGTGAACTGGGACACCAAGCTGCTTACCGCGATCTCCGATCTCGAAGTGCAGCAGACCGAGGTGAAGGGCCACCTCTGGTACTTGCGCTATCCGATCGAGGGCAAGACCTTCAATCCCGAGGATGCCACGACGTTCATCGTCGTCGCGACCACGCGCCCGGAGACCATGCTCGGCGATACCGGCGTCGCGGTGCATCCCGAGGACGAGCGCTACCTGAAGCTGGTCGGCAAGAACGTGGTCCTGCCGCTGGTCGGCCGCAAGATCAAGATCGTCGCCGACGAGTATTCCGATCCGGAGAAGGGCTCGGGCGCGGTCAAGGTGACGCCGGCACACGACTTCAATGATTTCGAGGTCGGCAATCGCCATGGCCTGCGCCGCATCAGCGTGCTCGACAAGGAAGGCTGCCTCGATCTCGTCGACAACGAGGACTATCTGCGCGACTTGCCGGAAGGCGCCTCGCAATTCGCCGAGGAGTTCAACAAGGTCGACCGCTTCGTCGCGCGCAAGCGCATCGTCGAGCGGCTGGAATCGTTCGGCTTCGTCGAGCGCATCGAGCCGCACACCCACATGGTGCCGCACGGTGATCGCTCCAACAGCGTGATCGAACCGTATTTGACCGACCAGTGGTACGTCGACGCCAAGACACTCGCAAAGCCGGCGATCGCGGCGGTGCGTTCGGGTGAAACCTCGTTCGTGCCGAAAAACTGGGAAAAGACCTATTACGAGTGGATGGAGAACATCCAGCCCTGGTGCATTTCGCGCCAGCTCTGGTGGGGCCATCAGATCCCGGCCTGGTACGGCCCGGACGGCAAGGTGTTCGTCGCCGAGACCGAGGAGGAGGCGATCAGCCACGCGCTCGGCTATTACGTCGAGCAGGAGGTCATCACGGCCGAGCAGGGCCGCGAGATGGCGCTCGACCGCAACAAGCGCGAAGGCTTCATCACCCGCGACGAGGACGTGCTCGACACCTGGTTCTCCTCGGCGCTGTGGCCGTTCTCGACGCTCGGCTGGCCCGAAGATGCGCCCGAGGTGAAGCGCTACTATCCGACCAACGCGCTCGTCACCGGCTTCGACATCATCTTCTTCTGGGTCGCCCGCATGATGATGATGGGCTTGCACTTCATGAAGGAGGTGCCGTTCTCGACGATCTACATCCACGCGCTCGTCCGCGACGAGAAGGGCGCCAAGATGTCGAAGTCGAAGGGCAACGTCATCGATCCGCTCAACCTGATCGACGAATACGGTGCGGACGCGCTGCGTTTCACGCTGGCCGCAATGGCGGCGCAGGGACGCGACATCAAGCTCGCCACCAGCCGCGTCGAGGGCTACCGCAATTTCGCAACCAAGCTGTGGAACGCATCCCGCTTCGCCGAGATGAACCACTGCGCGGTGCCTGAGGGGTTCGAGCCGGCGAAGGCGAAGGAAACGCTCAACCGCTGGATCGCGCATGAGAGCGCGCACACCACGCGCGAGGTGACCGAGGCGATCGAGGCCTATCGCTTCAACGATGCCGCCGGCGCGATCTACCGCTTCGTCTGGAACGTCTATTGCGACTGGTATGTCGAACTCGCCAAGCCCGTGCTGCTCGGTCCCGACAGCCCGGCCAAGGACGAGACCCGCGCCATGGTCGCCTGGGCGCGCGACGAGATCCTGAAGCTGCTGCACCCCTTCATGCCCTTCATCACGGAGGAGCTGTGGGAGGTGACGGCCAAGCGCGACGGCTTGCTGGCGCTGGCACCATGGCCGCTGAAGCCGACCGTGCCGACGCCTGAGCAGCTCGCGATGCTTGCCGCTGCGGCAGGCCCCACCGATCCGCTGATCTCGCCAACGCTGATCATGCCGATCTTCGACCACGCCGACTTCACCGATCCCAAGGCGGAAGCCGAGATCGGCTGGGTGATCGACTTGGTCACACAGATCCGCTCGGTGCGCGCCGAGATGAACATTGCGCCAGCCACGCTGACGGCGCTGGTGCTCGCGGGCGCCTCGGCCGAGACCAAGGAGCGCGCGCCGCGCTGGATCGACGTCATCAAGCGCATGGGGCGTTTGTCCGACATCTCGTTCGCCGATCGCGCCCCCGATGGTGCGGTCCAATTGCTCGTGCGCGGTGAGGTCGCCGCCCTGCCGTTGAAGGGCGTGATCGATGTCGCGGCCGAGCGTACCCGGCTCGACAAGGAAATCGCGAAGGCCGACGCCGACATCAAGCGCGCCGAGTCGAAGCTCGCGAACGAGAAATTCGTCGCCAACGCGGCCGAGGAGGTCGTCGAGGAGGAGCGCGAGAAGCGCGAGGCGGCGCTGGCCCGCAAGGCCAAGCTGCTCGAGGCGCAGGAGCGGCTGAAGCTGGCCTCCTAAGCCTATTTCGGAAACGGCTTGCTGAGGAATTTCGAGCCCCTGACGCCATAGCGCCAGGGCAGCTCGACCGCCTTGGTGATGCCGATGCGGATGCCGGCCACGACCTCCAGATCCTCCGTCCGCGCATGCAGCGCGATCGGCGGCCGGTCCAAGGGCAGGGTGTTGTGCGCGATGGTGATGCCGAGCGCCTCGGTCAGCTTGCCCGGGCCCGAGCAGAGCGCGTGCACCTCCTGGAGATGGCGGCGGCGGCGCATTGCGGCCAGACCGTGCGTCGGCTCCAGCGCGCGGATCAGCACGGCGCTGGCCGAGCCTTCCTCCTCGCAGACGAAGTTCACGCACCAGTGGATGCCGTAGGAGCGGTAGACATAGGCAAAGCCGGGCGGGCCGAACATGATCTGGTTCCGCGGCGTCGGGCCATTGTAGGAGTGCGCCGCCGGCTCGGTATGATGATAGGCCTCGACCTCGACGATGATCCCGCCGACGCCGTCGACCAGCATGGTAGCCCCGATCAAATCGCGCGCGACCTCGCGGACCTCGCGGTCGAAAAAGGCCCGCTTCAGGGCCTTGCCGAGCCGCGGTGTAGAGGCTTTCGAGGTTGGAGCCATTCGAGGTGAGAATCGCCTGAGAACAGAGCAGGATATTGCCCATATCTGCCATGTTCCCTGAAGCGGCGCGAGCCGGGTTGCAGCAGGCAAGCAGACCGATTAGGTAGGACCTGAACAGACCGGACAGACCATGGTCGTTATTGTCGACACTATCTCGAACCCGTTGCGCCCCCGTCACCCCGAAAAGGTGAATCGCCCCGATTCCGCTTCGCCGCCGAAGCCGGACTGGATCCGTGTGCGCGCCCCCAATACCCGCGGCTATGCCGACACCCGCAACATCGTGCGCGCCAACGGCCTGCACACGGTGTGCGAGGAGGCGGGCTGCCCGAATATTGGCGAGTGCTGGGACAAAAAGCACGCGACCTTCATGATCATGGGTGACACCTGCACCCGGGCCTGCGCCTTCTGCAACGTCAAGACCGGCCTGCCCAATGCGCTCGATGCGGCCGAGCCGCACAACGTCGCCGAGGCCGTCGCCAAGCTGGGCCTTGCCCACGTCGTCATCACCTCGGTCGACCGCGATGATCTTGCCGACGGCGGCGCCGAGCATTTCGCCCAGACCATCCGCGCGATCCGCGCCGCGTGCCCCTCGACCACGATCGAGATCCTGACGCCCGACTTCCTGCGCAAGGAAGGCGCGCTCGAGGTCGTCGTCGCGGCGCGGCCCGACGTGTTCAACCACAATCTGGAGACCGTGCCGTCGCGTTACCTGACGGTGAGGCCCGGCGCGCGCTACTTCCACTCGATCCGGCTGCTGCAGCGGGTCAAGGAGCTCGATCCCACCATCTTCACCAAGTCCGGCATCATGGTCGGCCTCGGCGAGGAGCGCCACGAGGTGCAGCAGGTGATGGACGATCTGCGCTCCGCCGACGTCGACTTCCTGACCATCGGGCAATATCTCCAGCCGACCCGCAAGCATCACGCCGTGATGCGCTACGTGCCGCCGGACGAGTTTTCGTCCTACGAGAAGGTCGCCTACACCAAGGGCTTCCTGATGGTGTCGGCGAGCCCGCTCACCCGTTCCTCGCATCATGCCGGCGAGGACTTTGCGAGACTGAAGGCCGCGCGGGCCGCGACTGCCCGTTGAATCGCTATGCCTAAATTTTCGAGCAAGCGCCGTGTCAATCACAGCGCGTCCGAGATGTTTGATCTGGTCGCCGATGTCGAGCGCTACCCGGAATTCGTGCCGCTGTGCAGCGCGCTGAAGATCCGTCAGCGCATGGCCAAGCCTGACGGCACCGAGGTGCTGGTCGCGGACATGACGGTGTCGTTCAAGCTGGTCAAGGAATCCTTCACCAGCCGCGTGACGCTCGACCGCGCCAATCTGAAGATCCTGGTCGAATATCTGCAAGGTCCGTTCAGTAACCTCGAAAACCGCTGGACGTTCGAGCCCAAAGGCGAGGGCGTCTGCGACGTCGGTTTCTATCTCGCCTATGAGTTCAAGAGCCGCATGCTGGCGATGCTGATGGGCTCGATGTTCGACGCCGCCTTCGCGCGGTTCTCGATCGCGTTCGAGAAGCGGGCCGATGCGATCTACGGCCGGCCGAAGCTGGCGTCGTCGTAGGTTCTACGATCGGGGCATGCTCTCTCCGCCGTCATTGCGAGGAGCGTAGCGACGAAGCAATCCAGAATCCCTCAGCGGAGACAGTCTGGATTGCTTCGCTGCGCTCGCAATGACGATGTGGAGACAGACGTGCCAATCCCTCAATCCACCGCCTTGACCACGTCCGGCGGCTGCGAGGCGTAATACGCCGCGGCCTGGTCGATCTCCTGTGTCGTCATTGCGCGGGCGATGTTGCGCATCTGCTGGCTGATGTCGTTGCGGCGCTCGCCGGAGGCAAACGCCTGGAGCTGGGCCTTCATGTAGGCCTCCGACTGTCCCTCCAGCCACGGGCTGCCGGTCTTGTTGTCGAGGCTGCCATGGCAGGAGCCGCAAGGCGCGATGCCGCGCATCGGCGCGCCGAAGATGACGATGTTCGGCTTCGGCAGTTGCGGCGTCGGGTGATAGGCCGGGAGCCGCGGCAGATAGGCGTAATAGTTCGAGAGGTCGGCGATCTCCTGGTCCGTCAGGTTGACGGCGAACGGCGACATCACGGCATTGGTGCGCGCGCCCGAGCGGAAATCGTGCAGCTCCTTGTAGATCACGGCGGCATATTGGCCCGCGAGATTGGGCGAGTCCGCGCGGCTGATGCCGGTCGGGCCATGACAGATCGCGCAGCGCTGCGCCAGCGTCGCGCCGCGGCCGATCGCCTCCTGGCTCGGACGTGAGAGCGTGTGCGAGGTCAGCACGACCTCCGACAGGCGTTTTGCCTGTTCGGGCGTCGTGACGCTCGGCGTACGCTGCGGCACGCCGGCGGCGCTGCAGATCGCATCCCAGACGTTGGCGAACTGGACCCAGGGCTGCGCGAAGGGCAGCACGATGAAGCCGGCAATCGCTGTAACGATGAAGATCGCGGCCGTGATGCCGACACCCCGCGTGAAATGAGGATTGCTGAAGGTGAAGAGATCGCGCGCGCTCATCACTGCGCTCCCACATAGACGGCCGGCACCGAGGTGCCCCCGCCCAGGGCCAGATTGAGGATCGGATAGCCATAATTGGTGAGGGTGAGCGCGATCATCAACGCCACCCACAGCGCATGGGTGTTGAGCGCGAGCGGCACGGTCGTGGCCTGATGCACGGCGACCGCATAGCGGTAGGGGCCGGCGTCGGCTTGGGGCGCGCGCATGCCGCGCGCCAGGATGACGATGAACATGATGCCTGAGGTCAGCAGGATGAAGCCGCCGATCGCGGAGAAGGTGACCGACAGTGCCTGCGGCGCGATCGCGGGATCGCCGAAGTCGAAATAGGCCATGCGGCGCGGCATGCCGAGAATGCCGACCCAGTGCCACGGGAAGGTCGTGACGATCATGCCGATGAACCACAGCCAGAGCTGGGTGCGGATCAGGCGGATATCGATCAGCTCGCGCCCGGTCAGATGCGGCCACAGATCATAGGCGATCGCAAAATACATGATCACGATGGCGCCGCCGAAGATCAGGTGGAAATGGCCGGTGATCCACTGCGTGTTGTGGATCGAGGCATCGAGCTGGTAGCTCATGTTGATGAGGCCGCCGGCGCCGCCGAAGCCGAGCATGACGAACGAGAACGCCAGCGCCAGCAGCATCGGATTGTCCCAGGGCAGGGCCCTCATCCAGCCGAACATGCCGCGGCCGCCGCGCAGGCGCGCCGCGATCTCGATCGAGGCGCAGATCGTGAACACGGTCAGCAGCGTCGGCAGTGCCACCAGCGCGGTGAAAGCCGAATGGATGAACTTGAAGCCTGCGCCGACCATTGGATCGGCAAAGGTGTGGTGCATGCCGATCGGCATCGCCACCACCAGGAACAGGATGAAGGAGATCCGCGCCATGGTGTCGGAATAGACCCGGCCGCCGATCGCGCGCGGCACGATGGTGTAATAGGCGATGTAGGTCGGCATCAGCCAGAAATAGACGATGGCGTGCAGCGTCCAGGAGAAGAAGATGCGGGCGAGGCCGGCGTCGATCGTGTTCTTCAGACCTGCCGCGACGGGGATGATCTGGAGCAGCAGCTCGAGCGCGGCACCGACCGCGGTCCAGGCCCACAGATATGAGCCCGCGACATTGGCGAACATCGCCAGCGGCACCGGCGCGCCCGGATGGGCCTTGCGCCAGACGCGCAGATTGATCGACATCAGCGCGACCCAGATCCAGGAGCCGACCACGACCAGCACGACGCCGAGGTAGTAGAAGAGGTTGCCGATCAGCGGCGGATAGAACGTGTAGAGCACTGAGGCGCGGCCGAGCGCGATCGGGATCACCGCCATGACGCTGCCGACGACGATCAGCCAGAACCCGGTCCAGGCCCAGCGCACGCCGACCAGGCGCTGCTCCAGCGCGGACTCGCTGATGGCATAGCCAAAGGCCATCGCGACCAGCGTCGGGAAGACGTAGCCCATCACCGTGCCGTGCGCGGTCAGCGAGCGGTAGTAGAGCTCGGGGTTGGACAGCCAGGTGCCGATAGGGCTGCGGATGAACATCTGCCAGGCGCCGAGCGTGAGCGCGACGCCGAATACGGCGAAGGCCAGCCAGAAATGGGCGAGGATGAGCTTCCTATTGACCAACACAGCTCAGCCTCCCGCCGCCCTTCGCGCGATTGGCGAATTCGGTCTTGTCGATCACCTTGACCTTGCCCCACATGCCCTCGTGGCCGAAGGAGCAAAACTCCTGGCAGGGCATCAGATAGTCGCCGGTCTTCGTAAAGCGCATCAGCTGCTCGGAAATGTAGCCCGGCACCAGCATGGTGTTGATGTTGGTGCCCTGGATCAGGATGCCGTGCACGACGTCGGCGCTGGTGGCGCGCAGCGTGATCGGCGTGTCCGCAGGTACCACGATGCAGGCCGGCGTGAAGGAATATTGCTGGCCGATCGCGCGCACCGTCACATTGCCATTGGCTTCCAGCACGCTGCCGAGATTGCTCTCGACGAACTCGCCGGAGAGGTGAATCCGCGACGGATCGGTGGTCTCGACGCGCGGCTGCGGCATGGTCGCGCGATGGATGCCGGCGAAGGCCGCCAGCAGCGCCATGCCGACGATGATGATGACGGCGATGGTGGCCCAGCGCCGCTCGACGCGGGCTGCGACCTCGGCGCTGCCATGGGTATCCTCTGCGCTCATTGCAGCGCCCCGCGCGGCAGGAACACGAACAGATAGAAGGCGAGCCACATCGCGACGACGCAGGCGGTGGCGATGCCGGCGAGCACGATCGCGCCTGACGGGCCCTGGGCAACGACCTCCTCGACGGCCTGGTCGGCGGCCGCTGGGCTGGTCGGAGGATCGGAATTGAACATGGCGGATCCTCAGTTCAGCGGTGCGGAGCGCAGCTCATTGGCCTCGCGCGCCGAGACCGGCGTGCCGCGATTGCCCCAGGCGGTGCGGATGTAGGAGACGACGGCGGCGACCTCGTTGTCGGACAGGAGGCCCGCGAAGGGCGGCATGCCGTAGGGCATCGGGTTGCCCTTGGTGCCCGGCGGATAGCCGCCATTGAGCACCATGCGGATCGGATTGACCGCCGACTGCATCTCGATCGACTGGTTGTTGGCGAGCGGCGGCCAGTGTGGCGGCTTGCCTTCGCCCTGCAGGCCGTGACAGCTCGCGCAGTTCTTGTCGTAGACGGTCTTGCCGAGGCTGATCAGCAGGCTGCTTTCAGTGGTCGGCAGCACCGAGCTTGCCGCCGGCGGCGAGGAGCCTTCCGCGATGCTCTTGAGGTACACCGCCATTGCCTTGGTGTCGGCGTCGTTGAGATATTGCAGGCTGTTGTGCACGACCTCGGCCATCGGGCCGTAGACGACGCCGCGCGCCGAGACGCCGGTCTGGAGCAAATCGGTGATGTCCTTGATGCTCCAGTCGCCGAGGCCGGCCTCGCGGTTGGAGGTGAGCGAGGGCGCGTACCAGTTCTGCATCGGGATCAGGCCGCCCTTGAAAGCGTCCGATTGCGAGGTGCCGCCGAGCGCGTTGATCGGCGAATGGCACATGCCGCAATGGCCGAGGCCTTCGACCAGATAGGCGCCGCGATTCCATTCGGCGGATTTGGTCGGATCGGGCTTGAACTCGCCCTCGCTGAAAAACAGCGTGCGCCAGCCGAGGATGAGCTGGCGGTTGTCGTAGGGAAAGCGCAGCTCGTGCGGCTTGTTCTTCTGGTTCACCGGTGCGATCGAGCGCAGATAGGCGAAGATCGCGTCGCTGTCGGCGCGCGTGACCTTGGTGTAGGACGCAAACGGCATCGCCGGATAGATCAGCCCACCGTCCGGGAAGCGACCGCTGTGCATGGTCTTGTAGAAATCGTCCGCGCTCCACTTGCCGATCCCGGTATCGGGATCCGGCGTGATGTTGGAGGTGTAGAGCGTGCCGAACGGCGTCGGCATGGCGCGGCCGCCGGCGAACAGGCGTCCCTCCGGCGCAGTGTGACACGCGGTGCAATCGCCGGCGCGGGCGAGATATTCGCCGCGGGCGATGATATCACTGGTCTTGTCCTGTGCCTGCGCAGACGTCGTGAATGCGACGAATGCGAGCAGTGCGATCGACAGTTTCGAGCCCATCATCCGCCTCGTCAGTTGGGCTGGCTGCCGCAGCCGAAGGGCAGCGCGTAGGTGCCTTTCGGAACGGGAGCAGGATTAACCGGGGCAGGGCGCGTTGCAAGCCAGGCGGCGACCGCGGTGACGTCGGCCTCGGTCAGATGGCCGGCAACGAGCTGCATGCAGTCAGGCGATTTTGCGGTGCGGGTGCCGTAGCGCCAGGCGCCAAGCTGGGCGCTGATATAGGGGGCGCGCAGGCCGAGCAGGCCAGGGATGCCGGGCTGCATGCCTGTGAGTCCCGGGCCGTGGCAGCTGACGCATGCCGGAATGTTGCGACCTGCATCGCCGCTGGTTGCGAGCAGCTCGCCTTGCGCCAAAACGTCCTTGCTGACTTCGCTCGGCGCCGGCTGCGGCAGCGGCGGATGCTCGCTGGCAAAGTACTCCGCCATCGCCTCCAGATACGGATCGGGCAGAAATTCCAGGAGATAGTTCATCGGCGGATATTTGCGCCGGCCGCTGCGGAAGGCGAGGAGCTGGTTGTAGAGATAGCCGGCGGGCTTGCCGGCAAGGCGCGGGAAATAGACGTCGCTGGTGCCTTCGCCCTTGTTGCCGTGACAGGGCGTGCACGCTTCCACCCGCGCCGCCATCGTATCGGGCGGCTGGTTGGCAGTTTGCGCGGCCGCACCATCAAAGGTGGCCAAGGTGATAATCACGGCGGCCGAGGCCGCGGCGCGAGCGAACACTTTCGTCGCCCTCCACAAAGCTGGTCCGGTTGATTCCGGATCACAGCGTAGAGCGGCATTATTGCGCCAATATTTTCCCGCGCAAGATCGGACATCAGCGACGACGTTTGGTCGCGGTTGCACGTTTGCGATCCCGATCGGATTCGACAAAATTTGCGTGCTTTTTGAAAACCAGACATGACGCTGCGATCTCGCGGCAATTCCTGCCCGAGTCTTGCCTCGTCATGCCGCCCTCGATGTCAGAGGGCGCAGGGAAGACCGGGTGCCGGCCGGGCACCCACGGTCCACTGTGCGAAAGGTGGCGAAGAAGCTGCACAGCGGCATACAGGTGAAGCCCAACAACCGGCCTTCCCTGCGCAGTGGGTTTACGGCTTATGCCGAGCTCTCCCCGGGGAGCGATGCACTATTGCCCCCGTCGCCTTGCGGATGGCTGATGCCTGGGCCCGGTTGGGCCCACGCATCACCGCAAGACTTGGCGCACAGACCCCGGGCGCCAGGACGACACGGTTTTACCGTACGCAGAACCCACCGGTCGTATGCGCGATGGTCCTCGCTCACGGTTGCCCGCCCTGCAAAACCCTTCGCGCCGGTGTGGCCTTGCGTCCACCACGGCTCATCCCGCGTTCGTGACGATCGCGATACGCCCCTCTGACAGGGATGAGGTGGCGGGAGAATGCGACAAAGCCGAAATTCTGTAAAGGCGAATATTTTTGCTGGCGGCGATTGACCCGTTGGTTGGATGTTTTGCCCGACGGGCAACACAAGGTCTCGTAGCCCGGGTGAGCGGAGCGACACCCGGGACAACATTTGCTTTGGTCCCGGATATCGCTCCGCTCACCCGGGCTACAAGACCGCGTTCCAGCCCAACCATCGAGGGATCATTTCGCGCCGCCGCGAGTTTGCAACGGATCGTCCGGGTTGGAGCCGCCATGCCCCTCAATTTCGACACGCTGAAAGCTTCGCTCGTCCTCTATGGGCTGAACGTGATCTACGCGATCCTGCTGCTGGCGATCGGCTGGTATCTGTCCGGCGCCATGCAGCGCTTCGTCACGCGCGTGCTCAATGTCGGCCACCGGGTCGATCCGCTGGTGACCTTGTTCCTCTCCAGCGTCACGCGCTACGGCGTGCTCGCGGTGGTCGGCATCGCCGTGCTTCAACTGTTCGGCATCCAGACCGCGAGCCTCGTCGCCGTGCTGGGTGCAACGTCACTCGCCATTGGTCTGGCGCTACAGGGCACGCTGTCCAATCTCGCCGCAGGCGTGATGTTGCTGCTGTTCCGGCCGTTCCATATCGGCGACGACGTCGAGGTCGGCGGCAAGGCCGGGAAGGTGCGCTCGCTCTCGCTGTTCATGACCGAGTTGGTCGCGGCCGACAACACGCAGATCCTGCTGTCGAATGGGCAGGTGTGGGGCGCGGCGATCATCAATCACAGCGCCTATCCCGGTACGGGCGAGGTCAAGGTGACGTTTCCGGTCGGGGCCGGCTCGGCCAATGCTCTGGCGGACCAGATCCTGAAGGAACTGCGCGAGGATCCGCGCGTCGACGATCACGCCGCGCCGTCGGTCAATGTCTCGAAGGTGATCGCCGCCGATCCCGCAGCGCCCGTCGTGGAGTTGACGGTCAGCGCGAAGGTGAAGCCGTCGGATGCCGATGCGGTCAAGCAGCGCGTGCTCGATCACGCGAGCGCGTTGCTGGCGGCGGCATAGGGCGCTCCATCAACATGCGCTGTCTCGTAGCCTGGATGGAGCGAAGCGTAATCCAGGATTTGCATCCGCGGACACAGAGGTCCCGGATTGCGCTTCGCTCCATCCGGGCTACGGATCTCAGCCCCGCGGCGCGCGCGGCGGCCGGCGTTTCACGGCATGCCGGCGCGGCGAACGTGTTACGCGCGGGCGAAGCCTCGTTGCCGCGGTAGCGCGGCGCGGTTTGGTCTGGGCGTGCGGGCCGCGGGCGAGGTCCATCAGCATGCGCAGCGCCTCGACCACCGAGCGCTGGCGCACGGCGGTGCGGCCGATCGCGCCAAAGCGGTGCTCGCGATGGATGATGCGGCCGTCGCGCGCGGCGGCGGCGAAGTGGACGAGGCCGACCGGCTTCCCGGGCGTGGCGCCGCCGGGGCCGGCGATGCCGGTGATGGACACCGCAAGGTCGACGCCGGCACGCTCCAGCGCGCCGACCGCCATGGCGGTTGCGGTCTCCTTGCTGACCGCGCCGAAATTGGTGAGCGTGCTCGCCTCGACACCCAGCATCGCGCGCTTCGCGTCGTTGGAATAGGTGACGAAGCCGCGGTCGATCACGTCAGACGAGCCGGGGATGTCGGTCAGCGCGCCGGCGACAAGGCCGCCGGTGCAGGACTCCGCCGTCGCGATCGTCAGCTTGCGCATCCGGCAGAGATCGAGCAGCGAGCGGGAGAGGGCGCGTGCGTCGCTGCCGGCCATGACCTAGATGCTCCAGGTCTTTTCGTTAAATGGCAAGCGGATGGTGGCGCTCGCGGTGGCCGCGATGCCTTCCTCGCGGCCGGTGAAGCCGAGCCGCTCGCTGGTCGTCGCCTTCACCGCGACGCGGGAAATGTCGACGCCGGAGATCTCGGCGATGCGCGCGCGCATGGTGTCGCGCAAGGGGCCGATCTTCGGCCGCTCGCAGATCATGGTGACTTCGAGATTGGCGATACGGCCGCCACGCGCCGTGACGCGTTCGATGGCGTACTTCAGGAACTGGTCGGAGGAGGCGCCCTTCCACTTGGCGTCGCTCGGCGGGAAGTGCGAACCGATGTCGCCGTCGGCGAGCGCGCCGAGGATGGCGTCGACCAGCGCATGGAGGCCGACATCGCCGTCGGAGTGCGCCAGAAAGCCCTTGGTGTGCGGCACGCGTATACCGCAGAGCATGAGGTGATCGCCTTCGCCGAAAGCGTGCACGTCGTAGCCCGTGCCGGTCCTGATGTCGCCGAGCAGGCTGGCCAGGCGCGCTTCCTCGCGCACGAAATCCTCGGGGGTGGTGAGCTTCATATTGGCAACATCGCCTTCAAAGGTTGCAACCGTCAATCCCGCCCATTCGGCAATCGCGGCATCGTCGGTGAAATCAGAGCGCCCGTCCTTTGCCGCACGACGATGCGCTTCGAGGATGACATCGAAACGAAAGGATTGCGGCGTCTGCGCGATTCGCAAACGCGCGCGGTCCGGCGTGTCCTCGACATCGCCGCTCGCGCTCGTGATCTTGATGGTGTCGGTGACGGGGACGACGGGGATCGCAGCACCGGTGCGGCTTGCCGCCTCGATCGCGCGCGAGATCACGCCGGCCGAGACGAAGGGCCGGGCGGCGTCGTGGATCAGCACGATATCGGGTTGATGCTTGGCGAGCGCCTCGAGGCCGGCGAGCACAGAAGCCTGACGGGTGGCACCGCCGCTGGTCGGCGCCTCGTGCTTCAGCCCTGCGACCGCTGCCGTGAACATGGCGCTGTCGTCGGGATTCACCACCGGCTGCACGGCGAACACATCGGGATGCTGGCTGAAGGCTTCCATGGCGCGATGGATCACAGGCACGCCGCCGATCGTCCGATATTGCTTCGGTCCGCCGGCGCCGGCGCGCAGGCCGCGTCCGGCCGCGACGAGAACGACTGCGGTGCGCTGTGATTTCGCCATAGGACTCAAATACTCAGTTGATGATGAAGAGTCGGGGAGTGGGTGATGACCGGCATGCCTCTAGCACGGCAGGCCCGCAAAAAAAGGGGTTTTCCCGGATTGTGGGAAACAGCAATTTGCTGCACTGCACTTGAAAAATTTGCAGAACTGTCTAAACTGTAGGCATGACGCTTGACTGCACAAGAATTGTGCGCAAGATAGGCCATGGCAGCGCGATCAAGCCCTGCCGACTTAACGAGACCCCCTGTGACCGGCTCGGCAGTATCAGGCACTAAGCCGTTGAAAATAGGCGACATTGACGTCGCCACCCCGGTTTTCCTGGCGCCGATGTCGGGGGTGACCGACTCGCCCGTCCGTAAGCTCGCCGCCGAGCTGGGGGCGGGTCTCGTCGTGTCCGAGATGACCGCGAGCGACGAGCTCGCCAACGGCCATCGGATGTCGCGGTTGCGCTGCGAAGCGACGGGAATCGGCCCGCATGTGGTCCAGCTCGCCGGCTGCGAGACTCACTGGATGGCCGAAGGCGCCCGGATCGCGGAAGCCGAAGGCGCCGACATCATCGATATCAACATGGGCTGCCCGGCCCGTCACGTCACCGGCGGCCAGTCCGGCTCGGCCCTGATGCGCGACCTCGACCACGCCGTCAGCCTGATCGAGGCGACGATCGCGGCGGTGAAGGTCCCCGTGACGCTGAAGATGCGGCTCGGCTGGGATGACCGCACGCGCAACGCGCCGGAGTTGGCGCGCCGCGCGGAAGCGGCCGGCATCCAGCTCGTCACCGTGCACGGCCGCACCCGCTGCCAGTTCTACAAGGGCGAGGCCGATTGGGATGCGATCCGCGCCGTGCGCGAAGCCGTCTCCCTTCCGCTCGTCGTCAATGGCGACATCACCACTTACGAGAAGGCGCTCGCAGCACTCGAGGCCTCCGGCGCGGATGCCGTGATGATCGGCCGCGGCGCGAACGGCCAGCCCTGGCTGCCCGGCGAGATCGGCCGCCGCCTCAACGGCGGGGCCGCTGAAGCCACGCCGTCGCTGGAAACACAACTTCATTACGTCCGTACGCTCTATGAGGGCGTCTGCGCGCTCTACGGCCTGCGCGTCGGCCTCAAGCACGCCCGCAAGCATCTCGGCTGGGCGCTGGACGTCGCTGCGGATGCGAGCGGCGCACCGGTCGAGAAGCTGAAGGGCTGGCGCCAGAAGATCCTCACCTCGGAGGATCCCACCGCCGTTCACCAGTCACTGCAAGATGCCTTCGACGACTTCGCATGGAGCGCTGCTGCATGAGCTCAGCCGCTGAACATCGTCGGCCGATTCTGTCCGACAGCGACGCCATCCTGGACGCGCTTCCCAATCCCGTGCTCATGATTGGGCCGGACGGCAAGATCGTCGCCGCCAATATCGCGACCGAAGCCTTCTTCGAGATCTCGACGCAGTTCCTGAAGCGCCAATCGCTGAAGGAGCTGGTGCCGTTCGGCAGCCCCTTGCTGGCGCTGATCGACCAGGTGCGCTCGTCGAACTCGCCGGTCAACGAATACAAGGTCGATCTCGGCACGCCGCGCATGGGCGGCGACCGCCAGGTCGATTTGCACGTCGCGCCGCTCACCGAGCGGCCCGGCCATATCGTGGTGATGCTGCAGGAGCGCTCCATCGCCGACAAGATGGACCGCCAGCTCACCCATCGCAGCGCTGCGCGCTCGGTGATAGCGCTAGCAGCCATGCTGGCGCACGAGATCAAGAATCCGCTCTCCGGCATCCGTGGCGCGGCGCAGTTGCTGGAACAGCAGGCCTCGTCCGAGGACCGCATGCTGACGCGGCTGATCTGCGACGAGGCCGACCGCATCGTGACGCTGGTCGACCGCATGGAGGTGTTCGGCGACGAGCGTCCCGTGGTGCGCGGGCCCGTCAACATCCATTCCGTGCTCGACCACGTGAAGCGGCTGGCGCAGTCCGGCTTTGCCCGCAATATCCGCTTCATCGAGGATTACGATCCCTCGCTGCCGCCGGTGCTGGCGAACCAGGACCAGCTCATCCAGGTGTTCCTCAACCTCGTGAAGAACGCCGCCGAAGCGCTGATCGACGTGCCCGACGCCGAGATCCAGCTCACCACCGCGTTCCGCCCCGGCGTGCGCCTGTCAGTCCCCGGTCAAAAATCCCGGGTATCTCTGCCGCTCGAATTCTGCGTGCGAGACAATGGACCAGGCGTGCCGGACGATCTTCTGCCCAACCTGTTCGATCCCTTCGTGACCACCAAGCAGACCGGCTCTGGTCTCGGCCTGGCGCTGGTCGCCAAGATCGTCGGCGATCACGGGGGCATCATCGAATGCGAGTCTCAGCCGCGCAAGACCACCTTCCGCGTGCTGATGCCGATGTATTCCACATCGGTGAAACATGCCGATCACAGCAGTCGCGACGGTTCTGCCGGGAAGTCGTCGTCTGCGTCACAGGGGGCAAAATGAGGATTAACGATGCCCGCAGGTAGCATTCTCGTTGCTGATGACGACACCGCCATCCGCACCGTTCTCAATCAGGCACTGTCCCGCGCCGGCTATGAGGTGAGGCTCACCGGCAACGCTGCAACGCTGTGGCGCTGGGTCAGCCAGGGGGAGGGCGATCTCGTCATCACCGACGTGGTGATGCCCGACGAGAACGCCTTCGATCTCCTGCCGCGGATCAAGAAGATGCGGCCGAACTTGCCGGTCATCGTCATGAGCGCGCAAAACACCTTCATGACGGCGATCCGCGCGTCTGAACGGGGCGCGTACGAATATCTGCCGAAACCCTTCGACCTGAAGGAGCTGATCGCCATCGTCGGCCGCGCGCTGGCCGAGCCCAAGGAGCGGGTCTCGACGCCGGACGAGGACGCCGAGATGGAGGCGATCCCGCTGGTCGGCCGCTCGCCGGCGATGCAGGAAATCTATCGGGTGCTCGCACGCCTGATGCAGACCGACCTCACCGTGATGATCACGGGCGAGTCCGGGACCGGCAAGGAACTGGTGGCGCGCGCGCTGCACGATTACGGCAAGCGTCGCAACGGCCCGTTCGTCGCGGTCAACATGGCGGCGATCCCGCGCGACCTGATCGAGTCCGAATTGTTCGGCCACGAGCGCGGCGCCTTCACCGGTGCCAACACCCGCGCCTCTGGCCGGTTCGAGCAGGCCGAGGGCGGCACGCTGTTCCTGGACGAAATCGGCGACATGCCGATGGAGGCGCAGACACGCTTGCTGCGCGTGCTGCAGCAGGGCGAATACACCACCGTCGGCGGCCGCACCCCGATCAAGACCGACGTGCGCATCGTCGCGGCCTCCAACAAGGATCTGCGCGTGCTGATCCAGCAGGGCTTGTTCCGCGAGGACCTGTTCTTCCGCCTCAACGTGGTTCCGCTGCGGCTGCCGCCCTTGCGCGAACGCATCGAGGATCTGCCCGATCTCGTCCGCCACTTCTTCGCGCTGGCTGAAAAGGACGGCCTGCCGCCGAAGAAGCTCGATGCGCTGGCGCTGGAGCGGATGAAGCAGCACCGCTGGCCCGGCAACGTGCGCGAGCTCGAGAACCTCGCCCGGCGTCTGGCCGCACTCTATCCGCAGGACGTGATCACGGCCTCCGTCATCGACGGCGAGCTGGCGCCGCCGACGGTCAGCCCGGGCGCCGCGGTCCAGCAGGGTGTCGACAATCTCGGCGGCGCGGTGGAAGCCTATCTGTCCTCGCACTTCCAGGGCTTCCCGAACGGCGTGCCGCCGCCGGGCCTCTATCACCGCATCCTCAAGGAGATCGAGGTACCGCTGCTCACGGCGGCGCTTGCCGCCACCCGCGGCAACCAGATCCGCGCCGCCGATCTGCTCGGCCTCAACCGCAACACGTTGCGCAAGAAAATCCGGGACCTCGATATCCAGGTCTACCGGAGCGGGGGCTAGTTTCCCCAAAACGGACGGTGGCTCAGCTCCCCCTACCACAGCGGAGCTGAGCCTGTCCGGATCGCGCGAGCCTTGATGGCTGGCGCGATGAGCAAAAGTCCGAATCGGACCGATTTGTTCCGTCGAATTTTTCGATTTTGTCATTCGGCCGCGAGGCGCGGCGTCGCGCTTATCGGACCAGGCGGGTTGATGCCGGCGTCATGCTGGCGACATTCGTCGCCTGCTCCAGAGTGAGGCCGTTGACCAGGAGGTCGGCGGCCACGATCAGCAGCAGAACCGATGACACCATCACTGCAAGGAATACTCTATCCATTCCCGTTAATCGGGATGGGGCCGAATCCGTTCCGCCGCAGCTGATCCTGTTAGCCAGCTTTTCTGCACAAGGTTCCGGCTCCTGACCGTTGACCTATGTCAACGTAGAGGGCCGCCGGCCTCCTTGAATGACCTCGGGCGCGACGACGAGGTCGAAGATGGCGATGGAAAATCTGAAACTGCCTGAGGGGCCCATGTCGGGGCTGGTCGCCTCGGCCGTGGAATATATGGTCGATGCCGGGCAGCGCAGTGTGCTGTTCCTGGACATCATGCGCCAGAGGGGCGATCAGTATCGCGAACATGTCGCGCAGACCGCGCCGCATGTGCTGCAATATGCTGCCGAATTGATCACGGACGGTCGCAAGCTCGACGAGCCCGTGAATTACGCGCTGGTGCGCATCATCCCGCCCAAGGATGTCGAGATCGACATGAGCCGACGGCCCTTCGTCGTGGTCGATCCGCGCGCGGGACATGGACCCGGCATCGGCGGCTTCAAGGCGGACAGCGAGATTGGCGTCGCCATGAAGGCGGGACATCCCTGCTATTTCATCGGGTTCCTGCCCGAGCCCATGCCGGGGCAGACGATTGAACGCATTGCGCGCGCGGAAGCGAAGTTTCTCGAAACCGTCATCAGCCGTCACCCCGATGCCGACGGCAAGCCCTGCGTGATCGGCAATTGCCAGGCCGGCTGGGCCGTCATGATCCTGGCCTCGCTGCGGCCGGAATTGTTCGGACCGCTGATCATCGCCGGCGCGCCGCTGGCCTATTGGGCGGGCGTGCACGGCCAATATCCGATGCGCTATTCGGGCGGCCTCCTGGGCGGAAGCTGGCTCACGGCGCTCGCGAGCGATCTCGGTGCCGGCAAGTTCGACGGCGCATGGCTGGTGCAGAACTTCGAGAACCAGAACCCGTCGAACACGCTCTGGACCAAGCAGTACAACGTCTATTCCAAGGTCGACACCGAGGCCGAGCGCTATCTCGATTTCGAACGCTGGTGGGGCGGTCACGTCAATCTCAACGCCGAGGAGATCCAGTTCATCGTCGATGAGCTGTTCATCGGCAACAATCTCGCCGCCGGCCGGATCGAGATGTCGGATGGACAGAAGGTCGATCTGCGCAACATCCGCTCGCCGATCGTGGTGTTCTGCTCCAAGGGCGATAACGTCACCCCGCCGCAGCAGGCACTCGACTGGATCCTCGACTGTTACGCAGATGTCGACGAGATCAGGGCCTATGGCCAGACCATCGTCTACACCGTTCACGAAAGCATCGGTCATCTCGGCATCTTCGTCTCCGGCGGCGTCGCCAAGAAGGAGCACGCGGAATTCTCCAGCAACATCGATCTGATCGACGTGCTGCCGCCCGGGCTTTATGAAGCGACGTTCGAGGCGCGCGGCAACGAGACGCTCAACGCCGATCTTGCCGCGGGGCAATGGGTGATGCGCTGCGAGGCGCGGACGCTCGACGACATCCATGCCATGGGCGGCAATTCGCCCGACGATGAGCGTCGCTTCGCCGCCGCCAAGCGCGTCTCGGAGCTTAATCTGGCCGCCTATCAGAAGTTCGTGCAGCCCTGGGTCAAAAAGATGGTGACGCCGCAGGTGGCGAACTGGGCGCGCAACATGCATCCGCTGCGGATGCAATATGAGCTGTTCAGCAGCCAGAATCCCTGGATGTCCGGGATCAAGTCGGCTGCCGACCGCGTCGAGGACAATCGCAAGCCGGTGTCGAAGGACAATCCGTTCCTGGCATTCCAGGAGCAGATGTCGAAGCAGATCGTGCATGCACTCGACAGCTGGCGGGATGCCCAGGAGGCGCTGAGCGAGACCATCTTCCTCAACGTCTACGGCTCGCCCGCACTGCAGGCTGCGGTCGGTATCGATCCGAATTCGGTGCCGTCGCGGCGGCGGGAGATGTCGGACGAACATCGCGCGCTGCTCGAGAACCGGATCGCGGAGCTGAAATCGCACATCGGCGAAGGCGGGCTTCGTGAAGCCTCGCTCCGTGCGCTGCTCTATGTCGGCTCCGCACGCGGCATGGTCGACGAGCGCAGCATCGAGGCGCTGCGCCAGGTGCGGCGCGAGCATGCCGGCACCCGGATGACACTGGCCGAGTTCAAGAAGCTGGTGCGCGAGCAGTTCTTCATGCTGCTGCTGGATCGGGACGCAGCGCTCGCGGCCATCCCTGGCATGCTGCCTGATGACCTCAACCAGAAGCGCGCGGCGTTCGCGGCGATGCGCGAGGTTCTGTCGGCCAGCGAGGACATCACCGGCGAGCGCGCCAACCGTCTCAAGCGCATCGCCCAGTTGTTCGGCCTCGACGGGGAGGGCGAGTGGACGTCAAACGTCGCCCCTTTCGACTCGCAGGCAAGGGCGTCGTAGCGCGGATTGGCGGGAGCAGGAGTGACATCATGTCGACTGATGCGACACAGGCGCAATCCGGCACCAAATATGACCGCCTGATTGCGGCGGCCCGGGCGGCGCCGCCGACGCCGACGGTTGTCGTGCATCCCTGCGATGAGACCTCGCTGCGGGGTGCCATCGACAGTGCGAGCGCAGGCATCATCCGGCCGATCCTGGTCGGGCCGGCGGGCAAGATCGGGGACACCGCCACAAAATTCGACCTCGACGTCTCGGGCTTCGAGATCGTCGATGCCGCGCATAGCGACGATGCTGCGGCCAAGGGCGTCGAGCTCATTCATGCCGCGAGGGGTGAGCTGCTGATGAAAGGCAGCCTGCACACGGATGAATTGATGCGCGCCGTCACGGCGAAGACCGGCGGCCTGCGCACCGACCGCCGCATCAGCCATGTCTTCGTCATGGACGTGCCGGCCTATGCCGAGACCATCTTCGTGACCGATGCTGCGATCAACATCTTCCCCGACCTCGACGCCAAGCGCGACATCATCCAGAACGCGATCGATCTCTACAACCAGGGCGGCTTCGGCAAGACGCCTCGGGTCGCGATCCTGTCGGCGGTCGAAACGGTCACCTCGAAAATCCCGTCCACGATCGAGGCGGCCGCCTTGTGCAAGATGGCCGACCGCGGCCAGATCACCGGCGGCGTGCTGGACGGACCGCTGGCCTTCGACAATGCCATCGATCCCGAGGCGGCGCGGATCAAGGGCATCGTGTCCGAGGTCGCCGGCCGTGCCCAGATCCTGATGGTCCCGGACCTCGAATCCGGCAACATGCTGGCCAAGAACCTCGCTTATTTCGCCAAGGCCGACGGCGCCGGCATCGTGCTCGGCGCGCGTGTGCCTGTGGTGCTGACCTCGCGTGCGGATTCGCCGCGCGCGCGGATGGCATCCTGCGCGGTTGCTGCGCTTTACGCTCGTGCAAGGCGCCAGATGGCGCCGACAGTCGCCGCGTGACCGCCATGGACACGATCCTCGTCGTCAATGCCGGCTCTTCCAGCGTCAAGTTCCAGGTCTATTCGATCGAAGGCGAGGGCACGCTGCGCCGGCAGATCAAGGGACAGATGGACGGCATCGGCAACCGGCCGCGCCTGCGCGCCAGCGGGGCCGGCGGCGACTCCCTGGCCGATCGTGCCTATCCGATCGATGCGGTGGCAGATGTTCCGGCGGCGATGGCGGTTGCGGGAGACTGGCTGCGGGACGAGCTGCGCGTGACGCCGATGGCGGTCGGTCACCGGGTCGTGCATGGCGGCCCGGACTATGCGCGACCGGTGCTGATCGACCATGGCGTCGTGTCGCGCCTCGAACGGTTTGTCTCGCTGGCGCCGCTGCACCAGCCGCACAATCTCGCACCGATCCGCTCGCTGCTGGCGAACTTCCCCAAGCTGCCGCAGGTGGCGTGCTTCGACACGGCGTTTCACCGCAGCCACGAGGCCGTCGCCGATCACTATGCCATTCCGCATCAGCTTCATGCTGAGGGCGTCAGGCGTTACGGATTCCACGGGCTGTCTTACGAATACATCGCCCGGACGCTGCCGACCGTCGCGCCCGAGATCGCCAAGCAGCGCGTGATCGTCGCCCATCTCGGCAGCGGCGCCTCGATGTGCGCGATCAAGGACGGCCGCAGCGTCGAGAGCACGATGGGTTTCACGGCACTGGACGGCCTGCCGATGGGCACGCGCCCCGGGCAGATCGATCCGGGCGTCGTGCTCTACCTGATCTCCGAGAAGGGGATGCAGCCTGCGAAAGTGCAGGACTTCCTCTACCGCGAGTGCGGATTGAAAGGCCTCTCCGGCGTCAGCAACGACATGCGCGAGCTCGAGGCGAGCGACGACCCGCAGGCAAGGCTCGCGATCGACTATTTCGTCTATCGCATCGCCCTCAACACCGGCATGCTGGCCGCGGCCTTGCAGGGGCTGGATGCCTTCGTGTTCACGGCCGGTATCGGCGAGAACTCGGCTTCGATCCGCGCCCGCGTCGCCGCCAAGCTCGAATGGCTCGGTGCTGCGATCGATGCCGGCGAGAACGCCCGCCATGCGCGCCTGATCTCGCACGCCGACAGCCGCATCCCCGTCTATGTCGTCCCGACCGACGAGGAGCTGATGATCGCGCAGCACACGCTGGCACTGCTGATGAACAGCCCATCGAACAACGCAATATCTGAGAGGGTGTCATGATCCCCGTATTTCCGGACAGCAAGGTCGCTCTCAAGGGCAAGAAGGGACTGATCGTCGGCATCGCCAACGACCAGTCGATCGCCTGGGGCTGCGCGCGGGCGTTCCGCGCCCTCGGCGCTGATCTGGCCGTCACTTATCTCAACGATCGCGCCAAGAAGCATGTCGAGCCGCTCGCGCAGGCGCTGGAGGCCCCGATCTTCATGCCGATGGACGTCATGGTCGAGGGGCAGATCGAATCGGTGTTCGAGCGCATCACCGCCGAATGGGGCCAGCTCGATTTCCTGCTGCATTCGATCGCCTTCTCGCCCAAGGAAGCCCTGCATGGCCGCGTTGTCGACGTCGGCCGCGACGGCTTCCTGAAAACGATGGACGTCTCGTGCTGGTCCTTCATGCGGATGGCCCATCTCGCCGAGCCCTTGATGAAGAACGGCGGCACGCTGTTCACCATGACCTATTACGGCAGCCAGATGGTGGTGGAGAACTACAACGTGATGGGCGTGGCGAAGGCCGCGCTCGAAGCGTCCGTTCGCTATATCGCGGCGGAGCTTGGCCCGAAGGGCATTCGCGTCCACGCGATCTCGCCGGGCCCGCTGGCGACCCGCGCCGCCTCGGGCATTCCGGAGTTCGACGAGCTCATGGACAAGGCGCAATCCAAGGCGCCCTCGCGCAGCCTCGTCAGCATCGACGATGTCGGCAACGCCACGGCATTTCTGGCGCTTGATGGCGCCAAGCTGATCACGGGCGGCGTGCTCTATATCGATGGCGGCTATCACATCATCGACTGAGCGTGCTCAGCGATAGTGCAGGGCAATCAGCTCGGCGACGCAGGCGGGCTTCTTGCCGCCCTCGATCTCGATCACGAGGTGATAGTTGACGCGCAGGCCGTCCGGCGGCACGTCCTCGGCTTCGGCAACGCTGACCCGGCCGCGCAGCTTTGAGCCTGCCGGCACCGGCGCGAGATACCTGATGCGGTCGGCGCCGTAGTTCAGCGTGTTGCGCAGGCCCTTCAGTCCGATCACGGAGCGGATGAAGAGCGGGGCGAGCGCCAGCGAGAGCAGGCCATGGGCGATGGTCTTGCCGCCAGGCATTTCCTTGGCTGCGCGCTCCTGGTCGACATGGATCCATTGCTCGTCGCAGGTCGCTTCCGCGAACTGGTTGATGCGGTCCTGCGACACCTCCACCCAGTCGCTGACGCCGATCTCGGTGCCGACGGCCGATTTGATCTCGTTGAAATCGCCAAAGATCCGCATTCGACCGTCCTCGTCAGAGTTTCATTTCCGGCACGGAATCCGGGATCACCAGTTCGGCCTCGGTCACCGCGAGGACCTCCCCGACGGAGATTCCAGGCGCGGTTTCCAGCAGCGTTGCCCTGCCGTCGGGAAAGCCGATGACGGCCATGTCGGTCACGACCAGATTCACCGGCCGTGCCGAGGTCAGCGGCAGCGAGCATCTGGCGACGATCTTGGACTTGCCCTTGGCGGCGTGCTGCATGGCGACGATGACGCGCTTGGCGCCGCTGACGAGATCCATCGCGCCGCCCATGCCGGGCACCATCTTGCCGGGGATCATCCAGTTGGCGAGCAGGCCATGCGCGTCGACCTGGAGGCCGCCGAGAACGGTGATATCGACATGGCCGCCGCGGATCAGCGCGAACGACATCGCGCTGTCGAAGGTGGCCGCACCGGGGAGCGCACTGATCGGGCGGCCGCCGGCGTCGGTGAGCGTCGGGTGCGCCATGCCCTGCTCGGGGATCGGCCCGGTCCCGATCAATCCATTCTCCGACTGAAAGAAGACCTTCAGCTCGGACGGCACGTAGTTGGCGACCAGCGTCGGAATGCCGATGCCGAGATTGACAAGATTGCCGCTCTTCAACTCCTTGGCGACGCGCCGGGCGATGATGATCTGCGGGTCCATGTGTCACCCGTTCGTAATGAGGTAGTCGACGAGCGGCCCCGGCGTCACGACGTGGTCGGGCGCGATCACCCCGACCGGGACGATGTTCTCCGCGGTGACGATGACGGTGTCGGCGGCCATCGCCATGACGGGATTGAAATTGCGCGACGTCAGCGCGTAGGCGAGGTTGCCGAGATAGTCGGCGAGAAAGGCGTGGACCAGAGCGAACTGCGCGCGCAGCGCGGTCTCGAGCAGGAACGGCTTGCCGTCGACCTCGACATGCTGCTTACCCTCCGCAACCAGCGTGCCGACGCCGGTCGGCGTCAGGACGCCGCCGAGACCGCATCCGCCGGCTCGAATGCGTTCCACGAAGGTGCCCTGGGGAATGAGATCGACTGCGATCTGGTTCGCCAGCATCTGCTGCTGCGCCTTCGGATTGAGGCCGATATGGGTGGCGGTCAGGCGCGAGACCAGCGCCGCATCGAACAGCTTGCCGACGCCCTTGCCTGGGATTGCCGCATCGTTGCAGATCAGGGTCAGGCCACTCTTGTGCTGCCGGACGACTTCGTCCAGCAGCCGTTCGGGCGTGCCGACGCCCATGAAACCTCCGACCATGACGCTGGCTCCGGCCGGGATCATCGCAACGGCTTCTTCGACGGAAATGGCCTTCATCTAGGGAACTCCGGTCGGCGGGAGCGCGACGCGACGAATGTTCGCGGACGGCAGTTGTCCACCCTTGATCTGCGTCAAAGCTCCGCATCATTGGTGATGCTCGCTAGTATCTCTCGCCAGAGCCTGCACACCTCGTTGTGCCGCTTATCGCGCGGCGCTGACGGCCTAACCGCAAACTCCTGAAAGGGGAGATGTGATGCCAGAGATCAATCCGTCCACTGAGAACATCCGCACGATGCTGGCCGAAGCACTCGGCCGTCTGCGCAAGGCCAATACCGACTATTTCGAGCTGCTGGAGAAGGGGCTCGAATCCTCGTCGCTGCCGATCGCGAACCAGGCCAAGGAGTTCACCAGCTTCATGCAGCGCAACGTCACCGCGACCTTCGATCTCGGCGACAAGCTGATCCAGGCCAGGGACGTGCAGGACGCGCTGAAGCTTCAGGCCGAATTCTTCCAGGACCAGATGCGGGCGCTGACCGATCAGGCCAAGACCATGGGCGAGGCCGCCATGAAGGCGGCCGGCGGCATGTTCAGCCCGAAGAGCTGACACGGCCCCAGCAGCGATCGCGGGGGCGAGGGCACCACACTTTCAGGCCGCGGCCGGCGTCTATTGCGGCAGCGGGTACGACAACAGGCCAGCTAGTACGACACCTATGGGAACTAAACCTGTCCGCAGAACGATCCCCATGGCGACCGGTACTGACGGACGCGGTGACGCCGGAACCGGTCTGGCGAGAGAGGCGCGATATGGCTGAGACCAACAAGCTCTCCGTGGAGAAGGCGCTCGATAAGCTGCGCCGCGACGAGCGGCCGGCAACGGCGAGCGAGCAGCGGGATGAAAAGGCCGAGGCGCTGAAGAGCGAGATCAAGCGCATGCGCGCGCAGAGATCGCGCCTCGATCGGCCACCCCGGGGCAGCGGCTGAGCGCCATCGGGCGCGATCGGCCGATCGGGCGACCGCCCCCGCGGGCGGAGCGAAGGCCATTGTTCCGGGCCAAGACGGTCGCTGCGAACGCCTGCCGGGCAAAGCCATCGAATCCCGCGTCGTGCGTTTTGGTAAATCGTGGCTAAAAGAAGAAGTTGAATTCCGTAAGTGGCTGAGATTACGTGGCTATTTGACACTGTCGCGTCTCGGCAACAATGTGGTACGAATACATCAGTTGCCGCCCGCGGCGGACCCGCTTTCAGCACCATTGCCGGAATGACCAGCGCAGACACCTCGGCCGCATCCTTTGACACGGCCTCAGCAGAAGAGCCCCGGCGCTGGTCGCCGCGACGCTGGCTGGCGCCCTTTGCCGTCGCGCTGGCGCTGCTGTCGGGCCTGCTGACCTTCCTGGTCCTGACCGGCCTCACGAGCATCGAACCGACGCCGGAGGTGGTCCGCTCGTTCTACCTGATCAATGCCGGCACGATCCTGCTCCTGGTCGGGATCATCGTCCGCGAGCTCTGGCAGCTGATCCTGGCACGCCGGCGGGGCAGGGCGGCGGCACGCCTCCATGTCCAGATCGTCAGCCTGTTCTCGATCGTGGCGGTGCTGCCGGCGGTGCTGGTTTCCGTCGTCGCCAACGTCACCCTCGAGCGCGGCCTCGACCGGCTGTTCTCCGGGCCGACCAAGGAGGTGATCCAGAACTCGCTGAACATCGCGCGCGCCTACATGCAGGACCACGCCCAGCTGATCCAGGGCGACATTCTCGGCATGGCCAACGACATCGCCCATGCACGGCCGCTCTATGATCAGGACCGGCGGTCGTTCCGCGAAATGCTGACGGCCAGCGCCAGCTCCCGCAACCTGCCGGGCGCGATGATCATCGACAAGAGCACCAACATCCTGGAATCCGCCGACACCGGCATGCGGCTGGCCTATTCGCCGCCGGCGCCGGACTTTCTCAGCAATGTCAGCGAGAGCCAGCCGGAGATCGCGATCCTTCCGGACGCGAGCTACGTCGCGGCGGTGATCCGCCTGCGCGCCTTCAACGACACCTTCCTCTACGTCGCCCGGCCGCTTGATCCGAATGTGGTCAACCAGCTCAAGCAGACCGAGGTCAGCGTCGCCGAATATGCCCAGATTGAGTCGCGGCGGCTCGGCATCCAGGTCGCCTTCGCGCTGATGTTCGCGGTGATCGCGCTGACGATCCTGATGGCCTCGGTGCTGATCGGGCTGAACTTCGCCAACTCGCTGGTCGCGCCGATCCGGCGGCTGATGAACGCCGCGCAGACCGTCTCGACCGGCGACCTCCACGTCAAGGTGCCGGTGCACCAGTCGGAAGGCGACCTTGCCCAGCTCGGTGAGACCTTCAACAAGATGACGCAGGAATTGCGCAGCCAGCGCGACGAGCTCGTCAACGCCAGCGATCTCATCGACAGCCGCCGCCGCTTCATCGAGGCCGTGCTGTCCTCGGCCAGCGCCGGCATCATCGGCGTCGACACGTCAGGCAGCGTCGGCATCCTCAACCGCTCGGCCGAGAAGCTGATCGGGCATTCCGAAGCCGAGACGCTCGGCCACCCCCTGTCCGACGTGCTGCCCGAGCTCGACGAAATGATGAAGGCGGCGCGGGACGGGACCCAGCGCCTGGTGCAGGGCCAGATCACCATCACCCGCGACGGCACCGAGCGCAATCTGTCGGTCCGCGTCAGCGCCGAGAAGAACCAGCCGCACGACAGCTACATCATCACGCTCGACGACATCACCGAGCTGGTCTCGGCGCAACGCACCTCGGCCTGGGGCGATGTCGCGCGCCGTATCGCCCATGAGATCAAGAACCCGCTGACGCCGATCCAGCTCTCGGCCGAGCGCATCCGCCGCAAGTTCGGCAAGGACATCACCGAGGCCAAGGACAAGCAGATCTTCGACCAGTGCACCGACACCATCGTGCGCCAGGTCGACGATATCAGGCGCATGGTCGATGAGTTCTCGCGCTTTGCGCGGATGCCCAAACCGGTGATGGAGGGCGAGGACGTCGCCGACACCGTGCGGCAGGCGGTGTTCCTGATGAAGGTGGCCCATCCCGAGCTCGAGATCGAGGCCGAGTTCAAGGAAGATCCGCTGCGTGCCCAGTTCGACCGGCGGCTGATCTCGCAGGCGGTCACCAACATCGTCAAGAACGCGACCGAGGCGATCGAGCAGGTGCCGCCGGAGGAGCTCGGCAAGGACGGCGGAAAAGGTCGCATCGACGTCGTGGTCTCGCGCGAGGGCGAGGACGTGCTGATCGACGTGATCGACAACGGCATCGGCCTGCCCAAGGTCGCGCGCTCGCGGCTGCTCGAGCCCTATGTCACCACCCGCGCCAAGGGCACGGGCCTTGGCCTTGCTATCGTCGGCCGCGTGCTGGAAGACCATGGCGGCCGCATCGAGCTGAAGGACGCCTCCGACTTTCGCGAAGGCCAGCGCGGCGCCTGGATGCGCATGCGCTTTGCGATCTCCGGGCAGCCCAAGAAATCCGAAGCAGCCGAGCCGGCACCGCCGGCCAAGGACGTGACAGCCAAGGATCTGGCGAGCGAGCAGGCCGGCGCCGTTGTCAAGGACCAGGTTGTCAAGGACCCGGCGCAAGAAACAAAAGAGCCCGCGGCCGAAACCAAAGAGCCGGCTGAAAAGACCAATGATTCAACGAAAATCGAAGCCTCAACAGGCAGCTGAGAAGACAGGCGCGACCCATGGCAAGTGAAATTCTGATTGTCGATGATGAGGCCGATATTCGGGATCTCGTTGCGGGCATCCTCGAGGACGAGGGATTCGTCACCCGCACCGCGCGCGACAGCGACTCGGCTTTGGCCGAGATCGCCAACCGCCGGCCGCACCTGGTGTTTCTCGACATCTGGCTGCAGGGCTCCAAGCTCGACGGCTTGCAGCTGCTGGAGCAGGTCAAGAAGGACAATACCGATCTGCCGGTCGTGATGATCTCCGGCCACGGCAACATCGAGACCGCGGTCGCAGCGATCAAGCGCGGCGCCTATGACTTCATCGAAAAGCCGTTCAAGGCCGACCGGCTGATCCTGGTCGCCAACCGCGCGCTTGAGAACTCGCGGCTCAAGCGCGAGGTCAAGGAGCTGAAGCAGCTCGCGCCGAGCGCCAGCCAGCTCGTCGGCCGCTCGCCCAGCATGAACCAGTTGCGCCAGACCATCGAGCGCGCGGCCAAGGCCAACAGCCGCATCCTGATCGTCGGCCCCGCCGGCGCCGGCAAGGAGCTGACCGCGCGCACGCTGCATACGGCCTCGGGCCGCGCCGATGGTCCCTTCGTCGTCATCAACGCCGCCGCGATCACGCCCGAGCGCATGGAGCACGAGCTGTTCGGCGTCGAGCAGTCCAACGGCGAGCAGCCGCGCAAGCCCGGCGCGCTCGAGGAAGCCCATGGCGGCACGCTGTTCATCGACGAGATCGCGGACATGCCGCGCGAGACCCAGAACAAGATTTTGCGCGTGCTGGTCGAGCAGTCGTTCCAGCGCGTCGGCGGCACCGCCAAGGTGCAGGTCGACGTCCGCATCATCTCCTCGACCGCGCGCAACCTCGAGGAGGAGATCGCCGCCGGCCATTTCCGCGAGGACCTCTATCACCGGCTCTCGGTGGTGCCGATCCGCGTGCCCGCGCTCTCGGAGCGCCGCGAGGACATTCCGGAGCTGATCGACTATTTCATGGAGCAGATCTCGGCCGGCAGCGGCCTGCCCAAGCGCCAGATCGGCCAGGACGCGATGGCCGTGTTGCAATCGCACGTCTGGCCCGGCAATGTGCGCCAGCTCCGCAACAACGTTGAGAGAGTCATGATTCTGGCCGCGGGCGGTCCGGAGGTGATCATCACCGCCGACATGTTGCCGCAGGACGTCGGCTCGATGGTCCCGGCGATGCCGACCAGCAACAATGGCGAGCACATCATGGGCCTGCCGCTGCGCGAGGCGCGCGAAGTGTTCGAGCGCGACTATTTGATTGCCCAGATCAGCCGTTTCTCAGGAAATATTTCTCGTACGGCCGAGTTTGTTGGCATGGAACGTTCGGCGCTGCACCGGAAGCTGAAGGCGCTCGGCGTCGGCTAACGCCGGCGTCGCGCCCGGACTTTAGGGATAAGCGAGGAAAATCATCTATTTCCGTAGTTTTTCGGAGAAAACGGACGTCGTCTGCCGCGTGAAGCGGCTTGCCTAATAAGCCGACCTGTCCTCTAATCGAACCGCTGTTCCTCCGAGGGGGATCTCATGAGGAGCGGCAACCGGAAGAAGGCCCCATTTTGAAAACAGGGTCGCAACCGGCGCAATAACAAGAAACTCAAAGCGAGAAAAAAACAATGGCGGCAGACCGCGCACAAAACCTACAGGACACTTTCCTTAATCACGTTCGCAAAACCAAGACGCCACTGACGATCTTTCTGGTCAACGGAGTGAAGCTCCAGGGCATCGTGACCTGGTTCGACAATTTCTGTTTGCTGCTTCGGCGCGACGGTCACTCGCAGCTGGTCTACAAGCATGCGATCTCGACCATCATGCCAGGCGCTCCGATCCAGCTGTTCGAAGGCGGCGAGGATCAGCCGGCTTGAGAGTGATCTGATTGGAACCCCGGAATTTCGACGGGGATGCCGACCGTCCGCGATCGGCAGGGGCTAAGCAGACGGGGCGGGTGCTGGTCATCGGTCCCTATTTGCGGGCGCGCGCGGGAAGTGCCGACGCGCAATCGGAAAGCCATGCCCTTCCCAATCATGTCCAACGCGACGCCGAGGCCCGGCTCGACGAAGCCGCCGGCCTCGCGCGTGCGATCGACCTCGTCATCGCCGACGCCATCATCGCGCCGATCAGCCAGATCCGTCCCGCCACCTATATCGGCAAGGGCAAGGTCGAAGAGATCGCCGCATTGGCCAAGAGCCTCGACGTCGAGCTCGTGGTGATGGATTGCGCGCTGGCGCCGATCCAGCAGCGCAATCTCGAGAAGGAATTGCATGCCAAGGTGCTCGACCGCACCGGGTTGATCCTCGAGATCTTCGGCCGCCGCGCCAAGACCAAGGAGGGCTCGCTCCAGGTCGAGCTCGCGCATCTCAACTATCAGCGCTCACGCCTCGTGCGTTCGTGGACCCATCTGGAGCGCCAGCGCGGCGGTTTCGGATTCATGGGCGGCCCTGGCGAGACGCAGATCGAAGCCGACCGCCGGCTGATCCAGGAGCGCATCTCGAAACTCGAGAGCGAGCTGAAGAAGGTGCAGGCCACGCGGCGCCTGCATCGCGCCGGACGCCAGCGCGTGCCGTACCGCGTGGTCGCGCTGGTCGGCTACACCAATGCCGGCAAGTCGACGCTGTTCAATCGCCTGACCCGCGCCGACGTGCAGGCGGCCGACATGCTGTTCGCCACGCTCGATCCCACCTTGCGCGCGCTGACGCTGCCGCGTGGCGGCAAGGCGATGCTGTCGGATACGGTCGGCTTCATCTCCAACCTGCCGACCCAGCTCGTCGCCGCCTTCCGCGCCACGCTGGAGGAGGTGCTGGAAGCCGACGTCATCCTGCATGTCCGCGACATCTCCCATGAAGACGCCGAGGCGCAGCAGAGCGACGTCGACGCCGTGCTGCGCCAGCTCGGCATCAATCCTGACGACTCTGGTCGCATCATCGAGGTCTGGAACAAGATCGACCGCTACGAGCCTGAAAACCGCGAAGAGATTTTGAACATTGCCGCGCGCAGGCCGGAGGATCATCCGGCGATGCTGGTCTCGGCCGTCACAGGCGAGGGCGTCGATGCACTGCTCGCCGCGATCGAGGAACGCCTCGCCGCAAAACGCACCACGCTCGATCTCTCGGTCGACGCCGCCGACGGCGCCGGCATCTCCTGGCTCCACCGCAATTCCGAGGTGCTGGCCAAAGAACTGCACGACGGCCGCTTCGACATGACCGTGCGGGTGGACGAGACCAAGCGGGATATCGTGGTGAACAGGTTCGACGCTGTGCCGCATCTTCCCGCATAATCCAGCGTCACTTCGTAGCCCGGATGGAGCGAAGCGAAATCCGGGATGTCACGACGCGAGGCCCCGGATTGCGCTTCGCTCCATCCGGGCTACGCAGAGACAATCACCTCGACAGGTCGAGGCTCATGAACTGGTTGTGCGGGCTCGCCTGATAGTGGGCGAACGGCTCGCAGGATACGAAGCCTGCGCTGCGGTAGAGCGCGACGGCCGGCACGTGCAGCGGCGCAGTGCCAGTCTCCAGGCTGAGACGCACATATCCGCGCTTGCGGCCTTCAGCAATGATGTGGTTCAGAAGCGTGCGCCCGGCTCCGGTCCGCCGCGCAGTCGGTGCGGCGCGCATCGACTTCACTTCGCCATGCGCCTCATCCAACTGCTTCAGGGCACCGAAGCCAGCCAGCGCGCCGTCCTGCCAGGCGGTCCAGAACGTCACGGACGTAGCCGAAAGACCGCTCGCATCGAGCGCCTGCGCGTGCTCCCCCATGACGCTACGGAGCTCTTCCAGATGATGCGCCAGCAAGTTGGCGACATGTGGCGCCGTCGGATCGTCCTGCCTGATGTCCACTGGGTGCCCTCCCGTCACGTCGCCGACTTCGCCGCATTCCACAGCGCGTCCATCTCCGCCAGCGAGGCCTGCTCGAGCGTGCGGCCCTGCGCCTCCAGCGCCCGCTCGATATAGGCAAAGCGCCGCTCGAACTTCGCGTTGGTCGCGCGCAGCGCGGCCTCCGGATCCGCGTCGACATGGCGGGCGAGGTTGACGAGGGCGAACATCAGGTCGCCGGTTTCTTCGGCGATCTCCTGCTTGTCGTTGCGATCGAGTGCGGCCTCGATCTCGTCGGCTTCCTCGCGGATCTTCTGCAAGACCGCGCGCGGGTCGTTCCAGTCGAAGCCGACGGTGGAGGCCTTGCGCTGCAGCTCCATGGCGCGCGTCAGCGCGGGCTGGCCGGCCTTGACGCTCGACAGCAGCGATTTGTGCGGCGGCGTCGCCTCCGGCGGCCGGCGCGCGGCGCGCTCGGCTTTCTCTTCGGCCTTGATGCGGTCCCAGACTTCCTTGACGTGGGACGGGGCGAGATTGCCGTCCTTGTCGGCGAAGACATGGGGATGGCGGCGGATCATTTTTCGCGTGATGGCCTCGACGACATCGCCGAAAGCAAAGGCGTTCTGCTCGGAGGCCATCTGGGCGTGGAACACCACCTGCAGCAGGAGGTCGCCGAGCTCCTCCCTGAGATCGTCGAGATCGCCGCGGTCGATCGCGTCGACCACCTCATAGGCTTCCTCGATCGTGTAGGGCGCGATCGTTGCAAAATTCTGCTCGAGGTCCCAGGGGCAGCCGGTCACCGGCGTGCGCAGTGCCGCCATGATCTCGATCAGGCGGGAAATGTCGCGGGAAGGGGTCATTGCGGGGCAGTCTCCTGGGTCCCTAACCTTATGCCAAAAGCGGGCCGCCGTTCCCAGCCGGGCGCGACGGAACAGGCCGATTTCCACTGATTGGCGCGCGGGGCCTGCAATGCTAAAGCGCGGGCCATGAGCGACGCATTTTCATCACAAACCGCGCTGGTGCTGTTCTCCGGCGGCCAGGATTCCACCACCTGCCTCGCCTGGGCGCTGAGCCGCTTCGCGCGCGTCGAGACGCTGGGCTTCGAGTACGGCCAGCGCCACGCCATTGAGCTTTCCTGCCGCGACCGTTTGTTCGACGGCATCAAGGGCCTGCGCGCCGATTGGGCCGCAAAGCTCGGCGAGAGCCATACGCTGTCGATCCCGACGCTGGCGGCGGTCTCCGAGACGGCGCTGACCCGCGACGTCGCGATCGCGATGGGCACCGATGGGCTACCCAACACCTTCGTGCCCGGCCGCAATTTGGTGTTTCTGACGTTTGCCGCAGCATTGGCGTATCGCCGGGGCATCACCCATATCGTCGGCGGCATGTGCGAGACCGACTATTCCGGCTATCCCGATTGCCGCGACGACACCATCCGCGCCATGCAGGCCGCGCTCTCGCTCGGCATGGCCCGCGAATTCGAGATGCATACGCCGCTGATGTGGATCGACAAGGCCGCGACATGGAAGCTCGCGCACGATCTCGGCGGCGAGGGGCTGGTCGACCTGATCCGCGAGCAGTCGCACACCTGCTATCTCGGCGAACGCGGCGCCCAGCACGATTGGGGGTATGGCTGCGGCGAGTGCCCGGCCTGCAGCCTGCGGGCGAAGGGGTGGCGGGAGTATGTGGCGGGGCGGTGATGACGCCATAACCTCGGTGTCATCGCCCGCCTTGTGCGCAATTGCGCACTGGGGCGGGCGATCCCTCAACGCCGTCATTGCGAGGAGCGCAGCGACGAAGCAATCCAGATTGTCTCCGCGGTGAGATTCTGGATTGCTTCGCTGCGCTCGCAATGACGGATAGAGCGCGAGCTAGCCGAAATCCTCGGGCCTGAGCTCGATCGGCTTGCCGTGCGGCGTACGGTCCGCTGCATGGTCCCACGCATCGCGATAGCGGTGCAGCGTGTCCATCGAGGCGACTCCCTTGCGCGCGACGAGGCCTTCCAGCGTAGCGAGCCAGTGCAGATAGTACGTCTCGCCCGTGTCAGGATCGCCGGCGGCCTGGGCGCGCTTGATCTCGTCGGCCAGCGCTGCGGCCCATTCCGGCCAGGTGAAGACGCCGCGGTCATGCAGCGTCAGCGCCATCGCGAAGGCATGCGCTTCCCAGGGCGCGCGGAACACCGGGCCGTCGTCATCGCGCGGAATGCTCGGGATGGCAGCCGTCGCGGCGGCAGCAAGCGTGCTGCTCATCACGCCGGATCCAGATAGGGCTCGAACGCGTCGATCGAGACCTTCAGCGAGGGATCGCCATCCTCGCCCCAGAGATCGCGGCCGTCGAACACGACGGTGTAGAGCCATTGCGGATTCTCACCGAGCTCCATCGCCGCCGAGTCCGGAAACACCTGGCAGCCGTGATTCAGCTCGACCACGCCGACATGACCGCGGACATAGCGCGGCAGCCGCGTATGCGTGGTCGGATGGATGTTCTTGGCGCGGACGCGCGCGCCGATGTTGAATTTCGCCGGCGCAGGCGCAGGGCGGGCGAACTTGCCGCGCACCATCACGCGCTCGACATTGGCGAGGTCGAACTTGCCGTGCTTGAGCGCCTTGCCGGGCTGCATCGCATGGCCGGCGGCGACCTCCTCGCGCGTGAGATAGCCCTTCTCGATCAGCATCTCCTCGAGCCCGAGAAACCACTTCTTGTAGTAGGAGCTGGAGAGGTACACGTGCGGCGGCAGCGTCTCGCGATAGAAGCGCGAGGTGTCGATGTTGAAGGCGCCGGCCGCGCCCATCGCGCGCACCATGGCCAGCACGCGGGATTCCCATTCCTCGTGAAACATCGGCTCGTTCAGCTCGGGCTCGACCTTGCCGAACCCGTCCATGCCGCCCATGTCGTGCACGCCATTCATGAGGGCGCTCCGGGCGTCTTCGGAAAACCAGTGCCGATCATGGAGTCGCGCGTGACCAGCTCGGCGAGCTGCTCCTCGCTCCAGCCCTCGGTGCCTTCGGGGCGCATCGGCAGCACCAGGAAGCGCGTCTCGGCGGTGGAATCCCAGACACGGATTTCCATGTCCTTGGGCAGCGTCACGTCGAAATCGGCGAGCACACCGCGCGGGTCCTTCACGGCGCGCGAGCGATAGGGTGAGGCCTTGTACCAGACCGGCGGCAGGCCCAGCATCTCCCAGGGGTAGCAGGAGCACAGCGTGCACACGATCATGTTGTGTCGCGCGGGCGTGTTCTCGACCACGACGAGATGGTCGCCGACGCGGCTGACATGGCCGAGCGTGCCGATCGCCTTGCTGCCGTCCTCCAGCAGCGCCTTCTTGAACGCCGGATCGGTCCAGGCCTTGGCCACGACCCGCGCACCGTTGTGCGGGCCGATTTTGGTCTCATAGGCCTGGATGATGGCATCGAGCGCGGCCGGCTCGACATAGCCTTTCTCGGTCAGAATCGTCTCGAGCGCGCGCACGCGCAGCTCGGTTTCCGACAGCTCGGAATGGTCGTGATCGTGGTCGTGATGATGGTCGCTCATGGCGCAGAAGATAGTCCCAGAATCCGGGCCTTGTCGAGGCGAAGACTCTGCTAACATCGCGCCATGGGCTGGGCCAAACATACCGGAATTGCTGCCGCGATCGCGGCTCTTATTGCAATTTCGGCGCAGGATGCGCGCGCTGCGAATGGCGCCTATGCGGTGGATGCCGCCGACATCTCCGAGGTCGGCTCCTGCAAGGTGGAAAGCTGGATGTCGGCGGCGTCCAATACCGATTTCACGGCGGTCGCCAATCCCTCTTGCGTCGTCGATCCCTTCAGGCCGATCGAGCTGAGCATGCAGACCATCCGGTCGCGCAGCGATGGCGACTGGAGTACGACCATTGCGCCGAAAGCCAAGACCAATTTCATCCCGACCGGCATCGGCCGGTGGGGATTGTCGGCCTATGCAGGCGGATCATTTGACGCGGCGACCGGCGAGGCGCTGACCGCCTTTGCGGTCATCCCCGCAACGTTCCGCCTGTCCGAGACCGCGCGCATCAACGTCAATGGCGGCTGGCTCTGGGATCGCACCGTCGATCGCCACTATCTGACCTACGGCATCGGCTTCGACTGGAAGTTCACCGACACCCTGCAATGGACGATCGAGGCTTTCGGCCAGGCCGGCGCCTCCGAGAGCCCTGATGTCGTGCAGCCGCGTTTCCAGACCGGCGTGCGCTACCGGCCGAACGAGATCTTCTCCGTCGACGTGATCTACGGCCGCAACATCACCGGCGAGAATGCCAACTGGATCACCCTCGGCACCACCATTCGCTTTCCGGTCGGCGGCAGCGAGCCGGAACACCGGCGCACCGGGCATTTGTGAGCGATCCAGGATCAAGAACAGGAGGCGTTGCCATGACCGACTATGTGACGATCGAGAAAGGTCATGGGCCGGAGGGACGGATCGCGATTGTGCGGTTCGACCGCAATGACGGCATCAATGCGCTGTCGCCCGAAGCGCTGCGCCAGCTCACGGCGGCAGCGCGGAGCTTTGAGGATGACGAGACGACATCCGTGGTGGTGCTGACCGGCAGCACCAGTGCATTCAGCGCCGGCTTCGACCTCAAGGATGCCGAGGGCCGCTCGCGCAAGGAGATGGATCTCGGCACGCTGCGCCGGCATCTCAAGCTCGGGCCGCGCCTCACCCAGGCCTGGCAGGAGATGGAGCAGATCACGATCGTGGCCATCGAGGGCTTTTGCGTCGGCGGCGGCGTGGCGCTCGCAGTGGCCCTCGACTTCCGCGTCATGGGGCGCGATGCGCATCTGCGCGTGCCCGAGATCGGGCTCGGCATGAACATGAGCTGGCAGAGCATCCCGCGCATGCTGCACCTGATCGGACCCGCCCGCACCAAGCAGGCGGTGATCCTGGCCGATCAGCGCATCAGCGCGGAGGAGGCCTATGAATGGGGCCTGGTGGAACAGGTGGCCGACCCTGGCCATGCGTTCGATACCGCGATGGAGCTCGCCCGCAAGGTCGCCGCGCAACCGCCGCTCTCGGTCGCCATGACCAAGTTGACCGTCAACCGGCTCGCGCACGCGCTGGACGATCTCGCCAGCCACATGGATGTCGATCAGTTCGCGCTGGCAAGCCTCACCGAGGACCACAAGGAGGGCGTCGAGGCGTTCCTGACCCGCCGCAAACCTCGCTTCAAGGGGCGGTAGAACGTGGTGTCGGGCCATTGATCGGGCCCCGGACAATCCGTATACGCCGCGATGGGACAAAACGGCCCGGCCAACGGGCGAAATGATGTGACGACAATCGAGGGGAGGGCCCATGGCCGCTAGCTCGCAGGCGCCTGAGGCAAAAGGGTTTCGCTGGAAGCTGATCGCGCCGCTCGTGGTGTGGCTGGCGATCTATCTGTGGCCGGTGCCGCCGGGTCTCAACGTCAATCAGTGGCACTATTTTGCCGTGTTCGCGGCCGTCATCACCGGGCTGATCCTGGAATCGATGCCGGTCGGCGCGGTCGGCTTCATCGGCCTGACGGTCGCGGGCGTTGCCGGCTATATCGATCCCGATCCCAATAAATCGCTGCGCTGGATGCTGGCGGGCTTTGCCGAAAGCACGGTGTGGCTGATCGTCGGCGCCTTCGTGTTCTCGATCGGCTATCGCAAGAGCCAGCTTGGCCGGCGCATCGCGCTGGTGCTGGTGCAGAAGCTCGGCCGCAACACGCTCGGGCTCGGTTATGCGGTGGCGATGTCGGATTTCCTGCTCGCCCCCGCAACGCCCTCGAACACCGCGCGCAGCGGCGGCATCGTCTATCCCATCATCAGCAACATCCCGCGCATCTACGGCTCCGAGCCGGGACCAACCGCCGGCAAGATCGGCACCTATGTGATGTGGACCGCATTCGCGGCGACCGCGATCACCAGCTCGCTGTTCTTCACCGCGCTCGCGCCCAATGCGGCGGCGCTCGCGATCGCCAAGAAGACCGCCGGCGTCGAGGTGAGCTGGGCGCAATGGTTCATGGGCTTTGCGCCGCTCGGCCTCCTGCTGATGATCCTGGTGCCGCTGCTCAGCTATGTCGTGTGCCGTCCCGAGGTAAAGCGCAGCCCCGAGATCACCGAATGGGCGACGAAGGAGCTCACGGAAATGGGCCCGATGTCGCGCAACGAGTGGATCATGCTGGCGCTGGTCGTGCTGGCGATGTTCCTGTGGATCGCGGGCTCGAGCCCGGACATCCACGTGCCCGTGCTCGGCTCGAACTTCGTCAACGCCACCACCGTCGTCTTCATCGTGATCTCTCTGATGCTGGTGACGGGCGTGATCGAGTTTGCCGACATCGTCGCTGAGAAGAGCGCCTGGGAGGTGTTCTTCTATTTCACCTCGCTGCTGACGCTGGCCTCGGGCCTCAACGAGATCGGCTTCATCAAATGGTTCGCGACCGAATACGCAAAGCCGCTCGCGGGGCTGTCGCCGTCGACCGCGATGATCCTGTTGGTCGCGCTGTTCTTCTGGATCCACTATTTCTTCTCGAGCATCACCTCTCATGCGGCAGCCGTGCTGCCCGTCGTGCTCGCGGTCGGCTCCGGCATTCCCGGCCTGCCGGTCACCACGCTCGCCATGCTCTGCATGTATTCGCTCGGCCTGATGGGCGTGATCTCGCCTTATGCGACCGGACCCGCGCCGATGTATTTCGGCAGCGGCTATATCGGGAAGGGCCAGTTCTGGGGTTTTGGCCTGACCTTCGGGCTGCTGTATTTCGCCGGCCTGCTGCTGATCGTGCTGCCCTGGCTGACGCTGCGATGAGCCGGCCCGGAGGCTGATACCCCCGGGCGGAGGAATATTCTTCTCCGGGGCGGGATTGGGAAAACTTCGTCCAATCCCCTCCAAATATCTGAAATTGCAAGAAAGACCCGAAAAGGCGATGGTGCGTGCTGCAGTGCAGCGCGATTCATCCTGAAACGCTCGGCTGCAGTTCCACCCAGTCGCTCGCTGCGACCAAGTTCCGTACGCCCCAGGAGGGGAATGCGGGCAGGCGAACTATTGTGCATGAAGGCCGCCGCCATGAACGCCCACCAATCGCTCACGATCGGACAACCGCTCGAAACGCTTGAAGCGATTTCGCCTGCCGTCGTCGAAGCGGACGCGATGGTCCGTTTCGAAGGCATCTCGAAGACCTATCCGGCCTATCGCGGCAAGCCCGGCGTCAACGCGCTGGTGAACATCGACTTCGCGATCCCGCGCGGCTCCATCACCGGCGTGATCGGCCGCTCCGGCGCCGGCAAGTCGAGCCTGGTCCGGCTGATCAACGGGCTCGAGAAGCCGACCACGGGCCGCGTCATCGTCGATGGCCGCGACATCTCGGCACTCGCCGGGCGCGAGCTGCGGCTGGCGCAGCGCTCGATCGGCATGATCTTCCAGCATTTCAACCTGCTGTCGTCGCGCACGGCGGCCGACAACATCGCGCTGCCGCTCGAGATCGCCGGCTGGTCGAAAGCAGACATCAAGGCCCGCGTCGCCGAGCTGCTGGCGCTGGTCGGCATCGCCGACAAACACGACCGTTATCCCTCGGAGCTCTCCGGCGGCCAGAAGCAGCGCGTCGGCATCGCCCGCGCGCTGGCGACGCGGCCGAGCGTGCTGCTCTCGGACGAGGCGACCTCGGCGCTCGATCCGCAGACCACGCGCGCGATCCTCGATCTGCTCGCCAACATCAACCGCGAGCTCGGGGTGACCATCGTGCTGATCACCCACGAAATGTCGGTGGTGCGTCAGCTCGCCAAGGAAGTGGTCGTGCTCGATGCCGGCCACGTCGTCGAGAGCGGCCATGTCGCCGACATCTTCACCCACCCGAAGCATCCGATCACGCAGTCCTTCCTCGCCGAAGTCATCGGTGACAGCCTGCCGGTCTCGCTCGCGAGCCGGATCGTAGCGGCACCGGCTGACGGCGGGCAGGCCGTGATCCGCGTCCAGGTGCGCGGAGCAGGGGCCGGCGATACGCTGGTGGCGCGGCTCGCCCGCGAGCTCAGTCTCGACGTGTCGCTGCTGTCGGCCCGCATCGACGAGATCGGCGGCCAGCATGTCGGCTCGCTGACCCTCGGTATCCCCGGTGGCGAGGACGCGGTGTCGCGGACGCTCGCCTGGCTGTCTCAATATCAATTTTCGGCGGAGCGTCTCGGCTATGTCGCCTGAACTCATCAATCTCATCGTCCAGGCGACCTTCGAAAGCCTGTACATGGTCGGCATCGCCGCACTGCTCGGCACCGCCTTCGGCCTGCCGCTCGGCGTATTCCTCGCCACCAGCCGCAAGGGCGAGCTGTTCGCGGCGCCCGCCATCAATCGCGTGCTCGGCATCGTCGTCAACGCGACACGCTCTACGCCCTTCATCATCCTGGTCGTCGCCATCATCCCGTTCACCCGGCTCGTCGCTGGCACCTCGATCGGTTCGACCGCGGCGATCGTGCCGCTGACCATCGCATCGACGCCGTTCATCGCGCGCCTTGTCGAGGCGGCGATCCGCGAGGTCGATGGCGGCTTGATTGAAACGGCATCCTCGTTTGGGGCCTCGCCGATCCAGATCGTGCTCAAGGTGCTGATCCCCGAGGCGCTGCCCGGCCTGCTGCTGGCGCTGACGCTCGCGGTGGTCAGCCTGCTCGGCTACTCCGCCATGGTCGGCGCTGTCGGTGGCGGCGGCCTTGGCGATCTCGGCATCCGCTACGGCTACCAGCGCTTCATGCCGGAGATGATGCTCGCCGTCGTCGTCGTGCTGATCGCGCTGGTGCAGCTTGTGCAGAGCGCGGGCGATTATCTGGCACGCCGGGTCAACCGCCGGCTGCGGCACCGCTGATTCAAACGTCCTGACACTGGAGACTTCAATGCGTTTTCTCGCAACCCTTGCGGCTGCAGCCTTGCTTGCGACCGCGGCTCACGCCGAAACCATCCGCGTCGGCGTCACTGCCGGCCCCCATGCCGAGATCCTCGAGGTCGTGAAGAAGGTCGGCGCCAAGCGCGGCCTCGACATCAAGGTGGTCGAGTTCACCGACTACGTGATTCCGAACCAGGCGCTGGCCCTGAAGGACCTCGAGGCCAACTCGTTCCAGCACGAGCCGTACCTGAAGAACCAGATCTCCAAGACCGGCTGGAAGATCGTCAAGGTCGCCAACACGATCGGTTCGCCCCAGGGCGTCTATTCGCAGAAATACAAGAAGCTCGCGGACCTTCCCGAGGGCGCCCGCGTCGCCATCGCCAACGATCCCTCCAACGGCGCGCGCGGCCTGATGATTTTGGCGCTGCACGGCGTGATCAAGCTGAAGGACCCGAACAACGTTTCGTCGACGATCGCAGACATCACCGACAACCCGAAGAAGCTGCGCTTCGTCGAGCTCGACGCCGCCCAGCTGCCGCGCGCACTGCAGGACGTCGACCTCGTCGCGATCAACAACAACTATGCCGTCCAGGCTGGCCTCAATCCGGCAAAGGACGCGGTTGCGCAGGAGAACGCCGACGGCCCCTGGGTCAACATCCTCGCCGTACGCGAGGAGGACAAGGACAAGCCCTGGGTGAAGCAGCTGATCGAGGCCTATCACTCAGACCAGGTGAAGGCGTTCCTGGAGACGCGCTTCAAGGGCACCTACCTGCCGACCTGGTAATGAAACTGGCGCGTCAGGCAGCGAGCCTGGCGCGCCGCAGCGTCTCCGAGGGCAGCTCGGAGAAGTGGCGCTTGTAGTCGAGCGAGAACTGACTGAAGTGCCAGAAGCCGTGCCGCACGGCGACGTCGTAGACAGACGCCTGCGCGCTACCGGCACGCTTCAGATCGCGCCGGACCCGGTTCAGCCGCATCGCACGCCAATAGTGCATCGGGCTGGTGCCCAACACCTCCTGGAAGCAATAGCCGAGCTTGCGCGGGCTGGCGCCGACGGCCTTGCACACCTCCAGCAGCGACAGCGCACGCTCGCCGCTGCCGTGCATCAGCTCGCGGGCCCGATCGACAGTCCGCTTGCGCGCGGCCGAGCTGCGGCCGGGATCGCTGGGCCGCGCCGTCGGCAGCATGTCCATGATCTCGACGAGAAGGGCGTCTTCCAGCGTCTGCCGCGCGGCCGGGTCGTCGAACTGTTCCGGCGCGGTCATGACGGTCTCGTGGATGGCGGCGAGATGCGCGCGCAGCCGGGCGACCGGCGCTTCCGCCATCTCGATCACCTGCAACTGGTGCCAGACGGCGCGCGGCAACTCGATATCGAGCCGGGCCGCAAGCTCCGCGATCAACACCGCGCTGGCGACGACGCCGCGCAGCTCGAACGCCTTCGGCGTACACATGTCGATCTCGGCATCGACGCTGGCGATCACGCGGGCGCCCTTGGCACTTGTGCCGTTGCAACTGACCTCGCCGTGCCAGGGCAGACCGATGCCAAAACTGTCAGCGCCGAGCTGGCCATATTGGCGGACCTGCTGGCTGGTGATCTCGCGAAACACTTCAAGCCGAGGCAGGGAGAGCTGGGTAAAGCTGCCCCGGAAGGCGCCGGCGCTGATCTGGTCGTAGCTCAGCCGCCAGCGGCCGAGCGTGGCGCAGTGCTCATCGACATCCGTGCTGCTCGCCTGAAGCAGATTGGCAGCCGAGTCCTGAATCGGAAGAGTTGCGCCTAAGGCCATGACACTACGTCAGAATCTGTAAGCCGAACAGCCAGCAAGAACCACGCCAGACTGGCACGGCAGTGGCCACTGTCCAGCAAAATATTGCTGGATCTCGATAACGTCCGGGGACGCCGGGGTGCAGTCTTCCTCCCAAGCCACTCCCGACACTGGGGGCGGGGTGCGCTTCGCGGAGGATCGAGATGCGACCGACTGACGTCATGCGCGGCAGCCCGCCCGCGCCCGAGGCCCAGGTGACGCGCGCCAACTGGCGCAGCTTTCCAGCGATCCGCTGGGGCTTCACCCACACCCGCGAAGTGTTGCCGACCGCGGAGATCCGCCGCTCCGCACGGCCGACGCCGATGCAGAGCGCGCCGCGTGAGCTGTCAAAGCTCGGCTTCACCGCGCCCGACGGCAAGCCAACCACGATCGAGGCGACTTTGCGCGAGACCTTCGCCGACGCGCTGCTCGTCATGCATCAGGGCACGCTGATCCACGAATGGTACGACGACGGCATGAGCGTAACCACGCCGCATTTGATCTGCTCGATCAGCAAGGCGATCGCCGGCACGCTCGGCGGCGTGTTGGCCGCGCGAAGCCTGGTCGATCCTGAGGCGAGGGTGGTGCGCTATGTGCCGGAGCTCGAGACCTCGGTCTACGGTACCTGCACGGTCCGCAACCTTCTCGACATGGCCGTCGCCATCCAGTTCGAGGAGGACTACGAGGACCCCGCCGGCGACGTTGCGCGCTACAGATTCTCCTCGGGCTGGGACGTGCCGCCTGATGGCGTCGAGCCCGGCCATCAGCGCGCCTATCTCACGACCTTGCGCGGGACCGGCAAGCCGCATGGCAAGGTGTTTCACTACGTCTCGACCAACACGGAGGTGCTTGGCTGGGTCTACGAGCGTGCCTGCGGGATGCCCTATCATCGCATCCTCTCCGAATATCTCTGGCAGCCCTTGGGCGCCGAGGAGGACGGCTCGCTCACGCTCGACAGCCACGGCATGGGCCGCACCGCGGGCGGTATCTCCGTCACCGCGCGGGATTTGCTGCGCTTCGGCGAGATGATGCGCAATCGCGGCGTGGTGGAGGGGCGGCAGGTCGTGCCGGGCTGGTGGATCGATGACATCCGCGAGAACGGTGATCCCAAGGCATGGACTGACGGCGACCTCGCCGAATTCTTCCCGGGCGCGCGCTATCGCAGCAAATGGTTCACGATCGACCCGGCGCGCAATGCGCTGACCGGGATCGGCATCCATGGCCAGCACCTCTATGTCGATCTCGACTCCGACACCGTCATCGTCAAGCTCGCGACGCAGCCCAAGGCGATGGACGTCCCGGTCGACCAACGCTGGTTCGCGGCCTTCCGCGCCATCACGACACATCTCGCTCCGCGCTGATCTCCGGACATCCCCATGCTCGATACCGTCAAAGCCAAATCATCGCCGCAGACCGCGGCGCCACATCCGCTCGATCCGCTGACCGCTGAAGAGATCACCGCGGCCTGCACGCTGGTGCGTGCCGCCGCGGCCTCACCGGAAAACTGCCGCTTCCCGACGGTGCGGCTGGAAGAGCCGACCAAGCAGGAGCTGGCTGCGGGCGAAGCAGGGCGCCGCGCCTTCGCGCTGACCTTGGACATAACGACTGGCGAGGCCATCGAGCACATCGTCGATCTCGCCCGCAACGAGATCGTCGGCCGAAAGATCATTCCGAACCGCGAGGCGCCCTACGGGCAGCCGCCGGTGATGCTGGAAGAGTTCTTCAAGTGCGAAGCCGTGGTGAAGGCCGACCCCAGGTGGCGCGCGGCGATGGTCCGGCGCGGGCTCACCGACAAGGACATCGAGCTGGTCCAGGTCGACCCGTTCTCGTCAGGATTCTTCGATTTCGAGTATGAGCGGGGGGCGCGCATCGTGCGCGCGGTCAGCTTCTTCCGCGAGCATCTCCAGGACAACGGCTATGCCCATCCGATCGAGGGCGTGGTCGCCGTGGTCGATCTCATCGGCGGCAAGATCATCGACCTCACCGACGCGGACCCGATCGTGCCGATCCCGCGCAAGAAGCGGAACTACGGCGCGCATGAAGTCACCAATCCGCGCACCGACATCAAGCCGCTGCATATCGAGCAGCCGGACGGTCCGAGCTTCAAGGTCGATGGCTGGAAGGTCGACTGGCAGAAATGGAGCTTTCGCGTCGGCTTCACGCCGCGCGAAGGCCTGGTGCTGCATCAGCTCGCCTACCAGGACGGTGCGCGCAAGCGCTCGCTGATCCATCGCGCCAGCGTCACCGAGATGGTGGTGCCTTACGCCGATCCGACCGAGAACCATTTCTGGAAGTCGGCCTTCGATGCCGGCGAATACGGCCTCGGCATGCTCGCCAATGCGCTCGAGCTCGGCTGCGACTGCCTCGGCAACATCCATTATTTCGACGTGCCGGCGGCCGACAACAAGGGCGAGCCCTTCGTCATGCAGAACGCTATCTGCATGCATGAAGAAGACTACGGAATTGCCTGGAAACACTACGAATTCCGCAACGGCCTGTTTGAGGTTCGCAGGTCCCGGCGGCTCGTGATCTCGTTCTTCGCGACCGTCGGCAATTACGACTATGGCTTCTACTGGTACCTGTACCAGGATGGCACGATCCAGCTCGAGACCAAGCTCACCGGCATCATCCAGACTGCCGCCGTGGCATCAGGCGAAAAGTACAAATGGGGCGGCATGGTCGACGACAATCTGGGCGGGCCGACGCACCAGCACTTCTTCAACGTGCGCATGCACATGGATCTCGACGGCGGCGGCAACACGGTGACGGAGCACGAGTTCGTGCCGCGGCCGTGGGGCCACGACAATCCGCACGGCAACGCCTTCGACACCACGACCCGCGTGCTGTCACGCGAGCGCGACGCGGCGGCGATCGCCAATGGCGAGACCGGGCGGTTCTGGAAGATCAGCAATCCCAACGAGACCAATTCGGTCGGCAATGCGCCGGCCTACAAGCTCATGGTCAATCCGAGCCCGCTGATGCTGGCGCAGGAGGGCAGCTACGTGCGCAGGCGCGGCGGCTTTGCGACCAAACACGTCTGGGTGACCGCGTTCGACGCGGCGGAAAAGTACGCCAGCGGCGACTATCCCAACAATCACGCGGGCGGCGACGGCCTGCCGCGCTACGCCGCACAGAACCGCAACATCGAGAACGCCGACATCGTGCTGTGGCACTCGTTCGGCCACACCCATATCTGCAAGCCCGAGGACTTTCCGATCATGCCGGTCGAATATGCCGGCTTCATGCTGAAACCGACCGGCTTCTTTTCGGCCAACGCCGCCGGCGACATCCCGCCGGAGCGTAACAGCCGCAGCGTGCTCTCGGGTGAGCAGAAGGATGCTGGCGCAGGGTCGTGCTGTCACAAGGGCTAAGGGATCTATCCCCGTCATCCTGAGGCGCTCGTCCTGCAACGCAGGACGAGCCTCGAAGGACGACGGCCCGGCTGCATCTCGGCCGTACATCCTTCGAGGCCTCCGCTTCGCTCCGGCGCCTCAGCATGACGGTTCGATGCTGGTCGCCTCCTTGCGCGGCCGGGGTGCAACCCTGAATCAGAACGGATAGTGGCGCGGTCCGGTCTGCACGGCTCGCCAGCCATCCTCGGCCAGCGCGTTGAAAAATTCCCGGTGGGAGGCGCCGTTATTTCCCCGCCAGTTCGAGATCGCGGGCCTCGCCGGGCGCCGCTTCGATCGACGCAGGACCTGCAACGAGGCTGTCGACGTCGACCAGCAGCAAATCGGCGATGTGGGCAAGCTGGTGAAGAGGGATGCTCAGCTCTCCGTTCTCGGCGCGTGAGACGAACTCTGGCGAGACGCTGATGAAGTTCGCGATCTGGTTCTCGGTGTAGCCACGCGCCTCGCGCGCCGCCTTGACCTGCGCGCCGATGCGCCGCCGGTGCAGAGCCTGCTCTTCCTCGGTCATCATGAGGGCCTGCTCGTCCAGGCTCGCAACGCCGTCCGCGAAGGCGACGCCGAGCAGTCGCCGCTTCTGCCAGGCGACGCGACAGGCCTTGCGCAGGCCGTCGGCAAAGATCAGCGTGGCTTCTTTGGGAAACGCCAGCGACCAGTCAAGCTTCAGTCGCGCGCCGGTGCCTGATACGTCCGCGATGGTGCAGGGGATGCTGACGCTGCCCCTGGCGCCTTCAAACTCGATGATCCCGGTCCTCGCTGTGGATTGCCTGGTCGCCGCGCGCAATTCGCTCATGGACGTCGCCCCCGGATGCCCAGCACGCGCTGGGACAGAACGTTGCGGTGCGTGCCGCAACATGACTGAAATATCCCGTAACAGATTTTACCTTTCGGGTTCCCTACGCTCAATCGAGCGGCGAGGGCATGGTAAAGGATTCGTTCTCCGCGCCCGCCGTTGACGTCGCCGCAGCCGGCCTGTTCGGCCACGCGCGCGCCTTGCGCATCTAGAAAGATTCCAGATCCGGCAAAACATGCGCGCCTGCGCGCGTGTGAGCGCATTCGCCGCACATGCTGCGCACTGGTCTGGAGACATTCTAACGCTGTTCCTATCGCACTCCGAAATCGGCTGCGTTAGGGCGAGGCATCAAAAACGGTACCGGCAAAGCCGGCAGTGCGTGGGGCCTCGAAAGACGTGACGGACTTCCAACTTGCAGCGCGTTCCGACACGCGCATTCGACAGCTTCAGGCGCTCTTCTTTGGAGCCGCCAGCACATTCGCCCTCATCATTCCCTCTCTCGTCGTTCCCTTAGGTCCCGTGCAGGCACAGACGCAAATCCCCTCCGTCACCGTTGATGCGCCGGCCCAGCGCGCCCGGCCGGCGGCGGTCGCCGCGTCGCGTCAGTCTGCATCGACACGCGCCTCTCGCGCCAACCGTCGTGCTCCGGCGCAGCAGGCCGCGCCGACGCAGTCGGCCGCGAATGGCGCCACGGGTGAAGGCGCCGGCGGACCTGTGCGCGGTTTCGTCGCCACCCGCAGCGGCACCGCCACCAAGACCGATACGCCGCTGATCGAAACCCCGCAGTCGGTCTCCGTCATCACCACCGACCAGATCAGAAATCAGGGCGCAGTCTCGATCGGCGAGGCGCTGCGCTACACCGCCGGCGTCAGCGGCGACGTCAATGGCGGCTCCGACACGCGGTTCGGCGGCCTCCAGATCCGCGGCTTCGACATGACCATGCCGGGCCTCTACATCGACGGCTTGCGGATTCCGTCGAGCAATTACGTGCATTTCAACGGGCTCGATCCCTACGGCGCCGAACGCCTCGAGGTGCTCAAGGGCCCGTCCTCGGCGATGTATGGCGGCAGCGGCACCGGCGGCCTGCTCAACTACGTGACAAAACTGCCGACCGCGCAGCAGTTCGGCGAGGTCTCGGTCTCCGGCGGCAGCTTCAACCGCTATCAGGGTCAGTTCGACATGGGCGGCCCCGCCAACAAGGACGGCACCGTGCTGTGGCGCCTGACCGGCGTCGTCCGCGACGGCGAGACCCAGGTCGACTTCACCAAGGACAACCGCGTCTTCATCGCGCCTGCCGTCACCTTCAAGCCGAACGAGGATACGACCATCACGTTCCTCGCCAACTACCAGCGCGACCGGGCAGGGTGGGGCCTCCAGTACCTGCCGGCCTCGGGCACGCTGTGGCCGAACAACGGCCGCACCATCCCGGTCTCGTTCTTCGCGGGCGTGCCGAGCTTCGATGCCTTCAACACCGAGATCGCGACCGCCGGCTACCAGCTCTCGCACGATTTCAACGACGCCCTGACGTTCCGGCAGAACCTGCGCTACGCCTATCAGCACAACGAAGAAAAGGTGTTCTACGGCGCCGGCTACACCGACGAAGCCGCCGGCACCTTTGCCCGCGTCGGCAGCTACAGCAACTCCTACATCAACTCGTTCGCGGTGGACAATCAGCTCCAGGGCAAGTTCACCACCGGCTTCCTCCGCCACACCGTGCTGGCCGGCGTCGATTATCGCAACACCGACTTCCGTGACACCGCCTTCAGCGCCTCGACCTCGTCGCCGACGATCAATGTGTTCAACCCGGTCTACAGCTATGACTGGGCCATCGGCGGCATGATCGACAATACCGGTGTCAAGCAGTCGCAGGTCGGGCTCTATCTGCAGGACCAGATCAAGCTCGGCCGGCTCTCGTTCCAGCTCGGCGGCCGCCAGGATTTCGTGACGACCAAGGTCAACGCCGATCTCTTCAACAATTCGGCCTCGACCGACGCCTCGGCCTTCACCGGCCGCGCCGCCGTGATGTACAATTTCGACAACGGAATCGCGCCTTACTTCAGCTACTCGGAATCGTTCCTGCCGGTGCTGGCGACGACGCCGAGCGGCGAACTGCTCAATCCCGAGACGGGCGTGCAGTACGAGATCGGCGTCAAATATCAGCCGCTCGGCTGGAACGCGCTGTTCACGATCGCAGCCTTCGACCTCACGCGCGACAACGTCGTCACCTATCCACCGCCGAGCTACGCGGCCTCGCAGATCGGTCAGGTCAAATCGCGCGGCGTTGAGCTCGAAGGCACCATGTCGCTCGCCGACGGCTGGAATATGCGCGCCGCCTACGCCTATGTCGATGCCGTGCTGTCGCAGGACCCGGTCAATCTGGGCAAGGCGCCGCCGATGGTGCCGCTCAACCGTGCCTCGCTGTGGAGCGACTACACGCTGCAGAGCGGACAACTCGCCGGCCTTCAATTCGGCGGCGGCATCCGCTATGTCGGCGCGACCTGGGGCGACGACGCCAACACGTTCAAGGTGGGATCCTCGACCGTGCTGGACGCGCTGCTCGCCTATAGCCGTGACAACTGGCGCCTGTCGCTGAACGTGACCAACCTGACCGACCTGCGTTATGTCGCGGCCTGCTATGGCCTCGCGTCCGGCTGCTTCTATGCGGAGGGACGCAAGGCGATCGGCAAGCTGACCTACCGCTGGTGAATTCAAACTGGAGACGGTCCGGCCATCCGGGCGCCGGACCGGCTGGATGAGAGAGAACGATGAGAGCGATATTCGGCAGACTGCATCGCTGGGCGGGACTGCTGACGGCCGGCTTCCTGTTCTTTTCCGGCATCACCGGCGCGATCATCTCGTGGGACCATGAGCTCGACGACGTCCTGAACGGCCATCTGTTCGACGTCACCAGCAAGGGCCCGGCGATTCCCTCGATTGAGCTTGCCAGGATGATCGAGCAGCGCGATCCGCGGGCGCGCGTGGTCTATCTGTTCATGACGCCGGAGGAGGGCCACTCGCTGTGGTTCTTCATCATGCCGCGGATCGATCCCGCGACCGGCAAGCGCTACCCGCTCGACTACAACCAGGTCTTCCTCGACCCCAACACCGGCGTCGAGCTCGGCCGCCGCTATTGGGGCGCGGTGTGGCCGGTTACGCGCGAGAACTTCGTCTCGTTCCTTTACAAGCTGCACTACACCATGCACATCCCGGAGTTCTGGGGCAGCGACCGCTGGGGCATGCGCGTGCTCGGAATCATCGCCATCATCTGGACCATCGACTGCTTCGTCGGCTTCTATCTGACGCTGCCCTCGCGCCGGAGCAAAAAAGCCGCGCGGGCGCCGCGGGTGACGCGTCAGCTCGAACGTGGCTTCTGGGCGCGCTGGGCGCCGGCCTGGACCATCAAGACCTCGGGCAGCGCCTACCGGATCAATTTCGACATCCACCGCGCCTTCAGCCTGTGGACCTGGGGCGTGCTGTTCATCATCGCCTTCACGGCGTTTTCGCTGAACCTCTATTTCGAGGTGTTCTCGCCGCTGATGAAGATGGTGTCGAACTACACGCCGACGCCCTATGAGCAGCGGCCCTATCGCGATCTCGACGATCCCATCGAACCCAGGATGACCTTTGCCGAGATCGCCGCGCGCGCGGCGGCCGACGGCAAGGCGCGAGGGTGGACCGTTCCGGTCGGCGCGCTCAGCTACGGTCCGGCTCATGGCGTCTATGCCGCCGCCTACTTCCATCCGGGCGACGACCACGGCGCAGGTGGCGTCGGCCCGGCGCAGCTCTATTACGACAGCGAGGACGGCCGTCCGCTCGGCGAGCGGCTGCCCTGGGTCGGCACCGCCGCCGACATCTTCGTGCAGGCGCAATTCCCGCTGCATTCGGGCCGCATCGTCGGATTGTTCGGCCGCATCCTGATCTCGATCATGGGCCTCGTCGTGGCCGCGCTCTCGGTCACCGGCGTGGTGATCTGGTGGCGCAAGCGCCGCGCCCGCATTCGCGTCCAGGAGACCGCGGCATTGCGCCTGAGCCGGCAACTGACGCCGGCGGAGTAGGGCACCGTCGCCGATGAACCTTCCCGCCCGGCACCGGCACAAAGACTGGAGATCGCTCCAGCCTTCCGGAATTCGCAATGAGATCGCTCGCCCTGCTGTGCCTGCTCGTCCTGGCCGCGCCCGCCCATGCCGCCACGCCCGAGCAGCACTATCTCGACCTGCGCGACCGCTACATCGCAAAATTCTCCAAGGCCAAGGAGAACGACGAGACCTATAAGCAGCATGACGCGGCGCTGAAGGAGCTGACGGGCGTGCTGCGCGGCCTGGTCGGACCCGTCGCGATCAAGGGGCTTCCGACCGAGGGCCAGTCGAACGCCGACACGCTGTTCAAGGGCGATTCCGGCTTCGGCCATCTCGACGGTCTCGGCTTCTCATCGGAAGGCGACAAGCTGCAAGCCGTGGTGACCACGACCGGGCTGCTCAAGCACTGGCTGGCCGAGCACCGCGAAGACAGCATGCCGCAGGAGATCGGTGCCGCCTTCAAGTCGGACCGCTTCTACTATCAGGCGATCCAGGACTCAGCCTTCGCCAGATATGCCGAGCTGCCGCTCACCAAGCCGGCTGGCGCGAGCGCCGCGGTCGCCGTGCTGGGCGTGCGCGGCAATGGCGACCTGAAGGGACCACCGCATGAAATCGACGTGGTCGCGATCCAGGGTGACAAGGTCTTCTTCCTCGCCAGCAGCGACGCGGTGAAGACCGCCGAGATCCCGGCCTGCGAAAAGGTCTGGAAGCAGATGATGGCGAGGAAGAGCCCGCAGGACGCCATGGCCAGGGAGGACCAGGCGATGGACGCCTACACGAAGTGTTTTGCGAAGGAAGCGCCAAGCCAGGGTTGGTTCGCGGCGGCGATGAAGAAGGCGCAGAGCCAGTTGGAGCTGTTGCCGCTCCGGTAGGGCACAGCTTTCGCGCTCCTCACCGTGAGGGTCTCCAATGCGATCCGGTCAAAGCGCCCCGCCACCCAAATTCCACCCGCGCCCGCCTTCGCCAAAGATCTCGTACCCCGTCGCCGTCACCGCTACGGTGTCCTCGAGCTTGATGAAGCCGCGCGTCGGGTGCTTCATCGTGGTCTCGATCGAGACCACCAGGCCGGGTTCGAGTGGCAGGCGAGCGTCGGTGTCGTCGTAGGGGACCGGGCCCTTGGCGGTTAGGTGAGGGGCCTCGTGGCTGACGAGGCCCATGCCGTGGGCCAGGAAGTCCGTGCAGTCGCGCTGGGTGATTTTGGCGAGCTCCCGCTCGGCCGCGACGTAGATGTCGCCGCCCATGGCGCCCGGCCGGATCGCGGCAAAGGCTGCGCGCTGCACCGCCTCGATCTCGGCCAGGCAATCCTTCAGCTCACTGTCGGGCTCGCCCAGCACGGCCATGCGGGCGAGATCGCCGATATAGCCGTGATAATTGCCGCCGGAATCGAGTGATAGCACGTCGCCTTGCTCCCAGCGCTGCGATGACGACGCCCGGTTGTGGCTGCTGCCGCAGGCGAGCAGGCAGTATTCGAAGGTCAGGCCCCGATTGGTCTCGGCGATGCGAAGCGCGTCCGATAATTGCTGCTTGGTGGTGCCCGGACCGTGCCCGGCGATCACCTCCAGCATCGATGCGATGACCAGTTCGGACGCCGTCTTGAGTCTTGCAAGCTCGCCCGCCGACTTGACCGCGCGCAGCCGCTCCAGCACCAGCAGCGCGTCCTTGAGCTCGGCGCCGGGCAGGGCGTCCGACAGCGCCTTCCCTGCATCCATCGGCAGGAACGCCATCTCGACCCCGACCCGCTTCAACGGCACGCCGGCGTCCTTGATCAGCCTCACGGCCCGCGTGATGGCGTCGACCGAGCCGCTGGACTCGGTCCGGAGCTGCGGCACCCATGGCGGCGCCACAGCGCGCTGGTGGGTCTCCAGGCGGTGGCCGATATAGATTGCCTTGTCCGGCGCGCCCTTGGGATAGACCAGGACCGGCAGATAGCGGCTGACTCCCATGGCGTCCATGTAGTCGAAGAAGATCGCGCGCTCGGCGCCGAGTAGATACTGCACATTGTGCTTGGAGGTCGCGACCAACAAATCGAGCCCGGCGGCCTCCATGAGACGGTCAAGCTTGGCGGCGTCGAATGGAATGGCGCGCGAATGGCTGACGCGAGCGGCGTTCTCCTGCATGACGGGCTCCCTTGAGCGGCGGTTGAGACCGCCTTGTATCGTTGACCTCTTCAAGACTGCTGCGCCCAGTCTAGCACAACCTCTGCCCGCGCGCCCCAGCGGCATAGCCCCTGGGAAAATGGAACCAGAACTGAGAGCGGCTCCCGTTAGCGTCCGCGCCTGAGGTCCTCCGTCGCGCGCCTGAGGATCTCGTGAAGCCAGTCATGCGACGGCTCGCCCTCGATACGTTCGTGCCACAACAGCCGGACCTCGACCGGGGTTGTGGCGTAGGGCAATTCGTACGTCGTGATGGCATGCGCCTGTTCGAACGCCCGCGCCAATGGCCGCGGAACGATGGCCGCCAGTTTTGAGTCCGCGAGGAGAGCGGGCAGCGCCAGAAAATGCGGCAGCGAGACGGCTATTCGCGGAGGCCGGTCGCTCTCGGACAGCGCCCGTTCGAGCGCCGCGCGGTCATACATCTCCGATCGCCGGGCGAGGCCACGCTCGGAGATGAAGCCGCCGATCGCTCCTTCCTGTTCACCGCCAAAGGAGACAACGACCAGCGGCATGCGCGCCAGAGCCGCGTTGTCGATCCGGCCGAGCTTGCGTTTTCCGCCCACGATCAGCACGTCGTCATATTCGAACAACAGCGACGTACGGAAGCGGCTCGGCGGATCCGAGAAGACTCCGATCGCAACGTCGATGCGGCCAAGGTCGATCTGCTCGGCGAGGTCGATCCGTGTCACCGGCTTGATGATCAGGTCGATCGCCGGCGCCTCCCGGCCGAGTATCCTCAGGAGCGGTGAGGCCAGCACCATCGTGGTGAAGTCGTTGGCGGCCAGTGTGAACTGCCGGGTGGAGGCGGCCGGAACGAAGCTCGGCAGTTCGACCGCCGCCTCGAGAGATCGCAGGGCTTCGCGGATCTGTGGCGCCATCGTCAATGCGCGCGCTGTCGGCTGCATCCCGGTTGCCGTGCGCACGAACAAATCGTCTTCCAGCATCTCGCGGAGCCGGGCGAGCGAATGGCTCACGGCGGATTGACTGAGGGCAACCCTCTGGCTGGCCCGCAGCACGCTTCGCTCCTCCATGACGGCGTCGAAGACCTTGAGCAGGTTCAGGTCCAGGGTCTTGAACGAAACAGCCACGAGCAGGACACCGTCTCAAGGCGGATCGCGCGCCCGTTGCATTACTGCGATCGATCCCAGTTAAGGCCATACGCGCAGCCGGCGCAACCGAGCAAGGCGCACGAACCGCGAAGCTTAGCCGCTCGCGTGACCAACCTGAAGGCGGTTCAGGATCACTCTGCAAGAGTTTCACTTCCGCATTCGCGCGATCCCGTCATGATCCCGGCGCCGGATTTGGAGGAGACGGACCATGACATCCTGCGGGACATCGATCGGAGCTTTCGGAGTCGCATTGACGCTGTTGACAGCGCCGGCCATCGGGCAGGAGGGGCCGGTGAAGCTCGGTGTCCTGAGCGACATGTCCTCGCTCTATGCCGACAACGGCGGCCAGGGCTCCGTGGTCGCGGCGCAAATGGCCGTCGACGATTTCAACGGTAAGGTGTTGGGGCGCAGCATCCAGATCGTCGCGGGCGACCACCAAAACAAGGCGGATGTGGGCGCGACCATCGCGCGCCGATGGCTCGACAATGAAGACGTCGAGGTCATTCTCGACGTGCCGAATTCTGCGGTCGCACTGGCCGTGCAAGGCATCACGCGCGACAAGAAGAAGCTGTTCCTCGCCACCGGCGCCGCCACGTCCCGCCTCACTGGCGACGAATGCTCGCCGACCGGAATCCACTGGACGTATGATACCTACGCGCTGTCGCAGGGAACAACGCGGGCGATGTCACGTCTCGGCGCGCACTCATGGTACTTCCTTTCGGTCGACTATTCCCTCGGCGCGCAGCTCGAGGCCGACAGCCGCAAGGTCATCGACACCGTCGGCGGCAAGGTGCTTGGTGCGGCAAAACATCCGATCAACACGCCGGATTTTTCCTCCTTCCTACTCCAGGCGCAATCCTCGAAGGCGGACGTAATCGCGCTCGCCGACTCCGGCGGCGACTTCGTCAACGCCGTCAAGCAAGCCAGCGAATTCGGTATTACTCAGCGCCAGAAACTCGTCGGGCTGCTCGTCTTCATCGCCGACATTCACAGCCTTGGACTCCAGAGCGCCCAGGGCCTGATGCTGAGCTCAGCATTCTATTGGGACCTGAACGAGGACACCCGCGCGTGGTCGAAGCGTTTCATCGCGAAGACTCAGAAGGTGCCGACCATGATCCACGCCGGCACATATGGCGCGGTGATGCATTACCTCAAAGCGGTCCAGGCTGCAGGCACGCTGGATGGGCCAACCATCGCCGCCAGGATGCGCGAAATGCCCGTGAACGATTTCATGACGAGAAATGGCCGGATCCGCGACGACGGCCGGCTGGTCCGCGAGATGTACCTGTTTCGCGTCAAGTCGCCTGACCAATCCAGGTACAAGTTCGACTACTACGAGCTGCTCGCGACGATACCAGGGGACGAAGCCTTCCGACCGATGGAGCAAGGCGGATGTCCGTTCCTGAAGAAGTGATGATCGGTGAAAGCGCTACCGCACAGAGTATCGACGAGATCATCGCAGGCCGTTTTGCATGTCGCGAATTCTCGGGCGCGCCGGTCGGGCGAGGGACCATCGAGCAGATTCTCCGCGTGGCGCGGTTTGCGCCAAGCGGCGCCAACATCCAGCCCTGGCGCGTCTACGTGCTGGCGGGCGCCGTCAAAGACAGTGTGTCGGCGGCGTTGCGTGAGGCGCACGAAACTGCCCGCGACGGGCACGTGTCGGAATACAGTTATTACGCCAGCGACCTGCCTGAACCCTATCTCCATCGACGACAGGAGTTCGGCCGATTGTTCTACGGCTCGCTCGGCGTCGCCCAAGCCGATGTCGAAGCCCGGAGCCGGCAAACCGCAAAAAACTATGCTTTCTTCGGCGCTCCGGTCGGGCTGATCGTCACGATCGACCGGCGCCTGCAGGTCGGGAGCTGGCTCGACCTCGGCATGTTCATTCAGAACGTGTTGCTGGCTGCGGCAGGTCACGGGCTTCAATCCTGTCCGCAGGAGACGTTCTCCAGATATCACCGGATCCTGCGCCCGCTGCTGTCGATCCCGTCCGAGCAGATGGTGGTGTGCGGCATCTCGATTGGCCGTGCCAGGGACGAAACCCGGGGCAGGCTGATGCCGCGCGCGGACCTCGCGGAATTCGCCTCGTTCGCGGGGTTCGATGACCAATGTGCAACCCAAATGGAAAGGACAACACCATGGGAAGCCGAGACGAGCTGATTCAGTGCAGCATTCCGTTTCTGCGTGAGGTCAAGGATATGACGCCCGGCGCGGAGATGGAGCGGTGGCTCAATGAAACATACGGTGAGCGGAGCCAGCTCTACCAGGACCTGGCTCGCCTCATAAGGCTCGGGGTCGAGGAAGGTTGGGCGGCGAACCAGGAGGTCGATGGTCCGAACTACCGGCGCAGCCGCATCCTCGAGCCCATGCCCGAGACGTTTCAGTTCAGCATCACGGCCGTCTACATGAACAGCACCGATCCGCGACGCTTCAAGGACGAGGACGACCACGACGTGCTGCGAGGGCAGTATCACGGTCACCCCTATGGTGAGCTGAACCTGGTCGTCCCCCTGGACGAGGGCGCCGAGCTGAAGGGGCTGCAGGGCTGGCAGGGGCCCGGCTGGACGGCGCCCGATCCCGGCAGCCGCCACTATCCCGAGGTCCGCGGCGGCGCCGTCATTGCTCTGTTCTATCTTCCGGCCGGACGCATCTCCTACGACTTCGCGGCGCCGTCCTGATTCCCGCGGCCGGACAATCTCGGGAGACGCGCGTTGCATGAGCGTCATCCGTTTGAAGAAACGCGCCGCAGCGGCCCGCGCGGCGGCGATCCGTCGCGATGGCCACGGCCTACAAGGCAGCTCCAGAGGTTGAGGAGGGATTTCAGCAAGCCAACGCCAAGCGGCGCCCAATCCGGATCGCCATATCCATAATTCGCATAAGGTATATTATGGAATATATTTATATACAATTGGATCAGATATTTAGGCGGAATTCCTACCACGGCGTCTTTGTTCCGGCGCCATTCTCGCGGCTACTGTGCATGGGGTTGTTTTCGCGTTTTTGAATCCGGCGCATGTGGCGAAAGCCGATATTGCCGTGACGTTGTCCGGCTGCAATAAGCGAGGCTCCGCGAGATCGCAGATGACCTTCTGACCGTCCGTCCGTATAGGTTTGCGTCTCACAACAAAAACAAACCTTCCGAGGAAGCAGACCCATGAGCTTTTCCCGACGCACGCTTCTCAAGGCCTCCGCCGCGACCGCGGTCCTGGGCGGCCTCAGTGCGCCCCACGTGGCCCGCGCCCAGAGCGCCGAGTTCACCTACAAATATGCCAACAACCTGCCGGACACCCATCCGCTGAACGTGCGCGCCCGGGAGATGGCCGCGGCGATCAAGACCGAGACCAACGGCAAGTTCGACCTGCAGATCTTCCCGAACAACCAGCTCGGCTCCGACACCGACATGCTGAGCCAGATCCGCTCCGGCGGCGTCGAGTTCTTCACGCTGTCGGGCCTGATCCTGTCGACCCTGGTGCCGGCGGCGTCCATCAACGGCATCGGCTTCGCATTCCCGGATTACGACACGGTCTGGAAGGCCATGGACGGCGATCTCGGCGCTCATGTCCGCGGCGAGATCAAGAAGGCCGGGCTCGAGGTCATGGACAAGATCTGGGACAACGGCTTCCGCCAGACCACGTCGTCGACCAAGCCGATCACCGGTCCGGACGACTTCAAGGGCTTCAAGATCCGCGTGCCGGTGTCGCCGCTGTGGACCTCGATGTTCAAGGCGTTCGACGCAGCGCCCGCCTCGATCAATTTCGCCGAGGTCTATTCCGCGCTCCAGACCAAGATCGTCGAGGGCCAGGAGAACCCGCTGGCGATCATCTCGACCGCAAAGCTCTACGAGGTGCAGAAGTACTGCTCGCTGACGAACCACATGTGGGACGGCTTCTGGTTCCTGGCCAACCGCCGCGCCTGGAGCGCTTTGCCTGAGGACGTGCGCACCATCGTCGCCAAGAACATCAACGCCGCCGCCGTTAGGGAGCGCGAGGATACCGCCAAGCTGAACGCCAATCTCCAGCAGGAGCTCGCCGGCAAGGGCCTGGCCTTCAACCAGCCCACGGTCGCGCCGTTCCGCGACAAGCTGCGCACCGCCGGGTTCTATGCCGAGTGGAAGGGCAAATATGGCGACCAGGCCTGGGACCTCCTGGAGAAGGCCGTCGGCAAGCTGTCGTAACGCGTTGGGGCCGTCATGGCTCATGTCGAGGCTCAGGTGACCGAAGCGGTGGGCGAGGCGGCTGGTCAGCCCCCTCGCCGATCCCACGTGCTGGCCTCGCTGGAACGCATCCTCGGCCTTGCGGTCGAGATCCCGGCGGCCATCCTGGTGGTTGCCGAGATCGTGATCCTGTTCGCCGGCGTGGTCGCACGTTACGGCGTGCACCGGCCGCTGATCTGGTCCGACGAACTCGCCTCGATCCTGTTCCTGTGGCTGGCGATGCTGGGCGCGGCGGTGGCATTCCGCCGGTCCGAGCACATGCGCATGACCGCGATCGTCGCCAGCACCCGGCCGGCCATGCGCGCCTGGCTCGACCTGGTCGCGACCTGCGCGGCGCTGGCGTTCCTGGCGCTGATCGTGTGGCCATCCTCCGAATACGCCTATGAGGAAAGCTTCATCACCACGCCGGCGCTGCAGATCTCGAACATGTGGCGCGCCGCGGCGCTGCCGGTCGGCATCTGCCTGATGGCGCTGTTCGGGCTGCTGCGGCTGCTGCGCGCTGCTGACTACCGGATGGTGCTGTCGGCCGCGATCACAGTTGCCGTCATCGTCGGCCTGTTCTGGCTGGCGCAGCCTTATCTGCGGCCGCTCGGCAATCTCAACCTCGTCATCTTCTTCGTCGGCGTCGCCGGCTTCTGCGTCTTTGCCGGCGTTCCCATTGCGTTCGGCTTTGGCCTGGCGATCTTCGGCTATCTGGCGCTGACCACGCGTACGCCGGTCATGGTGCTGGTCGGACGGATGGACGAGGGCATGAGCCACCTCATCCTGCTCTCGGTGCCGCTGTTCGTATTCCTGGGCCTTCTGATCGAGATGACCGGCATGGCACGGGCAATGGTGGCCTTCCTGGCGAGCCTGCTTGGCCATGTCCGCGGCGGCCTGAATTACGTGCTGGTCGGCGCCATGTATCTGGTTTCCGGCATTTCAGGCGCCAAGGCCGCCGACATGGCCGCGGTCGCGCCCGTGCTGTTCCCGGAGATGAAGCAGCGCGGTGCCAAGCCCGGCGACCTCGTCGCGCTGCTGGCGGCAACCGGCGCGCAGACCGAAACCATCCCGCCGAGCCTGGTGCTGATCACCATCGGCTCGGTCACCGGCGTCTCGATCGCCGCGCTGTTCACCGGCGGCCTGCTGCCCGGCGTCGTGCTCGCGATCACGCTCTGCATGCTGGTGTGGTGGCGCTACCGCCACGAGGACATGAGCCATGTCCGCCGCGCCACCGCGTCCGAGATCGGCAAAACCTTCATCGTCGCCCTGCCCGCGCTCGCGCTGCCTTTCGTGATCCGCTATGCCGTGGTCGAAGGCATCGCCACCGCGACCGAAGTGTCCACCATCGGCATCGTCTATGGCGCGCTGGTCGGCCTGCTGGTCTACCGCCGGTTCGACTGGCGGCGGCTGTTTCCGATGCTGGTCGAGACCGCTGCGCTGTCGGGCGCGATCTTGCTGATCATCGGCACCGCCACCGGCATGGCCTGGGGCCTGACCCAGTCCGGCTTCTCGCGCTCGTTGGCCGCGGCCATGACCGGATTGCCGGGGGGAGCTGCGACCTTCATCGCCGTGTCGATCCTGGCCTTCACCATCCTCGGCAGCGTGCTGGAGGGGATCCCGGCGATCGTGCTGTTCGGGCCGCTCTTGTTTCCGATCGCCCGCGCCGTCGGCGTGCATGAGGTGCACTATGCGATGGTGATCATTCTGGCCATGGGTATCGGGCTATTCGCTCCGCCCTTCGGGGTCGGTTATTATGCCGCCTGCGCCATCGGACGTGTCGACCCGGCCGAGGGCATCAGGCCGATCTGGGGCTATCTGCTGGCGCTGCTGGTGGGATTGATCGTCGTCGCGATCTTCCCCTGGATCTCGATCGGATTTCTTTGACGCGGTTTAAGGAGGGTGTCGATGAGTGAGCGGCAGAACCCGTACAATATCGGCCTCGACAAAACGCCCGCCAATTACGTGCCGCTGTCGCCGCTGAGCTTCCTCGCGCGCAGCGCCGCGGTCTATCCCGACCACGTCAGCACGGTCTATGAGGGCCGCAGCTTCACCTGGGCGCAGACCTACGAGCGCTGCCGGCGCTTTGCGTCCTATCTCGCCGGCAAGGGCATCGGCGTCGGCGACACCGTGGCTGCGATGCTGCCGAACATCCCGGCGATGAACGAGGTGCACTTTGCGGTGCCGATGACCGGCGCCGTGCTCAATGCGCTCAACATCCGCCTCGATGCGCCCTCGATCGCGTTTCAGCTCGATCATGGCGGCGCCAAGATCATCCTGGTCGACCCCGAGTTTTCCGGCGTGATCACCGATGCGCTGGCGCAGATGAGCGGGCCGAAGCCGTTCGTGATCGATGTCGACGATGCCGCCTTCAAGGGCGGCAAGCGCATCGGCGAGATCGAATATGAAGCTGCCGTTGCGCAAGGCGATCCAAACTTCACGGCGATCCCACTAAGCGACGAATGGGACGCGATCGCGCTGAGCTACACCTCGGGCACGACAGGCAATCCCAAGGGCGTCGTCACGCATCATCGCGGCGCGTATCTGAACGCCGTCAGCAACATCCTCGCGGGCAATCTCGGCCAGCATCCGGTCTATCTCTGGACGCTGCCGATGTTCCACTGCAACGGCTGGTGCTTCCCCTGGACCATCGCGGCCGCCGCCGGCATCAATGTCTGCCTGCGCAAGGTCGAGCCGACCAAAATCTTCGAGCTGATCAGGCAGCACGGCGTCACCCACATGTGCGGCGCGCCGATCGTCTACAACACGCTGATCAACGCGCCCGATGCGCCGAAAGGCAGTGCGGCGCGCCGCGTCGTCGGCCTGATCGCGGGCGCGGCGCCGCCGGTCGCGGTGTTGGAAGGCGCCGAGAGCATCGGCATCAAGCTGACGCATGTCTACGGCCTGACCGAGGTCTACGGCCCCGCCTCCGTCTGCGCCGAGCAGCCCGGCTGGGATGATCTTCCCGCCGCCGACCGCGCGCGCATGAAGCGGCGGCAGGGCGTACCCTACCCGCTCGAGGAAGGCGTCACCGTCATCAATCCGCAGACCATGCAGGAGGTGCCGCGCGATGGCGAGACCATCGGCGAGGTCATGTTCCGCGGCAACATCGTGATGAAGGGCTATCTCAAGAACGAGAAGGCGACGAAGGAAGCCTTCGAGGGCGGCTGGTTTCACACCGGCGATCTCGGCGTGCTCGACGAGCACGGCTACGTCACCATCAAGGACCGCTCCAAGGACATCATCATCTCCGGCGGCGAGAACATCTCCTCGGTCGAGGTCGAGGACGTCCTCTACAAGCACCCGGCCGTGCTGTTCGCCGCGGTCGTCGCAAAGCCCGATCCGAAATGGGGCGAAGTGCCCTGCGCCTTCGTCGAGCTGAAGGACGGCGCCAGCGCGACCGAGGCCGAGATCATCGCGTTCTGCCGCTCGCAAATGAGCGGCTTCAAGACGCCGAAGGCCGTCGTGTTCGGGCCGATCCCGAAGACGTCCACGGGCAAGATCCAGAAATTCCTGCTGCGCAACGAGGTCGGCTCGGCCAAGGCCATCACGGCCTGAGCTGACACCCGCATCTCGCGGTCACGTACAAACGCGGATTGACGTCGTGTCTCCGCGGTCATCGCGATTCGTACTGAAACCGATCGTGCATGTACGATGACATCGAGACACGCCAAGAAAAGATTGGAAAGCGTTAGAGACGCATTTACGATTCCTCCCCGTCGGATTCGCTGCTTCCACCTGATTCGCCGCGTGGGCTGCGCGGCCGGCGTCCGACACGGTTGGGGCGCCTCATGCGGTTCGTGTCTTGAGCGCAGACGTGCGTGCGCGTCTGGGGCTGCTGCTATTGACGGCCGGATTGCTGCTGCCCGCCGCCGCGCAGGCGCAGGTGATGCGCGAGTTCGGCGCGTTCGGAGGCACTGAGAATTTCGGACCTCCGGGTCCGGGTGCGCCCGGCAACGGTTTCAATAATTTCGGCGGCGGCAATTTCGGCGGCAACAATTTTGGTGGCGGCATGGGCGGCCCCATGTTCGGCGGCCCGCAAGCTGCCGGTTTTGGCGGAGCGCCGTTCGGCAACGGCAATGGTGGCCCGGTCAACATGCAGCCGAATTATGGCTGGAACGCCGAGCCGCCCGGACTTGCCGGCGCAGGGCGCTTCGGCATGCGGCGGGCCTTTGACGGCGGCTCCGATGGCGCCGCGCAGGGCGAGACGGCGCAGGCCACGTTTCTGGCGATGAACCAGTTCACGCAGGCCCTGCTCGATCCCGCCATCGACGGTCGCGGCACCGGCCCGGCCGAGCTGGACGCCGAGCTCGCTGCTTACGCTGATCTCGGAAATGACCGGACGCATGGCGGCATCGGCCGCGAGGCCTATGGCGCGATCTACGGCAGGCCGTCGCTCGCAGTCCCGCACTGGAGCGTCTGGGCCGCCGGCTTCGGCGGCTCGCAGGTCTCGACCGGCAACACCGGCGCGTCCAGCCGCAGTTTCGGCACCGTGGTCGGCGCCGACTATTCGCTCTCGCCGCAGACCCGGATGGGCTTTGCGCTGGCCGGCGGCGGCACCGGCTTCGCCAACAATTTTTCCAGCGGCCGCTCCGATCTATTCCAGGCCGGCGCCTTCGTCCGGCACTCGGTCGGATCAGCCTATGTTGCGACCGGCCTCGCTTACGGTTGGCAGGCCATCAGCAATGATCATCACGTGACGCCGGCCGGCTCCGACCAGTTCGCCGCGGCGATCAACGCCAACGCCTATTCCGGCCGTCTCGAAGGCGGCTACCGGTTTGCCACGCGCTGGCTCGGCATCACGCCCTATGCGGCGGCGCAGGTCACCGCCTTCCGCCTGCCCTCCTCTAACTCCAATGCGACCCAGCCGCCCGAGGCAGCCAATGCGGTTTCGGCCGCGCCCGGCGGCGACAGCTTCACCGACAGCCGCGCTGAGTTGGGCCTGCGTACCAGCACGTCGCTTGCGCTGCTGGGAAGCGTCGTGAACCTGCGCGGCCGGCTCGCCTGGGCGCATGATTTCAGCGCGGGGCAATCGGTCCCCGCTGCGCTCCAAGGCTTGACCGGTCAAGGCTTGACCAGTCAAGGCTTGCCCGGTCAGGGATTCATCGCCGGCGGCACGGCTTTGGCGCCGAACGCTGCGCTCGCAGGCATAGCGTTCGAGCTGCGCGCCCTGAACGGCTGGTCCGCCTCGGCGAACTTCGACAGCGAGCTGTCGAGCCTGATACGCGCCTATACCGGCAAGGCCGTGCTGCGCTACGCGTGGTAGGCGCGCATTCTTGGCACGAACCGATAGCCGCTTCGCTTGAAAACGCCCTAATGCGTCTCCAGCCGTAGTCCGTCATAAGCCGGTACCACGCCCGCAGGCAGCGATTGCCGGATCACCTCGTAATCGACATCGGCGGTCATGTTGGTGATGACAGCGCGCTTCGGCTTGAAGCGCTCGATCCAGGACAATGCATCGTTGATGCTGAAATGGGTGGGATGGCTGTTGTAGCGCAGGCCGTCGACGATCCAGAGATCGAGATTTTCCAGCGCGCCCCAGCTCTCGCGCGGAATGTCGTTGAGGTCGGGCGTGTAGGCGGCGTTGCCGATACGATAGCCGAGCGCGGGAATGTGGCCGTGCTGGACCAGGAAGGCGGTCATGGTCACGTTCCCACCCTTGCCGATGATGATCTGGCTCCCGCCTGCCTCGATCGAATGCCGCGTCAGGATCGGCGGATAGTCGCTGCCCTCCGGCGAGATGAAGCAGTAGGAGAACCGCGCCATGATGTCCTTCGCGGTCGACTGATTGAAATAGGTCGGAATGCGCTTGCGCATGTGCAGAACGACGGAGCGCAGATCGTCCATGCCGTGGGTCTGGTCGGCATGCTCATGGGTCAGGAACACCGCGTCGATGTGATCGACATTGGTGTCGATGAGCTGCTCGCGCAGATCGGGCGAGGTGTCGATCACGATGCGCGTGGTGCCGTGGCTCGACGTCTGCTCGACCAGCAGCGAGCAGCGGCGGCGGCGGTTCTTGGGGTTGTTGGGGTCGCAGGCACCCCAGCCGAGCGCCGGGCGCGGCACGCCGGCGGAGGAGCCGCAACCCAGGATCGTCAGCGTCAGAGTCATGCGGCTCCCAGTCCTTAAGCTTTCACCTTGGAGAACAGGCGGAAGAAGTTTTCGCTTGTCTGGCGTGAGATCTCCTCGAGCGACACGCCGCGCGTTTCGGCCAGCACCTTGGCGACCTCGACCACATAGGCCGGCTCGTTACGCTTGCCCCGGAACTTGCCGGGCGCAAGGTAGGGCGAGTCTGTTTCAACCAGAATACGGTCAGCCGGCAGCTCAGCCGCCAGCGCGCGCAGGGTCTCCGACTTCTTGAAGGTCAGGATGCCCGTGAAGCCGATATAGAGCCCGAGCGACACCGCCTTCAGCGCCAGCTCGCGCCCGCCGGTGTAACAATGCAGCACCGCGCGAAACGGTCCCTTCGCCACCTCCTCTTCCAGGATGCGGGCGCAGTCCTCGTCCGCCTCGCGGGTGTGGATCACCAGCGGCAGGCCGGTCGCACGCGCTGCGGCGATGTGGGCGCGAAAGCCCCTCGCCTGTGCCTCCGGCGAACCGTTGTCGTAGAAATAGTCGAGCCCGGCCTCGCCGAGCGCGACCACCTTCGAATGCGCCGTCAGTGCGATCAGCTCGTCCGGCGTGATGCCGTCTTCCTCATCCGCGTTGTGCGGATGGGTGCCGACCGAGCAATAGACGTCATCGAACCGCTCGGCGATGGCGAGAAGCTGGTTGAGCTTCTTCACCCGCGTCGAGATCGTGACCATGCGCGTGAGGCCGGCCGCGCGTGCCCGCGACACGATCCCGTCGAGATCTTCCGCAAAGTCCGGAAAATCCAAATGGCAGTGACTGTCGACCAGCATCGTTACATACGCCTCAGGCCGCCGGCTCGATATAGCGCGGGAACGCCGGGGTCGGCGCCGGCAAAGTCGAGCCGGGTGCGATCCGCTTGGCACCGCCGAGCATCGCAAAATTGCGTTCGCCTGCGGGGATGCCGAGGCTGTCGAGCAGCAGGTTGGACGCCGTCGGCATCGCCGGCTGGGCCAGGATTGCGATCTGGCGCACGACTTCGGCGGTGACGTAGAGCACCGTCTTCTGCCTGGCAGGATCGGTCTTGGCTAGCGCCCACGGCGCCTCGCCCGCGAAATAGCGGTTGGCTTCCGCGACCACGGCCCATACGGCATTGAGCCATTGATGGATCTGTTGCGTCGCCATCGCTTCGCGTGACACCGCGATCATGCCATCGGCCATCGCCAAAATCGCCTTGTCGTTGTCGCTGAATTCGCCGGGCTCGGGCAGCACGCCGCCGAGCTGTTTGGCGACCATCGACAGCGAACGCTGCGCGAGGTTGCCGAGATCGTTGGCGAGATCGGCGTTGATCCGCGCGACGATGGCTTCGTGGTTGTAGTTGCCGTCCTGGCCGAATGGAACCTCGCGCAGGAAGAAATAGCGCATCTGGTCGACGCCATACTGGTCGGCGAGATTGAAGGGATCGACGACGTTGCCGACCGACTTCGACATCTTCTCGCCCCTGTTGAACAGGAAGCCGTGGGCATAGACCCGCTTCTGCACGGGAATGCCGGCCGACATCAGGAATGCGGGCCAGTACACCGCGTGGAAGCGGATGATGTCCTTGCCGATGATGTGCACATCGGCCGGCCAGTAGCGCCAGTTCTTGTCGCTCTCGTCGGGGAAGCCGACGCCGGTGATGTAGTTGGTCAGTGCGTCGACCCAGACATACATCACGTGCTCTTCGTCGCCGGGCACTTTCACGCCCCAGTCGAACGTCGTGCGCGAGATCGAGAGGTCGCGCAGGCCACTCCTGACGAAGCTCACCACCTCGTTCTTGCGGGAGTCCGGCCCGATGAAATCGGGCTTGTCCGAATAGAGCTTGAGCAGCTTGTCCTGATAGGCCGAGAGGCGGAAGAAGTAGCTCTTCTCCTCGACCCACTCGACCGGCGTGCCCTGCGGCCCGAGCCGCACACCGTCGTCGTTCAGGCGCGTCTCGTCCTCGGCGTAATAGGCCTCATCGCGCACCGAATACCAGCCGGAATAGGTGTCGGCATAGATGTCGCCGTTCGCTTCCATGCGCCGCCAGATCTCCTGGGTCGAGCGATGGTGCTGCTCCTCGGTGGTGCGGATGAAGCGGTCGAACGACACGTTCAGCCGCTCGTCCATTTCCTTGAAGCGGCCGGCGTTGCGGGCCGCGAGCGCGGCGGGTGTCAGGCCCTCGTTCTGGGCGGTCTGGACCATCTTCAGGCCGTGCTCGTCGGTACCGGTCAGGAAGAACACGTCCTTGCCGTCGAGCCGCGCAAAACGCGCCAGCACGTCGGTTGCGATTGCCTCATAGGCATGGCCGATATGCGGAACGCCGTTGGGATAGGCGATCGCGGTGGTGATGTAGAAGACATTATCGCGCGCGGGAGCCGCGACAGGCGCGGCAGCTTGCGGAGCTGCGACGGGCTTCGGCGCGGGGTGCGCCTTAGGCGTCGACACATCGGGTTTCGACACCTTGGGCTTCGCGGCCTTCACCGGCGCGGCGACAGGGGCCGGCGCGACGATCAGGACAGGCGCAGTCACCTCCGCCTTCCTGGCCACCTTCTTCGCGGGAGTCTTGGTCTTCGCCGCAGTCTTGGTTTTCACCAGAGTCTTGGCCGGCTTTTTGGTCGCCTTCTTCGCTGCCGTCTTGGCGGCGGTCTGCTTCTTCGCAGCTTTCTTGGGGGCCTTCTTTGCCGTCTTCGCAGCGCTCTTCTTCACGCCCTTCCTGGCGGCCGCCTTCTTGGTCTTCTTGACCTTCTTGGCAGCTTTGCTCGCGCGCGCCTTCACAGCCTTTTTCGTGGCTTTCTTCGCGGCCTTCTTCTTGCTGCCTTTGGCTTTGACGGTTTTCTTAGCTCGCGTTGCCACGACGAATTCCTTTACCGGCTTCACTAAATTTGGAAACGAATCTGCGTTAGGTTGTTGTTGTGCGCATGATCCTTTCGGAAACCGCTGCGCATTTTTCCGGATCATGCTCTAGCGCGTTGCGTCCGCCAGCCAGCCGAACACCGAGAAAACCAAGGGCTTTCGCTCCAGATTGTAGGTTTCGGTGTCACGTGCGGCGCGGACGATCTTTTCCCATACCTCAGCTAGGCGCGCAAGGCGAGGCAGGTTCTGGTTGGCATTGGCCTCGTCGGCATGCAGGCGCTCCGCGATCCAGCGATCGATGCCGTCGATGAAGGCTGCGAGCGCGACGCGGTCGCTGGTGCCAAGCGATTCGCCGAGCGTGTGCAATTCGCGCGGATCGACCTGTGGCAGTCGCGCCAGCAGTGCCGCCGTGCGTTGCTGGAGCTTCAACGCGTCGCCGCCGAGCAGCGTCAGCGCCCGTGCGACGCTGCCCTCGGAGGCTTCCGCCGCTTCGCGCAGGGCAAGGTCGGTCGGAGCGAGGCCGGCAGCTTCAGCGGCAGCACTGATCACTTCGTCCGTTCCGAGCGGCCGCAGGCGCAGCTTGCGGCAACGCGACTGAATTGTGGCGAGCACGCGCGCGGGCGCGTGGCTCACCAGCAGGAACAGTGATTGTTGCGGAGGTTCCTCGAGGATCTTCAGCAGCGCGTTGGCGGCGTTCGGATTGAGCTCGTCGACGGTGTCGACGATGCAGACGCGCCAGCCTTCGGCCGCGGCGGTCGAGCCGAAGAAGCCGATCGTCTCGCGCGTCTCGTCCACGGTGATCACCGTGCGCATCACGCCACGATCGTTGGCGGTGCGCTCCAGCGTCAACAGGCCGCCATGCGAGCCGGCCGCGACCTGCCGCGCAACGGCGTCATCCGGATCGATCGCGAGGCTTTCGGCGTGCTGGACAGCCGGCGCCAATGGCTGGCCGTGCGCGAGCACGAAGCAGGCCATGCGATAGGCCAGCGTCGCCTTGCCGATCCCTTGCGCTCCCCCGATCAGCCAGGCATGCGGGATGCGACCGCTGCGATAGGCGGTCAGCAGCGCGGTCTCGGCCTCGCGATGGCCGAACAGAAGGCTGGTCGCACGCGGATGCGGAATGGCGGATTCGCGCTCGGCCTGACGCGGGCTCATGCGGAGATCACCGATGCAGGCGTTGGCAGGAGGCGCTCGCGCAGCGCCGTCCAGACCCGGCCGGCGACCGTGTCAGGATCGGAATTGGCGTCGATCAGCACGCAGCGCGCGGGCTCCTCCTCGGCGATCTTCCGATAGGCCTCGCGCAGACCCTGATGGAAGCTGAGCTGCTCGCTTTCGAACCGGTCGGGCGTGCCGCTGCCGCGACGCGCGGCGGCGCGCTGCAGGCCGATCTCGACCGGCAGGTCGAGGATGATGGTGAGGTCCGGCTTGAGATCGCCGATCGTGACCCGCTGCATGGCGTTGATCAGCGCGGCGGGCACCTGGCCGAGGCTGCCCTGATAAGCGCGCGTCGAGTCGGCGAAACGGTCGCACAGCACCCAGGCGCCGTGATTGAGCGCGGGCTGGATCACGGTGCGGACATGGTCATCGCGCGCAGCGGCGAACAGCAGCGTCTCGGCGTCGGGCCCGAGCAGCTTGCCCATGCCCGACAACACCAGATGACGCATGATCTCGGCGCCTGGCGACCCCCCCGGCTCGCGCGTGACGAGCGTACGCATCCGCGCCGCCTTGAGGCGGTCGGCGAGCTTCTTGATCTGGGTCGACTTGCCCGTCCCCTCACCACCCTCAAAGGTGATGAAGCGTCCGCGTCCGGACGGTCGCTGTCCCTTGCTTTCACTCATGGTCAGAGCTTCTCGGCGCCTGCGCGGAACATGCCGATCACGAGCTCGCTGGCACCATCAATTGCGCGGCGCATGGTCGAGCCGGTGCCGATCGCCTCGGCCGCATAGACCGGCGTCTCCACAGCGATATTGCCGCTGCGCCAAACCTTGACCACGCCGACCTGCTGTCCCTCCTGCACAGGCGCGCGCACCGGGCCGCTATAGACGATGCGCGCGATCAGCTTGTCGCTGCCGTTCTTGTGCACCATCACCTTCACGGGCGTCTTGGCCATCAGCTTGACCGAGCGGCTCTCGCCGCCGAACACCTTTGCGTAGCCGACCGGCTGCTCGGCCGCGATCAGCGTGCGGGTCTCGAAATTGCGAAAGCCCCATTCCAGCATCTTCTTGGCTTCGGTGGCGCGATCCTCGGGGTCTTCCAGACCGTTGACGACGACGATCAGCCGCGTGCCGTTTTGCACGGCCGAGCCGACCATGCCGTAGCCGCCTTCCTTGGTGAATCCGGTCTTCAGGCCGTCAGCGCCTTCCATCGAGTTAAGCAGCGGATTGCGATTGGGCTGGCGGATCTTGTTCCAAGTGTACTCCTTCTCGCCGAACAATTTGTAGAATTCGGGGAAGTCCAGGATGATGTGGCGGGCGAGGACGCCGAGCTCGCGTACCGTCATCTTGTTGCCGGGGTCGGGCAGACCGTTGGAATTGCCGAAGGTCGACTTGGTCATGCCGAGCTCGCGGGCGCGCTTGGTCATGAAGTCGGCGGCAAAGATCTTCTCGTTGCCGGCCATGCCTTCGGCGAGCGCGATGCAGGCGTCATTGCCGCTCTGGATAATCGCACCATGCAGGAGATCGTCGACCGAGACCTTGCTGTTGATGGCCGCGAACATGGTCGAGCCGCCCGAGGGGGCCCCGCCCTTGCGCCAGGCATTCTCGCTGATCCGGTATTCGTCGGTCAGCTTCATGTCGCCCTTCTTGATGGCGTTGAAGACGACTTCCGCCGTCATCAGCTTCATCATGCTGGAGGGCGCGCGCAGCTCGTCGGCGTTCTTCTCGAACAGCACACTGCCACTGGAGGCCTCGATCAGGATCGCGGTGGGCGCGTCGCCGTCGAAGCCGGACTCTTCGGTTTTCTTGGCGCCCTGGACGCTCTGGTTGGCGGCATAGAGCGCGCCGCCCCAGCCGATGCCCGCTACCACAGCTGTCGCGATCAGCGCGCGCGCCAGTGCTCCGGCGGAGAACCGGGTGAGACGGAGCGGAAAAAGACGAATTGCCATGGCCAAGCCCTGAGAGCGGCGTTCTAACAGCAGGAACCGGCGCGAACAACACGAGGCGGGCCACCGGAACCCGAGATTGCACGATTCTCGCCACGCCCCTATCGTGGCACCTCACATATTTCGACCAAACCCCTGAAACAAGGCGGAAAAGCGATGTCGTCCACCCGCGTGATCAAGGCCAACGGGATCGATTTGTTCATCCGCGAAGCCGGCCAAGGTCCGCTGGTCGTGCTGTGCCACGGCTGGCCGGAACTGTCCTATTCCTGGCGCCACCAGATCCTTGTTCTCGCCGATGCCGGATTCCATGTCGTCGCCCCCGACATGCGCGGCTATGGCCAGAGCGCGGCGCCGTCCGAAGTGAGCGCCTATTCGATCTTCGACACGGTCGGCGACATCGTCGGCCTCGTACAGGCGCTCGGCGAAACCAAGGCCATGGTGATCGGACACGACTGGGGCGCGCCGGTCGCCTGGCACGCGGCGCTGTTCCGCCCCGACATCTTCACCGCGGTGGCGGGGTTGAGCGTGCCGCCACCCTTCCGCGGCCGCGGTAAACCGCTCGACCTGCTCCGCCAGGGCGGCGTGACCAATTTCTACTGGCAGTATTTCCAGACCCCCGGCGTTGCGGAAGCCGAGCTCGAGCACGACGTCGCGCGCACCATGCGCATCGTGCTTGGCGGCCGTGGCCTTGCCGATCCGAGCGCCGCCATGTTCGTGCAGGACGGCAAGGGTTTTCTCGGACACGCGACCACCGAGGAGCCGCTGCCCGCCTGGCTCAGCGAGGCCGACCTTGCCTATTTCACCGAGAGCTTCCGCAAGTCCGGCTTCCGCGGCGGGCTGAACTGGTACCGCAACCTCGACCGCAATTGGGAGCTGACGGCGCCCTGGCAGGATGCGCAGATCCACCAGCCCTCACTGTTCATCGCCGGCTCGAAAGACGCCGTCATCACCGGCCTGATCGGCGCCAAGCGCGTCAACGAGCTGGAGCGCGTGCTGCCCAATCTCAAGCGCAAGCTGATCATCGACGGCGCCGGCCATTGGGTGCAGCAGGAGCGGCCCGACGAGGTCAACGCAGCGCTGGTGAGCTTCCTGCGCGAGGTGGCGGCGCGCTAAAGCGCGATGAAGTCAAGATGAATCGTCATCGCGCTTTAGGTGGTTGTTTGAGCATGATCTTTCGGAAAGCCGCTGCGCACTTTTCCGGATCATGCTTTAGGCGAGATCTTTTCTCATCGCGATGTGGGCAGCGCCCGCCTGCCCGCTCTCGTTAAATCCTTGCCGCAGGTAAAACCTGCGCGCGGCCAGATTGTCGGCGAGCACCGAGAGCGTCAGCGTTTCGACGCAGCGCTCCCGTGCGCTGGTTTCGAGTGCATCGAGGATTTTCGTCCCGATACCGCAACCGGATTCGGCCGGCAGCAGCGCGATGTCGACGATGTGCCAGCGCTCGCGCGTGCAATGAAGCAGCAGCCGGCCGATTGCGGTCCCGTCCCGTGTAACGACCAGCGAGATCGCGTCGGGAAATTGCGCGGCATAAGCGGCCGCCTGGCTGCGGTACTGTTGCGCGATGACCTGACTGAGAATCGGCCCGGACAGGCCGGTGGCAACAAACTGCCCTGTCCGCACCTGCTCGAAAAGATGCCGGATGAACGGCTCGTCGATCGGGCCTGCGAGCCGAAGCCGCAGGGCCGGATCATCGGGGATGATGTCCAACGACACGCGATCAATCATGCCGTCGCGTCGCGCCAGAACTCAGGACGTGCCGAAGGACGGAAAGATTCCCGCATAGGCGATGCACCAGACGATCGCCAGGGTGGGCTGCGTGTTGTCGTGCGGCTGGTTCTGTCCGGTCATGGTGATGGCATTGGTCACCAAGGTCAGGTTGCCGGGCGGTGCGACGAAGCCGTTGAAGTTCGGATCAATCGCCACTGTGGTCCCGGCCGCTCCGGGACCCGCGGCGGCGCCTTGCGCGCTCTTGTTGCCGAGTTGCAGGGCATGCGTATGCCGGGCCATGTTGTCGCCGATCAAGGTCACCGTCGAGCTGCCGACGGTCTCGCCGACGATATAATTTTGCAACCCCGGACCTTGCCCCTGGCTGATCGCGATCGAGCCGTTCAGGTTCGGCAGGCCGAAATTGGTCGTGCCATTGCCGCCGTAAGAGGTGCCGATGAGCGCATATAGCGGAGTGTATTGCTGAATCGGCAGCAGCTGGCCGCCGCAGGGCAGCCAGGCGTTGTTGAAGCCGGTGACAGCAAAGGGAAACGTAAAGGCCTGGATCTCTCCGACAAACGGATCTGACATGATGTCTTTCCTCGATAATACGGGTGCACACGCAGCCTAGCCGGGCGAAGGGAAGATGCCGTCGTTGCAGATGCAGTAATTGGCAACGACGGTCGGCATCATGTTGTCGTGCCCGAGGCTGTTGCCCGCCGTGGTGACGCAGGCGGCCATCGTGGAGTAGGTCCCGGCGTTCGCAACAGCCGCATAGAGCTCACCTGCCGACGCCGTGGCGAGATGAAGGGTCTGCGCGGGCGTCGACGTCGTACCCGTTACGGTGGAAGACATCAGCGCGTGACTGTGGGCCGGCATTTCGGCTTCGGTCAGCGTGTGCGCCTCCTCGCCTCCGAGCTGGCCCAGCATATAGTTCGGCATACCTGTCCCCTGTCCCTGTCCGATCGGAACACGGCCGCGTAGATCGGGAAGGTTGAACGTGGTGACGCCGTCGCCGCCGTAGGTGGTACCAATCACAGTGTAAAGCGCCTGATATTGAGCAATCGAGATCGCCTGTCCATTGCAAGCGAACCAGCCATTCGGCACCCGCGGAAAGCCGAACAACCTGATCTCGCCGATAAACGGATCTGACATCGCGTATGATCCTTTGCCTATGCGCCCCGTTCCGATCCGGTCGGTGAATGCGCAAGTCCTCAGAATTGGTGTGAACGGATTTCGTTCGCGACAAAGCCTTCGACCGATCAGTTTCGCGACGGATAAATCCCCTGCAGCGCGATCAGATAGCTGATGGTGAGATAGGGCTGCATGTTGTTGTGCGCTTGCCCCCGACCCTCGTTCACCAGATTGGTGCCGGACGCCAATGGGATCTCGCCGTTCCCGGTTGCCGCAAAAATCCTGGTCGGATTGGCCGCAGGCAGGGCGTTTGTCGCAAAGACGTTGCCGGTCGGAGGCACGGCCCCGCGTCCGCCGCCAACCGTCGCGGACACTTGAATGAGATGATTGTGAGCTGGCAGCTGAGGCACCATCAGCATGACCGTCGGCGTGCCGCTGATCGTGCCCACGGGATACTGGCCGGCGTTACCAGTCGAGCCAAGGATCGCACGGCCGCGCAGATCCGGGAGTACAAACGTCGTCACGCCGTTGCCGCCATAATAGGTGCCGAGCAACGAGAACAGCGCCTGATTTTGCTGGATCGACATCACCTGGCCCATGCAAGGCGCCCAGTTTTTCGGAATGACCGTGCCCGCAAAAGGCATGATCTGGCCAAGTACTGGCTGGTACGGCATGATCCCTCCCCCCTGAAAACCACATGACCTATCGTGTGATGCGAACCACGACAGCGGCGCTTAAATTAAAGAATGAATTGTATACGGCCCACTCGCTGAGAGTGTTCAACAGCCAGCGTTGACAGTCAAGCGCATGCGCAACCTTAAATTGGCGCGCGCCAAGCGGCCCTGTCGACCATTACCAAAGCACGCTTTTGTTGCCGCCATGCAACGGTTCGCTGAAAAGTAGAGCCGCAGAACTTGGTTTCAGCAGTTTGGTTAGCTCACACGCTTGCGTTGTGCACCGCGCCCCGGGCAAATGCACGCAAGAATATACGTGAATATTTACACAATCAGGGATTTCAGGGCGATCGCTCTTCCAAGAGCTGCCGCCAAGGGGGGCCGGTGAGTCACGCAATTGCGGTGGCCGTGCCAGAAAAAGTCGGGGAATTGGCGGTTCAGGCGCGCGATTGCGGAGCTATGCCCCGGAGGATTTTGCACGCGCTGTGGTCCGCGACTCAATACATCTGCATCGCAGCCCTCTTGATGCTCGGTGCGATGACCGCGGCGAACGCGGCTTGCGATCAAACGACGAATTCGACATCGGGCGTGACCGTCAACTTCACCTCGGTCGGTCAGGTCTACCGCCTGTGTTTCACCGTCGGCACCGCCTCGGCCCCCGCCGATGATTCCGTGGTGTGGGGGCTTTATTCGGTCGCGGGCACGGATTCATTTTACAACGCGCCGATCTCGAACTCGAGCGGCACCAATTCGAGCAACCAGCAACTCACGGCTGCCGACTACAATCCGACGACGTCGAAGGCAACCTATACGTTTCATCCGACCAATCCGAATCAGAACGGTCAGAGCGCGAACGCCGGCCAGGCGGAGATCGATATTACCCTCAACGCCAGGACAGGTGGCGGAGCGGACTCGGTCACGCTCTATTACGCGCCGGGCTGTAGTGATTTTAACAGCGGTTGCTCCGGCAGTTCGATCGCGAATACCCCCTTTGTGTTCACCATCAATCTGCCCAGTCCCACGGTGACGTCGATTTCACCGACCTCCGGGCCCACGGCCGGCGGAACATCGGTGACTATCACAGGCACCAACTTCACCGGGACGACGGGCGCCGGCGGCGTCAAGTTCGGCGCCACGAACGCGACGAGCTATACCGTCAATTCCAATACGCAGATCACGGCGACCGCGCCCGCGGGAGCCGCCGGCACCGTCGATGTCACCGTCACCAACGGCTCGACATCGCCGACATCGGCGGCAGATCAGTTCACCTATGTCGCGGCGCCGACCGTAACCTCCATCTCGCCGACCGCCGGCTCGACCGGCGGTGGCACGACCGTGATCATCACCGGCACGAACTTCAGCGCGACCACCGGCGCTGCCGGCGTGAAGTTCGGCGCGACGAATGCCACGGGCTACACGGTCAATTCCAATACCCAGATCACGGCAACTGCGCCGGCCGGCGCCGCCGGGACTGTCGACGTCACGGTCACAACCCCTGGCGGGACGTCGGCGACATCGGCATCGGATCAATTCACCTACACGGCCGCACCGGCCGTCACCTCGATCTCGCCCACCTCGGGTCCGGCCGCAGGCGGCACGGTCGTAACAATTACCGGCACCAATTTCTCCGGCGCGTCTGCGGTGACTTTCGGTGGGACGGCTGCAACCGGATACACGGTCGTTTCGCCAACCACGATCACGGCGACTTCGCCTGCCGGCGCCGCAACGGTCGACGTCAGGGTGACAACAGCCGGTGGCACGTCGGCGACATCGGCGGCGGACCAGTTCACCTATATCGCCGCCCCAACCGTCACCTCGATCTCGCCAACGGGCGGCCCCACGGCCGGCGGCACGTCGATCACGATCACGGGTACCAATTTCACCGGCGTCACGGCCGTGTCGTTCGGCGGGACGGCTGCGGCCGGATTCACGTTCAATTCGGCGACATCGATCACCGCGACCGCGCCCGGCGGCACAGGCACCGTGGACGTCAGGGTGACCACCCCTGGCGGCACGTCTGCAACTTCGGCGGCTGACCAGTTCACCTATCTCGCAGTGCCTACGGTCACGTCGATCTCGCCCACAGCGGGCCCGGTGGGCGGTGGCACCTCGGTGACGGTCACTGGCACGGGCTTCGTCATTGGCGCGACGACGGTGAGTTTCGGCGGTACCGCCGGCACCTCTGTCAGCGTCAGTTCCGCGACGTCCCTGACTGTGACCTCGCCCGCGCATGCCGCCGGCACCATCGACATCACCGTGACGACCGCGGGCGGCACCTCGACAACCTCCGCTGCCGACCAATTCACCTACGTCGCTGCACCGACTGTCACCTCGATCTCGCCGACCTCGGGGCCGGGCGCAGGCGGCACCGTGGTGACGATCACCGGCACCAACTTCTCCGGTGCATCAGCGGTGACGTTCGGCGCAACGGCTGCAACTGGATACACGGTCGTTTCGCCAACCACGATCACGGCGACCTCGCCGGCGGGCACCGGCACGGTCGACGTCAGGGTGACGACGACAGGCGGGACGTCGGCAACATCGGCCGCTGACCAGTTCACCTATATCCAGGCGCCCACCGTCACCTCGATCTCACCGACTCAAGGTCCGACAGCGGGCGGCACGTCGATCACGATCACCGGTACCAATTTCACCGGAGTCACGGCGGTGACGTTCGGCGCAACGGCGGCGGCCAGCTTCACGTTCAATTCGGCGACCTCGATCACGGCGACCGCGCCCGCCGGCACAGGCACCGTGGACGTCAGGGTGACCACCCCTGGCGGGACGTCGGCGACATCTGCGGCAGACCAGTTCACCTATCTCGGACCGCCGGTCGTCACGTCGATCTCGCCGACATCGGGCCCGCTCGCCGGCGGCACGACCGTCACGATCACAGGCACGAGCTTCTCGGGCGCGACTGCCGTCGTGTTCGGTGCAACGGCAGCGACGGGCTTCACCGTCAATTCCGCGACCCAGATCACCGCGACGGCGCCCGCCGGCACCGGCACTGTCGATATCAGGGTTACCACCGGCGGCGGCACGTCGGCGACTTCAGCTGCAGATCAGTTCACCTACATCGCCGCGCCGACCGTCACCTCGATCTCGCCGACATCCGGCCCGAGCACGGGCAGCACCACGGTCACGATCACGGGCACCGGCTTCACCAGCACGACAGCCGTGACCTTTGGCGCAACCGCGGCCTCGGGCTTTACGGTCAATTCGGCAACGTCGATCACCGCGACATCGCCAGCCGGAGCCGCCGGCGCGATCGACATTCGGGTGACCAACCCGGGGGGCACGTCGGCGACGTCGGCGGCCGATCAATTCACCTATGTCGCCCCGCCAACAGTGACCGCGATCTCACCGACGCAAGGACCAGCCGCCGGCGGCACGGTCGTGACGATCACAGGCACCAATCTCACGGGTGCGACGGCGGTGACCTTCGGCGCAACGGCCGCAGCCGGCTTCACGGTCAACTCCGCGACCCAGATCACCGCGACGGCGCCCGCCGGGGCCGGCGTCGTGGACGTCAGGGTGACGACCACGGGCGGCACGTCGGCGACCTCGGCGGCGGACCAGTTCACCTATTTCGGCGCACCGACCGTGACGTCGATCTCGCCGAACGGCGGGCCGCTCGCCGGCGGAACATCGGTGACGGTCACCGGCACCAATTTCACCGGGGCAACGGCGGTGAAGTTCGGCGTGACCAATGCGACCAGCTTCACGGTCAATTCAGCGACCTCGATCACAGCGACCTCGCCGGCCGGCGCAGGCACGGTTGACATAAAGGTCACGACACCGGGCGGAACGACGGTGACCTCGGGCGCGGACCAGTTCACCTACGCCGCCACGCCGACAGTGACCTCGGTCGCACCGAATGCCGGCCCCGCGACCGGCGGCACGTCGGTCACAATTACCGGCACGGGGTTGACGGGCGCGACCGTGGTGAAATTCGGCGCAACCAATGCAGCGAGCTTCACGGTCAATTCGGCAACTTCGATCACGGCGATCTCGCCGGCCGGCGCCGGCACGGTCGATGTAACCGTGACCACACCCGGCGGGACGTCAGCCACATCAGCGTCGGATCAGTTCAGCTTCTCGGCTGCTCCTTCCGTCACCTCGATCGCGCCGACCTCCGGGCCTGCGCTCGGCGGCACGTCGGTGACGGTCACCGGCACCAATTTCACCGGTGCGACGGCGGTGAAGTTCGGCGCCAACAATGCGACCAGCTTCACGGTGAACTCGGCAACGTCAATCACTGCGACTTCGCCGGCCGGTGCCGGCACGGTCGATGTGACCGTGACGACGGTGGGCGGGACGTCGCTCACCTCAGCAGCAGACCGGTTCAACTATCTATCCGCCACGACGGCGACCACGCTCACCTCGTCGCAGAATCCGAGCAGCTATGGCCAGTCCGTCACCTTCACGGCGAAAGTGACCAGCACGGGCGGCACGCCGACGGGAACTGTAACCTTCCTCGACGGAGGCACGGCGATCGGCACGTCCACGCTGGCGGCCGGCGTCGCCACCTTCGCGACGACCACCCTCGCCGTCGGCAATCACACCATCACCGCGACCTACGGCGGCAGCCCAGCCTTCAACGCTTCGACCTCGCCGGCCCTGAACCAGTCGGTCAACATCCCCGCCGACAGCGCCAAGCTGCGCGCCCTCCAGCTCAACGTCACCAAGATGGTGGCGCAAAACTCAGGACAGGCGATCTCCGGTGCGATCGACACCGCGATCTCCGAAGGCTTTAGCGAGGGCGGCCAATACATCATGCCGGGCGCCGGCGGTGTGCGCATCAACTTCGCGGCGACGCCCGAAGATGATGACGACAGGCCGCAATCCGGCCATCAATCCGATCGTCCAGGCGGGAACGCCTATGCCGGTGACGGGACCTCCGGCCGGACCGGCCGCGGTGCTGGGCGCGGCGCCTCACGGATCGACGATGCCTTCGCCGCGATCGATCGGGCGGCGCCAACCAAGGCTCCGGCGCTCGCGCGCTTCAAGGAGCAGAAGGACTGGCTGTTCTGGATGGACGTGCGCGGCGCCGGCGTCGACCGCTGGGGCTCGTCCAGCAATGTCGGTCAGGGCGCAACCCAGGCCCCGCTCTACGGCCAGCAAATCAATCTACTCTCGGGCCTGACCTACCGCGCCCGGCCGAACCTCTTGGTCGGCGTCGTCGGCGGCTACGAGAATTTCAGCTACACCCAGACCGACATCACCGGAAAGCTGAAGGGCGATGGCTGGACCGTCGGCGCCTATCTCGGCTGGAAGATCATCCCGACGCTGCGTTACGACGCGACGGTGGCCTATTCCGGCATCGGCTATGACGGCACTGCCGGCACGGCCCAGGGCAATTTCAACGGCAATCGCTGGCTGTTCGCGACCGGCTTCACCGGCAGCTACACCTGGGCCAATTTCAACTTCGAGCCGTCGGCCAAGGTGTACGCGCTGTGGGAGCGGGAGAACGCCTATGTCGATTCGCTCGGCACCCCGCAAGCCGCCCGAACCTTCGCCAGCGGCCGCGCCTCCGCCGGCAACCGAGTCTCCTATCCGGTACCGTGGCTCGATAGCGTGCTGCTGGTACCCTACGCCGGCGTCTATGCCGACTACTACTTCACTCAGGACGACGCGGCCGCGATCATTGCCGCGGGCGGCATCCCGCTCGCTTCGACGCCCCTACTCCAGGGCTGGTCGGCGCGTGTCACGGGCGGCATCGGGGCAAGGCTGGCGGGAGGCGCGACGGTCGGCTTCGGCGCCGAGCTCGGCGGCATGGGTAGTAACACGCAGATCTGGACGTTCACGGGACGCGCGCGCATCCCGTTCTGATCCTCAAAGAGGCGACAGAACAGCGGCGCCGCGGCGCCAGCCGGATTTGCCTGATTAGTAGAGGCCGCGACCACTCAGGATGCTGCGGGCCTCGGCGGCACCGTCCGAGCCATAGGCGGCGGTGGGAGCGCTCTCGGTCGCGTAGCGGCCGTCCTCGTCATAGGACACCGCACGCGCATTCTGCAGCGCCCGGCCCCGGCTGCGGCTCGAGGCCGACATTTCCGAGGTCGCATTGAGGGAGGCCATATCGGCCGAGGTGTTGCCGAGATTGTAGGGCCGCCCCTCCGGCATCGGAACCTCGCCGCGAATGGCGCCGCGGGTCGATGACGGCATCTCCGGTACGAACGGCCTCGCCGAAGCGACCCGGACCATCGAGGGCGACGGCGCCGGGATTCCGGTGCGCAAGGTGGCGATCAGCTGGCGGTCGTCGGAGCCTTCCAGCGGCGCCCGGCCGACATATTCGACCCGGACCTTGGCGACGCCATTTCCTTTGAATTCAAGGAGTTCGGCGGCCTTGTTCGAGACATCGATGAGCCGGTTGCCGTGATAGGGCCCGCGGTCATTGACACGGACGATCAGGGACTTGCCGTTCGAGATGTTGGTGACCCGCGCATAGGACGGCATCGGCAGGGTCGGATGCGCCGCCGTCAGCGAGCCCATGTCGAACACCTCGCCATTGGCGGTCAGGCGGCCGTGGAAGTCGTCGCCATACCAGGACGCCATGCCTTCGGCGCGGTAGTTGACGTCTTCTTCCGGCACGTAGGTCTTGCCGGCCACCACATAGGGCTTGCCGACGCGGTAGGTGCCGCCGCCCTTCGGAACCGGCTCCCCAAAGGCGACAACCCGGGGGCTCGAGGACACCCCGTATTTCGGATCGACCCGGCTGGCGAACTTGTTGGAGGATGCGCAATTGGCGAGCGCGAGGCAGGTCGCGGCTGCCGCAACACCACGCGCGGCCCGCAAAACCGAATCTGACCGTCGGATCCCCATTCGCCCCAAATACCATTTCGCCGGAGGCGTACCCAACCCGCTTAGGCTACGGGGAAGCGCTGTCCGGTCATCCAATCCGAGACGGCCCACCACCGCGTCGGACATAGTAAGGATAACGCAACCCGAACACGGCGGAAATGGGGAGCCCACAGCGAACACGGCGGGATGGTAAACGGCGCGTTCGCTTCGCCCCGTTGATCTACGGAACGCAGAGCCCTGCTCTGTGCCACTCCTGGACATTCTGTTGCGCCAAATCCTCACTCCACCCCCATTGTCGCGACAATCACTGGAATTCTTTTGACTGTGCAAGGCCGCACGCGTTCTCTCGCATGCAAGGGCGGGATTTGGAATTTAACGATGATCGAGACGGTTTCGGCACTGATGGGTCTGGTGAGCGCGGGGATCTTCCTGGCCCATGCGTTTGAAGGTTACCGTACGAGGGCCTGAGGCACTCGGGCGGACGGCAAGCATCACCTCTTTCAAGACGGCACGTTCGGACAATTTTAAACAATCCGACCGAGCATCCAAGGCGAGAGTGGCAGGTGTCCCATGCGCAACCATGACCTCGTATCCGATGGCTTCCTGGCATTGACCGCCGGTGGCTTGGTCCTTCTCTGCTCCAGCCTCGTGGCACTGGCCTTCGGCTGAGCACGACCTCCGCTTTCCCATTTTCTAACTACAACTACACCGCGATGCAGTATGCGATCCGTTTTGGATTGCCCTGCTCCCATTTAGTTGATTGAATTTCCGCATTCATTGCCTCGACTCATTTCAAGAGGCCATCACCAACGAGGGTGACGCAAATGCTTGCAGAGAAATTTTTTCTCGTTCTGGAATCGCTGATCCGCGGCGACCGCACCTATTCCGACGGAAGCCCCCGGATCATCAGCACCTCCCCGCACGTGCCGGTGAAGCTGCCAAGCCAGAAGTAACCCGCGCCTTCCGAACGCGGTCGAGTTCAGCGCAGTCCGAGCAGTGAGCGGCGATAAAGGCCGTCGCGAGCCTCGCTGAGGCAGACGTAGCTGCCGTCGAAACCCTGGCGATATCGCCTCTGGCCACGCGTGTAGTAGACGCCCTTCTTGAAATCGAGCCAGACCACCTGGTCGTGCGGGCAATGACGCTGCGCCTGCGCCTCGTAGCGAAACGGCGTCAGCGGGGTCGCCGACACCTCGGCGCCGCCGGCGCCAAGCATCATCGCCGCGGCGAGAGCAATCCTTCCGAACCCATTGCCAAAGCCGCTCCCCATATTCGGTCTCCCGGTCCAGGCCATCCGCGCGACGGCCACCCGCGACGCTAGCACGAAACGGCGTGGCGACTGGAAGCCACAAATGCACCTCGCGTCTTCCGCCGGCCATCTTGTCGGGCTACATCAAAGCGAGACCATCTCCTTGCGAGGATGCTGCCTGAATGTCGGTTGAGCCTGAAGCCAGCACCGGCCCCCGCCCGCCCGCGCCGCGCCTGGGGCTGCTGCCGATGATCATCTTCGGCTCACGCTGGCTGCAACTGCCGCTCTATCTCGGGCTGATCGTGGCGCAGTGCGTCTACATCGCGCTGTTCCTGAAGGAGCTCTGGCATCTGTCCTGGCACGCGCTGGACCTCACCGAACAGGAGATCATGATGAGCGTGTTGGCGCTGATCGACGTCGTGATGATCTCCAACCTGCTCGTGATGGTCATCGTCGGCGGCTACGAGACCTTCGTCTCGCGGCTCGACCTGCAGGGCCATCCCGACGAGCCGGAATGGCTCGGCCACGTCAATGCGAGCGTCCTGAAGATCAAGCTCGCCATGGCCATCATCGGCATTTCCTCGATCGCACTGCTGCGCACGTTCATCGAGGCCGGCAATCTCGGCTCGAACCGCGCCGGATTCACCGAGACCGGCGTGATGTGGCAGGTGCTGATCCACATCACTTTCATCCTCTCGGCGATCGGCATTGCCTATGTCGACAGGCTGAGCGATTCCGGCATGCGCAGGCACGCAGAGTGAGCCGCGGTGGCCCACCTCACTGTTTGCTTGCTTCGAGCTGCGCGAGCGCCTGGTGCAGGCATTCCTGAAACTTCTGCGCAACCTGCTCGCGCGACACGCCCCTGGCGGCGAGGTCGCCCGCGACCCTCCCCACGACATCGTCGATCGTCCGTTGCTCCAGATTGTCCGTCACCAGTCCCGTCGCGTAGCTCGCTGCGGCGTCGCCGCTAAGCCCGAGCTGATCGGCAGCCCAGAGCCCGAGCAGCTTGTTGGTCCGGGCCGTGGCCTTGAACAAGAGCTCCTCGTCGTGGGCGAATTTGGCCTCGAAGCCCTGCTCGCGCTTGTCGAACGTGGTCATGGTCAGCTCCATTGCGTTGCGCTGATGGGATGGGACTGCTGGGAGCGAACGTCTCCGTCATTCACGTCAGTTGAGGATCATTTGAATCTTCCTCCCGGAAGGCAAACGCCGTCAAGCCCGCCCGCCCGCTCGCGGCAGGCTGGCGCGCCGACTCGGCGGCGCGCGGGAGAGATTGAGAGCTGACGTGCGAACAGGGAGCCACGCGCCGCAGCGGCGCCGTACAAACGCGCCTAGCCGACCGGCACTAGGCCGGTCGGGAGATTGAATGTCGGGAGATTGAATAGCGAGGATTGGTGCGCCCGACCGGGCTCGGTCAGCCCTTTGCCGCCGCGGCTTCCCGGGCAAGGCGTTCGGCCTTCAGCCGCTCGCGGTTGGCGTGAAACGCCTTCTGCGCCTCTTCATGGTCGCGCATAGCCTTTTCGGCCTCGATCCGGCGTGCCGCATCGCGCGCCTGGCGCTGTTCGGGGGTCAGGGGTTTGCGTCGGAAGGAAAGGTCTTCATTCATGGCAAGACAACGCAGCTGCCGCCAATGGGTTCCATGATTGAAGGCAAGCGGCCCGACCAAGCCGGGTAAAACGCCGGAATATCATCCAGTTAGCGAATCACCCGCCTATCGCTTCGACCCCGGCGGATTTACCCCGATGAGCGGACATTTCGGTGCCGGCGGAATCGGGCTGCGAACGGGCGGCTCCGGATAGTATTGGGTGTTCTGCTGAACCTCGCGGGCGAGGCGAAACTAACCACAACTTTGGGATGCTGTCATCTAAACGCGCACCTTCGCGCAAGCGCGGACAGCGAATATTTTCGTCAGGTAGCGTGATCCATTTCATACAACCGGGATGGACCGAGGGACATCGGCGCTGTTCCCGCGAATTGATTCACTTTCGACATGTTTGGTCGGCCCCGATGCGCTGTCTCGAATGGAGAGACACGCTGCGCCGATGAAGACCGGTCATCCCACCGGAGGTGTGTGCCTCACTAAAATTGTCGAAAACAACCCCATGCACAGTAGCCGACGCGTTTGGAATCAACAGCTTGCGTGTCCCGCAGAGCCGATTTGACTCGTCGGGCAAAACAGGGGCATAATGCCATTATTCCGAAATCGATCAGCGCCTCGTCCCGTGCCCTCAGGGCTCGCGGATTCGACTGTGAGAGAGCGAAAGCTCTGCTTGATCAAGCGCTGCGGCAGGAGAGGAACAATGAGAGAGAATAGAAACACGATCATAGCGGTCGTGTTGTCTGCGGTGGTTCTCTTTGCCTGGCAATACTTGCTGGAGGCGCCGAAGCACCCACCCGCGGAATCCCCTCTCCAGGTTTTTGTCCGCGATCACTTCACTGCGCTTGGCTTCCAGGCGCTCTTCGCGAGCGGAGTCGCGATCGTCGATCAACGCCCCGCTATCAAGGCCTTTCGGTCCGGTTTTTACGCGCGTCCATGCGTCAAGTGGGGATGTGCAGGTAAAGATAGACCGCAACGCCTATAAGCCCGGCTATGGTCAGAGCCAGTTTAGATTCATACGACATGAGAGGCGTCTACATGCCGCACCGAGATCGAACAACCAACGCTCGGTTGATCTGAAGATCAGCGCGACTTCGGATAGTCAGAGCCCAGACCCGTATGAAGATTGCTCGTCTTGAACCTGCATTCACGGCCGGCGCTCAGTTGATGCGAGGTTGAAGCGCAATGGCGGCATCGGCTGCTTTGGTTTCCTCCCGCGCTGCGCCCCGCTGCTGAACGATGTCAGCGCCGGCAGTGTTGCGATCGCCTTTCGCGCGCAAGCGTCGCGTCCCTGAGCGAGACGTCCTTGAAAGAGCCCAGGTTGACAGTTTTCAATGGCAACTTTTTACACAGAAAGTTCTAGTTGCGCTCGCGCGTGCGCAGCATGTCGCAGAGTATTGCTGGAATTTAACTGGTCCATCCGGCCGGCAGAGGCGATGGGTGTGCGGTCACCCTTTAAATACCGGCCCCTTCAACTATGCCTGACATCGAAATTACCGACGAGTGCCGCGCCCTCATCGAGAGTTCGGTAATACCAATGCCAGAAGACGCGAGACAATTGCTGCCCAACGGAAACTGGCGGGTTCTGGTTGACACGGAAACGCTCAAGTGGCTGGAGAAGTTACGGCGCAATGGCGAAACGATCTCCGACTGTATCATCCGGATCGTCATCATCAGCCTACATAGGCGCGGCCTGCAGTAGCGCGCGACTCAGGGCCGCGCGCACAGTGAGGCGGTTCGGTTAGGTCGGGCGGGAGGTTGTGGAGTTTCGATCTTCATCGGAGCATCCGCTTTTTCTTGGCATCGGTTAGTCGCGCAAGCTATTTGACGATGTTGCCGATGCTTCTCGTTTTTCCATCCGGCCTCTTTGCCGGCGATGTGCTGCTTTGCATAGGCGGCGAAGGCGACGGTCCCTGTGGCCTCTGCCTTGGCCTTGGCCTTGGCCTTGGCGCGTTCGCCGATACGATGTTCGATGGGATCGGTATTGCTTCGCACGAGCGCACGCGCCGTGCCGGCGGCCTCGCGTGCCTCTGCCAATCCGACATCCCGGATCGGACCTATGCCCATGAACCGCTCTTTGCCTGTCACGGGCGACGCGCCCTCCTCCCGAAGCATTGTCACCGCTCACGAATTTCGCGCACTCACCAAATTGCCTAACCATCGGATTTGTATGGCTACGGAAATCGTCACGGATAGGCATCGTTACCTTGGTCGGCTTACCTCTGCGAAGCGGACACAGCGGCGCTGTAGCCCATCGTCAGCCATGGGACCCAAAGCGGTCATTCCGACAGCATGGAAAGCATGCGGTGCGATCCTTACACCCAGCGTGCCGGCGACGAGCCGCAGCTGACGCTTCGTGAAATCATAGACCAAAGCTCGGCAAGACTTGAAGTGCAGGCAAAGCACCTATCCCGCGACGAAAGACGTGAACTCAATCAGGCCAGCTGCTCGAGCAGCGCCCTGGCCTCCCTCAGGACCGGCGTGTTGAAGCCCTCGGTGAACGAGCGATACCGCAGCACGAGGAGATCGTGAGCTTCTGTGCACTTGCCTTGGTCATGCCACAGGCGAGCGAGGCTGGTCGCAGCGCGCAGCCCTAACGTCTTCGCGCTCTGGCGCTCCGCGACAGCGAGCGCTCGATGATAATTCTGCTCTGCCGCAGCTTGGTCGCCTCGCGCATTCATCATATCGCCTCGAAGTCGATGCAACTCGGCCTCACCGGACCGCTCTTGGGTCGTCTCGATGAGCTGCGCAGCCTCGACGAGGCATTTCTGGCCCTCCTGCAGATGCCCGACCTTGGCGTGAGCCTCGGCGAGATAGCAGAGTGCGCATGGCGTGTTCACAACAGCTCCGGCACCACGGAGCACCGAGAGCCCCCTCGCGAGTAACGCGATGCCGTCCTGTACCTGTCCAAGTGCCGTCAATGACCGACCATGTTGGAGAAGTCCGAGGCCCAACCAGAGCGGAAAACCCTGCTCATTCGAGAGAGCCACCAGTTCCTCCGCGTGGCGGCGCGCGTCATGCGACAAGCCGGCGGCCGCCTCCACCGCACACGCCTTGCTCAACACAAAGGCGACAGTGAACGGACTGTCGAGCGAGCGGGCTTCTGACAACGCCTCGTCCGCGCGCGAGCGGCCCTGATCGATGTGGCCCAGAAGCGCTAACGTCACCGCCAAGTGGCCTTGGCTCGCCGCGCGCGGATCGGCCACCGCTATGGCGGCGCAAATCGCGCGAGCAGCCGGATCACCCAAGCCATCACATAGCTCGAGAAGGCCGCGCGCTGTCACAAACTCTCCGCGATAGTGGCAACTGGCGCCGTGGACATAGTGACCCAGCAGTAGAGTGGCTTGATCTTTTCTTGTCTCGCCCAATTTCTCCATCTGCTCGGCAAGCGACACCGCCAGCTCGTGCTCGCCACGAACCGAATGGAAGCCCCATTGGAAGTAGAGCAGCGGAGCGAGACGATCCGGTCGATCGAACCGATCGGCGAGTGCTCGCGCCCTGACAAGGGTATCGGCCACCGCCGGCGACGATACCCTCTGGCCGCCATCAGGGCCCGCCCGAGGGCAATCTCCAGGTCGAGCTCGTGCTGCGCGGGCCGCGACTCCTCGGGCATGTTCGCCAGCAATTCGAGCCCCCTCTGCAACTGCGCCACCGCTTCCGTCATCGCCGATCGCGCGACCGCCTGCTGGCCGGCCTTGAGCCGGTAGCCCACCGCCTTGTCGTGGAAACCAGCCTCGGAACAATGGTGTGCCATGAGTTGCGGCTGAGCGGCTACGATTTCCGGGAAGTCGCTCTCTAGCGTCGTCGCGACGCGAGCATGGATTTGTTGGCGTCGACCGCGCAGCAGGGTGCTATAGGCTGCGTCCTGCACCAGCGCGTGCTTGAAGGTGTACTCCGCATCCGGCGGGGTCCCTCGCTGGAACACGAGTTCGGCGTGTACGAGCTGCGCCAGGGCCCCGTCCACCTGTTGCTGCGGCATGGCTGCGACAGCGCTGATCAGCTCATGCGAGAACGATCGCCCCAAGGCAGCTCCAATCTGCGCGAGTTCGCGCACGGGCGCCAAGCGATCGAGCCGTGCCATGAGCGAGGCGTGGAGCGAGGTAGGGATCGCAAGCCGAGGCACCGGCCCCCTCGCATCAAAGCGGTCGCCAGCGTCCGCCAGCATGCCGCTCTCGATCACCGCCTTGGTCAACTCTTCGATGAACAGCGGTACACCATCGGTCCGATCGATAATCTGTATCGCAATCTCCGGGGGCAACGCCTTTCCGCCGGTCACCCGCATCATCATCTCGGCGCGCTGTGGACGCGGCAGACGACTGAGGCCCATCAATGTCACGTGCGAGCGCCCGATCCAGGCTGGCGTAAACTCTGGCCGGAAAGTGATGATCAGCAAGACGCGGAGGGTGGCCACGCGATCGACGATGCGGTCCAACAGTTCGAGAGAGGTGGGATCGATCCAGTGCACATCCTCGAACACCATCAGCACCGGCCGGCGCGCCGCCAGTCCGTCGAGTTGGGCCAGGAGGACCCCAAGCGTCTTCTCCTTGCGCTTCTGAGGGGTGAGGTTAACCGGTGGATAGCCCTTGCCGATCGGAACGGACAGCAGGTCGGCGATCAGAGGGACGGCCTCGTTGAGGTCAGCGCTTGCCTCGGCGAGCAACGCTTCGAGCTTGTCCAATCGTTGCCGGTCCGTATCGTCCCGTCGGAATCCTGCCGCTCGCTCGAGCTGTGAGATGGTCGGGAAAAGCGCGCTGTCCTGATGGTGCGGCGAGCAGAAACGGCGCAAGCGGATATGTGGATCATCGCTCAGCTGCTCCAGCACGGTTTCGGCGAGGCGTGATTTGCCGATGCCGGGCTCACCCGATATCAGCACGACCGAGCCATCGCCGTGTTTTATCTGCTGCCACCGGCGCATCAGCAGTTCGATCTCCTCATCGCGGCCGAGTAACGGCGTTCTGGCTACGCGCAAGGCCTCGAAGCGGCTATCGACCGCGTTCGCACCGATCACACGCCAGACCGGCAACGGATCCCTGAAGCCTGTGATGGACATGCTCCCGAGAGGGAGATATTCGAAGAGCCCACCGACGAGACGGCGGGTGCTGCCGTCGATGATCACCGTATCCGGCTCGGCCAGCGCCTGCAGCCGCGAGGCCAGATTGGGAGTTTCACCGACCACCCCATGTTCCTGCGATGCGCCATCCCCGATGAGATCGCCGACGATCACCAGGCCAGTGGCAATGCCAACTCGCGCTCGCAATCTTGCCTCCGGGCCGACTTCGAGTCCTGCCACGGCCGTAACCAACGCCAGCCCGGCGCATACCGCGCGCTCGGCATCGTCTTCATCGGCCCGCGGATAGCCGAAATATGCGAGCACGCCGTCGCCCATGTATCTGGCAACGAACCCGCCGGATTTCTCGATCTGCTCAGCACAGCAGCGGTGGTACTTGCCAATGATTTCCCGCAAGTCCTCAGCGTCAAGCCTGGTTGAGAGCGCTGTCGAGCCAACGAGATCAGCGAACATGACCGTAAGTTGCCGTCTCTCGGCCGCGGTCCAAGGAGTACGCACGGGTCTCGGTCCGATTTCAGCCAACTCAGCAATCGCACGCAACATCCTCTTACGATGGCCGAGCGAGACACCGAGTTTTTCGAGGTCAGAGTCAGTCAGATCGCGCAGAACGCATGGATCAACGTCGTTCTCGGCAAAGCGCTGCGCGTATTGCCCTAGACCAAGGGTGTCGAGCCAGTCCGCAATCTGCTGCATTGGCTCCCTCGACTGTCTGATTGACGGCCAGCCGAATTTTGGACCAGGGCAAAATAACGCTATCCCGAGCCTTTCAGCATAACATGCTTTGGTTCGCGGCATTGGGCCGCGGCCGGCCTTCGATCTTGCCAAAGTGGTACAACAGTAAAGGCGCGCGCTACTAAGCCGTGCGTGGAACGATAAGAGCAACTCGATTGCCGTACGCGCCCGATCTCAGGCAGCAGAGAGCATCATGGCCCGTAGTTGAGCCTGGTTGATATGCCGGCGCCAAAAAGCTGTACGGCGCCCGCTTCTGGCCCATCCGCGACATACCTTCGGACGTCAAGAATGTCTGCTCTTCGGGGTGGACCGGAAGTAACCGACCGGCGACCCATACGACGCGATTGACCCTAAACGGAAATCGGGCGTCGCCTGATCGGATTCACAAAATCGCGCTCAATGTGGTTTGCAACAAGGTGCGTGGTTTGCTCCCTAAATCGCGCGGGCCGTTCGCCAGACGGGGTCAAGCTGAAGAACCCGGTGTCGCCTTCGAAGAATGTGCAGAGGACTCAGTCGTTCAGAGATGAGCACGCGGCAATAGCCATCCCATGATCTTCTGATACGGATCGCGACGACTGCGCACGAATGCGTTCTCGTTCTGCTGAGCGGCGGTCCTGGCGAATTCAGAAATCCCCTCCATAGACTGCCGTTTATCCTTCGGAAGCTTCGCCCATTGGCGAATGATCTTCCGGCGAGCTTCGCGTTGCTTTTCCCTTACGTCGGGCATCGGGAGCTCCCTTGAAGGGGATTATTCCGGTCGACCCAGTATTGTTTGGGCTCACTAGAAGTTCAACGACCAATCAAGAACTCTTAGCCCGCTCGTTTTCATGTAAACATTTCGGAATTGGTTGGCGTATAATGGTCATCACAGTGGTCCCGACCGGGCGGAGGCTGCTGTGCTTTCGAGCCCCCAGAGGGGGAACGAGCGATGGAGAAGCAGACAATCAGAGCGCTGCGTCACGCTCAGTTATATGGATACCTTATCAACCGAACTGGCAGGCTCTACTACCCCGGCGGCAGTCACCCTGTTTGTAGTGAGCAGACTGCGCATGAGATGGTCAGAGCTGGGTTGCTGGTCCGCCGAGGTGGCAGATACGAGATTACCCCCGTGGGACTGCAAGTCCTGGAACTGGAACCCACACGGTAGCTTGCTTGGTTGCAGCACAATTGAGCTGATGGTCGGTCTCGCTAACGAGGCATAGCGGAAATCGACAGGCCGCCGTCTATCGCAGAGGGCTACGCTCGTGCCCCTGAACCGACGTGGACTGTTGGCCGGGGGCAGATCCCTGACAAAGGAACGCTGCTGGTCTAAGCGCATTGGAGGAGCGAGGCAAATCCCTTCCGCGGGATAGCTCCACCGCCGGTTCCTTGCCCTCTTCCTCGGGCGTTTTCGAGAATGAAAACAACACTTGTCCGATGTGAGTGCGGCGCTGAATATAAGCGCATCGAGCCGACGTGCTTAATGCCGCATAGCGGCCACGTATCCTGTGAAGTCTGCGGGGCTGAATTGGAGTCTTGGGCGGAAAGCACCCACGTTGCCAGATTCGAACTGGTCAAGTGTCCAGACGGAAAGCCTGCAATGGCTAGCCACCCCAAACGCCCCCCGCGACCTCAACCAGCTCGCAAAACCAGGGAAGCGGGGTGGAAAGGCTAGGGCCGCCAATCTCTCGTCGCGAAATGACGCGCCACCAAGTGATGCGATCAACCGAGTCCGCGGGTCCGCTCGTGTAAGGCCGCGCCGGTCCATTGTCAGGGGTAGACCGGACGTGTGTCTCGTGATCCTCGACCGCCGCTCGTGGACCCATAGGCGACGGTCGCCTTTATGAGCTTGGCGGACCCGGACGAAGAAGAGGACGTTTCAAATGAAGGAGGCTGCCAATGAGGCGGCCTTACTTGTGGAACTTTGCAAGTATTTTCAGCGCCTTCTTCGAACGGCGTAGCACAACTGTGCTTTGCGCAAGTATCCTATAGCTGTGTTCAAACGTCTCAAGCAGGTAGCGGGCAGCCCGGTCCTTGGTATCGAGTTTTGCGCTCCGGTAGCGCTCGGCTAGCTCCTGGTATTTTTCGGAGTCTTCGTCAGGGGGAACGTTTAATGGTGACTCCAATTCCCGTAGCCGTTCGAGTTTCGCTCTGACACTCTCCGGTTGTTCCTGTTCAGGCTTCAGCGACGCGCGCAGCTCCTTGCCAATCACGTTAATAATTGCTCGGCTGTGTTTGTGGTCTATGTCAATGCGGTAGGGCATAGCGAAGTCTCCTTCCGCACGGAGAAACGCGCCGCTCTCCCGCAGGCTTTCCCACCTGCGTGCACGGCTCCCCATTCAATGGAACTGGAGACCGCCACTTTTGGCTATCTTGCGCGAGCGCTTGTACTTGAGAACAGCGGGTCCTGGTAGGACCTTTGGCTATCCGCGACATGCGCCGTGTAGTTGACGGCGAGCGACGGTCTGATGCATCCAAGTCGCGCCGAGGCATTTCGTTCCTGATCTCTTACCCTTACGGCGGAGATAGTTCCGGCTTGCTGCTCACCCCATTCCCGGATGTTGTTGCGCCCTAGCAGCGGCGGTGTACGGCTCGCCAAGGCTGGCGCGTGCTCTGGCGACCTAGCCTTGGCGCAGGTGTCGTGGGCTCACGCGCTCAGTTTTTACTGCGGGTCATGGACGTCGCCTTGTGGCCCGTTGGCGACCTCGCACCTGCACGAAATGTCTGCTTCGCGGCCGAGAGCGGACCACGTTATCGAAAGCGTTGGATTCGTTCGCGGCGAATTGCTAAGTGCCCTGCCCCATTTTCCGACGTAGTCCACATGAATGGGCTGACTATTTGTAGCTCGTCACCGTAGCTACGAGCGCGAACCTGATGCGGACTGTCGAAAATTGCAGACCGTTCAATGTCCTGGCTTTTCCGGTTTGGAGGAGCGGTGAACCTCCTGCCGACGTTGGGTCCGGATTCAAAACTGATGATCGGCAATCACTTCGATCCGACACGAATACTGAGGCGCTTTAACGCTTGTTGCACGACGTCCGAAGTGATCCGATCCTGCTTGGCTCGAGCCGTAAGTCGGGCCGCCTCGTTCACTACCCAGGCGGCATCGCTCATCGGGCGTCTCGATAACGACCGGCTCACCGCGGAGAGATCAAACACGTCGTGTGGACGGTCCTTCAGCATACCGCGCATTGCGAGCTCGACTTCCTCCTCGGTGGGATAGTCCACCAGCACCTGATGGTCAAACCGCCCGGTCCGCAACACGGCGGGATCGAGTGCTTCCTTCCTGTTCGTCGTCGCCAACACCAGCACGCCGTTCTTGGCTGCAGCCTCGATCATCCTGAGAATCTCGGTCAGTTCCCCGACCTTGTGGTCTTGGGACATGGGTCCTCGCGCCGAGATCATCGCGAATGGCTCTATACGCAGCGGCGTAGTTTTGATTAGGTAGAAACCTTGCACAGCGGCAATGGTGGCAGAGCTCAAATTATAAGTAGACATGCCTTAAACCTGCTTCATGGCGCTAAGCAGCACTTTTGTTTTTTTAAGGAGCTCCGCCCATTCGGGCAGCACTTCCAATGAAAAGTGGATATTCACCCTGACGTCGTTCCAAGGGAGATTGACATCGCACAGCCGTGTATCGTTGCCGCAATGAATCAGTACCGTTAGGTCGTCGACGACTGCGACGTATTCGCGAAAACCAGTTGTAAGCTGGCTGGTGAGCTCCTGAAGTCCGTAATCTGCGGACGAGAAACGAACGTCGAGTGAACGCTTCTGAAGACCGACGACATAATCATTTACCGATGTGATTGGATGCGCCGCGAGGCTTGAAAGAGAGATGTGTATTCGGCGATGGATCACATCTATGTCTCTAGTTTCCCCCGGAGGACCCAAGTTCGGCCATTTCAGCGAGAGACGAATTACCGGCTCGTGCGGGCAGGAGCCCCAGGACGGTTAGAATTGTAGATGCTCTCGATTAAGTCGCGCGGGATCTGAAAAGTCTGCAAGCAAAGCCGCTGAAGTACCGGCCCAGATCGATCTGTGGCTTGCGAAGGCATCGATGTTAACCCGGAGGACATTGCCAGAGCACACCAACTAGAAAGCAACATTCGCAGCGCGTTCTTGCGGCGGCCGCACGCCTTAGATCGTGCAAGGCGCTTCGGTGATTCGATTTGTCCGCCCCAGTTGTGAGAGGCAGCTCATGTCGCAAGGCCGACCCCGCTTAGGCATCTCATGGGTTTTGTGATGTTGTAACTTGCGCAGCTAAGGCGGTGCCGACTTTGCACTACATCCTTAGTGAATCGATTTGAAAGAACACAGCGCAGGAGCCCCGAATGCACGGTAGAGATCGAGGCAATTGGCATTCCAAATCAACCAGAAACGTTCGTTAAGATTGCGAAAACACCATGCAACAATCTTCGTGAAGGACGTGTGACGAAGCTCATCATCTCGCTTTATACGTGCGAGTGGCGCGTGATCGACGCCCTGCTGCAGAATAGCCGCGAGCGATATCTCCCATTCTGTACAAACGTAAGCGCGGAAGACGAGGGAAACGGCTTTCATCAGCGCACGTCGCTTTTCTAGCTTTTGGCCACGTTGATAGGCCGCGGTCGTCTCGCTCTTGTACTTATGAGCGAGCGCAGCCTCGCGGACTCCATCAGGATAGTCAGTGCACTCCTCGGCCCAGGTGGCAAAGGTAGACCGGAAGCCATGCACCGTAACGTGTCCGTAGCCGAGACGATCAAGTACCGCCAGCATCGCATTTTCGGAAAATGCTCCGCCATCGGGACTAACAAAAATTAGCTCACCTTGGGTGCCATTGCGCATCTCGTCGAGCACCGCGAGCGCGGGGTCCGTCAAGGGAACGTAATGGTCCTGGTCCATCTTCATCCGCTCGCCAGGGATTTTCCAAGTGGCGGCTGGACTATCGATTTCACACCAATGGCCTTCGACGGCCTCATTCGTGCGGCAAGCCGTGAAGATTAGAAAGCGCGACATGGCAGCGGCGGTTCCAGACGCGCCCGCAAGGACCTTCATGAACGCCGGCGCCTCGCTGTATGGCAAGGCTGGATGATGGCGGACCACCCGCTTCGAGCGCTTCGGCAGCTTCTCGCGCAATTGCCTCGTCAGTTCGGCCGGGTTGCGAAAGTCTGGATCGTCGATATCGACGTTCTTCGCGATGATCGTTTCGATCCGGCCGCGGACCCGGTTCGCGGTCTCGCGCTTTTCCACCGAGATCGGCTTCAGCAGATCGTGAATGTGGCTTGGCTTGATCTCAGGGATCGTCAGCTTGCCGAGGGTGGGATAGGCATAGCGCTTGAGAGAGGATGGCCACTGATTGCGATGCTTCTCGCTCCAGGTCGACCAGTTCGTTCGGATGTAGGCTTCCGCGCATTCGTCGAACGTCGACAACACCATCTTGGCCTCAACGGCTTTCGCCTCTTCGCGCCCCTTTCGCCTTTCCTGGACGATGTCCACGCCAGCGGTGCTGCGATCGCCCTTCACGCGCAACCGGGCTGCATCACGGGCGAGCCGCGCATCTTTTAGCGACACATCCTTAAAGGAGCCAAGGCCGTGCCAGCGCTCCTTGCCGTCTTTCCAATATCGGTAGGACCAGCTCTTCGATGTCGGTCCGTTGACGATCAAGTAGAGACCTTCGCCGTCGGCGTATTTGCCGGGCTCATTTTGGCGCTCCACGTCAAGTGGTTTGAGCCTTCCAACCATTGTTCCTCCGGGAAAACCGTCCTCCGAACCCACGGTCTAAAGCTACGGTCAGCGTCCCGATTAGGGAGAACACCGGCGAACTGCGAAGTACAGTCCTTCGGCGCAAGTCACTGAATTTGCTGTGGAGTTCGAATGACTGCGAACAGTGGAGAACAATATACTGGCGGAAGGGGTGGGATTCGAACCCACGGTACCCTTGCGGGCACGCCGGTTTTCAAGACCGGTGCCTTAAACCACTCGGCCACCCTTCCAAGCCCGGAATGGCTGTCGCTTAACGTAGTCGACGGCGCAACGCAACGCGAAGTTGGCACCCTGCCCTAACCCGTCACGACAGCCGATCTGTCAGCCGCCTGTCAGTCTGTTCCCTTAGCCTGCATCCTTGGCAATCCCGGACACTGGCGACATCTCCCAGGGCGTCGCCGGTTGCGAGGCCCGGTTTGGAGTCGCCTCCGTTTCCGGGCCTCGTTTGCCGCCCTCAAGAGAAAAACGGCGCCCCGTGAGGAACGCCGCTCGAAACTGCTCTTCGTTGCTGCCTTGGCTCAGTAGCCGCAGGACGCGCAGCCCATCTGCACAGGGGCGTAATAGGAATAGCCCGGCGAGACCATCTCGACGCGCTGGCGCGTGGCGTATTGCGGCGGGATGCGCTCATACTGGACGCTCGGCGGCGCGACCATCACGGTCTGCGGCACCATCACGGTGCGGTACTGCGCCGGCGCGCGGTGCGCGACGACCGCGCCCGGCGACACCATGACGGTCTCGTCGACGGTGCGGTATTGCGGCGCGACGTATTGCTGCTGATAGCAGGTCTGGCACGGCGGCGGCGTGTAGCAATTGTAGCATCCGGCGGAGGCTGCGCCCGTCATCGAAATCGCGGCGACGGCCGTGGAGAAAACAACAGCAAGAGTACGAGACATTATGCGGTGCCCCAGTTGCCCCAAATGGATTTGCGAAGGTCGCACCAGTATACGCCGCTAAATCCTGAGCTGCTGAAGTTCGTCGAGGCATCCTTAATGCGAACGGCCGGCTTTCGCCGGCCGTTCAGAACTTGTTGACCATGCACGGCTGGCGCGAACGCAGCAAGCGCGCTCAGTTCGAGCGACGCTTCACCTCGCGCACCGCACCGCGCGCAGCGCTGGTGGTGAGCGCAGCGTAAGCCTGCAGCGCGGTCGAGACGTTGCGCTTGCGGGCTGCGGGCTGCCAGGCGGCATCGCCCTTCGCCTCTTCCGCAGCGCGACGGCTGGCGAGCTCCTCATCGGAGATCTCGAGATTGATGCTGCGGTTCGGGATGTCGATCGCGATGCGGTCGCCGGTGCGCACGAGACCAATGTTGCCGCCCTCGGCCGCTTCCGGCGAAAGATGTCCGATCGACAGGCCCGAGGAGCCGCCGGAGAAGCGGCCGTCGGTGACGAGCGCGCAGGCCTTGCCGAGGCCCATCGATTTCAGATAGCTGGTCGGATACAGCATCTCCTGCATGCCGGGGCCGCCGCGCGGGCCTTCGTAGATGATGACCACGATCTCGCCGGCGACGACCTTGCCGCCGAGAATGCCGTCGACCGCGGCGTCCTGGCTTTCGAACACACGCGCCGGGCCGGAGAATTTCAGGATCGAGGCGTCAACGCCGGCGGTCTTCACAATGCAGCCGTCCTGCGCGAGGTTGCCGTAGAGCACGGCGAGGCCACCGTCCTTGCTGAAGGCGTGCTCGAGATCGCGCACGGCGCCCTTCTCGCGGTCAGCATCGAGCTCGTCGTAGCGGCGCTCCTGGCTGAAGGCGACCTGGGTCGGAATGCCGCCGGGCGACGCGCGGTAGAAGGTGCGTACCGCCTCGCTCTTCGAGCGCTTGATGTCCCAGCGCTCCAGCGCCTCGTTCATGGTCGGCGCATGCACGGTCGAGACCGAAGTGTCGATCAGGCCAGCGCGATCGAGCTCGCCCAAAATGCCCAGGATGCCGCCGGCGCGGTGCACGTCCTCGACGTGCACGTCGGCAACTGACGGCGCGACCTTGCAGAGCACGGGCACGCGGCGCGAGAGACGGTCGATGTCCTGCATGGTGAACTTGACCTCGCCCTCGTGGGCCGCAGCCAGCAGATGCAGCACGGTATTGGTCGAGCCGCCCATCGCGATGTCGAGCGTCATCGCGTTCTCGAACGCTTTGAAGTTCGCGATGTTGCGCGGCAGCACGGACGCATCGTCCTGCTCGTAATAGCGGCGGACGAGATCGACGATGGTGTGGCCGGCCTCGACGAACAGGCGCTTACGGTCGGCATGGGTCGCGACCACCGTGCCGTTGCCGGGCAACGCCAGGCCGAGCGCCTCCGTCAGGCAGTTCATGGAGTTGGCGGTGAACATACCCGAGCAGGAGCCGCAGGTCGGGCACGCCGAGCGCTCGATCACCTTGACGTCCTCGTCGCTGACCTTGGAGTCGGCCGCGGCCACCATGGCGTCGATGAGGTCGACGGCCTTGGTCTTGCCCTGCAGCTTGACCTTGCCGGCTTCCATCGGGCCGCCCGAGACGAACACGACGGGGATGTTGAGGCGCAGCGCGGCCATCAGCATGCCGGGCGTGATCTTGTCACAGTTGGAGATACAGACGAGGCCGTCGGCGCAGTGGGCGTTGGCCATGTACTCGACGCTGTCGGCGATCAGCTCGCGCGACGGCAGGCTGTAGAGCATGCCGTCATGGCCCATGGCGATGCCGTCGTCGACCGCGATGGTGTTGAATTCCTTGGCGACGCCGCCAGCCTGTTCGATCTCGCGAGCGACGAGCTGGCCGAGGTCCTTGAGGTGGACATGGCCGGGCACGAACTGGGTGAAGGAGTTGACGACCGCGATGATCGGCTTGCCGAAATCGCCGTCCTTCATACCCGTCGCGCGCCAGAGGCCGCGGGCGCCCGCCATGTTACGGCCGTGGGTGGTGGTGCGGGAGCGATAGGCTGGCATGGCGGTTTCCGTCCTCGGGTTTGACCGGCCGGGCGGGAAAATATGGAAGCCGCCTCAGGCCTTTCCGGCCGGATAGCGCACGGGCTGGGTTGGTGCAACGGGAACTTGCCCCTGATAGCTCCAGATCGGCCCAGCGCAAGCCTCCCCTGCTCCGGACGCGGGCTATTGCAAGGAGGTCGCGCCCAGCGCTGGACAGACGCGGTCGCTAGCGCTTCGGCTTGGGCAGCACAATTCTCCCTTGGGAGGCAATGCCACCCCATTTGGCGGACCAGCCGATCTCCGAACCCGAAGACGGTTCAATGCTTGACTGATTTCGGGCGCCGCCCTGCAATGCAAACAAGGCGCCCTGGGGATCGACACATCGTGCGATCCAACAGCCATCAGGCAATTCGATCGGCCCCTGGAGGATCCGGCCTCCGCCGGCAGTCACATGCTTCGTGGCCGCACCGATGTCGTCGACATTGAAGTAATGCAGCCAGCTCGGCTGCGCGACGCTCGGAAGTTTCGTGAGCATGCCGCCGACCGTCTGCCCGCCTGCCGAAAACAATTGATACCAGGCCGCTGGTTCGCTTTGAGCGTCAGCCTTCTGCCAACCGAACAGTTCTCTGTAGAAATCGAAGATCACGGTCCGGTCGGCAGCTAGTAACTCATGCCAGCCGACACGCCCCGGCTCCTCCAGCCGGCCCGGTTTCCGTCGGCCATAGGTCGGATCGTTGATCAGCCCGAACGTCGCCTCCTGCGGATCGGCAACGACGGCTATGCGGCCGATATTGGTGTCCGTCGGCGGCACGAGGATCGTGCCTCCAAGACGCCTGATCTGCGCGGCGGTCGCCTCCAGGTCGTCGACGGCGACGTATCCCATCCACCGCGGCGTCGCCCCCAATCGCCGCCCCTCTTCCGGGATATTCATAAGTCCGCCCAGCGGAGCGCCGCCGCTACGAAGCACCGTATAAGGCAGTTCCGGGGTCGATTCATCCTTCACGCCCCAGCCGACGGCCTTGCGGTAAAAAGCGCCCGCCGCCGCGACATCCGTGGTCAGGAGTTCATACCAAGCGAAACGCCCTGATCGATCTGCCACGCCGATCTCTCCGTTCGGGATTCGATGCGCTTGCGGCACTGCACCACGCTGCACGCGCACCACCAGCGTGGATCGTTGATGCGTTGTGTCAACTGGCCGTGCCGATGCCGTTCATGAAGATGAATACATCCTGAACGTGCTGCGCCGCGCTTTCCTGCGCGAAATTGTTGCTCGCGTTACGTCCTGGGCGTAGGCTTACCGCGGCTGGGATGCTTCTTGCAATGCTCGGAGGTTCGACCATGCGGCAGGCGAAGAAGACTTCTAAAGGGAAGAAGCGCGTAACCAAAGTCGCCGTGCCGGCGTTCGGAGCCGCAGGGTTGACGTTCTCGCTGGCTGGAGGCGCATCGGCGTCCGCGGTGCCGACACCCGACGCGCAACAATTGCCCCACCTTGGAGCCGGACAAGCCATCACGCTCGATGAAGAGGAAATGGCTGACGTCAGTCTGGCCACCTTCCATCTCTTCGACAAGGAAAACGCCGGTAGCCGCGTGCAGCTGGCTTGGCGCGGATGCGGCGGTTGCCGCGGCTGCGGAGGCTGTCGGGCTTGCCGTGGTTGCCGATGTGGCGTCGGTTGCCGATGTGCGGGTTGTGCCGTCGGCTGGGGCGTCGGTGTGGTGGGATGCGCCGTATCATGCGCGGGTTGCTGCGCATCGTGGGGCCGTTGCCGCTGGTGCTAGGCGCCGGCACGTTCCGAATGTCAAATTCACGGGTTGATAGGTCATTGGCCGGCCTCAAGGGGCCGGCCAATTGCTTGATGTCGCGACGACCGGCGTGACGGCAACAGGATCAGCGTGCTGACTCAATGACTGCAACTCGCAAGACCCGCACTGCGCGGCAGACCCGCAAAGACATTCTCCGACTCGCACCGAACTTCACCGCTTACGTACTGCCTCCCGATGCGGTTTGCCTCTACTCCGAGGACCGCAAGTTCTTCCTGCACGGCGAGCTCTACTGTGCCTTGGCCACCGCGATCGGAAAACATGGCAAGGCCTGGCCGGAGATCGTCAGCCAGCTTTCGAAGCAGTTTCCGGCCAACAAGATCGAGGAAGCGATCAAGCGGCTCCTCGATCGCCGATATGTCGTTGCGCGGCCTCCGAAAGCATTCGACGACGCCGTCGGCGGTTTCTGGGCGAGCCTCGGCATCCCCCTGGAGATCGCCGATCAAAATCTTCGCAATTGCCCCGTCCGGATTGAGACGATTGACGTCAAAGGCGCCAAGGAGCTGACCGCGGCGTTGAGCAAGCTCGGTGTTCAAATCGCCAAGCGAGCGCCGAAGCTCACGATCACGCTGGCGAACGACTATCTCGACCGGGGACTCGCTGACCTGAACCAGGAACGCGTTGCCGGCAAGACGCCATGGTTGCTGGTGCAGCCATCCGGCCCGTTTCCGCTGGTCGGGCCCGTGTTCAAACCGGGCGAGAGCGCCTGCTGGACCTGCCTGTTCGATCGCATGATCCGCAACCGGGAGATCAAGGGATTTCTCGACCGGGGACCGGCGCGTGCGGTTGCCATATCGCCGCTCGTCAAAGACAGCGTCGGCCAGGCTGGAATCCATTTTGCGGCCGTCGAAATCGCCAAGGCCATTGCATCGGATTTTCGCACCGATTTGTGCGATCACATCGCAAGTTTCGACCTGACCGGCGCCGCCATCGCCAAGCACTACGTGACGCGACGTCCGCAATGTCCGACCTGCGGCAGCAGGAAGCTGAACAACCCGCGCCGATCTCCCGGCCTGGTCGAAATTGCAGAGGGCAAGAAGCTCGTCATGACCAGCGGTGGATACCGCACCGTGACGTCGCGGTCGACGGTGTCGCGCTTCCGCAAGCATGTGAGCCCGCTGACCGGTGTGGTGACCAGGCTCGAACGAATCGACGTCGATCTGCCGATGAACACCAACTACTTCGCACAACATAATTTCTCCGCGCCGGCCCACAGCATCGACCAGCTCAGGTCCGGTTTGAGCGGTGGCAGCTTTGGCAAGGGCTCGACCGCCGAGCAGGGCGAAGCCAGCGCACTGATGGAATCGATCGAACGCTATTCGGGCATTTTCCAGGGCGATGAGATCAGGACGGTGCGTCGATTTGCCGATTTCGCGCCGGGCGACGCGCTTCTTCCCACCGACGTCCAGCTCTTCAGTGAAACGCAGTTCAAGAACAGGTTTCTCCAGCAACCGGACGATCCCCATCCGGTTCCCGAGCCGTTCGATCCTGCAACGAGGACCGAGTGGTCGCCCGTCTCATCGTTGCGCGACAAGCGCTTCAAATATCTGCCGACGGGCCTCCTGTACTTCTTCTATGGCGGCTTTCATACGGACTCCAACGGCTGCGCGGCCGGCAACACCCGCGACGAAGCGATTGTCCAGGGCTTCCTCGAACTGATCGAACGCGATGCCTACGCGATCTGGTGGTACAACCGGGTGCAGCGCGCCGAGGTCGACCTCGAGCAGTTCGACGATTTCTATGTCCGGGATCTCCGGTCTCAATTTGCGGAAGCCGGGCGCAAGCTGTGGGTGCTCGATGTCACCACCGACCTCGGCATTCCCTCTTACGTGGCCATCATGCACTGGATGCAGAATGGGCACGAGCATATCGAGTTCGGCTCCGGCGCGCATTTCGACCGCCGCATCGCCCTGCTGCGCTCCCTCACCGAGCTGACCCAATTCATGTCGGTCAGCATGATGGGCGGTGCGAGCGACGAGAAGCCGACCCTCGACGGTGTGACACCGCTGCGCCTGGAAGACTACCCGTTCCTGACACCGAGCGATCGCCCGATCGTCCCCCCAGCGCCGAGCCTCGAGCTTCACGACAATACGCGCGACCAGGCCCTCGCCTGCGTCGAGATCGCCGCCCGTGCGGGCTACGATTTCCTCGTCCTCGACCAGACGCGTCCCGACGTCGAGGTCCCCGTCGTCAGAGTGCTCGTTCCCGGCCTGCGTCATTTTTATCGCCGCTTCGCACCGGGCCGCCTTTACGACGTGCCGGTGAAGCTCGGATTGCTGGACCGGCCGCGACTGGAAAGCGATCTGACTCCATTCCTTCCACACACCTGAAGGCCTGCTCGTCGTGCGCGCTCCCCGGAAAAAGCCGACCAGGAAGACCGCGCCGGACATTGCCGCCCGATTGAGCCATCGCTTCTCCCTCCAGATTCAGCCGGACGGAAACATCGCCGCCTCTCTGGGCGACTATTCCGTCAACCTCGGACAATTCAGCGAGGCTGCGGTGGACCGTGCGCGACATCTGAGCACCGGTCTTCCGCTGGCTTCGTTTGCAGGCAAGAGCATCCTCGCCAGGGAAATCGACGCACTGGTGCATCGCCTGGCCCGGCAGGGGCTTCTGGAATACCGCCTCTCCTCCGCGCGTGATGAGCGAGACCTCGTGGTCATCGAGCCTCAAGTCCCCGACTACTGGCCGCGACGCGCGAAGCTGGGCAGCCGTGATACCGTCGTATTGTCGCGCTTTGCCTATCTGCGCCGGCGCGGCAATGAGATGGTGTTGGAATCACCACGCGCCGGCGCACTGTTCCGGATTGGCGATCCCGCCATCGCCGCGACCCTTGCTGCGCTGTCGCAGCCTCAGAAGATCGGCAAGCTCAAGGCGAAGGCACTCTCCCTCAACCTCCTACTGCTCGAGCTGCTGGCGGAATGCCAGATTCTACTCAAGCTCGATGCGAAGGGCGGCGACGGCTTGCGCGTGAATGAAGGTGACGGCAATCTCGTTCTCTGGGATTTCCATGATCTGGTGTTTCACACGCGGAGCACGGAGGGCCGGCAAGCCAATCCGGTCGGTGCCGCCTTCACCTACGCGAACGTCGTCCCGCCGCCGCCCGCGGTGCGTCCGCGCTGGCCCGGCAGCAAGATCGACCTGCGTAAATTCCCCTCCTCCGAGCCGAACTCTCTGCTCCCGAAGCTGTTGCGCGAACGCCATTCAACACGGGATTTCGACGACAAGCATCCGGTCACGCTCGGCGAACTCGCGCAGTTTCTCGACACCACCGCGCGCGTTGTGTCCGAATGGAAGAGCGGACCGTATTTTGAGGGCGGTCCCGAAGTCACCTACAGCACGAGGCCCTATCCGTCGGCGGGCAGCGCATACGAGCTGGAATTGTATTTGGCAGTCTCGAACTGCGAAGGGCTTCCGCGCGGTCTCTACCACTACGACGCAGGGGGGCACGCGCTGGTGGCGATCAGCGCCTCCGCCCAGCAACTCCAGGCTCTCTCGCTGGCGGCTCAGTTCGCCATGGACGCGCCCGGTCAGCCGCAAATCCTGATCACGATCGCAGCGCGCTTTGGGCGGGTCTCCTGGAAATACAGTTCAATCGCATATTCGTTGATCCTGAAGAATGTCGGCAGCCTGATTCAGACGTTCTATCTGGCAGCGACCGATATGGGCCTTGGCGGCTGCGCCATCGGGACGACCGACATCGATCTGTTCGCGAAAATGACGGAGCTGGAATTACATATCGAGGGCCCGGTCGGCCAATTCGCGCTCGGGCGCGGCAAGAAGCCGGAGGTCCAAGGCTAGACCAACGTTAGAAGCGACGGCAGATCGGCGCTCGGCTCAAGCCAGTCGCGCTATTGCAGCGTCGGATCCAATCGGTCGCGCAGCCAGTCGCCGATCACGGAGACGGCCAGCGTGGTCACCACGATGGTGGTCGCCGGCGCCAGCATGATCCAGGGCGCGCGGGTCAGGTACTCACGGCCATAGCCGACCATGTTGCCGAGGCTGGTCATCGGCGGCTGCACGCCGAGGCCAAGGAAGGACAGGCCCGATTCCATCAGGATCACCTCGGGGAAGACCAGCGTGGTCGAGACGATCAGGGTCGAGGCGATGTTGGGCAGGATGTGCCGGAGGTAGATCCGCGACGGCGTCGCCCCTAACTGCCGGACCGCGGCGGCATAGCCTTGCACGTTGGCGGAGATGGCGAGGCCGCGGGCGATGCGGGCGTAGCGCTCCCAGCCGAAAAGGCCCATCAGTCCAATGAGAAGCGGCAGGGAATTGCCAAAGAAGGCGAGCACGGCGAGCGCCATGATCAGGAACGGCATGCTGGCCTGGAAGTCGGTCAGCATCAGCACGAGCTGCTCGATCGCCCCGCGGAAATGCGCGGCGAGGAAGCCGAGCGTGGTGCCGACGATCGCCGAGATCGCGGTGGCGCCGAAGGCGATCAGCAGCGAGATGCGGATCGAGACCAGAAGCCGCGACAGCACGTCGCGGCCGAGCTCGTCGGTGCCGAGCCAGTGCGCGACATTGCCGGGTGCCGAGAGGCGATTGCGCAGGTCGAGCTGGGTGAAGCCGTATGGCGCGATCTTCTCGGCGAAGGCCGCGATCACCAGCATGGCGACGATCCAGCCGATCGCCAGCGCCACCGAGACCGGGATCGCCGGCAGGCTGATGCGGCGGCGGACGCTGGAGCCCTTTCCGTTCCGGTGAAATCGGAACGGGGCTCCAGATTCATATTTTGACGCGTTTTCTTTATGCGAACCGGCATCCACTTCGCTTGAAAACGCTTCGGTGTCCTTCAACGTCGCGTCGGTCATGCGTGCGCTCCTTTGGCGCGCAGCCGCGGATCGAGGAAGCCGTAGAGGAAGTCGACGATCAGGTTGGACGTCACCATCGTCATCGCGACCAGCAGCAGGATGCATTGCACGACGGCGAGGTCACGGTTGGCGACCGCAACGACGAGCAGGCGCCCTACTCCCGGCCAGGCAAACACGCTCTCGACCACGACCGCGCCGGCGATCAGCGTACCCACCATGAAGCCGAGGATCGTGACGGTCGGAATCGCCGCATTCGGCAGTGCATGCGACGTCACCACCTTGCGCCACGGCATGCCCTTGGCCGAGGCGGTGCGGATATAGGGCTGGCCCAGCACCTCCAGCATGGCGCTGCGGGTGAAGCGCGCCAGCACCGCGGCGCCGCCGAGGCTCAGCGTCGCAATGGGCAGGATGGCGTGGCGCCAGCTGTCCTGCCCGCCCGATGGCAGCCAGCCGAGCTGCACAGCGAAGACGAGCACGAGCAGCAGCGCGAGCACGAAGCTCGGGACGGTGAAGCCGGCGACCGCCGTCATCATCACGGCCCGGTCGATGCCCGAACCGCGATGCAGCGCGGCATAGATGCCGGCAGGAATCCCGAGTGCGATCTTGAAGAAAAAGGCCGGCAAGGTCAGCGCCAGCGTTGCCGGAATGCGCTCCAGCACGAGCTCGATCGCGGGCCGTCCATCGCGCATGGAACGGCCGAGCTCGCCCTTGGCGATGGCGCCGAAGTAATCGAGATACTGGAACCAGATGGGGTCATCGAGACCCCAGGCCTTGCGGAAGGCCGCAAGGACTTCCGGCGGCGCTTCCGGTCCCAAAATCATCAGCGCGGGATCGCCGGAGAGACGCAGCACGACGAAGGCGAAGGTGACGACGAGCACGATCGTCAGCGCCGCGCGTCCGATCCGAATGGCGAAATAGCGTCCCATCACGCCGCGTCCCGCGTCTCGGCCTGCGGCCCGGTCACGAGATGGCAGGCCACCTGCCTGTCACCGCCAACGGCGGACAGCGTGGGCACCTCGCTCGCGCAGCGCGCAATGGCGCGCGGGCAACGCGGGTGGAAGGCGCAGCCTTGAGGTCGCGCTGCGGGGTTTGGCGGATCGCCTGCGAGCACGATACGGCCAGCGCTGCGGCGGCCCGGTGCGGGCGAGGCCGAGACCAGCGCCTGCGTATACGGGTGCTCCGGCCGCGCAAACAGATCGTCGGCATTGCCGATTTCGACGATGCGGCCGAGATACATCACGGCGACGAAATTGCTGATCTGCCGGACCACCCGCAGATCGTGACTGATGAACAGCAGCGTCAGCCCAAGCCGGGCCTGGAGATCGCAAAGCAGGTTCACCACCTGCGCCTGGATCGAAACGTCGAGCGCGCTGACCGGCTCGTCACAGACGAGGAAATCGGGCTTTGTCGCCAGCGCCCGCGCCAGCACGATGCGCTGACGCTGCCCGCCCGACAACGCGCCCGAATAACGGGTGCCGTGGGCCGGCGTCAGCTCGACCGCACGCAGCAATTCGCGAACGCGGTCCTCGCGCTCCGCCGATGTGCCGACGCCGTGGATGTCCAAGGGCTCGCGGATCTGGGTCGCAACCGGCAAGCGCCGGTCCAGCGCGCCCAACGGATCCTGGAAGATCATCTGCATGCGCGCACGCTGAGCGCGCCACGCCTGCGTCCCCGGCGCCGCCATCGGCTTGCCGTCGAACCGCATCTCGCCGCGATCGGGCGGTTCGAGGCCGAGCACGATGCGCCCCGTCGTGGATTTGCCCGAGCCGGACTCGCCAACGAGGCCGAGCGTCTCGCCCTTGGGGATCGTCAGCGACACGCCGTCGACGGCATGCACGGCCGTGCTGCGACCGAACATTCCGGAGCGCATGGAGTAGCTGCGCGAGATCGAGGATACCTCGACGAGCGGCGCGCTCATTCGGCGGCGATCCCGAGCAGCGCGCGGCGCGAGGCCTCGGCGCGGATGCAGGCGACGGCGCGGTCGTCCGCGATCGGCGCAAGGGTCGGCGCCGCAAGTCCGCACGGCTCGGCCGCCAGCGCACAGCGCGGAGCGAAGGCGCATCCATCAGGCATGCGCGCGGGATCTGGCACGGTGCCGGGAATGGCGGTGAGACGGCGACGCGGACCGTCGAGCGGCGGCAGCGCGCCGATCAGGCCTTGCGCATAGGGGTGCACGGGATCGGCAAAAAGCTGGTTGCTGGGTGCCTGCTCGACGATACGGCCGGCATACATCACCGCGACGCGGTCGCAGTTTTCCGCGACGACCCCGAGATCGTGGCTGATCAGCACCATCGCCATGCTCATCTCGCGGCGGATCGTGGAAAGCAGCTCCAGGATCTGCGCCTGGATGGTGGCATCGAGCGCGGTCGTGGGCTCGTCCGCGATCAGCAGATCTGGATTTCCGGCGAGCGCCATCGCGATCATGATGCGCTGGACCTGGCCGCCGGAGAATTCGTGCGGATAGGCCGAGAGACGCCGCGCCGCATCAGGAATCCCGACCAGATTGAGCAGCCTCAGCGCTTCGGCTTTCACGGCCTCGCCCGAGAGATCGCGATGCAAGGCCAGCGCCTCGCAGAGCTGCTTGCGGATGGTCAGCACCGGATTGAGCGCGCTTGCCGGATCCTGGAAGATCATGGCAACCCGCCCGCCCCTGACCTGGTCGAGCTCGTAGGCCGGCGCGCCGAGGATCTCGCGCCCGTCGAGCCGGACCGAGCCCGAGACCTTTGCATGCCGCGGCAAGAGGCCGAGCGCGGCAAGCCATGTCACCGATTTGCCCGAGCCGGACTCGCCGACGAGGCCCAAGGCCTCGCCCTTGCCAAGAGCGAGATCGACGCCGCGCAGGACCGGCACGCCGTTGAAGGCGACGCTGAGGCCCTGGATGCTGACCAGCGGCGCCACGGCCTAGGCCTCGAAATTGCCGGCGCGGAAATCCATCGCGAATGCGGGCGACGCCTTCCACTTGATCGACTTCGGCTTGGCCGTGAAGGTCGCGTTCTGGTGCAGCACCGTGTAGGCGGGGTCCTCGCGCTCGGCGATCTCCAGCATGCGGTGGAATGCCTTCTTGCGCGCGGCGCGATCGGTCGAGGTCTCCAGGAACTCCGAGAGCTTGTTCAGCTCGGCATTCGTCCATTCGCCGATCTGCTGCTGCTGGCCGTTCGGGCCATGCTGGGCAACCAGCGAGGACACCGGATCGTTGAAGGCGGCAGAGTTCGACCAGTCGCGCACGGCGCGGGTCGGCGCGCGTTCCATGATCTGCGACCAGTTCTCCTTGGTCTCGATCTGGACGTTGAGGCCGACCGACTTCCACATCTCGACCAGCACCTGCGCGGTCGCGACCTGGTTGGTGTAATAGTTGTTGAGCAGGCGGTACGGGATCGGATCGCCCTTGTAGTTGGCCTGCTTCAACAGGTCCTGCGCGAGCTTGGGATCATAGGCCGGCACGCTCCAGTCGGCGTTGAACATGTCGCCGTAGAATTCCCACTGCAGGCCCTTCGGCACGCGGGTGCGGCCGGCCCACAGGCTGTCGACGATCGCCTGGCGATCGATCGAATGGGTGAAGGCGCGGCGGACCAGCGGGTTGGCGAGCACGGCGTGGTTCTTGTCGAACACGGTCAGGCGGTGATTGAGGATGGTGCCGCCCTGCACTTCGAACGCGGTGTTCTTCTCGATTCCGGCGATCTGGTCCGGCGGGATGTCGCAGGCGAACTGGTATTCACCCGACAAGAGGCCGTTGATGCGGCTCGCGACCTCAGGCACTTCGAGGAAACGGATGCGCTTGAGCGGCGGACGGCCGCCCCAATATTCGTCGTGCGCTTCGAGCGTCAGCGACACGTCGGGCTTGAGGTCGACGACCTTGTACGGACCGGTCGTAACAGGCTTGCGCGCCCAGTCGAGATAGCTCGCGGACTGTTCCCAGGCGCGGCGGTTCATGATGTCGGAGCCGTAGCGCGACAGCCGGCCCTCGATGGTGACGTCGGGCGTCGCGTTGTAGAAGCGCACCGTATATTTGTCGACGGCATCGACGCGCACGAGGTCGGGCCAGATGCGGCGGGCAACGGCCGGCACGTCCGGCGGCAATTCCTTGCCCGGACGCGGCGTCGGGATCTTCTCGAAGGCCTGGATGGTCGAGCGGCTCTTGGCCTCGGTCTCGCCGAACATGCGCTCGCGGCTGAAGGTGAAGACGACGTCTTCGGCGGTGAGCTCGTCGCCGTTGTGGAACTTGACGCCCTGGCGCAGCTTCACCTCGACGGTCTGGTCGTCGATGCGGCGCCATTCGGTGGCAAGGCCCGGCACGGCCTCGAGGCTGCCGCGCCAGTTCTTGGAGATCAGGCCTTCCCAGATCGAGGAGAAGAACACGCGCTCGCCGACATTGGACTGCTCGCGCAGCACGTCGAGCACGTTCGAGTTGGTGACCTTCTGCACGGCGATCGTCACCGACGGACGATTGTCGGCCTGCCCGATGGCGAAGCGCGGCAGCAGCAGCGTGCCCGCGGCGGCGCCGCCGGATTTCAGGATGGTGCGACGGGTGAGTTTGGTCATGACGAAAGCCCTGCCCTGTACTGTCGATTAGTCGGCCAGACCGAGCGCGGCGAGATGGGCTGCGCCGGCGAGTACGTGGTCGTGGTTGCGGAGTTCGAGAATCAGACGGGGGTTCGAGGTCAGCCGGCCCAGCGCGCGGAACACGGCGACCCAGGGGATGTTGCCCTCGCCAGGCGCCCAGTGCCGGTCGGCAAAGCCGTCGGTGTCCTGGAGATGCACATGCGTCAGCATGTCGCCCGCAGTCTCGACGTAATAATCGACCGGCGGCGCGCCGGTGGAGATGTGGGCGTAGTTGGCGTGGCCGGTGTCGAGCGAGACGCGGACCTTGCTGCTTTCGAGCGACTTGGCGAGGCGCACGCGGTCGCGCGGATCCTTGTCCTCGATGTTCTCGATGACGATCTCGCAGCCGATCGTCTCAGCGCGCGCGATCACTTCGGCCAGCGTCGCCTTGACGCGTTCGACGATGTTGGCGCGGTTGTCCGGATAGAGATCGAGATTGTTGTAGTCCCAGGTCGTGAACGGCGAGTGGATCACCATCTGCGTCGCCCCGAGGAATTCCGCTGCGTCCAGGCCCTGCAACAGGCGCTTGGTCACGGCCTGGCGGATCATCGGATCGTGGCTGTCGATCTTGAAGCCCCAGAACGGGCCGTGGATACCGAGGCGGCCGGTATGGCCCGTGAGCATCTGCTTGATCTCGCCGGCGGCACTCCGCCAGTCGCCGTCGAGCAGATCAGCGCGGAAGAAATCCTGGATTTCGAGATCGCGTTGCCGTTCGAGAAGCCAGTCGCGGTGAGCGGGGATCGATTTGATGGATAGTGCGGCGCCCAACACCGGCTTCGACATGGCTTGCTCCTTGACCGTCAGCGATGACAAGGGCAGCGCTAGACCAGTTCAATGACAGGCCGGTGAAATGCAGGATCCGCAGTGCGGACGAGATGTGGACATCCTGTTGGCCGCGTGCATCGAATTCAGGCAGCAGCAATCGCGGCTCATGCAAACCAATGCATCAGTGTGCAGAGACGATCACGGATGAGTCCGTAGTGATCCGGAATGGAATCCTAACCATATCTCGCGTACATCGCGGGACATCGATCGGCGGCCAATTCCAGGGGCATCACCCTCTGATCGCGCACCACGGGGTTGGGGGACCACATGGGCGGGGGATTGAAGGCTGGGGCAAGGTGACGAGGTCCGGACTCCTAGGCACTCCGGACCTCGGAACTTTCAACATCGAATGCAATTTCGCGCCGCCGGCTGCATCACCCGCGCGGCGCGAAGTCGTTTTGGGCGGCCTGCCCGATCAGTCTTCCGGTCGATCCTGTCAGATCACTTCGGCACGTTCCGCTCGAGATCCTCGATCCATGCCGTCGCACTCGAATCCGACGGTGCGCGCCAGTCGCCGCGCGGCGACAATGAGCCGCCGGCCGAAACTTTCGGTCCGTTCGGCATCGCCGAGCGCTTGAACTGGCTGAACGCGAAGAAGCGACGCAAGAACACCTCCAGCCAGCGGCGGATCTCGGGAAGATCGTAGGCCCGGCGCTTGTCGCTCGGGAATGCCGGCGGCCATTCGCCCTTGGCGACATCCTTCCAGGCGTGCAGCGCCATGAAGGCGATCTTGGACGGCCGTAGGCCGAAGCGCAGCGTGTAGAACAGATTGAAATCCTGCAGCTCGTACGGGCCGACCGAAGCCTCCGTGCTCTGCGGCTTCTCGCCGGGCTTGACCGGAACCAGCTCGGGCGAGATTTCGGCCGACAGGATCGAGACCAGCGTCCGGTTGACGTCGTCACTGAACTGCTTCGAGGCGATCACCCAGCGTATCAGATGCTGGATCAGCGTCTTTGGCACCCCGGCGTTGACATTATAATGCGCCATCTGATCGCCTACGCCGTAGGTGCACCAGCCGAGCGCGAGTTCGGAGAGGTCGCCGGTTCCAATGACGATGCCGCCGTGATGGTTGGCGAGGCGGAACAGATAGTCGGTGCGCAGGCCCGCCTGCACGTTCTCGAAGGTGACGTCGTAGACCTTCTCGCCCTTGCCGAAGGGATGGCCGATGTCCTTCAGCATCTGCGTCGCGGTGGTGCGGATGTCGAGTTCCTGCCAGGTCGTCTGCAACGCCTTCATCAGCGCCAGCGCGTTGGTCTTGCTCTCGCTGCCGGTGGCAAAGCCCGGCATGGTGTAGGCCAGGATGTTTTCGCGCGGCAATCCGAGCAGATCGACCGCCTTGGCGGCAACGATCAGGGCGTGGGTGGAATCGAGGCCGCCCGAGACGCCGATCACGACGCGCTTGGTGCCGGTCGCGCGCATGCGCTGCACGAGGCCGGCGACCTGAATGTTGTAGGCCTCGTAGCAATCCTGCTCGAGCAGGCTCTCGTCGCTCGGCACGAACGGGAAGCGCTCGATCTTGCGCAGGAAGCCGATGTCGGCCGCGGGCGGTTTCAGGGCAAACGTGATCCTGCGATAGAAGCCTTCACGCTGCCGGCGATTGTCGTCGAACGTGCCCATCAGGGCGCGCTCCTGCCTGAGCAGGTCGAGATCGATGTCGGCGGTGGTGATCTGGCCGCCCTGGCGGAACCGCTCGCCCTCGGCCAGCAGCGCGCCGTTCTCATAGATCGAGGTCTGGCCGTCCCAGGCGAGATCGGTGGTGGATTCCCCTGCCCCCGCGGCGGAATAGACATAAGCTGCAAGGCAGCGCGCCGAACTCGACTGGCACAACAGCGCGCGCGAGCGCGCCCGGCCGATCGTGATCGGGCTACCCGAGAGATTGATCAGCACGCTGGCGCCGGCGAGCGCGAGCTCGGAGGCCGGCGTCACCGGGATCCACATGTCCTCGCAGATCTCGACGCCGACGGTCAGGCCCGGGACATCCTCGGCCGCAAACAACAGATCGGTGCCAAATGGCGCGTGCAGTCCGCCGAACGCGATCGTCTCGCCGGCGATGCCGGTGCCGGAGGCGAAATGCCGCCCTTCGTAGAATTCGCGGTAGGTCGGCAAATAGCTCTTGGGCACGACGCCGAGGACATTGCCGCGATGAATGACGACGGCGCAATTGTAGATGCGATGACCGAAGCGCAGCGGCGCGCCGACGATCAGCACGGTCATCAGCACTGAGGAGGCCTCGACGATCGAGGCGAGGCCGCGCTCGACCGCATCAAGCAGCGGATCCTGCTTCACGAGGTCTTCGATCGCATAGCCGGACAGGCCCAGCTCCGGGAATACGGCAACCGCGACCGACTGCTCGTGGCAGGCATTGGCCGCCGTCAGGATCGCGGTCGCATTGGCGGTGGGATCGGCCACGTGAGAGGTGGTCACGCAGGCCGCCACGCGGGCAAATCCGTGGGCGTAGATCGAGTGGAAAGTCATCCAGTACCCTTAAATCTCCTGGCGGCCGACCGTAGCCATCAGCTCCGGGCCATATGTAACCCATGAGCCCCGCCCCGTGCAGGCCATCCGCCATCATGCATAACGGAATTGCGCCCTCGCCGGTCCGGCGCCTGCGACGTCAGGCGCTGCGGGCCAGCACGCCGGACAGGTCGTCCCGCAGCCATTCGGCGACCCGGGGCCAGGCGTGCGCGTGGGTCCGCGCGCCCATGAACAGGCCAAGATGATTGCTCGGCTCGGAGGCCGCCGCAATGAAGGCCGGCGGCGTGCCGACCAGTCCGGCGGTGGCGAACGCCTGCGTCACCGGGACCACGTCGTCGTCGAGGCCGGCCAGCAGGAAGATAGGCGCCTTGACGTCCTTCAGGTCGATCCGGCGGCCGAGTGCGACGAAATTGCCGCCGGCAATCCGGTTCTCCCGGAAAATCCGGTTGACGATCTCGAGATAATACGTGCCGGGCAGGTCGAGCGTCTCCACGTTCCACTGGTCGAAGCGCGCGAGCAATGCCGCGCCCTCTTCGTCCGAGAGCTCCCGCTGCAAGGCGGCTGCGATATCCTCGCGGCTCGGCGCCTTCGACCAGACGCGCAGCATCTCCTCGCCGCTGACATTGCCGCCGCCGCGCGCGACGAGCTGGTCGTAGACCAGTTCGGGCGCATTGCGGGCGAGCCGGGAGAGCGAAGAATCAGTCGACAGGTCGACCGGCGCGCCGACCAAAACCAGCCGCCGCACCTTGGCCGGGAAGCGCGCCGCGTAGAGCAGCGACAGCCAGCCGCCCTGGCACAGGCCGACGAGATCGACCGGCGCACCGATCTCGTCGACGGCGACGTTGAGATCGGACAGGTAGCTGTCGATCGAGAGATAGCGCATGTCGGGCGTGGCCGAGCGCCAGTCAGTCAGATAGACCCGGTCGACGCCGCCATCCTGCAGCGACTGCACCACGCTATGGCCTGGTGCGAAGTCGGCGATCAGGGCGCGATGCAGCGCATAGGGCGCGCAGACCAGCACCGGCTGGCCGGACCGCGTCCGCGCGCAATCGCGCAGGCGCATGGTCGCAAGCTCGAGCGCCACCGTGCTCGGCGTCGTCCACGGCAGGCTGCTGTCGACGGGCTCGGCCGGTCCGCGCTCCATCCACCAGAAACAGGCATCCATGGCGAGCCGCGCCGCGGTCAACGGCCACAGCATCGGGTCGTCAGGGACGCGATCCGCTCTGCCCGGCTGTTTGCCTGTCTTGTCCACCACGTCTATCTCGCAACTCTCACAGGAATGCCTCGAAGCTGATCACGGAAATGCCGAGCTCGGCAAAACTCCGATGCGCCTCCGCCACCGAGCCGCCGAGGTCAATGCCGCGGCAGGCGTCCTCGATCACCACGACCTGAAAGCCCGCCTTGCGGGCGTCCTCTGCCGAGAAGCGGACGCAGAAGTCGAGCGCCAGTCCCGCGACGAAGACGGTCTTCAACTCGCGTTCGCGCAAATAGCCGAGCAGGCCGGTCGGCGTCGTCTTGTCGTTCTCGAACAGCGCCGAATAGGAATCGATACCGCGGCGAAAGCCCTTGCGCACCACCAGGCTCGCCCGGGTGACGTCCAGCTCCGCGTGGAATGCGGCGCCGGTCGTGCCCTGCACGCAATGCGTTGGCCAGAGCACCTGGGTGCCGTAGTCGAGCTCGATGGTCTGGAACGCCTGTTTGCCCGCATGGTTCGGCGCGAAAGAGACATGATCGCCCGGATGCCAGTCCTGGGTCAGCACCACATTGGTGAATTTTTGGGCGATGCGGTTGATCGCCGGCACGACTTTCTCACCGCCGGGAACGGCAAGCGCGCCGCCGGTGCAGAAGTCGTTCTGCACGTCGATCACCAGCAGCACATCGCGGTCGGAAATCTTCATCGCAGGGTCCCGCTTCATCGGCCCGGCACGAGGCGCGCCGAACGCTTCCGCCAATGTCGATCTTCCGGCGCGGCTTCGCAACCACCTGCCGCGTGCGGCGAGACCGCGCTGCCGGTCAAAGAGGCGTCAGGGTGCAACGGTTTGGCCTCGTCCGTGTTGACTAGGCGCGACCAAGCGCGGATTCTCAAACCGTCCGCGAGCTGCGGATCGGATCAGAAGCGGAGGCAAAAGGTTCCCGAGGGCCGACAAGGCCGCGGCAGCCACAGGGCCATGAGTATCGGCAAGACAGGACAAATTCTTCTCGCCGATATCGGCGGCACCAACGCTCGCTTCGCGCTGAGCCAAAACGACCCGGCTAACGGCGACCAGACCGGACCGATCGATTATGTGAAGGTCGCGGACTTCCCGACCGTCCGGGAAGCCATCGCCGACGTCCTGGCACGCAAGTCCGGGGCCGAGCGCCCCCAACGCGCCGTGCTGGCGGTCGCGGGTCCCGTCACCAACAATCGCTGCGTCATGACCAACAGCCCCTGGGTCATCGACGGCAACGAGCTCCAGCCGGCGCTCGGCTTCGACAGCGTCCACGTGCTCAACGATTTCGAGGTGGTGGCCTGGTCCCTGCCCGCCTTGCAGCCCGCCGACCTCATTCCGCTCGGCGGCCAGGATGGTCTCCCTGGCGAACCGCTCCTGGTGGTCGGGCCCGGAACCGGCTTTGGCGTCTCCTGCCTGGTCGAACGCCACGGGGCGCGGCTGGCCGTCGTCACCGAAGCAGGACACGCGACCCTCCCGGCGGAGAATGAGCGCGAGGAACGGGTCATCGCGTGCCTGCGCCGGCGCTTCTCCGGCCATGTCTCGATCGAGCGTGGCGCGCTGTCAGGCTCCGGCCTGCAAAGCCTCTACGAGGCTCTGGCGGAGGTCGAGGGCGCGCAGGTGCCGCACCGCGACGCGGCCGCCATCACCAAGGCGGCGCTAGATGGGACTTGCCCGATCAGCCTCGCGACGCTGGAGATGTTCTGCGCCATCCTCGGCTCCGTCGCCGGCAATCTCGCGGTGACCTTCGGCGCCCGCGGCGGTGTCTATATCGCCGGCGGGATCGCGCCGCGCTTTCCGGAATTCCTGGCGGCCTCGGCCTTCCGCGCGCGCTTCGAAGCGAAAGGACGCTTCCAGGATTACTTGCGCAACATCCCGACCCGGCTGGTGACGAAACCGGATGCGAGCTTTCTCGGACTGAGGATGTTTGCCGACCACAATCCGGATTGAGACGCGCGCACCCGCTGCGGTTCCAGTAATTCACAGCTGATTGCAGCGCACACACGGTTCCACGCGGGATCGTGCTTGCCCCTTTGTTTCCGATGAGAAACAATCCACGCGTGTGTGGCATAGTTGCGGGGGCGTGACATGCGTAAGCAGGATCTGGGTTTCGACTATCACCGCTATCACCGCCTGCTGTCCGAGGCGGACGATGAGGACAAGCGGCTCGCACTGATCGAGCTGTTGATCGAGGAAAAGGCGCGGGACCGGCTGGCCGCCCAGCGTGCCTCGGATCGCGCCGCCATGACGGCCCATACCATTGCCACGGTGCTGAGGAACGGTCGCGGCTGAGAGGCGCGACCGCCCCGGCGGCAGGTGCCGTTTATGCGCAGCGATTGCGATTCCGTTAACGATCCCTCGCAAGCTCGTATCAAACTTTTTGCTCTAAGAGTTCCCTCACCTGATGCAATTCAGGATCAACACAAAGGGGGGAATGAACATGAGCATGATTTCGCTCGCCGCGATGCCGGCTGTCGTCGAAACGCGTTTTGCTGATTCTTCGTTCAAGACCATCTTGCTGCTCTGCTGCGCGGGCCTGGTCGCCTCGTTCGCCCTGATGGCGCGCGGCATCGATCTCAGCCCCGGCCTGATGTAAGGCCATCTCGGATATCCCCGGAATCAAATGGCCGCCCCTGATGGGCGGCCATTTTCGTTGGGATATAGCGCGGCGCCTTCGCCCAGCGCCTCTGCCCTCGCTCAGTGCGGCGTCTTCGGCGTGGCTTCCGGAAACAGCGAATCGATCATCGCCTTGAGCTGATCGATCGAAATCGGCTTGCGCAGGATCGGCCGGCGGCGGAGCAAGGACGGCAGCAATTCCGGCCCGTAGCCGGTGGCGAACAGGAACGGCTTGCCGCGGCGCTCGATCAGATCGGCGACGGGATCGACGTAGAGTCCCATCAGATTGATGTCGAGGATCGCGAAATCATATTGCGCGGTCATCGCGAAGGCGCTCGCGTCCCGGACATTGTCCGCTTCCGCGACGACGTGGTGGCCGAGCTCTTCCACCATGTCGGCGATCATCATCCGGATCAACGCCTCGTCTTCGACCAGGAAAACGGAGAGTCCGTCCGCCATATCAACCCCGCAGTCAGCTTGCGAAGCTAATCATAACCGAATTGCGGAGAGGATTCACGAATTCGTGGCGGGCGCCGTTAATTCAGGCGCCCGCAATCCGATTCAACTTGATCAATCCAGCCCGCGCTCGTGGCTGAGGCGGACCATCTCCTGGATGAACACCTGCTTCTGCTTGTCATCGAGGCTCGAATAGAGCGGTTCGGCGGCGTCGGCGACATTGCGCTGGTCGGCGGCCCGGTCGATCAGGAATTGCGACTCGTTGCGCATCTGCTCGATGATGTCGTCGGGTGGATCGCGCTTGGCGCGCGCAATCCGCAGGTTGAGCCGCTCTGCACCATTATGCCCCAGGTAGTGCATGGCGCTGGAAAACCCGAACCAGTGCTTCTCCTGATCGGGCGTGAGGTTCAGCTCGGCCTTGATCCGCTCGATATAGGAATCGCTGTTGGCGACGATCTGTTCGGCGGTCTGCTGCGGCGCGCCGGGCTGGGTGAGGACCGTGACGTCCTTATTGTCCTGGCTGTCCTGCGGCGATGCGTTCTTGGCTTCCTTGGTCGCCTTGGCGCCCTTGCCCGCCTTGGCGTTGTCCTTGGCACCCTCCTTTGAGCTCTTGGCGTCCTTGTCCTTGCCGGTGCCCTGCTTGGCGTCCTTGGCCGCGTCCTTGTTGGCGTCTTTGGCCGCCGGCTGCGCCTGGTTGCCGTTATTGTTGTTGACGCCGAGCACGCCGGTGAAGACGCCGACGACACCGCCGATCGCACCGCCGAGCACGCCGCCGACGGGCCCCGCCGCCTTGTTCCCGGCCGCCGCTCCGTCCTGAACGCCCTTGACCAGGCCCTGGGCATTCGCCACCGCGGCTGCGCCAAGCAACAGTGCGAGCACCGATCCCAGCGCAAGCCATCGTCGCAGATGAAGCCGCGCGGGCGGCGCCGGGTTGATCATTCTGGTCTCCATCGTCGTCCTGAATCGTCGTTCTGATTGACCCTGTCGGGTGGAAGCCACCCGCTGGTTGCAACTCTACCGTTTCCGCCGCGTCGAGGTCCAGCCACAGTCAATTGCTGTCCACGCCCGAAAAGTCTTTCGCGCGAAGCGGTTATCTAGGCTTATTCGAAACTGCGGCGTAATTGCGCACGGACTGTTCCTCGCGGGCTTGCGCGATGTGTGCGTCGCAAAAGAGGCGTACGCGTCCCGCGCACGACGTGCAGCGGTTTCGGGCACAACGTTAGTTCTAGACGATGGCCATTCGGATTTCTCGACAGATGCGATCAATCATGATCTGATCGCGCTACCAATTTGCCGCGCGTCGCGTGATTTGCATCGAAGCTGACGGCATCAAAAAGAAACGTCCGGGAAGAAACGCCAACAAGAAAATCAAAAACGAAACTCAGGAATGCAAGAGGAAATGACAGAACAATAAAACACACCAAGGTGAGGAAACGAGATGTCACGCAAGACACTGACGCGACGTCAATTTGTAGCTGCCACTGCAATGTCCTCCACGGCGCTGATCGCGGCGCCCTATGTCCGAGGCGCTTACGCCGCCGGCAAACTCTCGATCGGCTTCTGGGACCACTGGGTGCCCGACGCCAACAAGGCCTCCACCGCTCTCGTCAATGAATGGGCTGCGAAGGAGAAGGTCGAAGTTTCCATCGACTACATCACCAGCCAGGGCAACAAGCTCCTCCTGACGATGGCCGCCGAAGCGCAGGCAAAATCCGGTCACGATATCCTGTCGTCTCAGATCGGCTGGCAACCGCACGCCTATGACGATTTGCTTGAACCGGTCAATGACGTCATGGAGCCGGTCATCAGGCAGAACGGCGAGGTGAACGGCACGGTCAAGTATCTCGGTCAGTCCGGCAGCAAATGGCTCGCCGTGCCCGGGACCGCTGGCAGTCAGATCAAAGGTCCCTGCTCGCGTATCGATCTGATGAAGAAATACGCGAATATCGATGTACAGGAAATGTATCCGGCCGGTTCACCGCCCAAGGCCGACAACTGGACGATGGATACATTCCTCAAGGCGGCCGAAGCCTGCCAAAAGGGCGGCTTCGCCTTCGGCATCGGCCTTGGCACGACCCCGGACAACATCGACACCGCGGGCGCGATCTTCCAGTCGTTCGGTGCCGAGCTCGTCAATGCCAAGGGCGAGCTGACCGTGAAGACCGACGCGGTTCGCCAGGCTCTCGAGTACTACAAGAAGCTGATCGCCTTCCTGCCGCCGGATGCACCCTCGTGGGATGACGCCTCGAACAACAAATGGCTGATTTCCGGCCGAGGCGCGCTGATCATGAACCCGCCCAGCGCCTGGGCGGTGGCCAAGCGCGACGCACCGCAGGTCGCCGAGCAGTGCTGGACGCACGGCATGCCCTCCGGTCCAAAGGGCCGCTTTGCGCCTTTCCAGCCGTTCTTCTGGAGCATCTGGAAATTCTCCAAGAACAAGGAAGCAGCCAAGAGCCTGCTTAGCCACCTGTCGCAGCCATCCTCGATCGAAAAGTTTGTTCAGGCGAGCGGCGGCTACGATCTGCCGGCGTACGCAAATATGACAACACTGAAGACTTGGGCCGAGGAAGGGCCCCCGAAGGGCACTCTCTATCACTATCCGAACCCCTACAATCATCAGACGTTGTCGATTGCGGCCGCGCCGGCGCCGCCAAAGATTGCGGAGCAGATCTACAATCAGGCGACGCTGACCAAGATGGTGCTCCGCTACGCTCAAGGCGAGAAGATGGAAGATACGCTCGCCTGGGCCGAGGGCGAGTGCGAGGGCTTCATGCGGACCTGAGGCGGGTGTGTGCCATGGCGGTTCATGCTCACGGGCATGAGCCGCCAAGGCGCGGCTCCAGTCCGTCGCATGACAACGAAGCCGACCCGTCGCCGGCTTCGCCGTTGAACCTTCCGTCGGAATGTCTGCCCGAGAAAGTCTGATCCAATGGCCGATGTCGTCGTTGAGCAAGGTCGCCTCGCCAGTTCCGCGCACCCGCGAAAAGCTGCGGGCCTGCGCAATCTGCTGGGCCGGAAATCGACGGTGGCGTTCTTCCTGACGCTGCCCCTGATCCTCGTGATCGTGCTGCTGGTGCTCTATCCCGCCTTCTATTCGCTCTATCTGGCGACGCTGAACAAGGCGATGACGAAATTCGTCGGCCTCGGCAATTTCACCTTCCTGTTCAAGCGCGAGACGTTCTGGATGGTGGTGAAGCAGTCCTGCATCTTCGCCGTCACGGCGGTGATCTTCAAGGCGCTGATCGGCTTCATCGTCGCGCATTTCGTCCACAACATTCCCGGCAAGAAGCAGCGCAAATGGCGCGGCATGCTGCTGGTGCCCTGGGTGATTCCGCCGGCGATGAGCACGCTGGCCTGGCTCTGGCTGTTCGATCCCTCCTACAGCGCCTTCAACTACACGCTCTCCTTCTTCGGCGTCGGTCCGATCCCCTGGCTCGGTGAGACCTCCTGGGCGCGCTTCTCCGTCATCCTCGTCAATGTCTGGTACGGCGCGCCGTTCTTCCTGATCATGTATCTGGCCGCACTCAAATCGGTTCCCGACCAGCTCTATGAAGCGGCCGCGATCGACGGGGCCAATTGGTGGCAGAAAATCTGGTACGTCACGCTGCCGATGATGCGCAACATCATCGCCATCACCACGCTGTTCTCGCTGATCGTCACCTTCGCCAATTTCGACATCGTGCGCATCCTGACCGCGGGCGGGCCGCTGGATACGACTCACCTGTTCGCCACCTGGGCGTTCCAGGTCGGCATCCAGAGCAGCGACATCCCGCTCGGCGCCTGCGTCTCGCTGTTCATGGTGCCGATCCTCGCCGTCGCGGCGATCTTCATCCTGCGCGACGTCTCTAAACGCGGGAACGAAGCCTGATGAGCACACTCACGATCGACAAGGCCGGACCGAGCCGCAAGGTCAAGTACGGCAGCATGAGCCGGGATCGCGTCTGGGCGCTGCGCTGGTCCTACTTCTTCCTGGTGCTGTTCGCGATCTTCTTCCTGACGCCGCCGGTCTACATGCTGATCACCTCGCTCAAGAGCAGCGCGGAGATTTCGGCGGCGACCAATCCGTGGTGGGTGTTTCACCCGACGCTATCGAACTACGTCGAGCTGCTGACCTCGAACCAGTTCCTGCGCTTTTTCTGGAACTCTTCGATCATCTCGATCGTGGTCGTGATGGTCACCATGCTGATCAGCATCCCCGCGGCGTTCGCGCTGGCGCGGATGAAGTTCTGGGGCTCGGCGACGCTCGCCACCGGCGTCTTCCTCACCTATTTGGTTCCGGACAGCCTGCTGTTCATTCCGCTGTTCAAGATGCTTGCGGTGATCCAGGAGTTTACCGGCATTACGCTATTGAACCGCTGGTATGTGCTGGTATTCATCTATCCGACCCTGACGGTGCCGTTCTGCACCTGGATCATGATCGGCTATTTCGCCTCGATCCCGAAGGAACTCGACGAGGCCGCGATCATCGACGGCGCCTCCTGGCTGCAGACCCTGCTGCGGATCTTCATTCCGGTGGCCCTGCCAGGGCTGATCGCGGCGACGATCTTCGCCTTCACGGTGTCCTGGGCCCAGTTCCTCTATCCCCTGGTGTTCACGACGTCGGTGGACCAGCTGGTGCTGCCGGTCGGCATCACGACGACGCTGATCAAGGGCGACGTCTTCAACTGGGGACAGATCATGACCGGCGCGCTGCTCGGCGCGGCGCCGCCGTTGGTCATCTATGCCTTCCTGATGGACTACTACATTGCCGGCCTGACCGCCGGCGCGACAAAGGGTTGATACCGAGAGGTTCAGGTTAAATGGCTGACGTTTCCCTGCGGAAGGTGATCAAGCGTTACGACGATGTCGAAGCAGTTCGCGGCATCGACCTGGATATCGCCGACCATGAGTTCATCGTGCTGGTCGGGCCCTCCGGCTGCGGCAAGTCGACCACGCTGCGCATGATCGCGGGCCTCGAGGATATCAGCGACGGCGACATCATGATCGGCGGCGACGTCGTCAACGACGTGCCGCCGAAGGACCGCGACATCGCAATGGTGTTCCAGAACTACGCGCTCTACCCGCACATGACGGTCGCCGAGAACATGTCGTTCGGGCTGCGGCTGAAGCACTATCCCAAGGCCGAGATCAAGGCGCGGGTGACGGAGGCCGCCCGCCTGCTCGACATCACCGATTTGATCGACCGCAAGCCGAAGCAGCTCTCCGGCGGCCAGCGCCAGCGCGTCGCGATGGGCCGCGCCATCGTGCGCAATCCGAAGGTCTTCCTGTTCGACGAGCCGCTGTCCAATCTCGACGCCAAGCTGCGCGTGCAGATGCGGATCGAGATCAAGAAGGTGCACCAGAAGGTGCGCACCACCACGGTCTACGTCACCCACGACCAGGTCGAGGCGATGACGCTCGCCGACCGCGTGGTTGTCATGAACAAGGGTCGCATCGAGCAAATCGGCACGCCGAACGAGCTCTACCACAAGCCGGCGACACGCTTCGTCGCGGGCTTCATCGGCTCGCCCGCCATGAATTTCATTCCGTGCCGGCTGGAGGACGTCGGCGGCGCACTTCAGATCCGCCTCACCGACCGCATCGCTTTTACACTGCCGCCTGCTCGCGCCGCGCGCTACAACGCGCTGCCGCGCACCGACAGACTGCTGCTCGGCCTCCGGCCCGAGCACCTCACCGAGTCGCATGCCCATCTGGGGCCGGGGGTCGAGACCTTCGACACCGTGCTCGATGTCACCGAGCCGATGGGGATGGAGACGCTGGTGTATTTCGGGCTCGAGGGCACGCCGGTCTGCGGCCGAGTCGATCCCAATGCCGGCGCCAAGGACGGGGCTCCCATGCGTTTGGCGATGGACCTCAACAATATGCACCTGCTAAACGAGGAGACCGGCGTCGTGCTGTGACGCCGGCTCAAGAAACGCAAGCAGGCAGGGAGCGATGGCGACCAACAAGAAGAAGATTTTCGTTACACAAACTTTGTCGCAAGGGGCACGCGCCCTCCTCACCCAGCGGGACGATATCGAGCTCATCGAGTTTCCGAACCTGATCTCGGCCAAGGATTTCGAGGCCCTGCTGAAGAGTCATGCGCCGGTCCACGGCGTCGCGCTCGGCGCCACCGCGTTCGGCGAGACCGAGCTCGAGGCGTCCAGGGACATGAAGGTGGTGACCCGCATCGGCGTCGGCTACGACGCCGTCGACGTGCCCGCCCTCTCCCGCCGCAAGGTGCCGCTGATGGTCGCGGGCAGCGCGAACTCGCCGTCCGTTGCCGAGCAGGCGCTGTTCATGATGCTGAATCTGGCCAAGCGCGCCAACGAGATGCACGCCTGCGTCAAGGACGGCCAATGGGCCAACCGGCTCGGCATGCTGCCGTTCGACCTCTACGGCAAGACCGTGCTGATCATCGGCTTCGGCCGTATCGGCAGCCGCACCGCCAAGCGCTGCCTGGCGATGGAAATGAACGTGCAGGTCTACGATCCCTACAAGCCGGCCGGCGACATCAAGGCCGCCGGCTGCGAGCCGGTCACTGACCTCGACGCCGCGCTGCCCAACGCCGATTTCGTCACCATCCACTGCCCGAAGACGCCCGAGACCGTCGGCCTGTTCGATGCGGCGCGGATCGGCCGGATGAAGCCGAAATCCTACCTCATCAACACCGCACGCGGCGGCATCGTGAAGGAAGCCGCGCTGTACGATGCGCTGACCTCAGGCAAGCTCGCCGGCGCCGGCATCGACGTGTTCGAGGTCGAGCCGCCGCCGGTCAGCAACGCGCTGTTCGCGCTGCCCAACGTCATCATGGCCCCGCACGTCGCCGGCGTGACCGTCGAGGCCGTGAGCCGCATGAGCGAGCAGACCGCGCGCAACATCCTGAGTGTGCTGGACGGCGATCCCATCCGCCAGAACATCATCAATCAGGACGTGCTGGGCTGAAAAACCGAAGGACGGACGGCTAGAGCGCGATGAATCCTTATCGCGCTTTAGCTTATTGTTTGAGCATGACTTTTTCGGAGAACCGCTGCGTACTTTTCCGGATGATGCCTGGTCCGCGCGCCTTCGGAACGCCAGAAAGCGTCCCATTTTGGTGCAGATCGGGCCCCAACTCAGCCTTAATCAAATCCGCGTAATATATGCGGCCGCGGCGGCAGTGGGACAGACTAGCCGGCCGCGTCGAGTTGGAGGATGGACCCTTGTCAGAGATCGACCCGACCGACACCGCGCTGGCGACCATCGCGAGCATTCTGGAGCATCCCGAGCCGGCCCTCGTCGTTCGCGAAACCGAGATCATTCGCGAGACCGAGATCGTGGTCGTCGGTGAACATCCGGCCGACGAAGAACATCACGTCGTCGAAGAACATCACATGGTCGACGAGCATGACCCGGTCGACCAGCATGACGAGCATCCGGTGATCGACGAGCAGCCGCTGGTGCCTGACCACACCGACGCCGACGGCTACAGCAAGGTCGGCCCCGGTCCGATGGTTGCGATCCGCCTGAAATGGACAGTCCATCGCGGCGACGACGGCCAGTACTACGTCCACGAGACCATCGGCGAGCAGTCCGCTCCCGTGGTCAGCGGCCCCATGACGAGCGAAGCCGCCGTGCATTTCGTCGACGAGCACGAGGACGAGGCACATCGGCGCTTCGAGCTGCTGCGCAGCGAGATCGCCGGCCGCAGTTCGCTCGCCGACTACGAGCGCAAGGGCGAAGCGTAAGCAGCCCGAATTCTGAGCATGATCCCTTGTCGGATCATGCTCTACTTCCTGCCCAGAAAGTCCTTCTTCACAAGCTCGACGCCCGCGTGCCGCAACAGGTCGTACGCGGTCGTGACGTGAAAGAAGAACTGCGGGATGCAGTTGACGAGCAGCAGCGTCCGCCCGGTATAGGGCAGTCCGGTCCCGTCCTTCAGCCTCCAGACGACCTTCAGTTCAGCGGCCGCGTCGATCTCGGCGCGCGGCAGGCTCTCGATGAATTCGAGCGACGTCGCAATCCGCGCTTGGAGGCCGGCCATGTCGTGCTCCAGCACCGGCAGCGCGAGCGGCTCGCGGCCTGCCAGCAAGGCTGAGGTGACCGTGGCGTGGCGGCAGGCCTCGCCCACCTGCTGCGCGAGATCGTACATGTTCGGCGCCAGCCGCATGCCGAGCAGAACAGCCGGGTCGAATTTGCGCTTCTCGGCATAGGCGACGCCCTTGTCGAGCAGGACGGACAGGTTGCGCAGGTAAGGCACGAAGAGGCCGACCGAGGCCTCGTACATCGAGATCGTCACGTCACAATTCCCTTCAATTCCGTCTCGCCAGCGGCTGGCATCTGGTCTAAATCCACCCTGACGAGCTGCACAATGACAGCTCGGGCATGGGTGGAAAAGACATGATCGTTCGAATGACTGTTCGAATCCTGGCGGCTTTGGCCGTGATGGCGCTGGCAAACCTTTCGGCTCACGCGCAGCAGGCGGTGCCCTCGCGCCTCGACGAGATCATGAAGCGCGGCACGCTGCGCGTCGGCATGACCGGCGACTACAAGCCCTTTACCTATCTGGACAAGACCACCCAGCAGTTCTCCGGCTTCGACGTCGACATGGCCGAGGCGCTCGGCAAGGCGCTCGGCGTCAAGGTCGAGTACGTCGCCACGGCCTGGCCAAAGCTGATGAAGGATTTCGAGGCCGACCAGTTCGACATCGCCATGGGCGGCGTCTCGGTCACGCTCGACCGGCAGAAGAAGGGCTACTTCACGATGCCGATCATGCGCGAGGGCAAGACGCCGATCACGCGCTGCGCGGACGTCGGCAAGTACCAGAGCATCGCCGACATCGACAAGAAGGGCACCCGCGTCATCGTCAATCCCGGCGGCACCAATGAGCGCTTCGCCCGCGCCAACATCAAGGATGCCGAGATCACCGTCTTCGCCGACAACACCGTGATCTTCGACGAGATCGCCAAGGGCAATGCCGATTTGATGATGACCGACGCCTCCGAGACCCGCTACCAGCAGAAGCAGCATTCAGGCGTGCTCTGCGCGGTGCATCCGGAAAAACCGTTCGACTTCTCCGAGAAGGCCTACTGGCTCCAGCGCGACATGGTGTTCAAGGCCTTCGTCGACCAGTGGCTGCATATCTCCATGGAAGACGGCAGCTACAAGAAGATCTACGCCGCCTGGTTCGATTAGGGCGTGTACTCATAAATAAGGCGCTTAGTTTGAGCGCTCTTGATGTCCGCTCATTCCTCAACAGCGGCACAGGAGCGGTCGTCACGGCATGTCTCAGAAGGGTCCAGCAGCGGACATCCGTTCTAAGGTCGGAGAGCAAAGTTGGGACAATCAGGCCATGGCATGCGTCTGTTCACGTTAGGCCAACTCGGCCAAGCGTGAACGAATCCCTTTGATCAGACGGTCGGGACGGTGCCGCCGTCGATAACAAACTCAGAGCCGTGGATCGAGGCGGCGCGATCCGAGGCCAAGTAGGCGATGACGTCGGCGACCTGATAAGGTTCGGCCGCACGCCCGATGGAAATCCCGCCCAGACTGTCGAGGACGACTTGCCGCGCCTGCTCGATCGTACCGCCATTGGCGGCCTGAATGCGCCTCAGCAGGTCGACGGAGGACTCGGTCATGATCCAGCCGGGGGAGACGACGTTGACCCGCACGCTCTTCGGTCCCAGCTCCTTGGAGATCGACTTGCTGTAGGTTCTGAGCGCGGCCTTGGCAGCGGCGTAGGCGGTAGTCGCCTCGGCAGAGGCAGGACCGACTGGATGGAGGTGACGTGCACCACCGCGCCCGCGCCGCGTTCGATCATCTGCGGAATCAGGAGGCGGTCGAGGCGGACCGTGGCCAGCAGGTTCAGGTTTAGTTCGGAGAGCCAGTGGTCGTCCGTCAGGGCCACAAAGCCGCCGCCCGGCGTGGACGAACCGCCGATCACATGGGCCAGGATGTCGACCCCGCCCAGACGCTCGAGCGCCGCCTTGGCCAAGCTTTCCCCGCCCTCGGCCGTCGTCAGGTCCGCCTGGACAAACTCGACGCCATCGATGGGCTCCAGGGTTCCGCGGGCGGAAGTGATCACCCGGGCCCCGCCGGCGCGGAAGCGGTCGACGGTGGCACGGCCCAGACCTTTGGTGCCACCGCTGATGAGCACGCGCTTGCCCGCGAACTCGGTCGGATCAGCCTTGATGGTCATGCCGTGATCTCCAGGGCCTCGATGGCGTCGTCTTCTAGCGTGAAGCGGTAGGTGAAGCGGATCGGGCTGCCCTTGAAGTCGCCATGGCCGGGACCTTCGACGACGACCTGGCCGTCTTCGTGCCGGACGGTGTCCGGCGTGAAAATCGCCTTCGCCCCGACCACCGCCTCTTCAAGCAAATGCTTTATTTCGGCGTGCCCCCGAAGAACGGCGCCGTTATCGCGAAGGATGGCGTCGGCTGCGAAGGGTGTCAGCATGCCGTCAACATCGAGACGGGCGTTCGCGGCCACATACGCGGCGATCGGGGATGGAAGTTCGAGCGTCATTGTTCTTGTCCTGCTTGCTGCGCTCGCAGCCGCGGCGGCTGCAAGTTCGGTTGCCAGCGAAGATAGCGATGGACATCTGGCGCGATAATCGGGACAATTCGGGATGTGTCATCACGAAAATCGGAACAATGTTGCAGAGCAGCCTGAACGAATTGGACGCAGTGCTCATGGTCGCCCGCCGGGGCAAGTTTCGCACGGCTGCGCTTGAGCTCGGGGTTTCAACGACCGCGCTCAGCAACGCGGTCGGAAAGCTGGAGCGCACGCTCGGCGTCCGGCTCTTCAACCGGACGACGCGAAGCGTCTCCTTGACAGAGGCAGGTCAGCGGTTCGTCGCACAAGTCGCTCCTGCCGTGCAGGACATTCATGAGGCGATGGAGGTTGCGCGCTCTCAACAAGCCACGCCTTCGGGCACACTGCGCATCAATGCGTTTCCGACAGCGGCGCGGGAAATCTTCTCGTGGCTTGTCCTACCGTTTCTCCGAACGCACCCTCAGGTTCACATCGACATCGTCACAGAGGGGCGCCTAGTGGACATTGTCGCGGGCGGCTTTGACCTCGGCGTCCGTAGCTCAGATCTTGTGCCAGTCGACATGATCGCACTCCCATTGGGGGTCGCGCGGCGCAGTGTTGTGGTGGGAACACCGAGCTATTTGAAGTCGCACGGGACGCCCCTGATCCCCCAGGATCTCGCCGAGCATTCCTGTCTCCGCGTCCGGCTTCCCGATGGTGCAATCTACCGCTGGCCGTTCGAGAAGGACGGACAATCGGTCCATATCGACGTCGAGGGTCCCATCACCCTCGACGAAGCGAGCCTCGCGCGCACCGCGGCCCTCGCTTCCGTCGGTCTCACCCTGGCGATGGAGTCCGACGTGCGAGACGACATCGAGGCAGGTCGCCTTGTGCCCGTGCTCGAGGATTGGACGCCCATTCGGTCGCCGTTGAGCCTCTACTATCCGAGCCGACGCAACCCGACCGCCGGGTTCAAGGCGTTCGTCGATTTCGCTCGGCGGCAAAGTGGGGCCAGCATTACCCGACGCACAGATCCGAAAGCGCCAGTAACGGACATTCGAGCGCTGTAAATTCAAAGTCGGTTATGGGTCACCAGCGGTAATGCTCCAGCCGATCAGAAGATTTCCGCTCGGGCTTCACAAGCCGACATCGCTTTCGTGAGTACACGTCCTAGCTAGGCGATACCTCCGGTCCGCGCCTGCCGTCACTTCAGGTGGGTGCGGAAAAAGGCCACGGCCGCGTCATTGAACTCTTTGTGAAACGCAACGCGATCGAACCCTGGCGGATCGGTGCACAGGATCGGCGCGGCTTCGGCGAGTTTTGGCGGACACGGAGCGATGAAGGAGAAGTGCGCGGAGTTCGGAACGATCCGGTAGTCGGGCCGCGCGGGCAGCAACGGCACCAGCGCGTCGACGGCTTCGGGTGCGACACCGTCGCCACCGAGCGCTGAACGCCACAACAGTATCGGGATCGTCACGTCGGCAAGGCGCTCGCGGCTGAACAGGCCCTCGAAGAGCGGCGGATCCGCTAGTACTGCAGCCCTGACACGGGGATCGTGGGCCACCGGCGCGGTCGGCACGCGGCCCTCGTGGATATCCCTGCATTTCGAACTTGTGGTGTCCGCCTTGTCGCAGAGCGGGGCCAGAGCGCCAAAATCAGGATTGCCGCCGATGACGACGAGACCGGTATAGGCGCCCCGCGAAAACCCGAACAAGCCGATCCGCTGCGGGTCCAAAATCGCCGCCTCCTGCCAGGCACCAAGCATGAAGTCGGTGAGCCGCTTCATGTCGGCGGGGCGTTCGATCAGCACGGAGAAATCGTCGGTGCGGCTGCTGTCGCGCGCGGTGTCGCCCGGATGATTGATGGCGGCGACCACGAAGCCGGCATCGGCCAATGCGGCCGCAGTGTCGATGTGGCCGAAAACCGAGCCGCGCCGTCCATGCGTCACCACGATCAGCGGCAGCCTGCTGCCGGCAACCGGACAGTCCCTCACCCCCGGCAGGGACACGCCCCCGCTTAGCACGACTTCGGAGGGCGGCGCCGCGCAAGGTGTCCACACCATGCCCTTGAGCGCGGGCCCGCTCGGATCCGCCGACACGTCGATCAGGCGGACTGCCGCCTGCGCCGACGTCGCCCCAAGCCAGCAGGCTGCGGCCAGCACCATTCCAGCAAGTCGCGACCGGAGCATCAGCGTGCACCTTCGGATCATTCAACCTGTGCGGTTGTACGGTCCCGCCACTCACCCCGTCCAGAGCCTCGCCGCGCCTTCATCCAACTTCGGTCCGAGTTCGGCGTTATTGAACCCGGAACCGCTGGAGGACGACTCATACGGACGACAGTGATCTAGATCACTTTTTGCGATCGCGCCGGGGCGTAAGCGTCGGTCCGGGGACCAATCGTTCAGGAGATGCGAAATGAGGAAGCTGTTGGCCACGGCCGCATTCCTTTTGGCGAGCACCGCTGCCCAGGCGCAGTACACCTTCGAATATGGCGGACGCACCATCCGGATCGATCCGGACCGCGGCACCGTGCAGATTCCCGGCGTGTACGACAACACCGGCCAGGGCAAGGCCAAGAAGGCCAAAAACGACGTCAAGAACGACACCAAGGGAGCTCCGAAGGCCGAACCGCAGGCGCCGCAACAAGCCAAGGCTGATCCGCAACCGCCGGCCGCGCCGGCACCTGTCGCCGCACCTCCGGCCGCCGAGCAAGCCCCTGTCCAGGCCCCCGCGGCCGCGACGGCGAACAACGCACCGGCCGAAGATGCGATGGTGCCGCCGCCCCAACCGGCTCCGAGTGCGGCCCCGTCGGTGGCTGCAGTACCGCCCGCTCCGCCTCCGACAGTGGCGGCCGCGCCCCCGGCACCGCCTCCGCCGCCCGCGCCGGCGCCTGCCCCCGCTCCCGTTCAGGCGGCCGCCGTCGCCCCGCCGGCTCCCGCAGCCGCCCCCGCGCGCGATCCCAATTCGCCGCTCGGCGTCTGGCTCACCGAGGAGAAGGAAGGCAAGGTCCGCATCGAGCAGTGCGGCAACAATCTCTGCGGCTATTCGGTCGACAGCAAATCGAACCAGAACGGCGAGCAGGTCCTGATCAACATGAAGCCCGCCAAGGATCTGAACAAGGATCAGAACAAGGACCAGAAATGGTCAGGCCGCATCCTCGATCCCAACACCGGCTCGACTTACGACTCGACCATCGCGCTGAAGGGCACCGACCGCCTGCGCGTGCAAGGCTGCGCCTTCGGCGGCATGTTCTGCGGCGGTCAGACCTGGACGCGCGTGAACTGAGTTCGGCCTAAGTGGGCGAGAGCTGCCGCTTGCGTGCGGCAGCAATCGGTTCGCGTCCGGCGCCGACCTGCGAGAGCGCTTCAACGAAGATCGGCTCCCAGGCCCTGATATGGTGGCGCAGGAGGTTCGTCAGCGCCTCCTCTTTTCCCGCGCTCGCCAGTTCGATGATCCGGAAGTGCTCGGTTGCGGAGTCGTTCTGCCGGGCGAGGCCGGCGCGCGAATTAATGCCGTAGAGGCGCATCTGATCGCGCAATCCCATCACCATCTCGGTCAGGCGCGGATTGTCGGCGGCAGCCGTCAGCAGTTGGTGAAAGCTTCGATCGGCCTCGATGTAGAGCTTCATGTCCTCGGTCCGGACCGCGCGCTCGATGTCCTCGGCCCAGGGAATAAGTTCGCTCAGATCCTTCTCCGCCTTTCGCGCAACCAGGGTTGCAGCGTGGAGTTCGAGAACCTCTCGCAGATCGAACAGATTGCGAAGCTCCATCAGCGTCGGTTCGACCACCTTGAAGCCCCGATTGCGCACGGGCTCGATCAGCCCGCTCCGAGACAGCTCCAGCAGCGCCTCCCGCACGGGGGTCGTCGATACGCCAAGGCTGGCCGCCAAGGTCGGCACCGAATACATCGTGCCCGGCATGCTCTGACCGGAAATGATCTCCGCGCGCACCTGCTGCACAACCTGCTCGCGCAGATTCTGGTCCATGTCTCCTCCGCCCCAGTCGCTTGCCGCCCGATCTATCAGCACCGCTCAAAGAATGCACTTGACATGACAGGGTCATCGACGAAGCATGTAGCGCGTTACTATAATGCGCTACTATTGGGCTGTCCATGGCGGAACGCTATCCCGGCTATTGTACTCTCTGTCGTTCGCGATGCGGTTCCACGACCGTCGTCGAGAACGGCCGCATGGTTGCGGTGGAGAATGCGCCGGGGCACCCGACCGGCGGCGCGCTGTGCGCGAAGGGCCGCGCCGCGCCCGAGATGGTGCACAGCCCGCGCCGCTTGACCCACCCGCTCCGCCGCACCGCGCCGCGCGATGCCGCCGATCCGGGCTGGGTGCAGATTTCCTGGGACGAAGCCCTCGGCGAGATCGCCGAGAAGCTCGGTCGGATCCGCAGCACCACCGGCGCGGAATCCGTCGCGTTCGCCGTCACGACGCCGAGCGGCACGCCGATGGTCGACAGTTTCGAGTGGGTCGAGCGCTTCATCCGCTGTTACGGCAGTCCCAATCTGATCTATGCCGTCGAGGTCTGCGGCTGGCACAAGGATTTCGCCCACGCGCTGACGTTCGGCCGGGGCATCGGCTTTCCCGACTACGACAGAGCGGACGTCATCGTGCTGTGGGGACACAATCCGGCGCGGACCTGGCTTGCGCAAGCGACCCGCGTTGCGGACGCCCGCCGCCGCGGCGCGCGCGTGGCCGTCGTCGACCCCAAGCCGAATGGGTCGGGACAGCAGGCCGATCTCTGGCTGCGCATCCGCCCCGGCGCCGACGGCGCTCTCGCGATGGCGGCGATCCGGCATCTCATTTCGACCGGCACATTCGATGCAGCTTTCGTGACGCGCTGGACGAATGCACCGTTTCTGGTCGACAAGCATACCGGACGTTTTGTCCGGGCGAGCGAGCTGTGGCCGGATCAGCCGCCGGAAGCGTTCGCTGTGCTGGACCGATCCGGCAAGGCACGGCCACACGATCCGCGAACCGAGACGCTTGATCCGGCGACCTGCACGCTCGATGCCGAAGCGACGCTTGATGGCGCGGACAGACGCGTGATTGCCGCGAGAACCGTTTTCTCGCGGCTTGCCACCGAGGCTGCTCCCTACACAATGTCCAGTGTCGCCGCGACGACATGGCTGGATGAATCGAAAGTTGCCGCGTTCTGCGGACTGTTCGAAAATAGTCCGAAGCTCGCTTATCATTCGTGGACCGGCGTCGGCCAGCACACCAACGCGACTGCGACCGAGCGTGCGATTGCGACCCTCTACGCCCTCACCGGCGCGTGCGACCGGGCGGGAGGCAATGTCTGGCCGGTCCCGCCGCCGACACGCGCGGTCAACGACATCAGCCTGCTGCCGCCGGGACAGAAAGCGAAGGCCCTCGGCCTCGACGAATTGCCGCTGGGCCCGCCAAGTCGCGGATGGATCACGGCGCGCGATTTCAGCCGCGCGGTCCTCAAGGCAGAGCCCTATCACGTCAACGCGCTGATGAGTTTCGGCACCAACTTCGTGGTGTCGCAGGGACATTCCTCGCGCAATCGCGAGGCGCTTCGCGCGCTCGACTTCCATGTGCATGTCGACATGTTCATGAACCCGACAGCCGAGAATGCCGACATCGTGTTGCCCGCCGGCATGCCCTGGGAGCGGGATGCGCTGAAGATAGGCTTCGAGATCACGCAGGAGGCCGTCGAGACCATCCAGTTTCGGCCGCAGATGCTGCCCCGGCATGGCGAGAGCAAGGCGGACTACGAGATCGTCTCCGAACTGGCGCTGCGCATGGGCATGGCGGAGCAATTCTTCGGCGGCGACATCCGTGCCGGCTGGAATTATCAACTGGCTCCGCTCGGCATCACCGTGGAGGAGTTGCGCAAGCAGCCAGAAGGCATGCGCTTTCCTCAGCCGTTCCACCACGAAAAATACGCCGACAACAAGAGCGACGGAACGCTGGCGGGATTTGCGACACCGACGCGGCGCGTGGAGATCTATTCCGAGCTTATGCTCGATCACGGTTATGCGCCATTGGCCGGCCATGTCGAGCCGGCCGAGAGCCCGATGACGACGACCTCGGACACGCGTTTTCCACTGGTGCTGACGACCGCCAAGAGCGGCTGGTTCGTCCACAGCTCGCATCGGCATGTGGCATCGCTCCGCAAGAAATCGCCCGATCCTGCCGTCGAGATCAGCAGGGCGCTCGCTACGCGGCAGGGCCTTGAGGACGGCGATTGGGCGATCGTCGAGACGCCCTCCGGCCAGGTCCGGCTCCAGGTGCGCCTCAACGACTCGCTCGACGACCGCGTCGTCCTCGCCGAGTTCGGCTGGTGGGAGGATTGTCCGCCGCTCGGACGCAACGTCACACCGCCCGCCGGCGTCGCGACCTCGAACATGAACGACGCGTTGAGCGACGCATGGCGCGATCCGGTCAGCGGCTCGGTGCCCCTGCGCGCCACGCTCTGCGACATCCGGCGCGATCAGTCCGCCAATCGCGGCCGCTGGACCGGACGACGCGCCTTCTCGGTCGCGAGCGTCCGCCTTGAGGCCGATGACGTCGTCGCGATCGACCTTGCTCCAAAGGATGGTGATGCGCTTCCCTCGTACCGGCCGGGGCAACACGTCCTCCTGAGCCTGCCGGGCGTCGATGTCGCCCGTGCCTACTCATTGACCAGGAGTGGCGGCGCGAACGTGCTGTCCATCGCCGTCAAGAAGCAGCCGTCGAGCAGCGGCGCCCATCTCTCCGAACACATCCATCGCCTCGCGTCCGGCGACGAGGTCTTCCTCGAAGTTCCGAGCGGGATCTTCACCTCACCGTTGCAGGGAGATCGCCCCCTCGTCTTTCTCGCGGCCGGCATCGGCATCACGCCGTTCATGAGCCATCTCGAATCTTTGCTGGCGCTGACCCCGGTTGAGCGCGTCAACGACGTCCTGCTGCTCTACACATGCCGTAACGGAAATGAGCATCCTTTCGGCACACGGCTGCGGGAGCTCGCGGCGCTGCTGCCACAATTAAAGCTGGTGACGGCGTTCACGGCGCCTCGCTCGACCGATCGACTGCGCGAAGATTACGACTATGCCGGCCGCCCGGATTTGTCGGTGCTCGATCCGCTGATCTCCAGGCGTCCCCTCGTCTATCTCTGCGGTTCGCCGGACTTCATTGCCTCGATGACCGAGCGCCTTGTCGAGCGCGGTCTTCCAAGGTTTGACATCTTCGCGGAGGCCTTTGCGTCCCCGCCCGAGGTGCCGGCCACGCTGGAGGCGCAGACGATTCACCTCGCCGGCAGCGACAAGAGTTTTGTCTGGTCGCCCGAGCTGGGCACGCTGCTCGATGCCGCGCATGCCGCGGGCGTGCCGCTTCCGAGCGGCTGCCGCGTCGGCCAGTGCGAAAGCTGCGCCATGCGTATCGTCGACGGCCGCGTCGCGCAGCTCGGCAGCGGCGACAGCTCGGCCGAACACTGCCTGACGTGTCAGGCCGTGCCGCTCTCGGAGCTCACGCTCGCGCTCTGACCGCACGCCATAACTTTTAACCACGACGACCACTGTCAAATTGGGGGCTGAAGATGACGACTGTTTCCGGAGACTCTCTCAACGAGAATGCGCCGACCGAGATCAATCTGCTGGCGAGATTCTCGCAGCGCCTCGTGGTCTTCTCCGAGCGCTGGTTTCCGGACGCCTACGTCTTCGTCCTCATCGCCGTGATCGCGATTGCGGTCGGCACGATCGTGCATGGCGGGTCCCCGCTCGCCGTCAGCCGCGCGTTCGGCGATGGCTTCTGGAATCTCATCCCGTTCACAATGCAGATGGCTCTGGTCGCGATCGGCGGCTATGTGGTGGCGATGTCGCCGCCCATCGCGGCCGCGCTGCGGCGGCTGGCTTCCGTGCCGTCCACCGGACGCCGCTCGGTGGTGTTCGTGGGGGTCCTGAGCATTCTGCTCTCGCTGGTCAATTGGGGGCTGAGCCTCATCTTCTCGGGTCTGCTGGTGCGCGAGATCGCGCGGCGCAGAGATATCAAGCTCGACTATCGCGCCGCTGGAGCTGCCGGCTATCTCGGCCTCGGCTGCGGCTTCACGCTCGGCATCACCTCGTCGGCCGCACAGCTTCAGGCCAATGCCGCCAGCATTCCGAGCTCGCTCCTGCCCATCACCGGCGTCATCGGGTTTTCCGAGACCATCCTGACCTGGCAAAATCTGCTAACGACCATCCTCGTGACGGCCCTCTCGGCCGTCATCTGTTATCTGACCGCGCCGAACGCGGCCGAGACCAAGACCGCGGAGGATCTCGGCGTGTCGCTCGAAGACGACACGGTCAAGCCCAAGGCCCCGAGCCGCCCCGGGGATTTCCTCGAGTTCAGCCCGATCCTGACCATCCTGATCGTCGTCCTGGCTCTCGGCTGGCTCTGGCAGACCTTCCAGTCCGGCAATCCGCTGATCACTCTGTCGGGCCTGAACACCTACAATTTCGTCTTCCTGATCCTCGGCATCCTCTTGCACTGGCGTCCGCGCAGCCTGCTCGAGGCCTTCTCCAAGGCGATGCCGAGCGTCTCGGGCGTGCTGCTGCAGTTTCCCTTCTATGCCGGCATCGCCCAGATGCTCACCAAGGTCCCGAACGCCAAGGGCGTGACGCTCTCGGACACCATTGCGCACTGGTTCGTCGATGCTTCCGCCAGTTCGACCGTGTTCTCCTTCCTGGTCGGGATCTATTCCGCGGTGCTGGGATTCTTCATTCCGTCGGCGGGCGGCAAGTGGATCATCGAAGCCCCCTACATCATGAAGGCCGCGAACGCCGTCGGCGCGCATCTGGGCTGGACCGTCATGGTCTACAACATCGCCGAGACGCTGCCGAACTTCATCAATCCGTTCTGGATGCTGCCGCTGCTCGGCATCCTCGGACTGAAGTCGAAGGACCTGATCGGCTACACGTCGGTGCAGTTCTTCATCCACTTTCCGATCGTGATGATCGTGGCCGCGATCCTGATGTCGACCTTCACGTATCATCCGCCGATCCTTCCCTGAGGCTGCGGACAAGCAGACCATCGGCAGCGGTACGCCGCGCTGCCGATCAGCGCTTTTGCGCACAGAAGAAATGCCTGAAGCCCTGAACAGCCGGCGTGCGGCGTGACGCCTCTCACATCGCCCGCCCCGGCCCCATGCCACGATGCAGCGAGGTTCAACCATCGAGGCGTGCCATGAACGGTATTCGCAAAGGACTCTTCGTCACCCTTCTCGCCATCGCCTTGCCGCTGCCGCAGGCTGATGCTGCGACAAGTACTTTCGACGGCACATGGAACGTCCGGATCTCGTCATCAAGCGAGACCTGTGGCAACGGAGCGACCGTCGCGATCGGCATCAACAACGGCCAGATTGCATCAAGCAGCGCCGTGGTGAGCGCCTCCGGCCGCGTGGCGGATGCCGGCAGCATCAACGTCACCTTGAGCACCGGCATCAAGCGCGCCGTGGGCTTCGGCCGGCTCAGCGGCACCTCGGGATCCGGCACATGGCGCGGCACACTGTGCACGGGCACGTGGACGGCGGAAAAGATGTAAGTCGCCGTGTCCCGGCTCGGCGACGCATCGCCAAGGGCGATGCGTCTTGTCCGGTGCACGCGCGTCAGCCGAGCGGCGCGCCGTATTCGGCGTCCGTGACAGGCTCGAGCCAGGTCGAGAACACGCCGTCGAGCGCTTCCTGCATGGCGATGTGGCACATGCTGTTGCCCGGAGAGGCGCCGTGCCAGTGGACTTCACCCGGCGGGATCCAGACGGTGTCGCCGGGACGGATTTCCTGCACCGGGCCGCCCTTGGTCTGGACGCGGCCGACGCCCGAAATCACGTAGAGCGTCTGTCCGAGCGGATGATGGTGCCAGTTGGTGCGGGCGCCCGGCTCGAACGAGACCCGCGAGACGTTCAGCCGCGCCGGCGCGGGCGCCATGTTGATGGGGTCCTGCAGCACGGTGCCGGTGAAGTGTTCCTTCGGCGCGCGGCGGGTCGGCCGCGCACCGGCGAGCGTGATATCCATGGGAGTACCTCGTTTCCTTGCCTGTTACTTCTTGCTGGCGGCGTAGCGCGCCTTGGTTTCGGCGTTCATGGGATAGAGGCCCGGCAGCACGGCGCCGTTGTTCACCTCGTTGACGATCCAGGCTTCCATGCGCTCCTGCTCGACGCCCTCATTGAGAACGTGGTCGAGCATCGCCTGCGGGATCAGCACGCAGCCGTCCTGGTCGGCGACCACGATGTCGTTCGGAAACACGGCGACGCCGCCGCAGCCGATCGGCTCGCCCCAGCCGACGAAGGTCAGGCCCGCCACGGAAGGCGGCGCGGCATAGCCGTCGCACCACACCGGCAGGTTGGTGCCGAGCACGCCCTCGACGTCACGCACCACGCCGTCGGTGACGAGAGCGGTGACGCCGCGCTTCATCATGCGCGCGCAAAGGATGTCGCCGAAGATGCCGGCATCGGTGATGCCCATCGCGTCGACGACGGCGATGCAGCCGTCCGGCATCGCCTCGATCGCGGTGCGGGTCGAGATCGGCGACGACCAGGATTCCGGCGTCGCCAGATCCTCGCGCGCCGGCACGAAGCGCAGCGTGAAGGCCGGTCCCACCAGGCGCGGCAGGCCCGGGCGCAGCGGACGCGCGCCGCGCATCCACACATTGCGCAGGCCCTTCTTCAGCAGGACCGTGGTGATGGTGGCAGTGGTGATGCCGGCGAGGGTCTTGCGGGCTTCGGGGGACAGCGACATGGACGAGAACGAGCTCCGAGGTGCGGGGAAGAACGCGCGCATCTTGCGAGCCGGACGCTTGCCGTCAAGGGCCAAAAGGGGTGCGGAAACGCAGGGCCGCAACGCTGTTATGCGCCGCGATAACAAGGCTTTATCGTCTCCCCCTGCATTAATTTATTGGACTTGCGGGCGCATTTACGCGAAGCAGGGACAAGCGGAACTCAAAGCTGAGCCCGCGTTTCCCGAGAAGCCCGATTTCGACAGCTCATGGCCGCGACGCTTCCCCCGCCCCGCCTTCTGCCCAGTGGCGACAGTGCCGTCACGGTCGAGTTCAGCCGCACCATCGACGACGCCGCCAATGAGCGCGTGCTCGCGCTCGACAAGGCGCTCGCGGCAAACCCCATCGACGGCATCACCGAGACGGTGCCAACCTATCGCTCGCTGCTGGTGCACTACGATCCCGGCAAGATCGGCTTCGACGCGCTCGGCGAAAAGCTGCTCCCGATCGCCAGCCAGCCGCTGCCGCCTGCCACCAAGGCGCGGCGCTGGCGCATCCCCGTCGCCTATGGCGGCGAGCACGGCATCGATCTCGAGGACGTCGCCAAGGCGCTCAGCACCACGCCCGACGACATCGTCGCCCGCCACACCGGTGGCGACTATCGCGTCGCCATGATCGGCTTCACGCCGGGCTGGTCCTATCTCAGCGGCCTCGACAAATCCCTCCACATGTCGCGGCGGCAGTCGCCCCGGCTGTTCACGCCCGCCGGCACGATCTCGATCGGGGGCATCCAGGCGGGCATCCAGTGCCTGGCCGCGCCCAGCGGCTGGCACCTGCTCGGCCGCACGCCTGTCAGAACCTACCAGCTCCACCGGAATCCGACCTTTCTCACCGAACCCGGTGATCGCGTGACGTTTTTCGCCATCGACCACAAGACCTTCGAGGAGCTCGACCGCGCCGCCGAGGCCGGCGAGATCATCGCCGAGCAGGTGACCGCATGAGCCGGCTCATCGTCGCCAGCATTGGGCCCGCAAGCTCCGTCCAGGATGGCGGCCGCCACGGCGCGCAGCGCTATGGCCTCACGGTCAGCGGTGCCATGGACCGCCTCTCGCTCGCCGCCGCCAACACGCTGGTCGGCAACGATCCGTTTGCAGCTGCGGTCGAGATCGGCCCGTTCGGCGCCACGTTCACCGCGAAAGACGGCGCCGTGCGCGTCGCCATCGCCGGTGCGCCGCGCAATGCTGATGTGGCCGGAAAACCGGTGGCGATGGACACTTCGGTGACGCTGAAGGACGGCGAAACGCTGACGCTGGGCTTTGCCCGCGGCGGCGCGTTCACGTATCTGGCGATCGAAGGCGGGATCAAAGGCGAGCTGGTGTTCGGGAGCCTCGCGGTGAATGCCCGCGCCGGTCTCGGCAGCCCCTACCCGCGCCCGCTGCAAGCCGGCGACGAATTCACGGTCGATGCCGCCAGCGGCGCGCCCGAGCTGCGGATCGAATTGCCTAAGCCCGCGAGCGGCCCGATCCGCGTCCTGCTCGGCCCGCAGGACGACGAGTTCGACGACGCCAACAAGGCGCTGTTTCTGGACAGCGAGTGGAAGATCTCGGCGACCTCCGACCGCATGGGCTACCGGCTCGAAGGCCCCGCCATCAAGCATCTGCACGGCCACAACATCGTCTCCGACGGCACCGTCAATGGCAGCATTCAGGTGCCCGGCAATGGCTCGCCGATCGCGCTGATGATGGATCGCGGCACCTCCGGCGGCTATCCCAAGATCGCGACCGTGATCACGGCCGATGTCGGCCGTCTCGCGCAGACCTCGGCGGGAACCGCGTTCCGCTTCCAGCAGGTCACGATGGCCGAGGCGCAGGACGAGGCGCGCAAGTTCGCGCAATTGATCCGCAACCTGCCCGATCGCCTGCGTTCCTCCGACACCGTCGAGCTCAACATCGAGGCGCTCAGCGATGCTAACGTTGCGGGCTATGCGGTGAGCGCCATGGATGCCGGGACCTGGCAGGTCACGGCCGAGCCGTAAGCCACAACAAGACCAGAGGCGGAGAGCACCCCATGAAGACGATCGATCTCAATTGCGACCTCGGCGAAGGTTTTGGCGCGTGGGAGATGGGCAACGACGCTGCCATGATCGACCTTGCCAGCTCGGTCAACGTCGCCTGCGGCTTCCATGCCGGCGATCCCGACATCATGCGGCGGACGGTGGAGCTGGCGAAAGCGCGCGGCGTCTCGGTCGGCGCCCATCCCGGCTACCGCGACCTGCACGGGTTTGGCCGGCATCCGATCGCGGGCCTGAAGGCCTCCGAGATCGAGAACCTCGTTGCCTACCAGATTGGCGCGCTGCAGGCGATCGCGACCGCGGCCGGCCACAAGGTCACGCATGTGAAGGCGCATGGCGCGCTCTCCAACGTCGCCTGCGAGGACGACATGACCGCGAAGGCCATCGCCGCCGGCATCAAGGCGGTCGATCCCAATCTGATCTTCGTCGTGCTCGCCAATTCGAAGCTGGTGAAGGCCGGCGAAGACGCCAATCTGCCTCTGGTGCACGAGGTATTCGCCGACCGCGCCTATGAGGACGACGGCAACCTCGTCTCGCGCAAGAAGCCCGGCGCGGTGCTGCACGATGCCAAGGCCATCGCCGACCGCGTGGTGCGCATGGTGCAGGACGGCGCGGTGGTCTCGGTCACAGGCAAGATCATCAAGATGCGCACGGACACGGTGTGCATCCATGGCGACACGCACGGCGCCGTCGACATCGCGCGCAGTCTGCGTCAGGCATTGAAGGATGCGGGGATCGAGGTCGCGCCGTTCAAGCGCGGATGAGGCGGTCGAGGTGCCGTAGGGTGGGCAAAGGCGCAACGCGCCGGGCCCACGATCTCGGCATGAGACAGGTGGTGGGCACGCTTCGCTTTGCCCACCCTACGACAGCGGGGAAACTCGCTAGAACGGGTGCACCGACAGCGTGCCGAACACGATCGCGGCGATGACGGCGAAGGCGCTGTAGAGCGCGACGTGGTGCATGCTCGCCCCGGTCCGACGCGAGAGCGAGCGCGCGTAGAAGTGCAGCCTGGCTTCCGCCGATAGTTCGCGCATGGTCGATCTCCAACGCCCCATTTGCGGGAGTATGAAGGATCAACCGGGGCATCGGGCAAGATACTCGCGGAAATAGCGATGCGGGTTCTCTGGAACAGCCAGATTGCAGGTGCAAATTCTCTGCACCCGCGGGTTCCGAGAATCTTATTCGTTAGAATCCGAGCCAGCTGGAACTGGCTCGGATGACAGTGGCATGACAGGTCGGACTCGGGGCTTAGAGGCTCGTCCAAACCAAAATGTCGAAAACAACCCCATGCACAGTAGAAACGGGTTTTCGATGCGAGGCCCGGCGGTTGCGCCGCCGGGGCGATTCGCGTTGATCCCGCCGCGTCTTAGTAGACGTCAGCCTGAAAGCGGCCGGTCTTCTTGAGCTCGGCGACAAAACTGACGGCTTCGTCGGTCGAACGCGCGCCGAATTGGGCGACGATGTCGACCAGCGCGCGCTCGACGTCCTTGGCCATCCGCTTGGCATCGCCGCAGATGTAGAGATGCGCGCCGTCGGCGAGCCAGGTCCACAATTCGCGGCCGACCTCGCGCATGCGGTCCTGCACGTAAAACTTCTTCTCGCCGTCGCGCGACCAGGCCAGCGACATGCGCGTCAGAAGCCCGGAGGTCTTCATCGCATTGAGCTCTTCCTGGTAGAAGAAATCGCAATCGCTGCGCTGATGGCCGAAGAACAGCCAGTTCTTGCCCGGCGCGCCGGTCGCCTTGCGGTCGAGCAGGAAGGCCCGGAACGGCGCGATGCCGGTGCCGGGGCCGATCATGATGACTGATGTCTTCGGGTCCTCCGGCAGGCCGAAGCCGTGCGCCTTCTGCACATAGACCTTGAGCTTCTCGCCCTCCTTGATGCGCTCGCCGAGGAAGGTCGAGGCAACGCCGATACGCTTGCGCTTGCCGATCACGTAGCGAACGGAATCGACCGTCAGCGACAGCTTTCCGGGCGTCGCATTGTGCGAGGACGAGATCGAATAGAGCCGCGGCTGCAGCGGCTCCAGCGCCTCGATGAAGGCTTCCGGATGCGGACGCGTGCCGGAGAATTTCTGCAGCGCCGCCATCACGTCCAGCGTCGCCGCATCGCCATCGGGATCCTCGCCCTGCGCCAGCGCCCGCGCCTTCTCGCGCTGCGCGCCGCCGGTAATGAAGGAGATCAGCTCGAACAGCGAGTCCGGCGCCGGCGACAGCGAGACGTCGTCGATCAGCACCTCGCGCAGCGTCTTGCCGTTGACCTTGGTGGTGTGGGACGCCCCGAGCAGCGCGATGATCTGGTCGACAAGGCCGACATCGTTGCGCGCAAACACGCCGAAGGAATCACCGACGACGTAGTCGAGCTTGCTCGCGGAGAGATCGAACTCGATGTGATAGGTCTCCTTCTCCGACTTCCCCTTGTTGAGAAGACGGCGCGACAGGAAGGTGGCTTCGGTCGGATTGTCGCGCGAACGGCCCGGCTCGGCGATCGTGACGGTCACGGCAGGCGCGGCCACCGTGTCAGTCTTCCCGGGCGCTTTCGCTGCCGGCGCCTTGTCGAGATCCTCGTACAGCGATTTCAGCATCCGTGCGGTTTCCTTGCCGCCGGGGACGCAGAGATTGAGCCGTGCTTCGCTGCGGCTCGCGATCGCCTCCGAATAATCGTGGCAATTGTAGCCGCACTGCCCGCAATCCTGCTGCGCCATCGCCGCCATCATCTTGCGGCGCACGGGACGACCCTCGGCGAGTTTCATCCGGTCGGCGATCGGCATGGTCTGGTCGTGCCATGGCGCTTCGCCATCGTCGCCGTCCCCGGCTTGCATGACGGCCGCGCCCTGCTCCGCCGACAGAGGCGTTGCGACGTCAGGCGACAGCAGCCCGGCAAAGAAGCCGTTGAGCCAGGAGCGCTGCGCGTCGGAGAACGGCGCGCTGGCGGGAATGATGTCGAGTTTCGGCGGAGGCGTGATCTGGTTCATGCGGACACCTGTGCATCGGCAAGCTTGCGCAGCGTTTCGCCGTCATGGCGGCGCGCAAAGGAGAGGAAGGTTTCATCGGGCGAGGAGCGATGGGCGAGATAGGCCTTGAGCAGCCCCTCGACCGTCTTCGGCGCGTCCTCGGCCTTGAGGTCGTGGTAGACCTCCTGCCCGACATCGGCGTCGGGGCCGAAGCCGCCGCCGGTGAAGAGGTGGTAGCCCTCGACCGTGTCCTCCTCGTTGACCGGCACACGCGCGCCGATCAGGCCGATGTCGCTGATGTAATGCTGGGCGCAGGAATGGTGGCAGCCGGTGACGTGAATGTTCACCGGCTTGTCCATGGCGACGCGCGGCTCGCACCAGTCGCCGATCTCGGCGGCATTGCGCTTGGTGTTGGAGGCCGCAAAACGGCAGCCGGCATTGCCAGTGCAGGCGATCAGGCCGGCGCGGATATGCGAGGCCTCGACCGCGAGCCCGATCTGCCTGATCGCGGCAATGGCGAGCTCGACATTCTCGTCGCGCACACCCGGGATCAACAGGTTCTGCCAGACCGTCAGGCGGATCTCGCCATCGCCGAGGTCGCGCGCGATCTTGGCAAGGCCGCGCATCTGGTCGGAGGTGAGCTTGCCGAGCGTCAGCGACACGCCGATCCAGTTGAGGCCGTCCTGCTTCTGCTTGTGCACGCCGATATGGGCCATGCGGTCGGCCGCAGGCCGCGGCTGGAATGCTTCTTCCGGCACGCGCGTGAACGGCGTCTTCAGCCGTTCCTCGACCAGCTTGAGGAAGCCGTCATGGCCCATGGCGTCGAGCACGTATTTCAGCCGCGCCCTGTTGCGGTTGGTGCGGTCGCCATGGTCGATGAAGACGCGCACGATCGCGTCCGCGACGGCGGTCGCCTGCTCCGGCTTGACGATGATGCCGGAGTACTTTGCAAAATCCTTGTGTCCGGTGATGCCACCGAGACCGAGGCGGAACCAGATGCCGGGCTCGACGCCGAAACCGTCCTTCACCTCATAGGCCGTGAAGGCGATGTCGTTGGTCTCCTCCAGCACCGCGATCCTGCCGGCGCCGTCGAAGGCGACGTTGAACTTGCGCGGCAAGCCGTAGAGCGAACGGTCGTTGAGGATGTGGTAGTGCCACTCGCGCGCATAGGGCCGCGTGTCGATCAGCTCCTGCGGATCGATGCCGGCGGTCGGCGTGCCCGTGACGTTGCGGATGTTGTCGGCGCCGGAGCCGCGCGAGCACAGGCCGAGATCCTGGATGCCCTCGATCAGCTTGATGGCGTACTTGGGCGGGATCTCGCGAAGCTGGAGATTGGCGCGCGTCGTGACGTGGCTGTACGGCCCGCATGTTTCGTCGGCGAGATCGGCAAGGCCAGACATCTGCCAGTGCTTCATGATGCCGTTCGGAATGCGCAGGCGGCACATGTAGGAGTCCTGCGTCGGCGCGACATAGAAGATGCCGTAATAGCGCCAGCGGAAATTGTCCGCCGGGCTAGGCGGCGCGTTGTCGAGCGCCTGCTGACGCAGCCGCGGATAGGCATCGAAGGGATGCTCGTCGCGCTTGAACTTCTCCTGATCGGCGAGCTTCTTGCCCGACGCGATCACCTTGTCCTGCGCCTTGATGTGCACGGCATCGGGACCGGTCGGCTCGGCGTTCGCCTTGCCGGCGCCGCCGCCGAGACCGCGACCGACGCGGCTGATCTGGAGGCCGGTCGTGAAACCTTCGAGATAGCGCTTCTGCTCGTCGGTAAAGTCGACTGAGACGGTATCGATTTTCATGGTCGGTAACGAAGCTCCTGCGGCCACCTCGGTGGCATCGACGGAAAATTGCGCGACCCGCGAGGAACTCGGCTGGCGGCTTGAGCCAGCTTCGCACCCCGACGGTCCAATCAGCTTCGTTGCTGTGGGACTTGGCTCAGCAGGCACCAATGACAGGCTGGCCGCACTGCAACATACAAGTTGCGTGCCAGCTTCAGGAAGTTGGAAAGTTATTTGATTTCAGTGCGTTGGAGGCGTGCCCCGGGGAACCCCGGTGGCGGCGTCCTCACGAAATTCGAGCAGCCCGCTCAAAATTTAGACGAAGAGCCGAGGCGCTCAAAAACCGTGCAGGGCCGAATCAGGCCTTCCAGCGCCCGACCTCGAAGGCCTCCAGATGCCCCCGGATGTTGTCGGGATCGAAGGTGGGGCCCGCGAAGGCTCCGAACGGCGCGGGGGCTTCGGTGGGCGGGCTACGGCCAAGGGCTGCGTCGTACAGGTCCGGCCGGAACACGGCCATGGCTGTCTTCGCACCATCAGGCGTCAGCGCCGTCTGCCCCCAGCGCACCATCTGGGCGTAGAGCCAAGCGGCCTGGACCGGATCGGGGCGCCCTGCCCCTTCGCGCCCGACCAGCAGGTAGCGGCTGCTCTCGCGCACCGTCCCGTCCGGCGAGATCTTCAGGCGCCCGGTGAGCGACCGCTGGATCACCTCGGCATCGACATCGATCCGCTCCGGCCGGGCGAGTATCTCCGCGGCTTCTGCGAGATTTGCCGGCTGCTCGATGAACTCCGCACCCTTCACCGCCGCACGGACCAGTTTGGCGACCACGTCCGGATTCTTGTCGGCCCAGACCTGGCGCACCGCCAGCACCTTCTCCGCCGCGCGGACCAGGATGTCGGCGACGAAATGCAGGATGTGGCCGATGCCGAGATCGACCGCGACCGAATTCCAGGGCGCACCGACGCAGAAGGCATCGACATGGCCGCTCTTGAGGCTGTCGACCATGTAGGGCGGCGGCAGCACGACCAGGCGCACGTCCTCGTCGGGATCGACGCCGGCGGCCGCCATCCAGAACCGAAGCTGGTAATTGTGGGTCGAGAACGGAAAGGTCATGCCGAAGGTCAGCGGATCGGCGCCGGCCTTGCGCCTTTTGACGACGACCTTCGCCAGCGCCTTCGCGGTGACGAGCGGATCGAACCGGTCGCCCTCGATCTCCTCCATCAGCGCCGCATGAAGCGCCGGCGACACTGTGATCGCGTTGCCGTTGATGCCGAGATTGAAGGGTGCGGCGATCGGCACCTTGACGTGGCCGAGCCCGAGCGAGGACGCGATCGCGACCGGCGCGAGCAGATGCGCGGCATCGAACAGGCCGATATTGAGCTTGTCGCGGACGTTGGACCAGGACACCTCGCGCACCAGCTCGACCTCGAGGCCTTCGGCGGCGGCAAAGCCCTTGTCGACGGCGACGATCAGCGCGGCGGCATCGACCAGCGGGATGAACCCGATGCGGAGGGGAGCGGTCATTTCAGCATCTCCGACGCGGTGATGATCGACTGGGCGATCTCGCCGATTTTCTTCTTCTCGCGCATCGCGGTGGAGCGCAGCAGCACATAGGCCTCGTCCTCGTTGAGGCCCTTCACCTTCATCAGGATGCCCTTGGCCTTCTCGATGATCTTGCGGTCCTCGAGCTGCGACTTGGTGCGCTCCAGCTCCTCCTGCAGCTTGGCGAAGGCGTTGAAGCGGGAGACGCAGAGATCGAGGATCGGCTTGATGCGCTCCTTCCTCAGCCCGTCGACGATGTAGGCGGATACCCCCGCCTCGACGGAAGCCTGGATCGAGGCGGAATCGCTCTGGTCGACGAACATGGCGATCGGCCGCTTGACGGCGCGGCTGACCTGGAACATCGCCTCCAGCACGTCGCGGCTGGGGTTTTCGAGATCGATCAGGATGATGTCGGGGTCCACCGCATAAATCCGCGCCAGCAGGCTCTGCATCTCGCGGATATGGACGACCTGCGTGAATCCAGCCTCTCGCAACCCTTCCTCGAGGATCGCGGCCCGGATCGGGCTTTCGTCGACAATCACGATTTTAGGCGACTGTTCGGCGCTCATTGCTCACTCACCACCCGCGATTCATCCATAGCACGCCGGAAGGCCATGCAAAGGGTTGTAATTATGGGCAATTGGGACTAGCTCAAGCCCGTCAATCAGGCAGATTTGGATATGGATCAGACGGCTGCGCCCAAGGTCAGCTTCGTGTCGCTCGGGTGTTCCTGAGACAACGAATGTAGACTTTCAAAAGCCGCCCACTCCCGCCCGGCGGCAGCTGTCATCTGGGCTTACGCGCTCACGGAATTTTCGCGCCAGCGATCATTTTGTCGAGAAGTGGTACGGCGGCCAGCACCGCCGTCTCGCTGAGGCCGGAGACCGCCAGCCGCACGACGTAGGAATTGCCGTCCTTGTCGAGATCGGCGTAATGCGCGATCACTTCGATCGGCTGGTCCTTCAGGGACGGATTGTCGTAGCGATTGATAATGACCTTGGGATTCACCGTCGGAAGCGTGGTGATCTTGGCATTCTTGCCGGATGTCGTCGCCCAATCCCGATCGCTGGCTGCGACCCATTGAACCAATTCGGTCCGATCCTTGTTGTAGCGGCCGTCGGCATAGATGATCGCTTCGGCTTTACCGAAAATCTTTCCGTTGGGCACGAACATCGAGGCGCCGTACTTGAGACTCGCGGCCTCGTCCCTCGTCCACCCATCGGGTGCCTTCACGCGTGGCCTGAATTCCGGACACACTCGTTCTTGCCGATCGCAGACATGGATGATCTTGTCGACTTCGGCTCGCGCCGGAAACATCGCGCCGCAGGCAGCGGTAACGAAAGTCATGCCGAACATGAAACGGCGCATCGCAGTCTAGCTCCGTGGAATTACGCAGGAACAGAATAACAACAAAAACGTGCACGCTGGCGCAATTCATCTCGGCTCCTCCGCTCACACGATCGGAACCGTCTTCCCACATCAGGAGCCCTTAGCATTGCACCGCATAGGTTAGTTGTTGAATTTCGCCATCGGTTCAATTAGTTGGATCGCTAAATCCGGACAATTCAGATCTAGGCTCCAGGCGATACCATGGACAGAGCGCCCCGCATTTCATTCACATCACTCGGGTGTCCCAAGGCATTGGTGGATTCCGAGCGCATCATCACGCGCCTGCGCGCGGAGGGCTACGAGCTCGCCCGCAAGCATGACGGGGCCGATATCGTCATCGTCAACACCTGCGGCTTCCTCGACAGCGCCAAGCAGGAATCGCTCTCGGCGATCGGCGAGGCGATGGCCGAGAACGGCAAGGTGATCGTGACCGGCTGCATGGGCGCGGAGCCGGAAGCGATCGAGCAGGCCTATCCCGGCGTGCTCTCCATCACCGGCCCGCAGCAATATGAGAGCGTGCTGGATGCCGTGCATCGCGCGCTGCCGCCCGCCCATAATCCGCATGTCGATCTGGTGCCGCCGCAGGGCATCAAGCTGACGCCGCGGCACTACGCGTACTTGAAGATCTCCGAAGGCTGCAACAATCGCTGCACCTTCTGCATCATCCCGAAACTGCGCGGCGACCTCGTCTCGCGTCCGGCCAACGACGTGCTGCGCGAGGCCGAGCGCCTGGTCGGCGCCGGCGTCAAGGAGCTGCTGGTGATCTCGCAGGACACCTCGGCCTACGGCGTCGATCTCAAATATGCCGAGAGCCCGTGGAAGGACCGTCAGGTCCGCGCCAAATTCCTCGATCTCGCGCGCGAGCTCGGCGAGCTCGGAGCCTGGGTCCGGCTGCAATATGTCTATCCCTACCCGCATGTCGACGAAGTCATCGCGCTGATGAACGAGGGCAAGGTGCTGCCCTATCTCGACATCCCGTTCCAGCATGCGAGCCCCGAGGTGCTGAAGGCGATGAAGCGTCCGGCAGCGCAGGACAAGACGCTGGCACGCATCAAGCGCTGGCGCGAGGAATGTCCTGATCTCGCGCTGCGCTCGACCTTCATCGTCGGCTTCCCCGGCGAGACCGATTCCGACTTCGCCTATCTGCTCGACTGGCTCGACGAGGCCGAGATCGATCGGCTCGGCTGCTTCAAATACGAGCCGGTTGCGGGCGCGACCTCGAACGCGATCGAGAACCCGGTGCCAGAAGAGGTCAAGCAGGAGCGCTACAACGCGCTGATGGCGCGCCAGCAGAAGATCTCCGCGCGACGGCTGAAGCGCAAGGTCGGCACGCGCCAGCAGATCATCATCGACGAGGTCGGTCCGACCGTCGCGAAAGGCCGTTCCAAGGCCGATGCGCCGGAGATCGACGGCGCGGTGTATCTGACGAGCCGCCGCCCGTTGCGCGTCGGCGAAATCGTCACCGCGAAAATCGAGCGCGCGGACCAGTACGACCTGCACGGCAGCGTCGCGGGGTTCTGAGGTACCGGCCCCCGCGTGCTACGCAAGCACCGTCAGAACATGTCGGCCAGCTCAGCCAGCCCTGCGCCGGTGATGCGGAAGAACCGCTTCGCCGGTAGCGCCTGCCCGCCAAGCATCTCGTAGAAGCTCTGAAGGCGCAGATCGTCCGCATCGACCGTCCAATCGATGCGACCGTGCCCGTCTTGCCGGGCAATGGCAGCCAGGCGCGACATGAGCTTTTTACCCAAGCCGCCCCCGCGCCAATCTTCGCGAACATAGAGCTCTTTCAAAAAGAACCCCGAGGTCAGGCCGGGGCCAGGGTAGATGGCGCTGAAGCAAGCAAAGCCGGCGAGCTTGTCGTGCTCATAGGCCAGCAGAATGCGTGATCCCGCGGGCCTTGATTTCAACCCCTCGATGATCGTATCGCGCGACGGACAATGGACGCGGTAGTAATTCTGCATTTCGATGAGCGCGTCGGCCATCGCTTCGAAATCGGCGTCCTCAATCTCCCGCAGCGTGGTCACGACTTATGGCTCACTCGTGCATCGATCCGCATGGCTGGCCGACGTCCTGGCCAAGCTGCCAGGGGCACCATCACAGAGTATATGTCGGGCGCAAGGGCGAAGTCACGATCAGGCTGTCACCAGCCAAATCTCCGATCGGCCGGTTGTCAGCACGTCCCCGCACAACTAGAGTTCCCAGCTCATTTCAAGCAGGGGATTTTCATGCGCGCACTCGCTCTGGCCTTTGTTCTCGGCATCACGATCAGCGGTCCGGCTTCCGCCCAGCAGAAGGCGTCGCAACCACAAGCGAAGGAAAAACCTGCACCTACGACCAATGCGTCGCGGTCAACAAGGCGCGTGGCTGGGACAGCGCCGCGGTCAGTCGCTGGTGCAGCGCCAACCCCGGCAAATGCGACAATTAGAAAATGCTGAACTGATCAGATGGCTGGGGCCGTTTGCGCGGTCATGCCAGCCATTTCGGCACCCAGCGCTCCGGGCGCGGTGCGCGGGCGAGATCGGCTTTCGCTTCGGCCAGCAGCGCGGGCTCGCCGTCGATGATCGGGCGCCTGTCATATTCGAAGTTCGGCATGACCCGGCCGTCGGCATAGAGGCCGAAATTCATCGCGTACCATAGGCCTAGCTCGGGCTGCGCGCGCCGCATGCCCTCGCGCAGATCGCGCAGCAGGGACTCGATCGAAGACGCTTCCTCGAACGGCTGCGGACCATGGGTCAGGACGCGCGCCTGGTATTGCGACCCGACGATCGCTACCTCGAAACGCGTCTGGTCCCAGGGCTTCTTGCCCTTCGGCAGATGCGCCGCCAGCCGCCAGCCAAGCTCGGCCATCAGCCGGTGATTGGCCCAATAGTCTTCGCGATCCCGGCTCCATTTTTCCACGAAACCGCGGAAGTCGGGCAGCTCCGACGATGCGTCGTCGGGCGGCGCCGCCTCGCCGGCCGGCCGTTCGGCGAGCCATTGCGCGAGCTCGACCGTTTGAGGCTCGACTTCCTCGTGCGGCTTCAGATCGCTCCAGGCCTTGTCGAAGGCCTGCGAGGTCAGTCTTGCCAGCAGCGCATCGAGGCTGGGCGCCAACAGCTCGTAGTCGCCCTCGGAGCCCAGCCCGACGATGGGCGGATTGTCGCGGTCGAGCCCGGCGCCATACCAACCGCCGACGGCTGAACCGTCGGGCAACCGCATGAACAGCGAAAACCTGTCGCGCAAGGGACTGCCATCGACGATCGGTGCCTGATCTGAGAACTGGCCCTGCAGGGAGAAGCAGCCGACGCTGCCCCAGGGGCGGCCCTTGAGCCAGCCCGCAAAATCGACCAGGAGCGGCGGCGCCTCAATGCCCGGCGGAAATGCGCCGCGAATGCTGTCGAGGTCGATCGGGTAAATTGTATCGGACAAGGCTGAAAACTGTCTGGTTGGTCCCGCAACTTTTGGTCTCGACCGTCCGGCGTCCGGTTCGAACCAATCTGCGTCCCTTGATCACAAACGCGCTAGAGGCTCAATGGTTTCTGTGCGACATTCGATGTCTTACAATCACAAGGTTGGTATCCGGGGCGGGTTGTGCACAATCGGCACAGCCTTGATCCTGCTTGCACTTCCCGCGGCCGCACAATCCCCCTCACCCGCGCAGGCGCGGCAATGGTGCTTCGGCGCCAGCAAGCTCGGCGACGAGCAGCGCCTCGCCGGCTGCTCGGCGGTGTTGCGGGCCAATCCCTCCAACGCGCTCGCGCTCGCCAACCGCGGCGAGATATTCCGCCGCAAGGGCGAAACGGAACGGGCCCTCGCCACCTCTCTCAAGCTCGGCAATCTCGACGCGGCGATCGCGGATTACGACATGGCGCTGAGTGCGAAGCCCAAACTCGACAGCGCGCTCTACGGCCGCGGACTTGCGAAGCGGAAGAAGGGCGATGCTGAAGGCGCGGCGCGCGACATCGCGGCAGCGAAGGCGATCAACGCCGGAATCGCCGACAGCTTTGCGCATTACGGCGTCGAATAGGTCCTTGGCGTCACGCGCGCGCAATGTGACACTATAGTGCATTCACGCAGGGGTCACGGACTCGTCCTAACTCTCGCTCGCTTTCAACGCGAGCGAGGAACGAGGATGAGCCGTCTCTCAGACATGCTGCGCACGCAGCGCTTCGACGATTACCGCTTCTACCACCAGAGCACCGTCAACCAGACGCTTCACCTGTTCAGCGCGATCATCTTCCTCGGCTGCTACGCACTTCTGTTCAGGGATCCGGCGCTCGCCGGACTCGTGGGCTGGCTCGCGATGCTGACGCGGCAGAGCGGGCATTTCTTCTTCGAGCCGAACGGCTATGACGCCGTCAACGACGTCAGCAATGATTACAAGGAAGCGGTCAAGGTCGGCTACAACCAGACCCGCAAGATCGTTCTGCTGCTGGTCTGGGGCAGCGCGCCGATTGCGCTATACGTTGATCCGACGCTGCTCGGCCTGTTCGATCCGCCCGCCGACCGTTTCGACTTCGCCCGCCATGTCGGCGCGCTCTGGCTTGCAATCGGCATCGGTGGCGGACTTGCGCGCATGGTCCAGCTGTTCGCGACGCGCGACGTCACGACCGGATTGGTTTGGGTGTTCAAGGTGCTGACCGATCCCTTCCACAACATCGCGCTGTACTGGTCATCGCCGCTCAAGCTGATGCGCGGCGAGCTGATCGACACCTCCATTGCGTACGCGGATTGGGGCGACGAGAGCGCCGAAGAAGCGCCTCATTCGGCCTGACCGATGCACGTTCGGCGGGTGTCTCGGAAAACACCCGCTTGACAAGCCCGGCCCTTCAGCTGTAGGGACGCGCCCCATGATCAACTCTCGGACCCACCGCCGCGCAGCTTTCCGTCGTCGCACCCGCGACGATGATGGGTTGCGCCATGTCCGACGACGCCGCTGATCTCCTGACATCAGCACAGTTTTCGAGAAGGCCGCACCCGCAAAGTGCGGCCTTCTTGCTTTTCGCGTCCCTTTTCCACCCGCCCCCAGAGGAGTTCGACATGACTACCGCCACCCATCCGTATGACGCGTTGATGGACATCACTGCACGGCCCAAGGCCGTGTTCGTCCGCGGCGCGGGCTCCTACCTCTGGGACGACGGCCGCAAGCGCTATCTTGATTTCGTGCAGGGCTGGGCCGTGAACTGCCTTGGCCACTCTCCGTCCGTCATCGCGGATGCGCTCGCCGCGCAGGCAAAGCGGCTGCTGACGCCGAGCCCGGCGTTCTACAACGAGCCGAGCCTGAAACTGGCCGAGGCGCTCGTCGCGAACAGTGCGTTCGACCAGGTGTTCTTCGCCAATTCGGGTGCGGAAGCCAATGAGGGTGCGATCAAGCTCGCGCGCAAATATGGCAGCCTGCACAAGGGCGGCGCGTTCGAGATCATCAGCTTCGAAGGCGGCTTCCATGGGAGGACGCTGGCGACGATGTCGGCCTCGGGCAAGAAGGCGTTCGAGCCGCTGTTCGAGCCGAAAGTTGCCGGCTTCAAGAAGGCGAAGCTGAACGACATCGTCTCGGTCGAGAAGCTGATCAACGACAACACCGTCGCTGTCATGCTCGAGCCGATCCAGGGTGAATCAGGCGTGTGGCCTGCGACCGACGCGTTCCTGCAGGAACTGCGCGCACTCACCGAGGCGCATGGCCTGCTGCTCATCTTCGACGAGATCCAGACCGGCATGGGCCGGACCGGAAAGCTCTTCCACTACGAGCACACGGGGATCGCGCCTGACATCATGACGCTCGGCAAGGGCATCGGCGGCGGCGTGCCGCTCGCGGCCCTGCTTGCGACCGAACGCGCCTCCTGCTTCGAGCACGGCGACCAGGGCGGCACGTTCAACGGCAACCCGATCATGTGCGCAGCGGGGCTTGCGGTGCTCGAGGAGGTCGGCAAGCCCGACTTCCTGAAGTCGGTCACCGAGACCGGCCTGCTGCTCGAAAGCGAGCTGCAGAAGGTCTCGGCACGGCACGGGCTCGGCGGCGTGCGCGGACGCGGGCTGCTGCTCGCGCTCGACCTCAAGCTGCCGATCGCGCCCGGCATCGTCGCGCAGGCGTTCGAGGCCGGCGTGCTGCTGAACGCGCCGCAGGTCGACACGCTGCGCTTCATGCCCGCGCTGAACGTTACGCGGGCGGAGATCGCCGAGATGATCGATTGTCTCGACGGGATTTTGACCAAGGCCGGCGCGGCAAGACGCGTGGCATAAGACTCGTCATTGCGAGGAGCGCAGCGACGAAGCAATCCAGACTGTTTCCGCGGAGATAGCTCAGGATTGCTTCGCTTCGCTCGCAATGACGGCGAGTTACGGCTTCAAGATCGACGCACCCGTCGTCTTGCGGCTTTCGAGATCGATATGCGCCTTCGCGGCATCCTTCAGCGCGTAGGCGTGGTTTATCGGCACGTGCAGCTTGCCGTTGATGACGGCGGCGAACAGGGTGTCGGCGCCTTCCAGCAGCTCCTTGCGGGTGCCGATGTAGTCGTTGAGCTTCGGCCGGGTCGCGAACAGCGAGCCGTGACTGTTGAGCTCGGCGATCGAGAACGGCGGCACGGGGCCCGACGCGTTACCGAAAGACACGAACATGCCGCGCGGCTTCAGGCAGGACAGCGAGCCCGGGAAGGTTACCTTGCCGACGCCGTCATAGACGACGTCGCAGCCCTCGTTGCGGCTGATCTGTTTGACGCGCGCCACGAAATCTTCCTCATTGTAGAGGATGACGTGGTCGCAGCCATTGGCCTCGGCAAGCTCGGCCTTCTCGCGCGAGCCGACGGTGCCGATGACGTGCGCGCCCAGTGCCCTCGCCCATTGACAGGCAAGCAGGCCGATGCCGCCGGCTGCGGCATGGATCAGCACGCGGTGATGCGGCTCGACCTTGAAGGTCTTGTGCAGGAGATACCAGACCGTCAGCCCCTTCAGCATCAGCACGGCGCCCTGCTCATGCGTGATGTGATCGGGCAGCTTGACCAGCTTCTCCCAGGGGATGTTGCGCTCGCCGGTATACGCGCCGAGATTGTGGTAATAGGCGACGCGGTCGCCGGGATGGAAATGCGTCACGCCCGGCCCGACGGCTACGACCTCGCCCGAGGCCTCGTTGCCGGCGATGAAGGGCAGCCCCGGCGCCTTGTAGAGACCGGTGCGGTAGTAGACGTCGATGAAGTTCAGGCCGACCGCATGCTGGCGGATGCGCACCTCGCCGGGTCCGGGCGCCGGCACGTCGATGCTCTCATAGACCAGGGCCTCGGGGCCTCCGACCTTGTGCACACGAACGGCTTTGGTCATCACCTGACCTCCTCTTCTTCAAGACGGAGCGAAAGGCATCACGCCCGCCTTGTCAACTCGACGCAAGCCCGGCCGGCTAGGCGGCCGGCTTGCTCGCTTTCCTGCGATTGCGCTTGGCCAGCACGTTGAAGAATTCCACCGCAGCCGAGAACGCAATCGCGAAATAGATGTAGCCGCGTGGAATGTGGAAGTGCAGCCCGTCCGCGACCAGCGCGACGCCGATCAGCACCAGGAAGGCCAGCGCCAGCATCTTGGTGGTCGGATGCTCCGCGACGAAGCGCGACACCGGGCCGGACGAAATGTACATGATCAGGCAGGCGATCACGACCGCCGCGATCATGATCTCGATGTCCTGCGCCATGCCGATCGCGGTGATGATCGAGTCCAGCGAGAACACGATGTCGATGATCACGATCTGGACGATCACCCAGAAGAAGGCGTTGCCGACGGACTTCTGATCGCCCTCGCCGTCATCGGCTTCGACCTCGGCATGGATCTCGTGCGTCGCCTTGGCGATCAGGAACAGGCCGCCGCCGATCAGGATCAGGTCGCGCCAGGAGAAGTCGTACCCCGCAAATGAAAACACCGGCGCGGTCAGGCCGATCAGCCAGACCAGCACGCTGAGCAGGATGATGCGGAAGACCAGCGCCAGCGCGAGGCCGATCTGGCGGGCGCGATGCGCCTGCTTCGCGGGGATGCGCGAGACGATCACCGACAGGAAGATGACGTTGTCGATGCCGAGCACGATCTCGAGCGCAGTCAAGGTGAGCAGCGCGGCCCAGGCTTCGGGGCTGGTGAGGAGGTGCATCATGCCAAGGATCTGACCAGGCGGATCAATGCGTCGCTGAAGCTGATCCAGAGCGCGATCGCGCACAGCGCAACCGTCACGCCGGTACCGACGCGGAAGTCCATGTCCAGCGTGTAGAGCGAGAGCACGGCCCAGATCGCAATCAGCGACATCGTCAGCCAGCGCAGCCGCACCACGCGGACCGGATGCAGCACGTGGAACGGCACGAAGGTCAGCACCACCAGGGCCGCGACCAGCAGCGTCGACCACAGCGGCGGCCAGTGCAGCAGGAACAGGTAGAACGCCGCTGCATTCCAAAGCGCCGGAAAGCCGCGAAAATGATTGTCGTCGGCCTTCATGCGCAGGTCGGCGAAATACAACGCGCTGGTGACGATGATGGCGATGCCGAGCAGCGGCGCCGCAACCGGCAGCAGCAGGCCGCTCGCCACGATCGCATAGGCCGGCACGAACACATAGGTGACGAAATCGACCACGAGGTCGAGCACGTCACCCGACCAGTTCGGCTGCACGTCCTTGACCTTGAGCCGGCGCGCGATCGGTCCGTCGACCGCATCGATAATCAGGGCGACGCCGAGCCACTGAAACATCCCCGCCCAGTGCTCGCGCACCGCCTCCAGCATCGCGAGCAGCGCGATGGCCGCGCCGAACGCGGTGAAGATATGCACCGAGAAGGCGGCTGCCCGAACCACCGGTCTCGGCTTCAGGGAATCCTGCTGGCTATCCATGGCTCCTGCTATCAGAACGGGACCGATTTGCACATAAGCCATTGCGACGCCCGGTCGCACAATTCGTCATAAAATCAGGGAAATATAGGTGGGCTTGAATTTGCCGCAGGGCGTGTCAAATGTCGTTCCATGACAGAGGCATCGACACTCTTTGACGCAGCCGTGATTGGCGGTGGACCGGCCGGCCTGGCAGCCGCCATCGCTCTGGCGCAGGCGGGTGCGCGGACCGCGCTGGTGGCGCGGCGCGTGCCCTATGCCGACAACCGCACCACCGCGCTGCTGGGCGCCTCCGTCGATCTGCTGGAGAGCCTCGACGTCTGGCCGCGCTGCAAGGACAAGGCGGCAGCGCTCGAGGTCATGCGCCTCGTCGACGACACCGGCCGGCTGTTCCGCGCGCCGGAGGTCCGGTTCTCCTGTCACGAAATCGCGCTCGACGCCTTCGGTTACAACATCGACAACCGCTCGCTGATGCTGGCGCTGGAAGAGCGCGCCGCCGAGCTGCCGCAGATCGTCCGGTTCGACGACGAGGCCGAAAGCGTCGTCATCGAAGCTGATGATGTCGCCGTCCGCACGGCCTCCGCGCAATTCCTCTCGGCCCGGCTCGTGGTCGGTGCCGACGGACGGCATTCGCTGTGCCGGGAGGCTGCCGGCATCGAGGTGACGCGGCGCGAGCTGACGCAGACCGCGCTGACCTTCAACGTCGGCCATTCGCGGCCGCATCGCAACGTCTCGACCGAGTTCCACACGCCGCACGGCCCTTGCGTGTTCGTGCCCCTGCCCGGCAATCGCTCCAGCATCGTCTGGGTCTCGGCACCCGCGGAAGCCGAGCGGCTCCGCGGCCTGAGCGATGAGGAGCTGTCCGCCGCGATCGAGAAGCAGTCGCATTCCATTCTGGGCCGCATGAATGTCGAGCCCGGCCGCAATCTGTTTCCGCTGGCGATCGAACGTCCCAAATCGTTCGGCCGCGACCGCATCGCGCTGGTCGGCGAAGCCGCCCATGTGGTCCCGCCGATCGGCGCCCAGGGTCTCAATCTCGGCCTGCGCGATGCCGCCGATATCGCCCGCCTCGCGGGCGAAGCGATCGCGGCCGGCGAAGATCCTGGCGCTGACGAGGTGCTCAAGCGCTATGACCGCGCGCGGCGTCCGGACATCCTGAGCCGCACCTTTGCGATCGACATCGCCAACCGCTCGCTGCTCAACGATTTCCTGCCGCTGCAGCCGGTCCGCGCCGTCGGCATGCACTTGCTCGGCGCCATCGGCCCTCTCCGCCGCTTTGCGATGCGCGAGGGCCTGACGCCGACCTGGCGCAGGTAAGCCCGCTCAGGGAAACGCCAGCCGCCCGGTCTGGAGCAACCACATCACGCTGGTCAGCGTAACCACCGACGCGAACGTCCCGAGCAGAACCGCGACGGAGGCGGATTCGATCCAGGCATCGTTCTGCCGGGCGATGACGAAGACGTTCAGCGCCGGCGGCAGCGAGGCCATCAGCACGGCGGTCGCGGCCCAGGGCTGCGCGAACGGACCGAACGCCAGCATCAGGCCGAACGCCGTGAGCGGATGGATCAGGAGCTTGACCGCAACTACGCCCGGCACCTCCCACGGCACCCGGTCGAACGGGCGCAGCGCCACGGTCACGCCGAGCACGAACAGAGCGGTCGGCGCCGCCGCGTTCTGGAGAAAGGTGATGGTGCGGTCGAGCGCCACCGGCAGCTCGATATGCAGCGCCGCCACCGCCGCGCCAAAACAGGCCGACATGATCAGCGGATTGAGCACGATCTGCTTCAGCACCACGCCGAAGGCATGCACGATCGAGGGATGGTCACGGTCGGACAGCTCGATCAGCAGCGGCACGATCGTGAACAGGAAGATGCTGTCGCAGCAGAAGATCAGCGCGGTCGGCGCTGCCGCCTTCGGCCCCAGCACGGCCAGCGCGAGCCCAGGGCCCATGTAGCCGATGTTGCCGTAGCCGCCCGAGAGCCCAGCCAGTGTCGCTTCGCGCAGAGTCAGCCGTCCCAGCACCTTGCCGACGACCAGCGCCAGGGTAAACGCGGCAACGGTCGACAGCGTGGTCGCAACCAGGAACGGCGGGTTGTTCAGCTCCGCGAACGGCGTCTTCGACATGATCGCAAACAGCAGCGCCGGCAGCGACACGTAGAGCAGGAAGAAGTTCATCCAGGCGAGGCCTGATTCTGGGAGCGATTTGGCCTTGCCGCAGGCAAAACCAACGAAGATCAAGCCGAAATAAGGCAACGCTAGATTGAGGATATCGCCCATTGATGAAGTGTTTTCTGAAGATTTGGGGGCTATCCGCCCCTTACGCGGAGGTTAATTCCAGATGAGGGCACTAGCATCGGCCACAATCCTGGTCTATCGACGGGGGATGATTAAAGCGCGGACAGCCAAATTCCAGATCGGACAGGTCGTGCGCCACCGGATCTTCTCGTTCCGGGGCGTGATCTTCGACATCGATCCGGAATTCAACAACACCGAGGAGTGGTGGCTGTCGATCCCCGAGGAGGTGCGGCCCCACAAGGACCAGCCGTTCTATCACCTGCTCGCGGAGAACGCGGAGTCGGAATACGTCGCCTATGTCTCCGAGCAGAACCTCTTGCCCGACGAGTCCGGCGAGCCGATCCGGCATTCCCAGGTCGCCGAGATCTTCATCAAGAACAAGGATGGCGGCTATCGCCCGCGCAATCCGTCGCTGAACTGAGCTCTCGCTCTACGCTCTGAGTTTCCGCGAACAAGCGGCCAGCAAAAAAGGCGCTCGAACCGAGCGCCTTTTTCATGTCCGGGATTTGAGCCCGATTACTTCTGACCCGCCGGCGGCGTGCCCGGAGGCGTGCCCTGCTGCTCGAGCTTCTTGCGCTGCTCGTCAGCCTTGCGCTGAAGCTCTTCCTGGAGCTTCTTCTGGGTTTCCTCGAACACCTTCGGATCGGTCGGCGGACCGTCATAGGCCTTCTGGAATTCGCCGGCGAGCGGCAGCGGCAGGGTGAGCGGCGCGCCGTTGGCGTTGATCGCCTGCACCACGAGGTTCTGGCCCTTCTTCATGTTGGCGATGAGCTCGGGCGTCGCTTCATAGTCGGACATGCAGCCGTTCTGGAAGCAGATCACGTACGGGCTCTGCATCGGCGCATTGTTGTCCACGATGATGCGGGTGCCGTGCACGAGCTGCATGCCGAGCGGCAGCGTCACGCGCAGGATCTTCTTGGGCTCGCCTTCCGGCTCGATGATCACGGCCGCGATGACAGGCACGCCGGTCTCGATGCGACCGTCCTTGCCGGTGAAGCAGACCTGCTTGGCATTGGCGTCCTGGCCCTTGAGGCAGAACTTGGTCCAGGGGGCGTAGATGAGCTGGATCTGCTGATCCGCGGGCGGCTGACCGGCCTGCTGGGCCGGGGCACCCTGAGCCGGGGCCTGCTGGGCCTGGGGAGCCGGTGCGGGCGCCGCCGGAGCCGGTGCCTTGGGGGCAGCCTTCGGAGCCGCCTTCGGGGCCGCTTTGGGCGCCGCGGGAGCGCCGGGAGCCGGCGCTGGGGTCTGGGCTTCGGCGGTGAACGGAACGGCCAACACCGTCGCCGTCAACAGGGCGAGAAGTCGCCCGCGCGGCCGGACGGACGCGGCCAAATAACGGAAATTCATTGCAGAAAACCCTTTCTGAACGGGAAGTGCCCGAACCGCTCCGAAACACCGAACCAAGCCGCCTTGGGCGCGGCTCTCTCCCCGTCAATTGAGGCAGTTAAGTGACGGTCTCGGCGCTCTTGCGCGATTGCGTGCCTTCTTAGCGTGGCCGACGGAAAGATCAATGCCGACAAGCGTCTTTGGCCACTTCCAAGCGGGCGCCCAGTGAAATCCCTGTGATAGGATTCAGGGCCGCCGACCCTCGAATCAACGTGTCCGAATGTTCATGTTCCAGCGCCTGCTCGAGGGCCTCAGTGTCCGCCTTTGCAGTCTCGCCTTGGCCCTCGCGATCCCAGTCCTCACGGTAGGGCTGTTGGTCAGTGGCGCACGAGCCGAGGAGGCCCACGCCATTGCCATGCACGGCAAGCCGGCGATGCCGGCCGATTTCACTCATATGCCCTACGTCAACCCAGATGCCCCCAAGGGTGGCCGGCTGACCTTTGGCCTTCTTGGCACCTTCGACAGCCTCAATCCCTTCATCGTGAAGGGATTGCCCGTGCATCAGATGCGCGGCTACGTCGTCGAGAGTCTTCTGACACGCGGCCAGGACGAGCCGTTCACGCTCTACGGACTGCTCGCAAAATCCGTCGAGACCGACGAGGAGCGGACCTATGTCACGTTCCACCTCGATCCCCGCGCCCGCTTCGCCGACGGCAAGCCTGTCACCGCCGAGGACGTGCTGTTCTCCTGGCAGCTCTTGCGCGACCACGGCCGCCCGAACCTGCGGCAGTATTACGCCAAGGCCGCCAAGGCCGAGGCGACCGATCCCCTCACCGTCCGCTTCGACCTCAGCGGCGCCAACGACCGCGAGTTGCCGCTGATCCTCGGCCTGATGCCGATCCTGCCGAAGCATGCGGTCGACGTTGCGACCTTCGAGGGGACGACACTGACTGGCCCGGTCGGCTCGGGCCCCTACAGGGTCACCGCGGTAAAGCCCGGCGCCAGCGTGACGCTCACGCGCAATCCCGATTATTGGGGGCGCGACCTCGCCATCAATCGCGGGCTCTACAATTTCGACGAGATCAGGCTCGACTATTTCCGCGAGGCCAATGGTCAGTTCGAGGCTTTCAAGCGCGGCCTCTACGATTTCCGCGTCGAGAACGAGCCGCTGCGCTGGCACGACGGCTACGATTTTCCCGCCGCGAAAAGCGGCGAGGTGATCCGCGACACCATCAAGCCCGGCGTGCCGCAGCCGTCCGAATTCCTGGTCTTCAACACCCGCCGTGCCGTCTTCGCCGACATCCGCGTGCGAAAGGCCCTGACGCTGCTGTTCGATTTCGAGCTGGTCAACCGCAACTACTTCTTCTCGCTCTACTCACGTGTCGCCGGCTATTTCGCCGGCTCGGACCTGTCGGCCTATGGCAGGCCGGCCGATGCGCGCGAGCGCGACCTGCTCAAGCCGTTCGCCGCGCAAATTCCCGCCGATGTCATGGACGGCAGCTATCGCCTGCCCGTAACGGACGGATCGGGCCGCGACCGGACCACGTTGCGCGCCGCGCTCAAACTGCTGTCGGAGGCCGGCTACGATCTCGACGGCACCGTGCTGCGCAACCGTACCACCAAGGCGCCCTTCAGCTTCGAGATGCTGGTGACGACCCGCGACCAGGAGCGCATCGCGCTGGCCTTCCAGCGCGACCTCAAGCGCGCCGGCATCGAGGCGAGCGTGCGCGCGGTCGATCCCGTCCAGTTCGACCAGCGCCGGCTCGCCTTCGAGTTCGACATGATCCAGAATCGCTGGGACCAGTCGCTCTCGCCCGGCAACGAGCAGTATTTCTATTGGGGCAGCGCGGCCGCGGACAATCCGGGCACCCGCAACTACATGGGCGCCAAAGACCCGGCGGTCGATGCGATGATCGCCGCCCTGCTGGAGGCCCGTGAACATACGGCCTTCGTCTCGGCGGTGCGCGCGCTCGACCGCACCCTGATCTCCGGCTTCTACACAATCCCGCTGTTTAACGTATCCGAGCAATGGATCGCGCGGTGGAATCGGATAGAACGGCCAAAGGCCACCGCGCTGTCCGGCTATCTGCCGGAGACCTGGTGGTCGAAGGGTGAGTCTCAAGCCAGCCAAGCGAAGTGACGCCGTGAATCAGCAAGCCGTATCGCCAACGCTCGACACGCTGTTCCAGCGCACGCTGATGCGGCAGCCCCATGCACCCGCCCTGCTCGATCCCCTCAACAAGGCGCGCGTGACCGGGCACCAGCCGCGGCGGCTGAGCTACGCCGAGGCCGATACCGCCATCGAGGCGCTGTCGGCCTATTTCGTCGAATCGGGCCTGCCGACCAATTCGGTCATCGCGATCCAGTTGCCCAACACGGTCGAGTTCGTGCTGACCGTGCTCGCGGCCCATCGCGCCGGCCTCGTCGTCGCCGTGCTGCCGCTGCTGTGGCGCCACGCGGAACTGACGGCGGCGCTGAACCGCACCGCCGCGCGCGCCATCGTCACCATGAGCAAGGTCGACGGCGTCAGCTATGCCGACCTCGCGATGCATGCCGCCGCCGAGGCTTTCTCGATTCGCCATGTCTGCGGCTTCGGCACTGATTTGCCCGAGGGCATGGCCTCGCTCGACGATGTGCTGGCGCGCCCGCCCGGCACCACGCGCGCCGTGATCCAGGACGGCCGCAAGGCGGCGATGATCTCCTTCGACCTCACCGCGGAAGGTTTCCGCCCCGTGCCGCGGCCGCATTTCAGCCTGATCGCCGGCGGCCTCGCGATGTCGCTCGAAGCCGACATCAGGCAGGGCGCGACCGTGATGACGGCGTTCACGCCGATGTCGTTTGCCGGCCTCGCCTCCTCGCTCGCGGTGTGGCTGCTCTGCGGCGGCACGCTGGCGCTGCACCACCCTTACGACAACGACGTGCTGGAGCAGCAGATCAACGAGCACAAATGCGAGGTGCTGATCGCGCCGGCGCAGCTCGCGCTGCGGCTCGGCGATTCCGATCTCGCGGCGCGGATGCCGAACTTGCGCAACGTCATCGGCCTTTGGCGCGCGCCCGAGCAGGTGGCGGCGAGCGATGCCTGGATCGCGCCGCATGCGCCGCTCACCGACGTCTATCTGTTCGGCGAGGCCGGGCTGTTCGGCGCCCGCCGCGGCGAGGACGGCATGCCTGTTGCGGTGATGCCCGGGCCGCACGGCGCCCCGCGCGAGCAGTCCGGCTCCTCGATCGCCGGCGAGATCCTGCTGACGCCGAAGGGCACGCTCGGCCTGCGCGGGCCGATGGTGCCGATCGCGGCCTATGCGCCGCCGCAGCCGGTCGGTGAGTCGCTGATCGCGCAACCGCCGCGCGACTATGTCGACACCGGCTATGCGGCGCGGCTCGACCGTCCGAGCGGGGCGATCTGCATCACGGCCCCGCCTTCGGGCATCATGGCCGTCGGCGGCTACCGCTTCCTCTCCAACGACCTACAGGAATGGGCGCGCCGGCTCGGCCAGGGCGCCCTGCTCACCGCGCTGCCCGACCGGCTCTCCGGCCACCGGCTGGCAGGACGGGCCCAGGACAATGCCCGCGCCCGCGAGGCCCTCAACGAGCTTGGGCTTAACCCCCTGATGGTTGAGGCTTTTCGCGACCGCTCCGGGCCGGTCTAGGCGCATTTTCGGCGGAACTATTGACGCTGCATTAAGGCGGCCGGACTAGATTGCGCAGCACCTGTTGCGTGATCAGAGTTTTTCGATGTCCCAGGCGGGCCCGATTCTGTTTGTGTCCAATGCCGAGCGTCCCGCTGTCGTTGCGGCGCTGGACGAGGCTCGTCTCTTTCCCGTGGTCGACACCGACTGGGCCAGCGCTGCGCGCGCGGTCGAGCAGGTGCAGCCGGCTGCGGTCCTCGCCGCAATGCATACGGGACATGAGCCGTATCTGGCCGTCCTCGCCAAAAAGATCGCCGAGCAATCGCCCTACCTTCCCTTCGTCGCGCTGGATGCGCCGGGCATGCTGCCTCCCAACGCCCTGCCCTTCGCCTTGGGCGGCGGCCAGCCCGATCGCCTGAGCGCGCGGCTGCGCGCTGCGCTGCGCGTCCGCACCCTTCATGCGACCGTGCTGCGCCGGCTGCCGGAGGCGAAGGTCGCGCTGCCCGAGGCCGATCCGTCGCGCGATGCCACGGTGCTGCTGATCGGCCGCGGCGCGGCCTATCCCGCGCTCTCCGTCGCCCTCGGTGAGCGCGTCGGCGTCGTCGGCGCGCTCTCGATCGAGGCCGCGGCAAAACATCTCAACACCCGCGACCTCGACGGCGTCGTGCTCGCAGAGGGTTTTACCGCACGCGTCACCGATGCCTTCCTCACGGTGCTCGCCGAGGACACCCGCTTCCGCAGCCTGCCCGTGGTCGTGACCGCGCACCAGCTGACGCAGACTTACGACCTGCCCAATCTCGAGCTGATTCCGGGCGAGCCGGCGAGGATCGCCGCCAACGCGCTGCCGCTGATCCGCCAGCACGCGATGGAAGCGCAATTGGGCCGCACGCTGCGCTCGATCGATGCCGGCGGCTGGCTCGATCCGCGCAGCGGCCTGCTCACCACGGAAGCCTTTGCCCGCGATTTTGCCAAGGCGGTCGAGCAGGCGCTGGCCCGCGGCGGCGGCCTGTCGGTGGCGCGCTTCGCGTTCGATCCCGGCAATTCCCGCGCCCAGCTCGACGCCGCGCGTATTCTCAGCCGCCTGATGCGGCAGATGGATTTTGGCACGGCGCAGAAGGACGGCTCGGTGATCGTGGTGTTCGCGGAAACCGACTTCCGCACCGCGCACATGATCGCGCGCCGGCTCTCGGCGGTGATGCGGCATACCTCGAACGGCAAGCACGAGATGCGCAGCGATCCCGTCGTCAGCGTGGATTCGCTGTCGCCGTCGGATACGGCAAGGTCGTTGCTGGCCCGGCTGTCCGCGGATGCGTCGCGGGCGGCGTCGTAACCACGAGCTCGCTACCGTAGGGTGAGCAAAGGCGCGCAGCGCCGTGCCCACCATCTTTCCAAAGCGACAAGACGTGGGCACGCTTCGCTTTGCCCACCCTACGGCATCTCGCCCCGCCGCTACGCAGCCTTCTTGCTCTGCGCGAGCTGCGCCAGTTGCCGCATGATCTCCGTGGTGCCGGCGAGACGTTCTTCCGGCGTCTCCCAATCCTGCAAAAACACCACCTTCATGTCCGGCCGCACCTTGGCAGCCTGGCCGTAGCTGCGGATGAAGGTCACGAGGCGATCGGGATAGGCGAAGGAATTGTCGCGGAAGACGATGACGGCGCCCTTCGGACCGGCATCGATCTTCTCGACATTGGCCTGGCGGCAGAACGCCTTGATCGCGGCGACCTTGAAGAGGTAGCGCACCTCGTCCGGCAGCACGCCGAAGCGGTCGCGCATCTCGGCGCCGAAATTCTCGATCTCCTCTTCGGTGTCGAGATCGGCAAGGCGCCGGTACAGGGACAGCCGCACCGAGAGATCGCTGACGTAATCCTCCGGAATGAGCACGGGCATGCCGATGGTGATCTGCGGCGACCAGCGGTCGGCGGCAGGCTCGGACACGCCGGCCTTGAGGTTGACGATCGCCTCCTCCAGCATCGACTGGTAGAGCTCGAAGCCGACCTCCTTGATGTGGCCGGACTGCTCCTCGCCCAAGAGATTGCCGGCGCCGCGGATGTCGAGGTCGTGCGAGGCGAGTTGGAAGCCGGCGCCGAGCGTCTCCAGCGATTGCAGCACGGTGAGCCGGCGCTCGGCCTGCGCTGTGATCTTCTGCTGCGCCGGCAGCGTGAACAGCGCATAGGCCCGCAGCTTGGAACGGCCGACACGGCCGCGGAGCTGGTAGAGCTGGGCGAGGCCGAACATGTCGGCGCGGTGCACGATCAGCGTGTTGGCGTTGGGAATGTCGAGGCCGGATTCCACGATGGTCGTGGACAGCAGGATGTCGAACTTGCCGTCGTAGAACGCGGTCATGATGTCCTCGATCACCGCGGGCGGCATCTGCCCGTGCGCGACCGCGACCTTCATCTCGGGCACGTTCTTGTCGAGGAAGTCCTTGACCTCGGCGAGGTCGTCGATGCGCGGCACCACGTAGAACGCCTGGCCGCCGCGATAGCGCTCGCGCAGCAGCGCCTCGCGGATCATCAGCGGATCGTGCGGGGCGACGAAGGTGCGGACCGCGAGGCGGTCGACCGGGGGCGAGGCAATGATCGAGAGCTCGCGGACGCCGGTCAGCGCCAGTTGCAGCGTACGCGGGATCGGCGTTGCCGACAGCGTCAGCACGTGCACCTCGGAGCGCAGCGCCTTGAGCCGCTCCTTATGCGTGACGCCGAAATGCTGCTCCTCGTCGACGATGACGAGGCCGAGATCGCGGAATTTGATGGCCTTGCCGAGCAGCGCGTGGGTGCCGACGACGATATCGACCGAACCGTCGGCGATGCCCTTCTTGACCTGGTTCAGCTCCTTGGTCGCGATCAGGCGCGAGGCCTGCGCCACGTTCACCGGGAAGCCCTTGAACCGCTCGGTGAAGGTTTTGGCGTGCTGGCGGGCCAGCAGCGTGGTCGGCACCACGACCGCGACCTGCTTGCCTTCGAGCGCAACGGCAAACGCCGCACGGAGCGCAACCTCGGTCTTGCCGAAGCCGACGTCGCCGCAGATCAGCCGGTCCATGGGACGGCCGAGCTCGAGGTCCTTCAGGGTGGATTCAATGGCCCCTAACTGGTCCTCGGTCTCATCATAGGGGAAGCGCGCGCAGAACTCGTCATAGAGGCCCTGCTGCACCGGCAGCTTGGGTGCCTCGTGCAGATGGCGCGCGGCGGCGATCTTGATCAGCTCACCCGCGATCTCGCGGATGCGGTTCTTCAGCTTGGCCTTGCGCGTCTGCCAGCCGCTTCCGCCGAGACGATCGAGCTCGACCGTGGTCTGGTCGGAGCCATAGCGCGACAGCAGCTCGATGTTCTCGACCGGCAGAAACAGCTTGGTCTCGGCGGCATAATGCAGCTCGAGACAGTCGTGCGGCGCGCCGGCGACGTCGAGGGTCTGCAGGCCGATGAAACGGCCGATGCCGTGGTCGACATGGACGACGATGTCGCCCGCCGCGAGGCTCGTCACCTCCGAGATGAAATTGTCGAGCTTGCGGCTGGCCTTGCGCGGCCGCACCAGGCGGTCGCCAAGGATGTCCTGCTCGCTGATGAGCGCGATCTCGTCGGTCTCGAAACCACTTTCGAGACCGAGCACGGCGAGCATGGTCTCGTTGCGCGGGGTCGCCTGCACCGTCCTCCAGGCATTGACGCTGGTGGTGTGGGTCAGCTTGTGGTCGCGCAGCATCGAATTCATGCGGTCGCGCGAGCCTTCGCTCCAGAGCGCGATGACGACCTTCTTGCGCTGGGCCTGCAGCGCCATGACGTGGCTGACCACGGATTCGAACACGTTGACGGTGGTGTCGTTACGTTCAGGCGCAAAATCGCGGCCCTTGCGGGCGCCTGCATCGACGACACTCGTGCCATCCGTCGGCACCGAGAATGCCGTCAGCCGCGCCAGCGGGATGTCACCCAGACGCTTGGTCCACTCCTCGTCGGTCAAATAGAGCTTATCAGGCGGCAGCGGCTTGTAGATCGCGCCGCCGCCGGGATGCTCCATCGCATCGCGGCGGGCCTCGTAATAGTCCTGGATCTGCTTGAAGCGCTCGCGGACGGCGTCCTCGGCCTGCGGCTCGATCGCGACGGCTGCGCCTTGCAGATAGTCGAACAGCGTGTCCATCCGGTCCTGGAAGAGCGGCAGCCAGTGCTCCATGCCGGGATGGCGGCGGCCTTCGCTGACGGCCTCGTACAGCGAATCGTCGCGCTCGGGCGCGCCAAACTCGGCGACATAGCCCATGCGGAAGCGGCGAATGGTGTCGGTGACGAGCTGGAATTCCGAGATCGGGACGAGATCCAGGGAACGCATGTCCAGCAGCGTGCGCTGGGTCTCGGCATCGAAGGAGCGGATCGATTCCAGGCTGTCGCCGAAGAAGTCGAAGCGGACGGGTTGTTCGAGGCCGGCCGGAAACAGATCGAGGATGCCGCCGCGCACGGCATATTCGCCGGGCTCGCGCACGGTCGAGGAGCGGTTGTAGCCGTTGTGCTCGAGCCAGGCGACGATGGTGTCCATCGGCACCACATTGCCGGGCGCTACGGAAAGCGCCTGCGCCGCGACCAGCTCGCGCGCGGGCACGCGCTGCACGACGGCGTTCACCGTGGTCAGCACGATCAGCGGCTTGTCGCTGCCGGTGAGCGCGGCCAGCCGCGCCAGCGTGGTCAGGCGCTGGGCGAGAATGCCGCCATGCGGCGAGACGCGGTCATAGGGCTGACAGTCCCAGGCCGGAAAATTCAGCACCGGCAGATCCGGCGCGAAGAACTGCAGCGCGCGTTCGAGCTGCTGCATCCGTGCGCCGTCCCGGCACACCACCGCGAGGCTGACGGCCGGCTTCTTCGGCCGCGCCGCGAGGGCGCGGGCGAGATCGGAGACGATGAGGCCTTCAGCGCCCTCGGCGACATTAGCAAGCGTCAGCGCGCGGCCGGGCGTAAGGAGCTCGGCCGGCGACTTCGAACCCGGTTTCATAAATCGCTGTCCGTAATCGGAAACGCCTTGATGCGAGCAAACAGCGCGCCCATGACCTCGGCTGGCAGCACCTTGTCACCGGTGATGGCGGCGTAGAGATCGGGATCGTTGACCTCGAGCAGGGTCTCAAGCTCGGTCAGCTCCGCGTCCGACAGATTGCCGATCTCGGAATCGGCGAAGCGGCCGAGGATCAGGTCCATCTCGCGCGTGCCGCGGTGCCAGCAGCGGAACAGAAGCCGCTTGCGGCGATCGTCCAGCCCGTTGCTCGAACGTGTCGTTCCCGTCATGTCTCAAATCCAGTCAAACGCAGAAAGCCCGGACGTGCCGGGCCCGGGTGATATAGCCACTCGGACCTGCCGTGTCAGCCCTCGATTTGGCATGGCTCGCGGCCGCCGCAGGGTACGAAAAAAGACGTGGATGCCAGCCATAAAGCCGGGCATGACGAGCCGAAACGATCCTAGATTCGCCTGATGCGCCCCAGCCTGCTCAATCCCTTGTTTGCGCCCGTGACCAGCCTGCCCGGCGTCGGTCCGAAGCAGGACAAGCTGCTGCAGTATCTGCTCAGCCGGAACGAGACGCCGCGGCTGGTCGATCTGCTGCTGCATCTGCCGAGCCAGGTCGTCGACCGCCGCGCCCGGCCGAAGATCCGCGACGCGGTCCAGGGCACCATGGTGACGCTGGAGGTCACCGTCGACCGCCACCGCCCGCCTCCGCCGCGCAACTCACGCGCGCCCTACCTCGTTTATGCCAGCGACGACACCGGCGACGTGGTGCTGACCTTCTTCCGCGCGAAACCCGGCTATGTCGAAAAGCTGCTGCCGATGGGCGAGAAGCGCTACGTCTCCGGCACGCTGCAGATGTATGACGGCATCCCGCAGATCGTGCATCCCGATCGGGTGCTCGACGAGGAGGCGATCTCAAAACTCTCGGGGATCGACCCGGTCTATCCGCTGACGGAAGGCCTCGCGCTCGGCTCGCTCCGCCGCGCGATCGCGCAGGCGCTGCAGAAGCTGCCGGCTCTGCCGGAATGGATCAGCCCGGAGGTGCTGCGCCGCTGCAAATTTCCGCCGATCGCGGAAGCGCTCAATCGCGTGCATCAGCCGGTCGAGCTGACGGACATCTTGCCGGACCAGCCATTCTGGTCCCGCCTCGCGTTCGACGAGCTTTTGGCGGGCCAGCTCGCGCTCGCTTTGATCCGCGCGCAACTGCGACGGCCTGCCGGCGTACGCAATGCCGGCGATGGACACCTGCGCAGCAAGATCATCGACGCCCTGCCCTATGCATTGACGTCCTCCCAGCGCGAGGCAGCCGCGGCGATCGCCAACGATCTGCAACAGCCGGTGCGGATGCTGCGCCTGCTCCAGGGCGACGTCGGCTCCGGCAAGACCGTGGTGGCGCTGCTCGCCGCCGCCGCCGTTACCGAAGTCGGCAAGCAGGCTGCGCTGATGGCCCCGACCGAAATCCTGGCGCGCCAGCACATCAAGACCATTGCGCCGCTCGCCGAGCGCGCCGGCCTGCGCGTGGCGATCCTCACCGGCCGCGAAAAGGGCAAGGAGCGGCGCGAGATCATCACGCAGCTTGCCGAAGGCGAGATCGATCTCCTCGTCGGCACCCATGCGCTGATCCAGGATGACGTCGTCTTTAGGGATCTCGCGCTTGCCATCGTCGACGAACAGCACCGCTTCGGCGTTCGCGAGCGCCTCGCGCTGACCTCGAAGGGCGAAGCCGTCGACGTGTTGGTGCTGAGCGCCACGCCGATTCCGCGCACGCTGGTGCTGACCTATTTCGGCGACATGGACATCTCCGAGCTGCGCGAAAAGCCCGCCGGCCGCCAGCCGATCGATACCCGCGCCGTCGCCATGAGCCGGCTCGGCGAGGTCATTGACGGCGTCGGCCGTGCGCTGCAATCGGGAAAACTCGTCTACTGGATCTGCCCGCTGGTCGAGGAATCCGAGGCCGAGGGCACCGAGCGTCTCACCAACGCGACCAAGCGTTTCGAGAGCCTGCAGAAGCGCTTCGGTGACCGCGTCGGCCTCGTCCACGGCCAAATGAAAGGCACCGAGAAGGACCGCGTCATGGGCCAGTTCGCCGCCCACGAGATCGGCCTTCTGGTCGCCACCACCGTCGTCGAGGTCGGCGTCGACGTGCCCGCCGCCACCATCATGGTGATCGAGAACGCCGAGCGTTTCGGCCTTGCCCAGCTGCACCAGCTCCGCGGCCGCATCGGGCGCGGCTCGGAAGCATCGACCTGCATCCTGCTCTACAGCGAGCCGCTCGGCGAGATGTCGAAGGCGCGGCTGAAAGTGATCCGCGAGACCACCGACGGTTTCCGCATCGCCGAGGAGGATCTGAAGCTGCGCGGCGAAGGCGACGTGCTGGGTGTGCGCCAGAGCGGCCTGCCCGGCTACCGCATCGCGCGTTCGGAAGTGCACGGCCAGCTCATCACCCAGGCGAGAGACGAGGCGCTGCGGATCCTGAAGGAGGATCCGAAGCTGAAGGGCGAGCGCGGCGAAGCGCTTCGCTGTCTGCTGTATCTCTACGAGCGGGACGAGGCGATCCCGCTGATCGGCGCGGGTTAGCCCGCGGCCCGCCGGCGCCCGACCTCGTAGGCCGCCACATGCGCCCGGGCGAGATCCAGTAGCGGTGTGTCGATGCCGAGCGCACGGGCGCGATTGGCCATGTCGCCGAGGATGTGCTCCGCCTCGGTGACCGAGCCGCGCTCGATATCGCGCAGCATCGAGGCCTTGAGCGGCGAGTCCAGGGTCGTGAACAGTTTCCGGTCAAACTCGATGAACGGGGCGCGCGGCTCGAAACCCGAGGCCGTCGCCACCGCGCAGCACTCCCCAAACAGGCGGAAAATCGACTGTTCGCCGTTCGGCACGGCCAGGATGTCTCCGATGCTCGCACGCATCAGGCAGGTGATGCCGGCGAGCGTGCTGAGCTGGACGAACTTCTCCCACATGTCCTGCATGATCGCTTCGCTGGCGCGCACGTCGATGCCGGGGACATGGAGCAGCGTCTCCAGCGCGAGCACACGCTCGCTCAGGGCACCATCGATCTCGCCGAAGACGATCGTCTGGTTGGCCATGTACTGGACGACGCGACCGTCCGCATCGAGCCCGGCACTGACGTTGGCGAGCCCGCCGAGGACGCGCGCGGCGCCGAACCGCGCGATCAGGGCGTCGAGATGCCTCAACCCGTTGAGGATGGGAAGAATCATCGTGTTGGGACCAACCGCCCGGGCAAATTGGGCCATCGCATCGTCGAGCGAATAGGCTTTCACGCCGACGAGCACGACGTCGAATGGCTCCTTGAGGTCATCGGCCAGGACGATCTTCGGCTCCACGGCAAAGTCGCCATGCGGACTCACGACCAGCAGTCCATTCCGCCGCAGCTGCTCGGCACGCTTGGTGCGCACCAGAAAGGTCACGTCGCCGCCGGCTCGCACCACACGTGCGCCATAATAACCGCCAAGCGCGCCTGCGCCGATCACGAGCAGTCTCATTCGAACTCCCAACAGAAATCACATGTCGTGCATCGACTATACAGCCATTGCCTCCCCGGCAGGGCATGCAATTTTGCTCCAGTTGAGGCGCCATCACACGAGCACTCTCCTCCCCGTCATTGCGAGCGCAGCGAAGCAATCCAGAGTTCCTCCGCGGAAAGATCCTGCTGGATTGCTTCGCTGCGCTCGCAATGACGACGTGGGTGAAGCTCTGCGTAGGTCAACCAGATTGACCCGCGGAGGGCTCCCTGCCCCCGCTTCAGTGCGACTCCGACCTGCCTCCGATACGGTCCTGACGTTCCGGTCGTGCGGTTGAGACGCGACCGGGACATCCAGGGTTTTCTGGAGTCCGTTTCAGTGCAGCTCAGAGACCGTGCCTGATCCATCCTTTGCAGTCGCGGGCAATATGTATCGGTCCAGCAAGTCCAATTCCGGTGCGACCATGTTTTTGGATTGCCGGGACGCATTGATGACGACCACCATATCGAGCGCGGGGATGACGATGGTTTTTTGGGAATTGAAACCCTTCGCGGCAACCCATTGCACGTCGTTGCCCTTGACCATCGATCGACCACGCCACCACTGATAGCCATAGCCAGCAGAAGGCGGCTCATCCGCCTTGATCTGCTCGGCCGTCGATTGAGCCACCCAGGATGCGGAAACGATCTGCTGCCCTTCCCACGCGCCGTGGTTGAGAACCAACTGGCCGATTTTTGCCCAGTCACGAGGACGCAGGCTCAGCCCATTGGCCGACGCCGGAACACCGCTGAACGGATCTTGACGCCAGTTCACATCCTTGATGCCGAGCGGTGCGAACAGATCCTCCTGAGCAAGAACATCGACGGTCTTCCCCGTCACCTTCTTCAGGATCGCTCCAATGAGCTCCGTCTCATCATCACTGTATGCGAAGGAGATGCCGGGAGCCCTGTTGGAGCCCAATCCCGCCGACATCGTCAGGAGATGGCGCAAGGTGATTGGATCCTTGCCGGGCATACGGAGATCGGCATTGTCGGGAAAGTACGAGACAATCGGAACATCCAGATCTTTGATCAAGCCGCGATCCATGGCGATGCCAACCAGCAGCGAGACGACGCTCTTCGTCATGGAATAGCCGTTGTGCCGCGTGGTCGCGTCGAAACGAAGCTGGTGCGGATACGAATAATAGCGCTCATAGACAAGCGCACCGTGCCGAACGATGACGATGTCGTCCACGTTGGCGAGCATGCCGCCGCTGATGCCGCTGTCCATCGCACAAAGCAAGGTTGCGTTCATCCCCTGCTCGTCCGGCGAGGTCATTATCCAACCGTCGTGAATGTCCGTGGGGAGGCCGCAGCTGGATGCAGCTTCGGCTGCGGCCGCAATGTGAACCGCGATGGGACTCAGAGTGAAGACACACAACGCCGCAACCACACTGCCCCATGCCCGCATGTCAGGTTCTCCACGACCATTCCCCATGTCGGCCAGGAGTTGGCGTTGTGCGTGTGTCCCTTTTGCGGCGCCGTGGAGTGGAAAGGTGCTCAAACCGGCCGCGCGAAGCCTGATTGTTGAGCAGATGCTCTAGGATTTCTTCTTCGCGATGCTCACCGCGAACGCCTTCATCAGCTCCGCATCCACCGCCTCGCCTTTCACGTCCTCGGCGAGGTGCTCGAACCAGCGCGCAAAGCCCTCATAGATCTGGCTCGCGGGATGGTCCGGTCCGAGGAAGCCGGAGATCTCCCGCATCTCCGCGACCCAGCGATAGGCCTTCGGGAGCATATCGGGCAGCGCCACTTCGAGCCGGGCCAGGATCGCGGGCTGGCTGAGTGCGAGCTCGTCGCGCAGCGCGTCGGCCGCGCCCGCTTTCGTCGCCGCGACCACCATGGCCGAGCCGATGCCGGCGAGGCCCTTGACGATGCCGGCATAGGACATCTTCAGCGCAGAGGCCGCGCCGACCGGGCCCTCGACGATGCGCACGTCGAGGCCGAAATCCCTCAGCATCGCGACGTCCCTGGCGTGCTCGCCGGACATGTAGAAGGCGGGGCTCTTGCCGCCGGGCTGCGGCGGGAAGCCGATGATGCCGCCATCCACGAAAGGCGCTTGCGCCGAGCCGATGATCTCCTCGATCCGCTGCACGGTGTCGACGTTGACGGCGTTGCAATCGACCACGAGCGGCTTCTTCTCGCGCCGGACGATCAATCCCGCCAGCCGTTCGGCTAAGGCCACAGCCTCGCCCGGCGGCACGATGGAGAGGATGATGTCGGCATCCGCGATCGCCTCGTCCTCGGCGCCGATCATGCCGGCGTCCGCCGCGCGCTTTTGCGTCGCTTCGCTGCGCCCTTTCAAGGACGTCAGCACGCGCGCGCCGTTTTCGGTCAGGCGACGGGCTACGGCGCTACCCATGGCGCCGGGGGCGAGGATCGCAATGGTCTTGGACATCGTGCACTCCAGGTCGAATTCCAAACGTCGAATTTCGACCGGAGACTAGCAGAGGATGCGAACGGCCGCGTGACCTGCGGCTATCCGCCAAGGGAATGGCCCTACTCCACCTTCGCAGGCTGCGGCGGCAGCGCCGACGCATTGGCGATGCGCGCCGCGTTCGCCATGCCGGCGAGCGCGGCGGCCTTTTTCGGGTCGGGCGCCGAACCCGGCTGCACCACGCCGGCCGACATGATCAGCGTCGCGGCGTCCTCGGCGGTGAGGTCAACCTCGACGATCTTGCTCTTGGGCACGTAGAAGAAGAAACCTGTGGTCGGGTTCGGCGAGCACGGCAGAAACACCGAGACATGCTCCTCCTGCCCCGGCAAGCTGCGGGCGATGTCCTCGCTCGGCGATTGCGAGATCAGCACGATCGACCACATGCCCGGCGAGGGAAACTCGACCAGGCCGACTTTGCGGAAGCTCGAGCCCTTGCCCGAGAACAACGTCTCGAACACCTGCTTGAGGCCGCGATAGATGGCGCGCACGGCCGGGATGCGGCCGAGGAAGGTCTCGCCGACATCGACCAGCGTCCGGCCGATCAGGTTGGCCGCGAGGAAGCCGACCAGCGTCAGCGAGAAGAATGCGACAATCAGTCCCCAGCCGGGGACGCCGTAGGGCAGATAGGTTTCGGGCCGGTAGGCCAGCGGCACGAACGGCCGCACCACGCCGTCGACCCAGGTGACGAACCACCAGACCAGGTAGAGCGTGATCGCGATCGGCCCCGTCACGACGAGGCCGGTTAGGAAGTAATTGCGGAAACGGCCCATCAGGCCGGTATGCGGTTCCGGCGCGGGATCAAGCGGCGCGGGCGCGTCGTCGCGGGTGGTCATTCGGGTTCCAGGTCGGTCGCTACGCTCAAGCTAGGGTCTTCTAGCAGGTTTTGGAAGATCACGAAGCGAGCGGCCCTTGTCCCTTCTGCCTATTCCACGGTCACCGATTTGGCGAGGTTGCGCGGCTGGTCGACGTCGGTGCCCATGATGACCGCCGTGTGATAGGCGAGCAGCTGCACCGGGACGGCATAGACCATCGGCGTGAAGGCGGCCGCCATGTCGGGCATGACGATGGTGACGAGGGATTCGACAGTCGCCTCCGCCGCGCCCTTGGCGTCGGTCATCAGGATGATCTTGCCGCCGCGGGCGGCGACCTCCTGCATGTTGGAGACGGTCTTCTCGAACACGCGGTCATAGGGCGCGATCACGACGACCGGCATGGTCTCGTCGATCAGCGCGATCGGGCCGTGCTTGAGCTCGCCGGCGGCATAGCCCTCGGCGTGGATGTAGGAGATCTCCTTCAGCTTCAGCGCGCCTTCCAGCGCCAGCGGGAAGCTGGTGCCGCGGCCGAGATAGAGCACGTCGCGCGATTTGGCGATCTCGCGCGAAAGCTTCTCGATCTGGAGCTCGGTGGTGAGCGCATCCGACATCAGGCGCGGGATCTCGACGAGGCCGTGGACCAGCTTGGTCTCGTCCGCGTCGGACAGCTCGCCGCGGGCCTTGCCGGCCGCGATCGCGAGGTTTGCCAGCACCATGAGCTGGCAGGTGAACGCCTTGGTCGAGGCGACGCCGATCTCGGGACCGGCCAGCGTCTGCAGCACGGTCTCGCTCTCGCGCGCGATCGTCGAGGTCGGCACGTTGACCACGGCAATCGTGTGCACGCCCTCGGCCTTGGCATAGCGCAGCGCGGCCAGCGTGTCGGCGGTCTCGCCGGACTGCGAGATGAAGATCGCCAGATCGCCCTTGCGCAAGGGCGCCTCGCGGTAGCGGAATTCGGAAGCAACATCGACCTCGACCGGCACGCGCGCAAAGCGCTCGAACCAGTACTTTGCGACGAAGCCGGCATAGCTCGCGGTGCCGCAGGCGGTGATGTTGATGCGGCGGATGTCGTTGAAATCGAACGGCAGCTTGACCGGCAGCGAGACGCGCTCGCTCGCCATGTCGACGTAACGCGCCAGGGTGTGGCCGACCACTTCCGGCTGCTCGTGGATCTCCTTGGCCATGAAGTGGCGGTAATTGGCCTTGTCCACCAGCGAGGTCGAGGCCGCGTGCTTGATCTTCTCGCGCTGGACGGCGTGGCCGTCCTTGTCGAAGATCGTGGCGCTCTTGTGGGTCAGCACGACCCAGTCGCCATCCTCGAGATAGCTGACCGTGTCGGTGAACGGGCCGAGCGCGATGGCGTCGGAGCCGAGATACATCTCGCCGTCGCCATAGCCGATCGCCAGCGGCGGGCCGTTGCGGGCGCCGATCATGAGGTCGTCGTCGCCGGCGAAGATGAAGCCGAGTGCGAAGGCGCCGCGCAGGCGCCCCAGCGCCAGCTTCACCGCTTCCACCGGCTTGTTGCCGCGTGTCATGAGATCGTCGACCAGATGCAGCACGATCTCGGTGTCGGTTTCAGTGTGGAACACCGTGCCGTTCTTCTCGAGCTCCTCGCGCAGCTCGCGGAAATTCTCGATGATGCCGTTGTGGACCACGGCGACGCGCTCGGTCGCGTGCGGATGGGCGTTGTTGACGGTCGGCTTGCCGTGGGTGGCCCAGCGGGTGTGACCGATCCCGGTCGTGCCCTTGAGCGGCTCGGCTTCCAGCCGCTTCTCCAAATTCTTCAGCTTGCCCTCGGCGCGGCGGCGCGCGAGCAGCTTGCCCTCGAGCGTGGCGACGCCCGCGGAGTCATAGCCGCGATATTCAAGACGTTTGAGCGAATCCACCAATTGCTCTGCAACCGGCTCGCGCCCGAGAATGCCGACAATCCCGCACATGCGGATCAATATCCCCCAAATCGTCGAAAAATCGCCAAAACGACGCGCTCAGTTTTTAGCGAAGTTCCTAAGGAACCAGATAGTCAATAATTATTGCTGATTGAGACAGCACCGGCTCGCACTCTGCTTCGACTGCGTCGAATTGGCCGGCGTTAAACCGCGCGCATTAACTTCTTGTCAACAAGTTTGACCAACGATTCCGGGCCAGGAGATCAAGGCCATGAAGAGCTCGTCCGGTCGCAAAGGTCTGTCATCGCTGTCCGTGCGCGCCAGCGAAACCACCGGCACGCACCTTGCGCATTGGCCGCCGCCCCAGCGCGGCAAGGAAAGCAAGCCGGTGTTCGTCAAGCACGTGCAGGGCGAGCCGGCCAAGCGCGCCAAGCCGCGCGGCTGGCGCCTGACTCGCGCGATCTTCTCGGAATTCGCCGACGACTGATAGCGGTGCGTCTCACCACCCCCGCGCCACGGCAAATACGAGGAAAGCGAGAAGCGCCCAGAACACCAGCCCGATGACGAGGCAGACAATCTCGGGCGGATCGTCATCGAACGGTTCCCGCAGCAGCATCCGCCCGATCCCCGTGACCAATGTCTCGATCAGAAAACTGAAGAGATCGCTGATGAAGCGCGAGGACACGGCAGCCGGCGCTCACGTCTCCGGCTTCTTTTCCAGTTTCTTGCCGCTGGTCTTCATTTCGCGGTAGCGGGCCGCGCCGCCTTCCCGGATGGTCTGCTGGCTGCGCTCAAGCGCCATCGCATCGTCAGGCACATCGCGCGTGATCACCGAGCCGGAGCCGATATAGGCTCCGTTGCCGATTTTGACGGGCGCGACCAGCGAGGAGTTGGTGCCGACGAAGGCGCCCTGCCCGATGATCGTCTTGTGCTTCTTGAAACCGTCGTAGTTGCAGGTGATGGTGCCTGCACCGATGTTGGAATTGGCGCCGACGGTGGCGTCACCAATGTAGGAGAGATGGTTGACCTTGACGCCGGCCTCCAGCGTCGCCGCCTTGGTCTCCACGAAATTTCCGATCCGCGCGCCGTCGCCAAGCGAGGTGCCGGGCCGCAAACGCGCATAGGGGCCGATCGAGACCTTCTTGCCGAGCGTGGTCTCGACGATGTGCGAGAACGAGTGGATCACCGTGCCGTCGGCGATCGACACGCCGGGGCCGATGACCACGAACGGCTCGATGGTGACGTCCTTGCCGAACACCGTGTCGGCGGATAGGTAAACCGTCTCCGGCGCGATCAGCGTCACGCCGGAATCCATCGCCGCTTTCCGCAAGCGCGCCTGCATCACGGCTTCGGCTTCCGCGAGCTGCGCCTTGGTGTTGATGCCGCGCACCTCGTCCTCACTGGTCTCGATCACCACGGACTCCCATCCCTTTTCGCGGACGATGCCGACCGCATCGGTCAGATAATATTCGCCCTTGGAATTCGCATTGCCGATCTTCTCGAGGATGTCGAGTGCGCGGCGGCCGTCGATCGCCATCACGCCGGCATTGCACAGATCGATCTTGCGCTCGGCGTCGCTGGCGTCCGCCTGCTCGCGGATCGCGACCAGACGATCGCCCTCGACGATGAAGCGGCCATAGCCGTTGGGATCGGCGGCGCGAAAACCGAGCGCGGCGATCGCGGCGCCCTTGGCAAGCGGCGCGCGCAGCCGCGCAAAGGTCTCGGCCGAGATCAGCGGCGTATCGCCGAACGCAATCAGGAGATCGTCGGCGCCCCGCGCGATGGCCTCTCGCGCTGCCAGCACCGCATGCGCGGTGCCGAGCCGTTCGCTCTGGACGAAGGTCAGCGCGTCGGGACGGATGCGCTTGGCTTCATCCGCGACCGCCTGATGATCAGGACCGATCACGACGGCGAGCGAGGTGCCGGCTCCCTTGGGGGCGGCGGCGAGCACATGGGCGAGCAGCGTCTGATGCGCAACGGGATGCAGCACTTTCGGCAGGCTTGATCGCATGCGCGTGCCTTCGCCGGCGGCGAGCACGATCGTGAGGCTGGAACGGGCGGTCATCGAAATCCTGTCAGATACGGCCGAATCAATTGGCGCGACGGGCGGAACGCCCTCATGAGCTGCCGCCTTGCTACCCCCGCAAACGCCCGGAATTCAAGTGCGAGTGGGTTTTCCTGTTAATGTTCCCTGATTGATTCGGGGGAAGCCGGACAGGGGCTGGGCACTTAACGTTCATGGCAAAGGATTCCGACCCACTGGCGGATGCCTTCGGCGACAAGGAGACCGGCGGCCTGTTCTCCGGATTTTTGGCCGAGGAAAGCACGTTCGACCGCCGCATGATGTGGCGGCTGGGCACGTGGGGCGTCACGGCCATCGGCGCCGTCGTGCTCGCCGTGATGTCCAACCAGACCCAGCTCGGCTGGCGGCGCGACCAGGTCGCCTCCGCCGATCTCGCGCGCCAGGCCGACCGGTTGCAGCTCCTGACCAAGGACAGCCAGAACGAGGCGCGCCGCCTCGCCTCCGCCATCGAGACGCTGAACACCGATCGCGACCGGCTCTATTCGCGCGTCACCATGCTGGAGCAGGGACTCGAGTCCGTCACCGGCGCCATCGCGAGACAGAACGCCGGTGCGGCGCAGGCCTCCGCGGCGAAGCCGCAGGACGCCGCCAGTCTGGTTGGACCGCCGGCCCCCAGCGTCGCGCCGGTCGCCTCGACGCCGGCCGCGCCAAACGAGAAGCTGCGCGCAGAGGCCGCCAAGGAAACGAAGGACACGTCGAACGAGGCCGCCAGGGATCAGGCAGGCCTGCCGCCGCAGACCGCGGCCGCCGCCTCACTCGTGTCGCAGGCGCCGGTGACGACGTCGGCTTTGCCGATGCTGCCGCTGCTGCCGTCCAAGTCAATGATGGCGCCGCCTGATCCGGCCGCCTCCAAGCTGGTTCAGCCCGAAACGGGTGAGAAGGCCGCCGAGAAGAAACCCGAGCCGGCGCCCGCTCCGACCGAAGTCGCCGCCGCGGCCAAGCCGCCAGAGGCAGCCGAAAGCGAGGCGCCCGCGATCGCAGTCCAGCAGACGCGCTTTGCGATCGACCTCGGCGGCGCCAACTCGCTCGACGGCCTGCGCGCGCTTTGGCGCGGCGTCACCAAATCCAATCCGGAAGTCGCAGCGCTGCGCCCGATCATCATGATCAAGGAAGGCGCGACCGGCCTTGGCATGCAGCTGCGTCTCGGCGCCGGCCCGCTGATCAACGCCGCCGCTGCAGCAAAGCTCTGCGCGGGCCTCGCCGAAAGCGATCGCCACTGCGAGACCACCGTGTTCGACGGCCAGCGCCTGTCGATGCGCAGCGGTTCGGAGAAGGGCCAGGACAAGGGGCAAGAGAAGGGACAGGACAAGTCCCAGGAAAAGGGACAAGACAAATCCCAGGACAAGTCCCAGGACCGGGTTCAGGAGAAGGCCTCCGACAAGACCCAGGACGCCACCCCGCAAGCCGAGAGCACGCCGGCCCCCGCGCCCGCCGCCAAGCCGGACAAGCACCGTCGCGGCTATTCCTCCAAACGCTCATCCAAGCGCGAGGAGCCCGCGCCTGCGCCCGCCCCTGCGGCGCCGCAGCCGGCTGCGCAGGCGAAGCCGGAGACCGCATCGACAGGGTCGACGCTATCGTCGTTCTTCAGGCGGTAATCGTCTCGAACGCTTGCTTTCGCGAGCCAGTTCGATCGGACATTCTCGCGTGAATTCGCAGGAAACTTCCCTGCGCCTGTTGCCCCTTCCGGCCATCCCGACCATATTGCGGCCATGACAAAAAAGCCCTTCCGCCTCACGCCCTACCAGGTGCAGTTCCTGATTGTCGTCGGCTTCGCCTCCGTCGGCTATGCGCTGTATCTGCGCTATCTCGGGATCGAGCTCTCGACCGTCGGACTTGCCTGCGACGCCGGCCTGCAGACGATGATCTGCAAGGCGCGCTCGGTGGCGACCGTACTGTTCAAGAATTCGGTGTTCGGCATCGTCGCGCTGGTGGTGGCGACGCTGAACCTGCTGCGGCCGTCGATCGTGCTGCTGACCGTCGGCATCGCTGCCGCCGGCCTCGGCATCGTGCTCTACAATGTCGTGCTGTCGGGCCTTGCGATCGGCCTGCTCATTCTTGGATTTGCTCGGCCCGCGCCCGCCACAGCGTGAGCGCGAACAGCAGAAACATCGCGCAGGTCCATAGCGACTGCCAATTGTCGCGGCCCTCGTTGAAGAGCACGTAGACCGCCGACAGCGCCAGCACGCCAGCGAACACCGCCTCAGCGATCGGACGCTGGCCGATCTGCGGCCGGTTCAGCGTCAACAACAGCGCGAACGGCACCACCGCCATCGTCAGCGAGGCGTAGGGGAAGTCGTGGTAGCGCGGGTCGAACACGAAGGCGAGCGCGGTCTGCGCTGCGATCACCGCAGTCACCGCCAGCGTCAGGCCCAGCACCGCCGTCAGCTTCGACCATTTCCGGCCCTCGCGCGGACCCAGCAGATCGAGGAAGGTCGGCAGGCTCCGGCCGATCACCATCGCCTGCGCGCAGAAGATCGGCGACAAAATGCCGGCGAGCAGCAGCGCACCCCAATGCATCCAGCCGCCGATGCCCAAGCTCTCATAGTACATCTTGTCGACGCCGATCCCGAGCAGGCTGCCCGCCGTGGTCGCAGAGATGGCAACGCCGAGCCAGGCCGAGAAGCGTGGCGTCCACGGCCGCCGGCGCAGCGTGATCAGCGCCACCGCGAACACCAGCACGCACAGGCCCAGGCCCGCGCCCATGTACCATTTCCAGTACGGGAAATTGCTGATCGGCTGGCCCGGCGGATATTTCAGGTTCCGGCGCACGGAGTCATAGAGACCCCAATAGCCGCCGACGGTGCCTTCCAGCTTGCGCTTCCACGGCTGGTCGTAGGACTCGATCAGATTGACGCGGAATTTCTGCGCCTTCGCGAGGCTGAGGATTTCCGAGACCACGCGCGCCTGGTTCGTGCGCGACGGCAGCGCGCCCTCGCGCATGCGCCCTTCGCTCGGCCAGCCGGTCTCGCCGATCAGGATCTCCTTGCCCGGAAACGCGACCGCCATCCGCTCGCGGATGGTCTCGACATGGGCGGCGGCGAACTTCGCCTTGACCGGGAAGTCCTCCCAATAGGGCAGGATGTGGATCGTGACGAAGTCGACGGCGTCGTAGACCTCGCGGTTCTTCAGCCAGAACTCCCAAACGTCGGCATAGGTCACGGGCACGCTGACCTGCGCCTTCACCGAGCGGATGATTGAGACGAGGTCCGCCGTCGTCATCTCGCCGCGCAGCAGCACCTCGTTGCCGACGATGATGCTGGTGATGACGCCGGGGAAATCCTTGGAGAGGCGGACCGCGAGCGCGGCCTGCTCAAGATTCTTGGTGCGGTTGCTAGAGAGCCAGATGCCCTGAAGCACTTTCATCCCGCCGATCCGGGCGGCGATCGCCGGCACCTGGTCGAGCCCGTTCTCCATCGAATAGGTGCGGACGCAGTCGGTGATCTCCTTGAGCTGGCGGAGATCCTGCTCGATCTGGTCGGCCTCGATATGGGTCCAAGAGTTCAGCGGCGACTGCTCGCCGCGGAACGGCGCGTAAGAGACGCATTGAACCTTTTCGGTGGGATCGATCGGCGCGCGCGCGAGCGTGATCGGCGTGGCAAGCCACCACCACACGGCAACGATTACCCCCAGTGAGACGAGCAGAAGCGCCAGTGGCGTACGAAGAGAAATCGGTTCCGTCCTCCGCGAAGGGCCGTCGATTACCTGCTCGCACGCCATCTGCCAAGGGGTGAGGCCGGGATGGATCCCCCACTACCCCAAGGAATTTAGCTGCGGCCGTTCGACAGAGGCCTAGGATCGTGACTTTGCTGGACAAAATTCGAAATACAGGTCATCAGACTCGCCGGGAATTTTCCGCCGCATTGGAGACCCATTTGGACGCCATCACCGGCGCGTCCGCGGGATCCTGACGTGGGCGGTTAGCGGAGATATTGGGGAATTCATGCGGCAACGGGTGCGTCAGTCACGAAATGCGGTCCTGCGGCAGTTCGCCGCCACCTTGGCCGTCTCCTCCCTGCTTGCTCTGGCCGGCCTCGGTGGCGCCTTCGCCCAGAGCGGCACGCCGGCCCCTGACCAGGGCAAGGCCGCTGCCCAGCCCGCCGACGCCGCCGCCAAGGATGCCGCCCAGAACCAGCGCCGCACCGACGAGTTCGCCGAAGCCGCCCAGGTCATCAACGGCCCGGCCGGCAATCCCGAATGCGTCTGGCTCGGCCGGCGCGTGGTGCGGCTGATGTGGCGGGATGACCTCGATACCGCGTTCCGCCATCTCGACCTCTACGACCGCTTCGGCTGCCCCGGCGGCCACATCCAGGCCGCCTTCCGCTGCCTGACCCGCTTCGGCGGCCAGATCGATCCCAAGGTCGCCGAGACCCTGGACAGCCGTGTACACGCTTGCTGGATCAATCCGGCTTCCCAGCCGCAGCAGGCGGCCGCCAGCGCCTCCCAGCCGGCGGCCCCGACCACCGGCAACGCGCAGGCCCCGCAGCCCGCAGCGAGCCCCTCGCCTGCGGCAAGCCCGTCGCCCGCGCCGCAGAAATAATCGCACGCCGCTTCAGCCGTCGTTCAGGAACGATCGGCGATAGAGACGGTTGGCACTGCCACGCATTCCCAAAAGGCCATGCCCTGATAAGGACATGAGCCCATGACAGTTGTGAAACCGCGCGGCAGAGGTATGCTCCATTTGCCGCGGACTCGGTCGGATCTCGGGGTCGGATCCGCTTCCCTGCCACCTCAGCCCCTTTTGGTTTAGCCGCGATGCGCGTTGTCGCCGCCGTTCTGTTGCTCGTGTCCGCGCTTCACGCTGGGCTGTGGGGAGTCTTGCGCGACAGGGAACCTGCGCCCGATTTCAGGGGCCTGCTCCCCAGCGTCTCCTACGCACCGTTCGAAGGCTCAGCCCACCCCGACATCGACAACATCCCGACGGTCGAGAAAATCCGCGCCGACCTGAAAACGCTGTCGACGATGACGCGCGCGATCCGCCTCTATTCGTCCACCGGCGGCGTGGAACTGGTGCCGCCGATCGCGGCCGAGTTCGGCCTCAAGGTCACCGTCGGTGCCTGGATCGACAAGGATCCAGATCGCAACAAGCGCGAGATCGAAGCCGCGATCGCGCTCGCCCGCAAGAACAGCAACGTCGTCGGCGTCGTGGTCGGCAACGAGGTGATTTATCGCGGCGAGCAGAAGGTCGAAGACCTCATCGACATGATCAAGAAGGTGAAGGGCTCGGTGCGCGTGCCCGTCACCACCGGTGAGATCTGGAACATCTGGCGCGACAATCCCGACCTTGCCTCCAACGTCGACTTCATCGCCGCCCACGTGCTGCCCTATTGGGAAAACTTCCGTTCGGACCAGGCGGTCGACCAGGCCGTCGACCGCTACAATCTGTTGCGCAATTTGTTCCCCGGCAAGCGCATCGTGATCGCCGAGTTCGGCTGGCCGAGCCAGGGCTACAATCTGCGCAACGCCGATCCGGGCTCGTTCCAGCAGGCGCTGACCTTGCGCAACTTCGTCAGCCGCGCCGAAGCCATCGGCATGGAATACAACATCGTCGAAGCCATCGATCAGCCCTGGAAGTTCTTCGAAGGCGGCGTCGGTCCGTATTGGGGCATCCTCAACGCCAACCGCGAGGCGAAATTCGCCTGGACCGGCCCGGTGGAGAATCCTGACTACTGGAAGCTGATGACGATCGCGCTGCTGGTCGGTATCCTCCTGTCGCTGCCGATCCTGCGGCTGGAACAGCCGACCGCCAAGCAGGCGTTCCTGCTGTCGGCGACCGCCAACGGCGTCGGCGCCTGGGCCGCGACTGTGTTCGCGTTCTGGAACGGCCACTACTTCATCTTCGGCTCGGCCTTCGCGCTGACGCTCGGCATGATCCTGCTTGTTCCGCTGGTCCTGATCGCGATGGCGCGCATCGACGAGATCGCGGCCGTGGCCCTCGGCCGTCCGCCGCAGCGGCTGCTCGCCAAGAGCACGCCGGTCGAGAACGCGCCGGAGAATTACTTCCCAAAGGTCTCGATCCACATCCCCGCTTATTTCGAGCCGGTCGAGATGCTCAAGCAGACGCTCGATGCGCTGTCGCGGCTGAACTATCCGAACTACGAATGCGTGGTCATCATCAACAACACGCCCGATCCCGCGTTCTGGCAGCCGATCCAGGACCATTGCCGCGCGCTCGGTGAACGCTTCAAGTTCATCAACGCCGAAAAGGTGCAAGGCTTCAAGGCCGGCGCGCTGCGCATCGCGATGGACCGCACCGCCGTCGACGCCGAGATCATCGGCATCCTCGATGCCGACTACGTCGTCGATCCCGACTGGCTGAAGGACCTCGTGCCGGCTTTCGCCGATCCGCGCGTCGGCCTCGTGCAGGCGCCGCAGGAGCACCGCGACGGCGATCTGTCGATCATGCACTACATCATGAACGGCGAATATGCCGGCTTCTTCGACATCGGCATGGTCCAGCGCAACGAGGCCAACGCCATCATCGTGCACGGCACGATGTGCCTGATCCGCCGCGCCGCGATGGACATGGCCGGCGGCTGGTCATCCGACACGATCTGCGAGGACTCCGATCTCGGCCTGGCCATCCAGGAGCTCGGCTGGACCACCCACTACACCCGCTACCGCTACGGCCAGGGCCTGCTGCCCGACACCTATGAGGCCTTCAAGAAGCAGCGCCACCGCTGGGCCTATGGCGGCCTCCAGATCGTCAAGAAGCACTGGCGCCACTTCCTGCCCGGCAAGAGCCGGCTGACGCCCGACCAGAAGCGCGAATACGGTTTGGGCTGGCTGAACTGGCTCGGAGCCGAAAGCCTCGGCGTGGTCGTGGCGCTGCTCAACCTCATCTGGGTGCCGATCGTCGCCTTCGCCGACATCGCCATCCCCGACAAGATTTTGACGCTGCCGATCATCGGCGCCTTCATCGTCTCGCTCGCGCACTTCCTGTCGATGTACCGCGCGCGCGTCGCGATCAAACCCGGCCAGATGCTGGGCGCCATGATCGCCGCGATGAGCGTGCAATGGACGGTGTCGCGCGCGGTCGCGCAAGGGTTGATCACCGAGCACATTGCCTTCGCGCGCACCTCCAAGGGCGGCCTGTCCCGGATGTCGATCGAGTTCCAGGCGTTCTGGGAGGCCGTGATCGGCACCCTGCTCCTGGTCGGCGCCGGCGTGCTGGTGGCGTCCAACAGCTTCCGGCAGATCACCGAGATCTACATCTTCGCCGGCGTGCTGGTGCTGCAGAGCCTGCCGTTCCTGGCGGCCGTGGCGATCGCCATCCTCGAGCTGAGCCGCATCAACTCGTTCCAGTTCTGGCGGGACAGCGCGATCCGCACGGCCGAGCTGATCGGCCTGCGCCCGGTCGCGCTGCCGACCCCCGCCGGCACGCCGCAGGCCGTGCCAAACGAGGTCCGGCGCGAGGCGAACTGACGGGACGAACATCGTCGGCGCGGGCAAGACGTCCGCGCCGACGGCCGTCCGCAGTGTTCGGCGTGGATAGCCACGCACCAATCAGGTTGAGATTTCCGGCCTAAACGACGGATAGCGCGGGCAAATCCCCGGTCCTGCCTCGAGTTTCGGCAGCCACCCAAGCTATTGACCTCCGCAGCCGGTGCCCCTACACAGCGCGGGCCGAAAGCATGATCCGGAAACAGCCGGTTTTCCCCGCGACGCGAATTTCAAGCGCAGCGGCAAGACATGCTTCTCGAATGTCCGACAACGATGGCGATCTCGAAAGCCATCCAGCGGCCATGGGAGCGCGTAGCTCAGCCGGTAGAGCACGTGACTTTTAATCACGGGGTCCTGGGTTCGAGCCCCAGCGCGCTCACCACTTAAAATCAAAGACTTAAACCCAAAGCTTCCACCGCCTGATTGAAGTCCAATTTCCGGCTGTGCACACGCCCTGCACACAGCCGGGGACCCATGAGGTACTGGACACCATCCGGCTTCCTTGTGTTGCTCGCGACCATCGTTCCAGTGCTGATCGGCGGGCGCTTGCAGAGATGCCATCGCAAGTGCGGACTTCTCCACACCCACGAAGGGCAGTAGCTCGCGCCCATTCCGCGGCCCAAGGGATCGATAATTTGCCTCCGGCTTGTGTCGCTTTTCGATGGCGGGATGCGGCTCCGAAAGATCACCTTCGGTGACATGCGCGAACAAACTCAATGCGTGAATTGGCAGAAGCAGGTTTGCCGCAGTCTACCAGAACGCCCCAACTGCCGAATTCTTATAGCCGGAAATCGGCCCGGCTAGTCGGCGAGAAAAGCGACCTCGTCAACGTATGGATGTAGGGTATATTGGCTGAGGTAAGAAGTTTCACTGTTCGTGCAGAGGTGCCCATCATCAAGGAACTGATCCAATGGCAACAGCAGAAGATGTGGAAATCGAAAGGCTTAAACTTGCGAATGATCTGGGGCGCTACGGCCTGAAGGGCACGCTCTATGGCGCATGGGCTGCGCTGGCGGCCTTCGTTATTATCGCCGTCGCTCAAATGGTAACGGGCAAAACGGTGGTAGACGGTTGGGCATTCACCGCGCTGGTGTTCATCATAGTGCTTCCAATCACCGCTTTCGGAGCCTTCGTGTTCCAAAGGGCTTTCTCGATCGAGGGCAAATTACCTGGCAGCAGCTTCAAAACTAGATCGGACGGGTAGCGATCGAGTGCACTGCGATTGAGTGCTAAGCTCATTCGTCACTCCGACAGCGCAATTGTGTGCACTGTCAATGTAATGTGAGCAGGTAGAGCGTACTAAACGGCCTATTTCTGAGAGAAACAGCGTGCGTGACGCAGACAGATTCTGTGGGCCCGCCAGCGAACGAGTCTGGCGAAGGCTCCGCGTCGGAATCCTCGTCACAGGGCTCGTCGTCAACCGTGAAGTCCTCGTCGACGTCGATGGTGCTGTCGAGCCCGTCGATTAGGCGTTTGATCTCGTCCCGGCCGGTCGCAGGCCGACGTTCTGCCCGACTTTGAGCGGGCGATCCGCGGCCCGTAATCGCCGGTCAGACCTGAGCACCAAATTGATCGACTCGTTCCAAGCCGCATCGGTCGTTTGGACGACGCGCGCCTCATCGGGAGCGCGGTACACACGCCCGCGCAGCATCAAAGATGCGGCATCTACTTTTTTCATTTGGAGGTCGAGATGCGTTTCGCTGAATTCGCTAAAATCACCACCGCTTTGCTTCTGTTTGCCGGAACGGCCTGGAACTGCGCAAGCATTCCGGCACAAGCTGGACAGGTCCAGCGGCTCACCAATCTCTACTACGAAGACATTTTTGCAGGCGTGAACTGCACAAACACGAATCACTGCAGCGGCGTCTCATCGCCGACTCCGTCGGACGGCTACCTTTCCATCAATCACGTGTACTGCAACGTTACGACGCGCGCGCAACTTCAGCTGATGTATTTTCAAGTCTGGACGGCACCTCCGAGCTCGGGCGGCACCGTGCTCCGGACCGTATTTCTCGGTTTTCCACCGGTCACCGCGAACGCAGCAAATGGATTCTATTTCTATAACTTCGATCAGAACGTTTTTTTCTTCGTCGGCCAGAACAGATATGTGGTACTGTCGGGCCAGACGATCCCGGGCGATACACAGGGGGTTAGTCTGAATTGCAGCATCACCGGCACCATGATTCCACCGCCCACGTGAGCGAGAATATCGGCGGTGCCATGGTCTGCAAGCGCTCCGCGCTCGCCAAAGCCCGTATTGGCGAGCCTGCGGTGTCATCAGCTCTCCGGCGCGGCAACCGTCGCCGGCGCAGTCAGTGGGGCTCCTCCAACCGAAACGGGCCCGACGGATTTCGACTGCCGGACCATCCGCTTGCGCAGCGCTGCGGGTAGTCCGTAGCGGGCATGCGCTTTCCGGATGGAGGACGTCACGTCCGACGTCATCGTGCTCTGCAGCGTGTCGACCTTCGCGATGAGCGTGGACAGCTGCGAGGATATCTTCCTCACATCGACCCGCTCGTCAGTGATGCTCTGTCGCAGCGACAGGAGCACCATTGAATCCTGCTGCATCAGAGCCGCATTTTGCTGCAAGGCCTGGTTGTTCTCCTGCAGCGAGGCCGTGTGCTGCTGCTGGGCCGACTGGATGTCCTTCAAGGCCGCGGCAACCGGGTCCGCCTTCGGCGCGGGAGCGTCCCCGCGCGGAAGCAATTCGGCCAAGCGGCTGACATTCAGCGACGGAAGGTCGGACGGCCAGGTGTAGATGGCGGCCGCGCCATTGATCGCCAGGGCACACACCGACAGGGCCAGGACCGATGTCCGGCTGGACTGCTTGATCGGCGCTGGAGCTTCAGGGGCTGCGGGCTCGGGCGCTGCGGCGAGCGCCAGTGCTGCGGGGTCGAGTTGTTCGACAAGGCCTTGCGCTTCGGATGTCGTGGTCACGTGCATTGACCTCAAATGAGCGGGCAAAAGGAGGCCAACGCCGGAACGTCCTCGCGGACCCCTCCTTTACGCAGCACTCACTTACAACTGTCGAAAATTGTGAGCTTTTCGGCTTAATTCCACGTTAGCGAAATGGCTGCCGGACCCGTCAAGCCAGCCCGGCAGATTACGGGGGGCGATGCGACAGCGCCCGCGGTGGCGGTTCGCAAGACGCCCCCGATCCCCAACTCAGGTTTGAACCTTTCGCGGGCGGGAACCTACCAATGCCCAGCCTCACCGCTACGCTACCCGCAGCTTATATTCAGAGATCAAAATGCGTTTTGCAGAATTTGCCACATCGGCTGTTGTTGCCGCGGCGCTCTTTGCTGGAAGCCAGGTCCATGCAGCGCCCGTCGTGGTCGGCACATACTATGACGAAACAATCAGCGGCACATGCAGCAGCCAAACCAATTGCAGCGTGTTCTTTGCGCAGACGCCAGCGAACAAGATGGTGATGGTCAAAAAGCTGCACTGCAAAATTCAAACCACGCAGCCCATTTACGTCGGCGGCCTGTTTATTTCAACGGACGGCATTCCAAACGCGATCCAACGCTGGTTACCGCTCCCCCTTCCGAACGTCGCATATACCGGGCCCGCATCCAACACGGACTTCAATGCGTACTTTGATATGACCACGGAATGGCTTATCGGCCAGGGACGCTTTCCATTCGTCAGAGTCAGCACGGCGACTACGAGCAATTCCGTGATCTTATGCACCCTGATCGGCGCGCTGGTCGATCCGTCATAGTCACCGGAGCGGAAGCTGCTACGCGATATTGAACCACGGTCGGTGGATGACAGCGGCGGCGGCCGGATCAGCACTGTCCCCTGTTCCATGCCCCTCACCCCAAAAAAGCCGGCAGACAACCCGTGAGAAAGGTGTAGGATTCGGCAAAATCCGGAGGAATGGCATGTTTGAAATCAGCGGTTTCGACACGGCAGGCGTCGTCAGCCTCAAGCGGCTGTCTCTCGCCGCCGCCCTCAAGAAGGCCAAAGAGCTGATCGAGGACGGGTGCTGGGACGTTCAGATCGTTGATCCAAATGGCCGGGTCTACACTTCGTTTGAGGAGCAGGCCGCCTAGCCGCCTCGCCTGCCCAGCCAGACGTCACCCAGCCGGATCGCGCTTCGCGAAGCCTTGGCGTGGCTAGGGCCATTTGGCGTGGCCAGGGTCCACCACGGTCCAAACGAAAAACCCCAGCGCCTGGTAGGGAGCGCTGGGGTGTTTTCAAAATATCAATCGGTAAAGCAATGGGGCCTTCGTAGCAGCGGCCTCAGAGATCGCGTGTGAACTGGTTCACACGTCGTCTGATTTTTCTATCCTCCCCGGCCGACATTGGACGAGGCATTGTTCAGCCATCGCTGTGTTGCTTCATCGCTCCAGCCGGGGACCGCGAAGCGCGCCCGGGGATCGACCTCCGCACCGGACGGATCGACCGCGGGATAGCGCGGATGATGTGTGCGGGGACGATGCACCGTCGCAGCGTTGGCAGCGGTACACAGGACAATCAACAGACCCATCGCCAGACCAGAGCGCATCGGACCAGATCCAATCGAACATCGCCCCTCGGCTGATGTGATGCGCCAACGGTCCCGCCGCAATCCGACATGGCATCACAGCTCGGCGATGGGCCGGTGGCGGCACGTTCTCGCGATAGTACGAACCGTGGCCGTGACGGATGTCACATTCCAGTGCCGCGGATCTGCTCCCGCGGCGGGGCGCGCCGCATTTGCGTTTGAGCTGCGCCACACCCCGCGTTAGCCTCAGCCTTTTTCAGGAGGCTCATTTGAGAACATTCATTTTCATCGCCGCCGTCGTGCTCCTTTCGACCGTCCCTGCCCGCGCGCAGGCACTGGTCGACCCCAACAAGGTTGCACCCGAATATCGCGAGGCGGCCGAGAAGCGCCGGGCCGAACAGGTGCGGCAGCGCGAATGCGCGCTCAAGGCGGATCTCGAGAAGGTGCTGCCACGGGATCGCACCGCCTATCTCAACCAGTGCCTGGATGCGATAGCTGCCAGGCAATAGCGGCCGCGCCTGCTGTCATCGCGACGGGCGGACGTCGCTCGGCCGTGAACGCTGAAGACTGGTCAGCCCCCCTGACCATTCAAACATTCTTCAGACATTTGGGCTCACGTGGCGATCCATTTCCAATGACCATTGTTGTCCGCGAATGAGCTCGGTCCAGATTCAGTGCACGCGGTGCAAGGGCGTGTTTCGCGATCGCGCCGGGCGATTGCAGGACGGCTATTCCAGGCAATGTCCGAGCTGCGAGGTCGTGCTGTTCTTCGCCGAAGACTCCCAGCACCCCTTCATCAAGCGCGCGATGCGCGATGCCCGCAAGATCCGTAAGGCGCTGCGCGAGGCCGAAGCAGCGCGGATCGCAGCACCGCAACCGCAGGCGGGGCCGTCGCGGAGATTTGCCGGACGAACGCGCGCGGCGCAGCGATCGGATTAGAGGGCGCGCCAAGCTATCCCGGGGCAACGCCGGGCGATTTGTCGCACCACAACGCGCTCGACCCGCACAGCGCGCGCGGCCCTCAGCTCCGGCGCCGCTTCCTCGGAAACAGGCGATCGCGGATATAGCGCGAGGTCGCAGTCAGGCGAATGCCGCGCGGCTTCTGCCAGGCGGCGCGATCGATCTCGTTCTTGTCGCCGATCGCCAGCCTGCCCTTGGCGCCCTTGGCGATGAAGATCGCATCGCTCATCTTGCGGCCGGAGCGCTTGTTCCGGGCCGTCACTTCCTTCCAGAGGCTGATCCGGCCGAGCTTCAGCTTGGGCAGCTCTTCCTTGATCTCCCGCCGCAGGCAATCCTTGTCGGACTCGCGCGCGCGCTTGCGGCCGCCCGGGAACATCCACAGGCCGTCCGATCGTCGTCTGACCAACAAAACCTTGCCGCGCCTTGCGGCAACCAGCTTGGAAGACTTCGCCATTCCTAATCGTAGGCTCGAAAACAGAATCTCGCCTATCGTAACTTGTCTAGGCCAATAGACAAGTTCGCCGGGAACTTTGATCACAGCGCATGCGGGAGGCTCAGCCTTCGCTCACTCCCGCCCGGTCCTCCGTCCGGATCCAGGCCATCGCCATTTCCCATGCCACGGACAGGATGATCGGCCCGATGAACAGGCCGACGATGCCGTGAGCGAGCGTGCCGCCGATCACGCCGACGAAGATCACGATGGTCGGCGTGGTCAGGCCGCGCCCCATCACCAGCGGCTTCAGCATGGTGTCGATGAAGCCGACGAGGACGAGGAAGATCGTCAGCAGCAGCGCCGTGGTGACGTCCTTGGCGGTCCAGATCCAGATGATGACGGGCAACAGCACGAGGAAGGCGCCGATCTGCACGATCGAGAGCAGCAGCACGATGAAGGCGAGCAGGCCCGCACTCGGCACGGCCGCGAGCTTGAAGCCGAAGCCGGCCAGCAGCGCCTGCACCACGGCGACGCCGATCACGCCCTGCGCCACCGCACGGATGGTGGCGCCTGCGAGCTCCAGGAAATGCTCGCTCTGCTCGGGCACGATCCTGACCAGGAAGTTGCGGCCGGCCGCGACCAGCCGCGGACCGTGCGGAAACAGGAAGCCGGCAACGAACACCGACAGCAGGAACTGGACGGTGCCGAGACCGGCATCCCCCGCAAGCGACAACAACGGTCCGGCCAGCGGCTGGAGATATGGCGCCACCTCGCGCAGCACCGCGCGGATGTTGGTGTAGGCCTGGTCCCAGAGCTCAAAGAGCCACGGGCCGACCAGCGGCCACGACTTCAGCTGCTCCGGCGCCGATTGCAGCGCGAGGTCGCCGGTGCTGAGCTGGTGCGCCAGCTCGCGCACGCCGTCCACGGCGCTGATGCCAAGCCAGGTCGCCGGGCCAATGACGATGCCGAGCGTGATCAGGGTGAGGATCGCCGCCGCGGTCTTGGGCCGGCCGCCGAGGATCTTGGCGACCCAGCTGAAGGCCGGATAGAACGCGACCGCGAGCACGCCGCTCCAGGCCAGGATCGGCACGAACGGGCGGATGATCAGGAAGGTCCAGATGATCAGCAGGCCGAGCAGACCAAGCCGGATCACGAGCTGGATGATATCCTCTCCCGTGAGGAGCTGACGGAGGCTTTTCACGGGCAGGGCTTTCCTTGCGGCATCACGCGGGTTCCGGCACTGGCACAATCCCGGGTTATTGCGAGCCCCGCATCCGCCGTCAAGACGACCGGTTCGAGGCCCGGCGCTGGAGCGACCTGGAACTTCCTGCAATGTCCGCCGGCGGGTTTGGCTAACGGCGATTAACCGGATTTCCGCAGGCCGGTTTACGCCGATGCAAACGCCCGTCCTTACGCTTGCCGTCGAACATCCGAGAAGACCGAGCTGCAATGGCCAACAGCATCTGGACGACCGAAGAATTCACCTGCGCGGGTTGCAGCATGAACTACACCGCGACACGGGAGGAGCACAGCGAGGCGCATACCGGCAGCTTCAAATGCAGCATTTGCAGCGGCGTGGTGCACAGCTGGTCCGGCAAGCATCATTTCTTCGGCTGGCAGGCGGTGAAGACCAGGCCGCCGGTGTTCGGACGGCGCTGGGCCGGGGTCGAGTGGTAGGCTGAGGCAAGCTTCGCACTGCCGTAGCCCGGATGGAGCGCAGCGAAATCCGGGACAGCAATTGCGTCATTCCATGATTCCCGGATCGCGCTACGCTCCATCCGGGCTGCGAACTGTCATTGCGCTCTGCGTGAGCGATGGCTTCTACGACGCTGCGGCAGGGGCTACACTTGCCCTCCCCGCAATAGAAGCCGTTACGCAATGACCGCTCCTTTCGTTCCCCAGATCGCCCTCTATCGTAACTGGCTCGCCGCGCAGCGCGGCCTCACCTTCGCGAATTACGAGGAGATGCGGCAATGGTCGGTCCGCGACCTCGACGCGTTCTGGCGCAGCATCTGGGACTATTACGATCTGCAATCGCCGACGCCGTTCGCGGCCGTAATCACCGAGCGCAAGATGCCCGGCGCGGTGTGGTTTCCCGGCGCGCAGGTGAACTACGCGCGGCAGGTGTTCCGGCACGTGGACGCGGCGCACGCCGCCGGACTGCCCGCGATCGTCAGTTGCGGCGAGGACGGCATAGTCACTGAGACGAGCTGGCCCGAGCTGCGGCGCAAGGCAGCCGCGCTCGCGCTGCATCTCAAGGATAAGGGCATCAAGCCCGGCGACCGCGTCGCGGCGTACCTCCCCAACATCCCCGAGACCATTATCGCGTTTCTCGCGAGCGCCAGCATCGGCGCAGTCTGGAGTGTTTGCGCGCCCGACATGGCCGCACCCGCCGTGATCGACCGCTTCAAGCAGATCGAGCCGAGAGTGCTGATTGCCTGCGACGCCGTCGCCTATGCCGGTCGCAAGCATGACCGCAAGGATGTCGTCGCCGAGCTGCGGCGATCGCTGCCGAGCGTCGAACACGTCATCCTGCACAGCGAGGCCGCCGCGCCCGCGGCGCCGGACGCTCTGCTCTCCGATATCACCGCAAGGACCGGCGCTGCGATCGACGCGTTCGAGCCGATGTGGCTACCGTTCGATCATCCGCTGTGGATCGTCTATTCCAGCGGCACCACCGGCCTGCCGAAACCCATCGTGCACGGCCATGGCGGCATCGTCATCGTGGTGCTGGCGTTGCTCGGCCTGCACAACGATATCGGCTGCTCCTATCACGAGAACTCGTTCGGCGAGCGCTATCACTGGTACTCGTCGACCGGCTGGATCATGTGGAATTCGCAGGTCGGCGGCCTGCTCAGCGGCACCACCTGCTGCATCTTCGACGGCAGCCCCGGCGGCGCCAAGGACAAGCCGGACTGGACCACGCTGTGGCGCTTCGTGGCGCAGTCGAAGGCGACGTTCTTCGGCGCGGGCGCGGCGTTCTTCGCGAACTGCGCCAAGGCCGAGATCGATCTTGCCGCCGCCGGCGATCTCTCACGCCTGCGCTGCCTCGGCTCGACCGGCTCGCCGCTGAGCGCCGACACGCAAGGCTGGTTCAACGACCGCTTCGCGGCGCTGTCGAAAATCAACGGCAGCAAGGCGCAGGCCGATATCTGGTGGGCCAACATCTCCGGCGGTACCGATTTCGCCGGCGCCTTCATCGGCGGCAACCGCGAATTGCCGCAGACGCCGGGCGCGATGCAGTGCCGCCTGCTCGGTGCTGCCGTCGAAGCCTTCAGTGAACACGGCCGCGCGGTGATCGGCGAGGTCGGCGAGCTCGTCTGCACCGAGCCGATGCCGTCGATGCCGCTCTACTTCTGGAACGACAAGGACGGTGCGCGCTATCGCGCCAGCTATTTCGAGACCTATCCGGATAATTTCGACGGCAGCGGCCGCGGGCCGGTGTGGCGGCATGGCGACTGGCTCAAGGTCGAACCGGACAGCTCCTGCATCATCTACGGCCGCAGCGATGCCACCATCAACCGCCACGGCCTGCGCATGGGCACGAGCGAGCTCTATTCCGCGATCGAGGCTCTGCCTGAGGTGCTCGACAGCCTCGTCGTCGATCTCGAATATCTCGGCCGTGACAGCTACATGCCGCTGTTCGTGGTGCTGCGCGAGGGCGTCGCCTTCGACGGCGCAATGCAGGCGAAGATCAACAAGGCGATCGAGGCCGGCCTCTCCCGCCGCTTCCTGCCGAACGAGATCTTTGCCGTCGCCGAGATCCCGCGCACTCTCTCTGGCAAGAAGCAGGAGCTGCCGATCAAGAAGCTCTTGCTCGGCCAGCCCGTCGAGAAGGTCATCAACAAGGAGGCGATGGCCAATCCCGCCTGCCTCGACTGGTACCTCGCCTTCGCGCGCGATTATCTCGCCCGGTCTGCGTGAGAGGCCTTCAGCCACCGCCGAAATTGGAGGGGTCGAGATTCCTGTTCTCCGATGGCGGGATCGGCGGCCACCCCGGAAACTTGTACCAGCCGGGCGGCACCGGCGCGTCCTCGGCGGGACGAACGACGACATGACGGTGCCTTGGCGCGCGATGCACCGGCGCGGCCAGCGCCGGCGCGCACAGCGAGATCAAGAGAGCGAGGGCCAGGACAGACCGCATTGAACGTGCTCCAGACGTCCACCCACCTCCCGATGTGGTGCGGGACTGACGCGGAGCCCACGGCCTTGCGGGTCACGATCGGTCACATCGGCGGCATTCCGGATGCGGCAAGCCCAGCCGATCGGCCGAATTGCACCGATGCCGTTTGCACTCCGTTCACCGATCGCGGCTAGATCAGGATGGAACCTCCGCCACGAACACCTGACATGGCTGACCTCAACGCCGTCCTCACCAGGCTCAACGACCGTCTGCTCCGCCTCGAGGGCGAGCTGTTCGTGCTGCGCTCGCTGGCGCGCGCGACACTGACGGCCGGCGACGATCATGCGGCGCGGATGCGCAAGCTGGTGGAGGCTGCGAAGGTTGCGCTCGACGACGAGGCGAAACGCGAGCTCGACAAGCCGACGCGCAAATATGTCGATGCGGCAACGGCGCTGGTGGAAGAGCTGCTGGTGGAGCCGACCCCGGCGCGTCCGCTCTTCACCGTCATCGATGGCGGCCGGCGCGACTGAACGTCCTAAAGCGCGATCAGATTAGGATGAATCGTCATCGCGCTTTAGGTTGTTGTTTGAGCATGATCTTTTCGGAAAACCGCTGCGCACTTTTCCGGATCATGCTCTAGCGAAGCCGCGTCGCACCGGGCTCGGGTGCATCCGCCGCGAGCCTGGTCAGTCCAGCCTCGATGATCGCGATCTCCTCGTCGATCTTGTCGATCGGCAGGCTGAAATCATAACGGCCGGACCGGCTTTTCAGATCGACTGCGAGCCGCTGCCTGTGCATCATCAGCTCGTCGAGGCCACGGCGGTTCTTCAGCCGCACATAGGCGTCCACAATCTGTTCAATTGCGCTCGGCATAACATCGGTCCCGGCGAAAAAACCCGCGCGGCGCACCCACGCCGGCGGGACCTTTTCGGTGTCGCGGTACGCAATACAAATCCGCGACGGATTCGTCGATACGACAAGCAGGTTGAGAACGTATTACCGTCTGATGATTTCGTGACGCGCGGCACGAAAAAGCCGCTGGCGACACGCCAGCGGCCAAAGCCGGGTTCGAAAACGGGTCCGTAATGAAATTTGGCCAGCCCCGGATGGGCTGGTTCTAACCGCACACAAAGATTCCTTCTGTTAAAAAATGAAACGGAGGAGCCGCCTCATTGATCATTTGCTGCCGACCGTGGCAGCGCTGCAACGCTAATCGACGACGCAAAAATACTTGCGCGGCAGCTTGCGGTAGGCGCTGTAGCGGTAATACGGCCTGTAAGCGTAGCCACGATAGATCGCCGGCGGCTCCTCGCCGTAATAGGCGTCGTGGTAGAAATTGTAAGGCACCCCTTCAACGCAGCGATAGGCATCCCAGGTCGGGCCGATGACCGGCGCCACCCCGATCTCGGGTGGCACTTCCGGGTAAGGCCCGCCAGCCCAGGCTGGGCCGGCCACGATCAGTGCCGCGAGGAGGAAAAACCACGGGCTTCGCATGCGCTCGCTCCCGATACGGTGCAGTCCGCGTATGGAAGCATCGGAGATGCCGGCTGCGCAATCGCGAATTTGATGCGCCCCGCGCCCTCGCATTGTTGATAACCGGGGCAAACGGCCCGCGGGTGGTGACAGGACGTCCGGACGTGTTATCGGGAGGATAACGCAGCTGCGAGACGGATCGGACACCCATGCGCATTACCCTCGTCGGCTCCCGCCATTTCGGCGTGACCACCCTGAACATGCTCCGGGAGCACAGCGTCTCGATCGTGCGGGTCGTGGTGGCCGATGCAGATGACCGCCTCGCCGCGACCGCCAAGGCAGCCGGCATCGACGTGGTGGTCCAGGCCAACCCGAAGCTCGTGGTGGCCTCCGAGATCGGTCCCGACACCGATCTGATCATCACCGCCCACAGCCACGCCCGGATCGGCAAGGACGCCCTGGCCGCGTCCAAGTTCGGCGGCATCGGCTATCACCCATCGCTGCTGCCGCGTCACCGCGGCAAGGCGGCGGTGGAATGGACCATCAAGGAAGGCGATCCGATCGCCGGCGGCACGATCTACCATCTCGCCGATCGCATGGACGCCGGCGCCATCGCCGCCCAGGACTGGTGCTTCGTCAAGAAGGGCGAGACCGCCCGCGAGCTCTGGGAGCGCGCGCTGGCGCCGCTCGGCCTCAAGCTGCTGGCCGACGTGATCGACTACATCAAGGTCCACAAGGCGCTGCCGGCCAAGACTCAGGACGAGCAGTTCGCGACTTCGGCGCCGAGTCTGTCCTGAGTTCCCTCCCGATGTTAACGATTAACGCGAAGCCGCATTGATTTTGCTTCGAAAATTGGAGCCAAAAACGCAAATAAACCATTGTTTCCACAGGAACAATTTTCGGTTTGGCATTGCAACAAATTTCCGTCACATTTCGTCCGAATAAGCGTCAGCATCTCAGACAGTTTCAAGGACGGAATTCATGCGTTTTGCTCGCATCGCGGCGTTCTGTGCCGCTTCAGTTTTCGCCGGCACCCTCGCCGCTCCCGCCTTCGCCCAGAGCCCCTATGACGGCAACTGGCACGTCACCATCGTCACCAAGAGCGGCACCTGCGAGCCGACCGCAAGCTCCATGCTGACGGTTGCCGACGGCAAGATCACCGCGCCCGGCGCTAACGTTTCCGGCACCATCGGCAGCGGGGGTCTTGTGAAAGTTTCGATCAATGGTGCATATGCCAACGGTCAACTCAACGGCAACGCCGGATCGGGGAAGTGGAATGGAGCATCTGCAGGCATACCGTGCAGCGGGCGGTGGGAAGCATCGCGCCAATAAACCTAGCGAGGCTCGCGCCTGGAACCGGCGGCTGCTGATTGCGGCCGCCGTCTTGTTTGCGGCGGGGCTCGTCAACTCTGAAAGCAAGGCCCAGTCCGGTCCGTTTGCCCCGCTGGCGGGCAGTTGGAGTGGCGTCGGCACCGTCACGCTGGACGATGGCTCGACCGAGCGGATTCGCTGCCGGGCCAAATATGCCCCGATCGGACCGACCATGGAGATGTCGCTGACCTGCGCCAGCGACGCCTACAAGTTCAACCTCGGTGCCAGCGTCCGGGCCGAAGGCGGCGCCATCGCCGGCAACTGGTCCGAGGCCAGCCGCAACATCTCCGGCTCCCTCCAGGGCCGCGGCGCCGGCGGCAATTACGAGCTGGTCGCCTCCACCGCCGGCTTCAACGCCAACATCTCGCTGAAGACGAGCGGCAACAAGCAGGCCGTCACGATGCGCGCGGACAGCCAGTTCCGCGGCGCCAACATCACGCTGTCGAAGTAAGACGACAGCACGGTGAGACGACAATCGGCCCGGCGATCTCGCCGGGCCTTTTTCATGCGCCTGGCACGAACGCCGTGACCTCGATCTCGACCTTGGCGCGCTCGTCCACGAGGCCGCCGATATAGAGCAGTGTCGAAGGCGGGAAATTGCGCCCCCTAGCGTCTCCTTCCAGGCTGCGCCGATGCCGGCGCCCGCCGCCTCATATTCGCTGCGGCTGGTCAGGTACCAGGTGAGGCGCACGATGTGCTCGGGGCCAGCGCCGGCCTCACTCAACAGTTTGATGATCCGCTTCAGGGCGGTGGCGACCTGCGCGGCCATGTCGGGCGCATAATTGCCGGTCTCGTCGCCGCCGGTCTGGCCGGCCAACACCACCCAGCGGCCCGGCCCTTCGGCCACGACGCCATGAGAAAAGCCGCGCGGTTTCTTCCATTCGGCCGGCTGCAGGATTTGCATGAGCGAAGTTCTCCCTTTTCTTGTCGTTGTTCATCCAAGCCTTAGCACGCCGCCCTGCATCGCTGCATCCGCAGATTTGGCCGTTGCAAACGGCCACGATGTCGCCGATACCGGCCGTCCTTTTGGATTCAACTCTCCCTGCATCCCGCCCGATGAGCACGACACCGTCCAAACCGATGGCTGCACTGTGGATGGCCGGCTGGCTGTCGATGATGCTGGTCATGGCGGTGGCCGGACGCGAGACCACGCGCGAGCTCAACGTTTTCGAAATCATGGAGATCCGGTCGCTGTCGGGCTTCGTGCTGCTGGCGCCGATCATCTACCGCGCCGGCGGCTTCAAGGTGCTCAGGACATCACGCCTGCAACACCACCTCGCACGCAACCTCGTGCACTATGTTGCCCAACTCGGCTGGTTCTTCGCGCTGACGCTGATCCCGATCGGCCAGGTGGTGGCGATCGAGTTCACCATGCCGATCTGGACCGCGATCCTCGCGGCGACGTTGCTGTCCGAACGAATGACGTCGTGGAAGGTGGCGGCGATCATGCTTGGCCTCATCGGCGTGATCGTGATCGTCCGCCCCGCGACCGGCGAGATCAATCCGGGTCAGCTCATTGCGCTTGGTGCTGCCATGGGATTTGGCGTGTCGATGGCGCTGGTCAAATCATTGACCCGCACCGAGAGCGCGCTCTCGATCCTGTTCTGGATGCTGGTGGTGCAGTCGGTCGCGGGCTTCGTCCCGACGCTGTTCGTCTGGACCTGGCCGTCCGCCCATGCCTGGGCCTGGGTCGGCGTGATCGCGGTCTGCGGCACATTCTCGCACTACTGCCTCGCCAGCGCGATGCGCTACGCCGATGCGACCATCGTGGTCCCCATGGACTTCCTCAGGGTTCCCCTCACCGCCACTGCCGGCTGGCTGCTCTATTCGGAGCGGCTCGACGCCTGGACCGTGCTCGGCGCGGCGCTGATCCTGTGCGGCAACCTCTTGAATTTGAAACCGGCGCCGCCCGTCCCCGCCCGCGCGCAGTGAACCCGTGCGCCATCTCGCGCGACAAACATAGTGGTCGAGCGTGATTTGGATCACGTTGGAGCGGCATTCCATCGTGCACATTCGACCGCGAAGTAATGGGTTGGGCGAACTGTCGTTTTGCTAGCGCGAAACCGGGCGTGTCGTGTAAGTTCGTTGCCGATTTGTTGCTGCCTGCAATTCGATTCTGTTGGGGATTTCAGATGCGCACTCTTACCCTCCTCGCCTCGCTGATGTGCATGGCGCTGTCAGTCAGCGCCGCACAGGCCGACCGCCGCGTCGCCTTCGTCGTCGGCAATGGCAGCTATAAGAACGTCGCACAGCTGCCGAACCCGCCGATCGACGCCAAGGCCATGGCGTCGACGCTGCGCAATGTCGGCTTCGAGGTGATCGAAGGATCCAATCTCAGCCGCGACCAGATGACGGAGAAGCTGCTCGATTTCGGCCGCAAGGCGCAGGGCTCCGACATCGCGCTGTTCTATTATGCCGGCCACGGCATCGCCGTCGGCGGCACCAACTACCTGCTGCCTGTCGATGCCGACATCAAGTCGGAGATGGACGTCAAGCTGGGCGCCGCCATCAACATCGACCTGACGCTCGAGCAGACCATGGGCGATGCCAAGGTCAAGCTCGTCTTCCTCGACGCCTGCCGCGACAATCCGTTCGCCGCCAAGATCAAGTCGAACTCGGCGACCCGCAGCGTCAACGTGCAGAGCGGCCTTGCCGAGATGAAGTCTGGCGAAGGCACGCTGATCGCGTTCGCGACCGGCCCGGGCCAGACCGCGCTCGACGGCCAGGAAGGGAACAACAGCCCGTTCACCCGCGCCCTGATCGACAACATCACCAAGCCGGGCATCGAGATCCAACAGGCGATGACCTCGGTGCGCGCCCAGGTCAACGAAGAGACCCACAAGGGCCAGCTGCCCTGGGGCCACACCAACCTGATCGGCGCGGTGTATCTGAACCAGGCGCCGACGACACAGGTCGCCAATGCGGCGCCGACCGCCGCTGGCGTCGTGCCGGCAGCGAGCGCCGGCAGCTCTGATGGTGTCGAACTCGAATATTGGCGCTCCGTGAAGGAGTCCAATAAGCCGGAAGAGCTCAACGCCTATCTCTCGGCCTATCCGAACGGCCAGTTCAAGGCGCTGGCGCTGGCGCGGATTGCTGCAATCAAGAGCGGCCCGTCGACCACGACGCGCAACCTGAATTCAGGCATCGATCCCGCCACCTTCACCGATGATGCGAGCCAGCTCACCGAGGACCAGATCGGCCTCGACAAGGGTCAGCGCCGCGACGTGCAGCGCCGCCTCACCGGCCTCGGCTTCGACACCAAGGTGACCGGCGTCTTCAGCGACGAGACTCGCACGGTGCTCAAGCGCTGGCAGGCGGCCCGCGGCTATCCCTCGTCCGGCTACCTCAACAAGCTTCAGCACAAGGCCCTGCTCTCCGAGATCGTGGCGGCCGCGCCGGCCACCGCGAGCGACGACAGCCCCAAGCCGGCCCGGCGTGCGGCACCTGCCCAGGCGCAGAGCGCACCGGTTCAGCAGCAGCACCGCAACAGCGGTGGCGGCGATGCCGGCGCAGCCTTCGTCGGCGGTGTCGTCGGCGGCATGATGGGCGGCATGTTCCGCCGCTGAGACGAAATCAAATCGCAAACAAAAAGCCCGGCTCACGCCGGGCTTTTTCGTTGCTAATAGTCCTGAGTGAACCAGGGCACGAGCGCCCGGATGCGCGGCATCGCCTGCATCGTAATGCTGGTCCGGGCCATCTCCGCGATACGCGGCGCCAGTAACGAGATATCGCCGCGGCGGGTCACCAGAAGCAGCTCGCGAAAAAATCCAGGGCCCGGTAGCGGCAGAGCGCTGACCTGCGCCGCGTGAGCCAGACCCTGCAGCAGACAGAGCGGCGTGGTGATCGCCACGCCCATCCCGGTCGCGACCATCGCAACCAGGCTGTCGGAGGTGTCGAACTCGAAGGCCCGCGGCGGACGAATACCCATACGGCTCAGATGGCGTTCGACCTGAGCGCCCACGTAAGACCGCTCGCTGTGCCGGACCAGCCGGTACCGGGCGAGGATTTCGCGCAAATCAAGGTCGGCGAATTCGCCTTCCAGTCCGCGTGGCACCACGAGCAGATACGGTTCGCGATAGAACGGGAAGCGTTCGACGTCATACAAATCGTCCATGGCATCGCACGTGATCGCCGCATCGATCATGCGCCGGACCAACGCCTCTGCATGCGAGTTGGCAAGACCCGACCATGCCGACAGGCTGAGCGCGATCGATCCCGTCATCAGCTCCTTGACGAGATGCGCGCCGACCGTGCCCGCGTAGGAATCGACGAGGCCGAGCCTCAGCTCAACACGCTCAGACTGTTCTGCCGCAGCGCGGAGCGTACCGAGGAGCGCTTCAAAGTCCCGGTTCAGATCGAGAACGCGGTCGGCAAGGATGCGTCCCGCCCGCGTCGCCGTGAGCGGCCTGCGGCTGCGGTTGAAGAACGCGACGCCGACCGCCGCTTCGGCGCGCCGCACCGCCTGAGATACCGCCGATTGCGTCATCCCGAATTGGCGGGACGCTTCCAGCATGCTGCCGGTATCAGCGACCGCGGCAACGATCTGGAGGCTTCGCAGGTCCGGAGGGGCTGAGGTCATTCCACGACTTAAGCAAAAGTCATGTGAACATGCAAATTTGCTTCATCATATGAATTATACTTGTCGGGTAGCCGATCTGGAGAGCAAGCTCTGTGCAGTTTCAATAATTGAGCAGCTTCAATTCATGAGCGAGCGAGCGGACATTCTGGTGATCGGCCTCGGCGCCATGGGCAGCGCGGCGCTCTATCAACTGGCCAAGCGCGGGGTGAAGGCGGTCGGCCTCGATCGTTTTGCCCCGCCCCACATGATGGGGTCCAGCCACGGCGAAACCCGCATCACCCGGCAGGCCGTTGGCGAAGGCCGCGACTACGTGCCCCTGGTGCTGGATTCGCACCGGATCTGGCGCGAGCTCGAAGCCGAGACGCCTGACCAGCTCCTCAACCCCTGTGGCCTCGTCGTCATGGCACCCGGCGTTGGCGAGACATCGCATCACGGCAAGCCGGATTTCGTCGCACGTTCGATCGGGGCTGCCCGTGATTTCGGCGTCGCTCATGAAGTGATCGACGGGCGAGAGGTGGCTCGCCGCTTCCCGCAGTTCCTGAACCTCGAGGGTAACGAGAAAGCCTATTACGAGCCCGGCGGCGGCTACGTTTTTCCCGAGCGCTGCATCAAGGCGCAATTGACGCGCGCGGAGCAGCTCGGAGCGGTGATCCGCACCGGGGTCGAGGTTCTCTCGCTGGCGCAGACAGGCTCCGTCGTTCGGGTGGAAACGTCCTCAGGCACATTCGAGGCGGATCAGGTGGTCGTGTCCGCAGGCGCCTGGAATGCGCACCTGCTCGGCGCCCCCTTCGACCGTCTGCTCACGGTGAAGCGTCAGGTGCTCCATTGGTTCGAACTCGAGGATACCAGCGCATATCGCGCCGATGCCCCCGTCTTCATCTGGATGCATGGCGCGACGGATGTTGATTATCTTTACGGCTTCCCGCCCCTGCCCGGCGATCGCCGTCTCAAGGTCGCGACCGAGCAGTACGAGACCAGCACGACCGCCGACACGATCGATCGCACCGTCGATCCGAGCGAGTCCGCACAGATGTACAGCAAGCACGTCAAAGGCCGGCTTGCAGGTGCGACGCCCCGTGTCGCGCACGCGGCCGCCTGTCTCTACACGGTGACACCCGATCGGGGCTTCATCATCGACCGGCATCCCGAGCAAGACAGGGTCCATGTCGTCTCCGCCTGCTCCGGGCATGGCTTCAAGCATTCGGCGGGCATTGGAAATCTTGTGGCTGGAATGGTGACCGACGGTCGAAGCCCGATCGACATCACTCCCTTCTCCGTGTCCCGATTTTCGTGACGTATGGCACGAACTTTGTAACGCGAAATAAGACGTCGAACGCGTATCGTGATTGCAATCCTGGAGGTGTCATCCGATGAGAAATTTGGTCCGGTTCATGGTGACAGGCGCGGCAGCGCTGCTTCTGCTTGGCAGCGCGCAGGCTGCTGATGGCGTCGATGCCATCAAGCAGCGCGGCACGTTGAACGTCGGCGTCAAGGCAGACTACAAGCCGTTCGGATATCGCGACCCCGCAGGCAACGTCGTCGGCATCGAGCCTGATCTTGCCGCAGACATTGCCAAGCGGCTCGGCGTCAAGCTCGAGCTCGTTCCCGTCGCAGCCTCGAACAGGATCGAGTTCCTTCAGCAGGGCAAGATCGACCTGCTGATCGCGACCATGTCGGACAGGCCTGAACGCCGCCGCGTCGTTCAAGCCATCGAGCCGCTGTATTATTCGGACTACGTGAACATCCTTCTCAACAAGAACGCCGGGATCAAGGACTGGGCTGACCTCAAGGGAAAGCCCGTCTGTGCGACGTCGGGAGCCTGGTACAACAAGGACATCGCCAAATCCTACGGCCCGGAAATCGTTGCGTTCGACGGTTCGGAGAAGCCTCTGTTCGCCATGAAGCAGGGCAACTGCATCGGCTATCTCTACGATCAGACCTTCCTTCAGGGCAAACTGATCGAAGACGAGTGGAAGGCGGATTATGCCCTGCCCCTGAAGGGTGTCCTGCCGTCGCCATGGATGATCGCCGTCGCGCTCGAGAACAGCAGCCTTCAGAAGCTGCTCGAAGACACGACGAAGGACTGGATGAAGACCGGCTTCATCGTGGACGAGGAAAAGAAGTGGGGCATTGCTCCGACCGAGTATTCGCTCTCCATGCATGAGCAATACAAAGGCAAATAGACGCCTGGAGCGGAGCGTCGGATCCATCTGGCGCTCCGCACAGGGCGTGCCAATGCACTGACACGAGGCATCGCCTCAACAATTCGGCGTCATGCAGAATGCAAGCAATCGCCAACTGGTTTCAGCGGCTCTATGAGACGACGGGGCTGAATTTCTCCGTATTCTACGATGCCTATGATTGGGACCGCTATTTCAGCGGGCTCAAGATGACGCTGCTTCTGAGTGTCACGACCATCGTGCTGAGCCTCATCATCGGCGCGGTGGGGGCTTTGCTGCAAGGCAGTCCGTCTACCCTGCTCCGGCTGCCCGTCAATGCTTTCGTGGTCGTGTTCCGCAACACGCCGCCGCTGGTCCAGCTCTTCTTTTTCTATTTCGGCCTCGGCACCATGCTTCCGGCCGTCGAGGCGGCGGGCATGCGCGTTCCACTGCTCAACAACGTCCAGTGGGCAATCATTTCGCTGTCGCTGTTTGCGGCGGCTTTCAACGTCGAAATCTTCCGCTCCGGCATTGAAGCGGTGCCGCGAACGACATTGGAAGCCGCGGAGGCGCTCGGATACACGCGCCTCAGGGCCTATATTCATATCGTCCTCCCGCTGGCCATTCGCGTCTGCCTTCCCGCGCTGAACAACAACCTCGTCAATCTGCTCAAGACGACCACGCTGGCCTACGCGATCGCCGTTCCCGAAACACTGTACGCAGTCAAGCAGATCTGGTCGGAATCGCAGAACGTCTTCGAGATGATGGTCCTGTTGCTCGCGACCTACGGCATCCTTGTCGGCATCCTGGTCTGGCTGATGCATCGCTGGGAGCGGGCGATGCGCATACCGGGATATGCGCGATGAACAACGCCGACCCCGGGGACAGGCTTGCCGTCCTTCTGCCGTATCGTCTCGCGCCGACCCGGATGTCCATTCGGATCGGCCCGCTGTCCGCCGCGATCCTCTGCTTCTGCGCCGTCATGGCGGCGTCGACCGCGTGGGCACAGAGCGGACCGGCGATGCTGTCGCCGCTGCAGGTCATCCTGAAATGGTCCCCGCTGCTGTTGTGGGGTTTCGGCTTCAACATCCTGATCTCGCTGCTGTCCATGGTGCTGGGGACCATTGCCGGGGTCGGCCTCGGTCTGGCCTTGTTGTCGGAGTTCCGGCCCCTCGCCGCCGTCAGCTGGCTCATCACTCAGTTCTTCCGCAACGCGCCCTGGCTCGTGCTGCTGTTCTTCGTGATGTTTCTGGTGCCCTTCCAGGTCACCCTGTTCAAGACGACCATCCCCTTGCCGGACTGGATCAAGGCGACGGTCGGCTTCGCATTGCCGGTCATGGCGAACGTCGCCGAGGTCGTGCGCGGCGCCGTCCGCTCCATTCCATCGACGCAATGGGAGGCAGCGGAATCGCTCTCATTCACACGGCGCCAGACCATGTGGCTGATCATGCTGCCACAATGCATCAAGCGAATGCTGCCGCCCTGGATGAACGTCTATGCGCTCGTTACGATGTCGACGGTGCTCGCATCGATCGTGGGTGTTTCGGAGATGCTGACGCTGACGGCGCAGGTGCATGCGGCCGAGGGCGGCAGACCGGAGCTGTTCGCGCCACTCTACGGTTTCGCGCTGCTGTGCTTCTTTCTCTACTGTTATCCGATCAACCTCTGGACCGCGCGTCTCGAGCGTCGGTACCGCGTGCTCTGAGGAGAAAAGCATGGCCACGAGCTGGACTCCGGATCAGCCCATCGTCCAATGCGTTGACGTCAGAAAATCCTTCGGCGCGCTCGAGGTCCTGAAAGGCATCAGCCTCTCGGTCAGGAAGGGCGAGGTGATCTGCATCATCGGCCCGTCGGGATCGGGCAAGTCCACGCTGATCCGCTGCATCAATGCGCTTCAGCCGATCTCTTCCGGCAGCATTCAGATCGAAGGCATCGAGGTCACCGATCCCCGGCTCGACAAGCTGGCGCTTCGCCGCAAGGTCGGGATGGTATTTCAGCAGTACAATCTCTTCCCGCACAAGACTGCGCTGCAGAACGTGATGATGGCGCCGATCCATGTCCTCCGCCAGAACCGTGCCGAGGTCGAAGCGCGCGCCCGGGCGCTGCTGGCCAAGGTGCGGCTCGCGGGAAAGGAGGACAGCTATCCCGGCGAGCTCTCCGGCGGACAGCAGCAACGCGTGGCGATTGCCCGCTCACTGGCGATGCGGCCGGACATCATGCTGTTCGACGAGGTGACCGCTGCTCTCGATCCGGAAACGGTCAAGGAGGTCCTGGTCACCATCCGGGAGCTGGCCGAGGATGGGATGACCTGCATCCTCGTCACCCATGAAATGAACTTCGCGCGCGAAGTCGCTGACCACGTCTACTTCACCGATCGCGGCGTGATCGTCGAGCACGGGCCACCGGCAACATTGTTCACGGCGGCCAAGGATGAGCGCACGCAGAGGTTCTTGTCGCAGGTGCTCTGAGGCCACTGCCACGATACCGCCGGGGGCCGGACGCGCCTACTTCCCCGCCGCCTTGCGCAGCGCCTCGTTGATGCGGTCCTGCCAGCCGGGGCCGCCCTCCTGGAAGAACTCCAGCACGTCCTGGTCGATGCGCAGCGTGACCTGCTCCTTGATCCCCGGCGCCACGTTCTGCTTCGGTGGCGCGGCGGCGACCTTGGCCGTCACCTTCTTGAACGCCGCCTCGGCCTCCGACCGCGCATCGCCCAGCGTGCGCGGCCGTCTCGGTTGGTCCGCCATGTCCTAGATTCCCTCAAACAGAGCCGTCGAAAGATACCGCTCGGAGAAGGACGGCACGATAGCCAGGATGGTTTTTCCAACAGCTTCCGGCCGCTTGCCGATCTCAAGCGCCGCGGCGATCGCCGCGCCTGAGGAAATGCCGCCCGGAATGCCCTCATGCCGCGCCAGCGCCCGCGCGGTCTCGATTGCGGTGGTCGAGTTGATCTTCACGATCTCGTCGATCACGGAGCGATCGAGAATGTCGGGCACGAAGCCCGCGCCGATGCCCTGGATCTTGTGCGGCGTGTGCTGGCCGCCCGACAGCACCGGGCTCTCCTCCGGCTCAACCGCGATCACGCGCAGCGAGGGCTTGCGCGGCTTCAGCACCTGGCCGACGCCGGTGATGGTGCCGCCGGTGCCGACGCCGGCGACGAAGAAATCGATGTTGCCGCCGGTGTCGTTCCAGATCTCCTCGGCGGTGGTGCGGCGATGGATCTCGGGATTGGCGAGGTTCTTGAATTGCTGCGGCATCACCGAGTTCGGCGTCGTCTTCAACAGCTCCTCGGCCGCGGCGATCGCGCCCTTCATGCCTTGCGCCGCCGGCGTCAGCACCAGCTCGGCACCGAGGAAGGCCAGCATCTTGCGCCGCTCGATCGACATCGATTCCGGCATCACCAGCTTGAGCCGGTAGCCGCGCGAGGCCGCCACGAAGGCGAGCGCAATGCCGGTATTGCCGGAAGTCGGCTCGATCAGCACCGTATCGGGCTTGACGATGCCGGCCTTCTCCATCGCGATGATCATGGCCGCGCCGATGCGATCCTTCACGCTCGCGGCCGGGTTGAAATATTCAAGTTTTGCCAAAATCGTCGCGTTCACGCCGTGCATGCCCGGCAGCCGGCGCAATTGCACGACCGGCGTGTCGCCAAAAGCCTCGACGATCGAAGAGTAGATCCGGCCGCGGCCGGGTTGGTGCGCTGCACCCGTTTTGGACGATGCGTCCATCATGAACTCCCTGTGGCGACGATTTGGACCGCTGTCGCAGCTGCCGGGCAGTTACCGACAGCCGGCGGCGAGGCGCAAGCGACAATCCGACCCGCATGGAACCCGTCCCGTAGCAAAATAATGTGAGCCGGTCGGCCGATCCGCCGTCGCTGGAATGGTCAGCCTCCCCGCCCTGCCTTTCTCCATTGTCAATCTCTTCACGATTGCCGTGCTGAACTGCTGCAACCAACGTCCGGCCTCCTGATCACAGCTTGTGCCTTAGCCAGATACCCTTCCGACAGGCGACGTCCGTTGCGGTCGGCCGGTCACGGCCGGGACGGCGCTGCCACAGCCGATCCGATGATGGGGTGGGAGCGGCAGGGAACGGATGATGCATCGACGGCTCGCCTTCATCGATACGCTGCGCGGCATCGCCGTCCTCTCGGTGGTCGTCCAGCATGCGCTCGAGGTGATCGTGCGGGAGCATCCGACCGGCGCGTATCAGGCGCTCTTTCACGACGCGATCGGCTACTACATGAATTTCGGCCGCTTCGGCGTGGTGCTGTTCTTCTTCGTCAGCGGCTTCGTCATTCCCTTCAGTTTTCCCGCCAGTGCCTCGCCCGTGCACGACTTTTCGATCAGCCGTTTCTTCCGGCTCTACCCAGCCTACTGGAGTTCGATCGCGCTGGGGCTTGTCACGATGCAGGCGCTCGAGTCCAGGACCTATCCGCTGTCGCAGATCGCCGCGAACCTGACAATGCTCCAGTCCTTTCTGGAGGTCCCTCACCTCTGGGACTTCTATTGGACGCTGACGATCGAGCTGCTGTTCTACGCCGTCTGCATCGGTCTGTTCATGGCAGGCCTTCTGAACCGGCGCCTCACCGCCGTTGCGATCGTCATCGCAACGGCTCTCGCCGGGATCGCAGTGGCCGTGCTGGTCGAAAACAGGGCAGCATGGGTCGTGATGGAGGCCGGGCTGAATTTGTCCGCGATGTTCCTCGGCAAGATCATTCGCGACACCGTCATCGGCGGAACGCTGCGATGGCGGCATGTCGTGATCTGCACGGCACTCTACGCTCTGTTCGCGATCACGTTGTGCAACAGCCGCTATGGCGGCGTGTATGATGGCAACTTCTTCTACAGCTATTCGATCGGGGGAGCCTATGTTTGCGCGGCGCTCGTCTTCATACTGTTCGCCGCGTTCGGCGAGCGGATGGCCTGGCGCCCGATCGCATTCGTCGGCGTCATCAGCTATTCGGTCTACCTGATGTCACCGTTCGCGATGGTCTGGGTTCACCATTACGCCTGGCTCGGCGACGGACCGCTGCCATGGTTCGCCTTCGTCACTACGGTCGTAGCGCTGTCCATTTTTGTCAGCTGGCTGTCATATTCCTTCGTCGAAAAGCCCTGGTTCTCGTTCGGACGCAGGCTTCGTTCGGATCGCAATGGGGCGGATGCGCTCGCGCCGGCACTCAGCCAACAAGGTGCGATGCAGTGAAGCCACGGCGCGTGAAGCAACGCGGCAGATTATCGCAATGCACACGAGCTGTTTGCGCTGCGATGGTTGCGACATGCTGGACCGAAAGAGCGCCAGCAGACACATCCCGGTGAGGCGAATTTTATAAAAGCCGACGCAATTGTGTTGCGACCTCGTCAACTGCTTATGCTTATGTTAGACTTACGTCTCAAAACAGGGAGGTCACCACGATGTCAGCAGTTGCTGAAGTGATGTCGACCGTCGTGCATCATCGCGATCCGCGTTGTAGCGATTTGCCAACCTGTCCGGTCTGCGCCGACTCCATGGTCGCCGCCGAAGCTTCTGCCTATGTCTCGGACCACATGATCTCTTATCTCTGGACCTGCGACAATTGCGGCTACGGCTTTGTGACCAAGCATGCCGTCAAGCAGCGGATCGTGTGCAACTGACCTAGCGCGGGGCGATATCGCCCCTCGCCCAGCCCTCGCGCGTACGCTGATAGAACTCCTCAAAACTTCCGTGTGCGATCGCGTCCCTGATGCCCTGCATCAGGAACTGGTAGTAAGCGATATTGATCTCGGACAGCAGCATCGCCCCCAGCGTCTCGCCCGCCTTGACGAGATGGTGCAGATAGGCGCGCGCATAGTTGCGCGCTGACGGCCACGAACTCTCCTCGTCGAGCGGGCGCGGATCGTCGGCATGGCGCGCGTTGCGCAAATTCACCTGGCCGAAGCGCGTGAAGGCCACACCATGGCGGCCATTGCGCGTCGGCATCACGCAATCGAACATGTCGATGCCGCGCTTCACCGCCTCGAGGATGTCGTCGGGCGTGCCGACGCCCATCAGATAACGCGGCCGATCCTGCGGCAGACGCGGCGCGGTCTCGTCGATCATCGCCAGCATCACCGCCTGCGGCTCGCCGACGGCGAGGCCACCAATCGCATAGCCGTGGAAACCGATCTCGACCAGGCCTTCGGCGCTGGCATGGCGAAGCTGCGGGATGTCGCCGCCCTGCACGATACCGAACAGCATGTAGCCGTCAGGCGCGCTCTCGAAGGCGCGCTTGCTTCGCTCCGCCCACCGCAGCGACAGCCGCATGGCGCGGTCGATGTCATCACGCTCGGCCGGCAGCCGCACGCATTCGTCCATCTGCATGGCGATGTCGGAGCCGAGGAAGCGCTGCACCTCGATCGAGCGCTCCGGCGAGAGCTCGACCTTGGCACCGTCGATATGCGAGCGGAAGGTGACGGCGTTCTCGGTGACCTTGCGCAGGTCCGACAGCGACATCACCTGGAAGCCGCCGGAATCCGTCAGCATCGGCCCATTCCAGCCGGTAAAGCGCTGCAAGCCGCCAAGCGCGGCGATCCGCTCGGCGCCGGGCCGCAGCATCAGGTGATAGGTGTTGCCGAGCACGATGTCGGCGCCGGCTTCGCGCACCTCACGCCAGTGCATGCCTTTCATGGCGCCGGCGGTTCCGACCGGCATGAAGGCCGGCGTGCGCGCCACACCATGCGGTGTGGTCAGGCGGCCGGTGCGCGCAGTACCATCGGTGGCGAGCAGTTCGAAATGATTGGGCAGATTCATGGGCGTGCTTATTGCGTGTCGGGCGAGGCCGATCAACCCGCTCGGTCCATGCGATGCCCCAGACTGGGACACATTTGACGCGCACTTGATGCCCGCCGCACCTTGCCAAACAAAACGATACAGTGTAGTTTTAGCGTGGGGGCTGGACGGGATGCCGCGGTGACTTTCGCCGGCGGCGGTATTTGCGTGATCGCCAGCCACCGACAATGTCCTCCGCTTCACCTTCGACTGACATATCCGGCCCCTCGCATGGCCGGATGAGGCAGGCAGGTGCCCGCCTGATTGGATCCCTGATCCTGACCTGCACCCTGGCGCTCGCCGGCTGCACCTCCCTGCCCCGCACGCCCTATACGGCCGCCGAGGCCAGCACATCCCGTGTGCTCGATATCGACGGCCTCCGCCGCTACGCCGACGAGCCGGTCACGAAATTCAGCTTCGACAAGGACACCAGCACAGCGTCGAAATCCTATCTGGCGCTCTCCGGCGGCGGCGCCGATGGCGCCTATGGCGTCGGCGTGCTCAACGGCTGGAGTGCCGCCGGCACACGGCCGAACTTCTCCGTGGTCTCGGGCGTCAGCACCGGCGGCCTGATCGCGCCCTTCGCGTTCCTTGGACGGCAATATGACGACACGCTGAAGGACGTTTACACCAGCGGCATCGCGGAGAGCCTGCTGAACGATCCGAGCATCATGCGTGTGCTGTTCGGCTCCGGCCTGTTCGGCAACACGCGGCTGCGCGAGCTCGTCGCCCGCTATGTCGGACCGGAAATCATGGCGCAGGTCGCGCGTGAAAACGCGAAGGGACGACGGCTGCTGATCGTCACCACCGATCTCGACACCCAGCGCACCGCGATCTGGGACATGGGCAAGATCGCCGCGGTCGGCACCCCCGAAGCGCTCAAGCTGTTTCGTGACGTGATGGCGGCCTCGGCCAGCATTCCCTTGGTATTTCCGCCGATCATGATCGACGCCGAAGGTCAGGGCCGCAGGTTTCAGGAGATGCATGTCGACGGCGGCGTGACCGCGCCGGTGCTGACGCTGCCGGAAGCCTTGCTGTTCCAGGGTAGCCGCCTGCCCGGCAACGCGAAGATGGACATCTACATCCTCGTCAACAAGAAGATCGAACGCAATTTCGAGCTGGTGTCCAACAGCACGATCGACGTCGCCTCGCGCAGCCTGTCGGCGATCACGCAGTCGCAGACGCGTTCGATCATCTTCTCGACCTATGATTTCGCCAAGCGCAACCGCCTTGGTTTCCACCTCTCCTATATCGCGCGCGATTATCCCGCGCCGCCGTCGGAAGGGTTCGACACCACCTATATGCGGGCACTGTATCAGTACGGATATGAGAAGGCGGCATCCGGCCAGGCCTGGACGTCCACGCTGCCGTGAGTGCTCGTGACGGAACGAGACCGTGATGAAACCGTTGACGATACGGCCAATTCGGCCAGATTCGCGATGACGCCCCCGCTCCTGCGCGATATAGAGCGAATGACGAGCAACGCGCAGGAATCATTGGGCATGGGATTGACTGCGACCAGGACAAGAGCGGCCACGCCGCGGCGCGAGGTGCCGAAATCGCGCGGCGGCCGGCCGACCAAGACCGCCGCCATCGAGCGCGACCAGCGTCTGATCGAGGTCGCCACCCGCCTGTTCCTGGATCGCGGTTTTGACGCGACCTCGCTCGATGCAGTCGCGGAAGCGGCGCGGGTGAGCAAACCGACCGTCTATTCCCGCTATGGCGACAAGCGCGGCCTGTTTGCGGCCGTACTGAGGCGCGAGATCGAGCGCTGGCTGGCGCCGCTGTCTGCGGCGGCGGAGACGCAGCTCTCAAGCGGCTCGGACATCCCGGTCGAACAGCGCCTGATCGAGATCGGGCGCGAGATGCTGACGTTCACCTGCGGACCGGACGCCGTCGCGTTCAGCCGAATGATGACGTCACAGGCCATCAACTTCCCCGACGTTGCCAAGCTCGGCAAGGAGGAAGGCTGGCTCAAGGCGGTCGCCACCACGGCGCGCTTCTTCGACCATCTGGTGGCCCAAAGTGCGCTCGACGTCGAAGACACCACCATCGCAGCCGAGGTGTTTCTCGACGTCGTCGTCGGCCACACCCACCGCATGGCGACGTTCGGGATGGCGCTGGAGCTGAAGGCTGCGGAAAAGCGGATGCGCGCTGCGATCAAGCTGTTCCTGGCCGGTGCGCTCGGCCCGGCCGACCGCGTCCAGAACGCTCCCAAAGACGCCCCCAAGGGCGCGCCGCGGCGACGCCCGTCCCGCTGACAATTCCGTGAGCTGGCGATCTATCCCCCGCTGGGCACGGCCGCGCGATTGACCAAAATAAAACGATACGGTATGGTTTAGTTATAAGCGATACGGACCGCTTTTTTCACCAGCCCCAAAAGAGGCCCGTATCGCTAAGATCGCCGCGGCGGGTACAGCCCGTCACGTCGTTCCGCGGCCGGCCGATGCCCAAGGCCGGCCGCGAATTCTTTACCATCATCCGGCACACTCGCTGGCCGAGGGTTTCGAGCATGACGACAGCAAAACGATGGACCTGGCACCTGCTTGCGATCGCCCTGCCCGCGCTGCTCCTCGCAGCGCCGACACAGGCGACCGTGACCGCGGGCACGTCGACTGCGCTTCACGACGAGACAGATGGGAGCGCCGAGGTCGATCGCCAAGCGGTCAGCCGCGAGATCGAACGATTCCGCGGCTCATCGATCTCGATCAGCCAGGCCATGGCGATTGCCGAGGCGCGTCACGCCGGCGCGACGACGGCAGACGTGAGCTTCGACGGAGGTTCGGGCGTGCCGGTCTACCGGGTGAAGACCCTGCACAATGACCGGATCTGGCGCCACACCATCAACGCCACGACCGGCGAGCTCGTCGGCGGCGAAGCGGCCCTTCCCCTCAGCGAGCTCGATCTCGAGGATCGCAGCAACCTCGCCGCGCTCGGTGCGATCAGACACCGCCTCGCGGATGCCGTGCATGTTGCCGAGCGCGCGGCCTCGGGCAAGGCGATCAGCGGCGGCCTCGTGCGCGAAGGCGGACGGCTGAACTTCGCGATCGTCGTGATCAGCGGCGACGACCTCAAGGAGGTCATCCTGGAGCCGCCCGGCGCCAAGACGAAGTAGACTACGAACTAGACGGCGAAGGAGACGACGTCCCGGCTGGCGGCCACAATCCCGCCGAAAGGCCATTGACGGGCGCCAGACTCTCCCGCATAAGTCGCCGCCATGTTCACGACCACTAAACGCACGACCAAAACCACCACGGCCTTCGGGGCCCGGGGAGGCGTGCGCACGTAGGTCGTCGACTTAAACGCATCAGCTCTGCCGAAGCCCCGCCCTTACAGGTCCGGGGCTTTTTTGTTGCCTAAATCCCAGCCCAACTGAAATGCAATGGAGGACAAAGTGAGTAACGATCCCGTCGTCGCGATTGTCGGCGTCACCGGTGCGGTGGGCGCCGAATTCATCGCCACCATGGACAAGCGCGGCTTTCGCGTCGGCAAGCTCAAGGCACTCGCCAGCGCCCGCTCGGCCGGCAAGACGGTGTCGTTCCGCGGCAAGGACGTCGTCATCGAGGAGCTGACCGAGCGCGCCTTCGAGGGCGTCGACATCGCGCTGTTCTCCGCCGGCAGCGGCATCTCGAAGAAGTTCGCGCCGATCGCGGTCAAGGCCGGTGCGGTCGTGGTCGACAACTCCTCCGCCTTCCGCATGGACCCCAACGTGCCGCTGGTGATCCCCGAGGTCAACGGCAACCGCATCCGCGACCACAAGGGCATCATCGCCAACCCGAACTGCGCCGCGATCACCGCACTGGTGCCGCTGTGGCCGATCCACCAGAAGAACCGCATCAAGCGCGTGATCATTTCGACCTACCAGGCGGCTAGCGGCGCCGGCGCGGCCGCGATGGAGGAGCTCGTCGAGTCCACCCGCGCCAATCTCAACGGGCAGGTCTATACGCCCAAGGTGATGCCGCACCCCTACGCCTTCAATCTCTTCAACCACAACACCGCCGTCGACCCCGAAACCGGCTACAATGACGAAGAGACCAAGGTCATCAAGGAGACCCGCAAGATCTTCGAGGACGAGAGGATCGCCATCGGCGTCACTTGCGTCCGCGTACCGGTGCTGCGCGCGCATTGCGAGGCCATCACCTTCGAATGCGAGAAGGAGATCACCGAGGACCAGGTCCGCGCCATCATGGCGCAGGCCCCCGGCGTGAAGGTCGTCGACGATCGCGTGAAGAACTACTTCCCGATGCCGATCGACGCCTCGGGCCAGGACGACGTCCTGGTCGGCCGCATCCGCAAGGACCTTAGCGACCCCAGCGGCCATTCGATCTCGATGTTCGTGGCGGCCGATCAGCTGCTCAAGGGCGCGGCGCTGAACGCGGTGCAGATCGCGGAGCTCTTGCCGCAGCGCGTGATGGCGTAACGGACGGTGTCGTAGGGTGGGCAAGGGCGCGCAAGCGCCTTGCCCACCGTTCTCACCGCGCATTCAAGAAAGACGTGGGCACGCTTCGCTTTGCCCACCCTACGGCGGCCGACCGCGCAATCAGGTCAAGGCAGCCACGACATCCGTCTTGGCAAAATCGGCTCCTTTGAAAAGGAGCGGCTCTGAGCGCGTTCTGGCCAAGGCGTAGACCGTACAATCAACGATGTTCAGCTGCGCCGGATGGCCCCCGCCCTTGCCGAAGCGCCGAAATGCCTCGAACGCACCTATCGCCATCTCAGCGTCAAACGGCACAACGGCGATCCCGGCCGTCTCCAACAACTCGTCGAAAAACTCGACAGCCGCCGCCCCGAAGCGAGCAGAGAGAACGATCCTGGTTTCCAGCACGGCGACTGCCGACATCGACAGGCTGTCGGCGTCCAGCATGGCGGTCCGATAGCGTTGCCCATCCGGCTCGTTGGTTACGGTCGCGACGATCGCAGATGTATCCAGCACCATCAGGACGGCAGCCCGAAACGGTCATAGCCGAGGATTTCGTCGGAGGATCGGGAATCCAGAACGGGCAAATTCGCGGTTCGTTCGAAGAACGTCGTCAGGGCGGCCTTTCTGTCCGCGACCGGCGGGACGACGCGCGACAAGCGCTCTTCGATGGCGCGCTCCAGCGCCGTCTCGATATCTTCCCCCGTCAGGCGGGCGAGGCGCTGGGCAAGCTCATCGACTTTCGCGGAACGGATGTTCATCGGGCCACTCGATCTACGCAAATGACGCGGCAATATAGCACAAAGATGCCTGGGGGTCACTCCCGCGCCCGGAACAGCAGGCACGCGTCGCCATAGGAATAAAACCGATAGCCGCTCGCGATCGCATGCGCGTAGGCCTGCTGCATCGTGTCCAGGCCCGCAAAGGCCGACACTAGCATGAACAGCGTCGACTTCGGCAAATGAAAATTCGTCATCAGCACATCGACGGCGCGGAAGCGATAGCCGGGGGTGATGAAGATCGAGGTCTCGGCCGTGAACGGCTGGATGGTGCCGTCCTCGCTGGCCGCGCTTTCCAGCAACCTCAATGACGTCGTACCGACGGCGACGATGCGGCCGCCGTTTTTCCGCGCGGTGTTGAGGCGCTCCGCTGTCTCGGCCGAGATCGTGCCCCACTCGGCATGCATCTTGTGGCCGTCGGTGTCGTCAACCTTCACCGGCAAAAACGTCCCTGCCCCGACATGCAGCGTGACGCGGTTGACGCTGACGCCGCGCGCCTGCAGCGCCTGCTCCAGCGCCGGGGTGAAATGCAGGCCCGCGGTGGGGGCTGCGACCGCGCCTTCGTTCGCTGCGAACATGGTCTGGTAGTCCGCGAGGTCCTGGTCGTCAGGCGTGCGCTTGGAGGCGATGTAGGGCGGCAGCGGCGGGCTGCCGAGATCGGCGATGGCCTGGTCGAGCGCGGGGCCGTGGAACGAGAACGACAGCGTCACCTCGCCGTCAGCCCCCTTGGCTTCGACCTCGGCGTCGAGATGGCCGAGCAGGCAGACCTTGCCTTCGTTGCCGAAGCGGATGCGATCGCCGGCGACCAGCTTTTTCGCCGGCTTCACCAGCGCCTGCCAGCGCGAGCCGTCGAGCCGCTTGATCAGCGTCGCCTCGATCTTCGGCTCGGTCTCGCGACCGATGCGGCGGCCTTTCAGCTGGGCCGCGATCACCTTGGTGTCGTTGACGACGAGCTGGTCGCCCGCCTTCAGCCATTGTGCGAGGTCGGCGATGGTCTGGTCGCGGAATGACCCGTTCTCCACGACGAGCATCCTGGCGGAGTCGCGCGGATGCGCGGGGCGCAAGGCGATGCGCTCGGGCGGCAGGTCGAAATCGAAGAGGTCGGTGCGCATTCATGACTTACCACCAGGGGCGCGCCAATGCGCGCCCCTGGACTGAGGAGCTTACTCCTTGTCGGCAGCCATCCGCGCCTTGACGATCTTGTCGGGGTTCTGCACCGGCTCGCCGCGCTTGATCTTGTCGACGTTCTCCATGCCCTCGGTGACCTTGCCCCAGACCGTGTACTGGTTGTCGAGGAAGCGGGCGTCGTCAAAGCAGATGAAGAACTGGCTGTCGCCGGAATCCGGGCTCGCCGCGCGGGCCATCGAGGTGGTGCCGCGCACATGCGGCTCCTTGTTGAACTCGGCCTTCAGCTTCTTGCCGGAGCCGCCGGTGCCGGTGCCGTGCGGGCAGCCGGTCTGCGCCATGAAGCCCTCGATCACGCGGTGGAACACGATGCCGTCGTAGAAGCCTTCACGAACCAGCTCCTTGATGCGCGCGACATGGCCGGGCGCGAGGTCAGGACGCATCTCGATGGTGACGGGGCCCTGCGTGGTTTCGAGGATCAGGGTGTTTTCGGTGACGCTCATGCTCGTCTCTCTTGTGTTGGAGGTGAAGTCTTCCGCCTGCTGCGGATCGGGATTGCGAATGGACGCCCCGCGGCCGCGCCGGCCATTGCATCGGTAAATGGCAACGGCGTGCAGCGTTGCAATGTCTCCATCACCGCGATGCGGTATTGCAGCCTGTCTTCGTCGGAGGCATCCGCGGACTCATAGGAAATGCGCGGATGGCCCAAAATGTTGCCGGCCCGGTTAAAGCTCACGATGACGGTGATGTCGAGTGGGTGAGCCTTGCTGGCCGGCGGCGGTTTCCAGCAGGTTTGCAGATGCCGGGAAATGTCCGCGATGGTGTCGACCTTGGCGTCCTCGGCAGCCGCGCCGATGGTGCCGAGCAGCACCACCGCAGCAGCCAGCCCGAGCATGTTGCCGCAGTGCGCCATCGTCCGCCCCTGTCTTATTTGATGTCGGAAGCGACCTGCACCTTCACCATCTTGTCGGGATCGGTGACGGTGCCGCTCGGCGAGCCGGCCGGTGCCTTCTTCAGCTTGTCGACCACGTCCATGCCCTGCACGACCTCGCCGATCACGGTGTACTGGCCATCGAGGCTGCCGCCGTCGGCGAACATGATGAAGAACTGCGAGTTGGCGGTGTCGACGCTGTCGCCGCGCCGGGCCATGCCGACGATGCCGCGTGCGAAATGCACCTTGGAGAATTCCTGCTTCAGGTTCGGATATTTCGAGCCGCCGGTGCCGTTGAATTTCTCGCCGTCACCGGTCTGCGCCATGAAGCCGTCCATCACGCGGTGGAACGGCACGTTGTTATAATAACCCTCGCGCGCGAGCTGCTTGAGGCGCTCGGCGTGCTGCGGCGCCAGATCGGTGCGCAGCTTGATGACGATGCGGCCCTTGGTGGTGTCGATGACGAGCGCGTTGGCCTTGTCGAGGTTCGCGGGCAGTTGCTGCGCCATTGCCGGGACCACGCCCAAGGGAACAGCCACGAGCGCGACGAACATCGTGGCAAGAATTGCGAGACGACGGATCATGGAAACTCCGGATCAGGTGAGATGAAAAAGCGCGCCGTTATCCGGCGAATTTTGCCTTGAGCTGGGATGCAACGAGCGGCGGTACGAAGGCCGAGATGTCTCCGCCCATGCCGGCGATCTGGCGCACCAATGTGCCGGTAATCGGGCGGACCAATGGAGAGGCCGGCAGGAAGACGGTTTGCACTTCGGGCGCCATGGTGCCGTTCATCCCGGCGAGCTGCATCTCGTAGTCGAGGTCGGTGCCGTCGCGCAGCCCCCGAATCATGATGGTCGCGCCGTACTTGCGCGCCGCGGTGACCGCGAGATCGTCGTAGGTCACAGCCTCGAGCGTGCAGCCGCCCTGGGCCGCCACCGGCCCGCAGACGTCATGAAGCATCTTGAGCCGCTCCTCGGTCGAGAACAGCGGCTTCTTGCCGGGATGGATCCCGACCGCGACCACCAGCCGGTCGCACAGCGGGGCGCTGCTCCGGACCACGTCCAGATGGCCGTTGGTGATGGGGTCGAAGGAACCTGGGTAGAAGGCAATGCGCGGCATGGCCCCGTCCTACCGCGCCCGGCCCGGCCCGGCAAGCCGGACAGGTTCCTTGCCCGTTTTCCCGCTGGTTTCCTGCTGGTTTCCTGCCCGTTTCCCGCAAATTGTGCCGCCGCTCATGTCGGCAGCCGGCCGTTTGTTTCGTCCTGAAGGGGCCCACGAAACAAAACGGACCGCGAACGAAACCATTTCCGCCGCCCGCGAAGACGTCCGGAAACTGGTCATGGTTAGTAATTCACCCAACGAATGACGGGCCGCACACTAGGCGCTAGCGGCCGCATCACAGGGGACCGTCAATGATCAAGACCTTCTCGGCCATCACTGTCGCTGCGTTTGTTGCCGCCGCCCTCACCGTCCTTCCCGGTTTCGCTCCGACCGTCGAAGCGAGCGTTCCGCAGCCGCTCGCCAAGAGCGACCGCCTCGATATCCGCACCATCGGCAAGGATTGCTCGCAGCAGGCCTGGCCGAACTTCGAAGCCTCCTGCCTGCGCCAGGCCGGCACCAAGGCCAACATCCGCGAGGCTCGCCTCGTGACCGCCGACCGCACGCCGTAGTTGCTGCTGTCAGCTTCGTGTCAGAGAAGCTTCCAGATATAAATTTCATGGATATTTGCGACGTCTCGTCGCAGACTGTCTGATGCTCGCGCTCGTCGGAATGGCCCGTCGGGCGCGATCCCATCGGGGGGTCGACATTGTCCAGTACGCCCGCAGTCGCTTCCGGTCATCACCACCCTGACCCTCTGCCGCTTGCCATGACCATGGGCGCCCTCGGGGTGGTCTATGGCGATATCGGCACCAGCCCCCTCTACGCCCTGAAAGAAGCCGCCAAGGCGGCTGCCCATGGCGGCACCCTCAGTCACGACGCTGTCCTGGGCGTTGCCTCGCTGATCCTCTGGGCGCTGCTGCTGATCATCTCGCTGAAATACGCGCTGCTGATCCTGCGAGCCGACAACCGCGGCGAAGGCGGCATCGTCGCGCTGCTGGCGCTGCTGCATGCCCGTCACGCCCAGCCCGGCACCTGGCGGGCGCATCTGCTCGTCGTCGGTCTCGTCGGCGCCGCGCTGCTTTACGGCGACGGCGCGATCACGCCGGCGATCTCGGTGCTGTCAGCCATCGAAGGTCTCAAGGTCGACGCGCCCTCGCTCGCGCCGGTCGTGGTGCCCGTCACCGTCGCCATCCTGATCGGCCTGTTCATGATGCAGAAGCAGGGCGCTGGTTTCATCGGCCGCATCTTCGGACCGGTGATGCTGGCCTGGTTCGTCGTGCTCGCCGCGCTCGGCATCCACGGCATCGTCAAGGCGCCGGCGGTGCTGGCCGCGCTCAGCCCATTCTATGCCTTCGACTTCCTGATCCACCAGGACTTCCACATCTCCTTCGCCATCCTCGGCGCCGCCTTCCTCGCGGTGACCGGCGGCGAAGCCATGTATGCCGACATGGGGCATTTCGGCCGCCTGCCGATCCGGCTCGCCTGGTTCGCGATCTGCCTGCCCGCGCTGGTGTTGAACTATTTCGGCCAGGCCGCGCTCCTAATCACCGATCCCACGATGATCGAGAACCCGTTCTTCCAGCTCTGCCCCGACTTTCTGCACTATCCGCTGGTCGCCTTCTCGACGGTCGCGACCGTGATCGCCTCGCAGGCGATCATCTCCGGCGTGTTCTCGCTGACCCAGCAATCGATCCAACTCGGCTTCCTGCCGCGCATGCAGATCCGCCACACCACCAGCGATGCGATCGGCCAGATCTATGTGCCGCTGGTGAACTGGCTGCTCGCCGCTGCCACGCTCGGCGCCGTCCTGAGCTTCGGCACCTCGGAGGCGCTCGCCGGCGCCTACGGCATCGCGGTGTCGCTGCTGATGGCGATCACCACGCTGCTCGCGGCCCTGGTCGCGATCCAGTGGGGCTATTCGCCGTGGCTCGTGGTGGCCGTGAACGGCTTCTTCTTCATCATCGACCTGATCTTCTTCTCCGCCAATTCGATCAAGCTGTTCGAGGGCGGCTGGTTTCCGCTGCTGCTCGCCGCACTCGTCGCCTTCCTGATGCTGACTTGGCGCGGCGGTGTGAAACTGGTCGAGGCCGCGCGCGGCCGCCTGCGCCAGCCCGAGGAGGATCTGATCGAGACGGCGGTGAACAAGTGCAGCGCCAGGCTGCCGGGCACGGCCGTATTCCTCGCCTCGGCGCCGAACGGCGTACCGCTGGCGCTGACGCAATTCGTCAAGCACAACCACGTCCTGCACGAACGCATCGTGCTCGTCACCGTGCTGATCGAGGAGGTGCCGCACGTCTCCGACGAGGCCCGCGCCGAGGTGATCGAGATCATATCCGGCATCACCCGCGTGGTTCTGCATTACGGCTTCATGCAGAACCCGACGATCTATGAGGGACTGACGCTCGCCTGTCGCCAGGGCAAGCTGCCCGGCATCGATCTCTCCGACATCACCTATTACGTCGGCCGCGAGACCATCATCCCGCGCGAGGACGTCCCGGGCATGTGGGTCTGGCGCGAAGGCCTGTTCGCCTTCCTCCAGCGCAATGCCGAACGCTCCGCCGCGTTCTTCGGCGTGCCGACCAAGCAGGTCGTGGAGTTCGGCACGGAGCTGGAGATCTAGCGCAACTGCGTAGCCCGGATGGAGCGAAGCGTAATCCGGGACTATCGAAGCTTGGCAAGAACCCGGATTTCGCTTCGCTCCATCCGGGCTACGGGGCTACGCGTTACTCTCCGTTCGTCTCCGTATTCGCCCCATTGCCGCTCTCGGCCTCTTCCGTGATGTGCTCGACCGACACCACGTGCTCATCCTCGGCGGTGTCGAACACGATCACGCCCTGCGTCGACCGGCCGGCGATGCGAATGCCTTCGACCGGGCAGCGGATCAGCTGGCCCTTGTCGGTCACCAGCATGATCTGGTCGGCGTCTTCCACCGGGAAGGACGCGACCAGATTGCCGTTGCGGTTGTTGACGCTCATGGCGACGATGCCTTTGCCGCCGCGGCCCGTGGTGCGGTACTCGTAGGACGAGGTCCGCTTGCCATAGCCGTTGACGGAGACGGTCAGCACCACCTGCTCGGCGGCCGACATCTCGACGTAGCGCTCCTGCGGAAGCTGGAAGCTGCCGGAGGTCTCCTCCGGCTCGGCATCCGCCGGGGCTTCCTCGGTTGCAGCCTCGCCGGCGACCGCGCGGCGCATCTTCAGATAGGCCGAGCGCTCATCGGATGTGGTCTCGACATGGCGCAGGATCGCCAGCGAGATCACCTTGTCGCCCTCGCCGAGCGCAATGCCGCGCACGCCCATCGAGGTGCGCCCGGTGAACACGCGCACGTCGGGGACCGGGAAGCGGATGCACTGGCCGCCGGCGCCGGTCAGCAGCACGTCGTCACGCTCGGTGCAGATCTGCACGTCGACGATCGCCTCGCCCTCGTCGAGCTTCATGGCGATGATGCCGGAGCGGCGGACGTCGACGAAGTCGGACAGCTTGTTGCGCCGGACGTTGCCGCCTGTCGTGGCGAACATCACGTCGAGCTGGGCCCAGGTGGATTCATCCTCAGGCAGCGGCATGATGGTGGTGATGCGCTCGCCCTGCTCCAGCGGCAGGATGTTGATCAGCGCCTTGCCGCGCGCATTCGGCGCGGCCATCGGCAGCCGCCAGACCTTTTCCTTGTAGACCTGGCCGCGTGACGAGAAGAACAGCACCGGTGTATGCGTGGAGGCCACGAACAGGCGGCTGACAAAGTCTTCGTCGCGGGTCTGCATGCCGGAGCGGCCCTTGCCGCCGCGGCGCTGCGCCCGGTAGGCCGACAGCGGCACGCGCTTGACGTAGCCGGCATGGGAAACGGTGACGACCATGTCCTCGCGCTGGATCAGGTCCTCGTCCTCGACCTCGCCTTCCTGCTCCATGATCACGGTTTTGCGCGGGGTGGCGAACTCGGCCTTCACCTCGGCCAGCTCGGTCTTGATGATGTCGAGGATGCGGGCGCGCGAGCGCAGGATATCGAGATAGTCGCCGATCTCGCCGGCGAGCTTTGCCAGCTCTTCGCCGATCTCGTCGCGGCCGAGCGCGGTGAGGCGCGCCAGCCGCAGCTCGAGGATCGCCCTCGCCTGCTCCAGCGACAGACGGATGGTGCCGTCTTCGTTGATGCGATGGCGCGGATCATCGATCAGCGTGATGATGTCCTCGACGTCGCGGGCCGGCCAGTCGCGCGTCATCAGGGTTTCGCGCGCGGCGGCCGGGGTCGGCGAATGCCTGATCACGCGAATGATCTCGTCGATATTGGCGACCGCAATCGCAAGGCCAACCTGCTCATGCGCGCGTTCGCGCGCCTTGCGCAGCTTGTACTTGGTGCGGCGGGTAACGACCTGCTCGCGGAAGCCGACGAAGATCGTCAGCATGTCCTTCAGGTTCATCGTCTGCGGACGGCCCGAGTCGAGCGCGACGGCGTTGACGCCGAAAGAGGTCTGCAGCGGCGTGAATTTGTAGAGCTGGTTGAGCACCACGTCGGGCACGGCATCGCGCTTGAGCTCGACGACCACGCGGTAGCCGTCGCGGTCGGATTCGTCGCGCAGGTCCGAGATGCCCTCGATCTTCTTTTCCTTGTAGAGCTCGGCGATGCGCTCGACCATCGTCGCCTTGTTCACCTGATACGGGATCTCGGTGATGACGATCGCCTCGCGCTCCTTGCGGACCGTCTCGAACTCGACCTTGCCGCGCATCACGATGGAGCCGCGGCCGAGATGATAGGCGCTGCGGATGCCCGCGCGTCCGAGAATGATGCCGCCGGTCGGGAAATCCGGGCCCGGGATGATGTTGTTGAGCTCGTCGATGGTCAGCGACGGGTTGTCGATCAGCGCGACGCAGGCGTCGATCACCTCGCCGAGATTGTGCGGCGGGATGTTGGTGGCCATGCCGACCGCGATGCCGCCGGCGCCGTTGACCAGCAGGTTCGGGAACCGCGCAGGCAGAACCACCGGCTCGCGCTCGGAGCCGTCATAGTTGTCCTGGAAATCGACCGTGTCGTCGTCGATGTCCTCAAGCAGCTTCAGTGCGATCTTGGTCAGGCGGGATTCGGTGTAGCGCATCGCCGCGGGCGGATCGCCGTCGACCGAGCCGAAATTGCCCTGTCCGTCGATCAGGGGCGCGCGCATCGAGAAGTCCTGCGCCATGCGCACCAACGCGTCGTAGATCGCCTGGTCGCCATGGGGATGGTACTTACCCATGACCTCACCGACGGCACCGGCGGACTTCTTGTGCTTCTTGTCCGGCGTGTCGCCGCGATTGTTCATCGCGTAGAGGATGCGGCGATGCACCGGCTTCAACCCGTCGCGCGCATCGGGCAGCGCGCGCGACACGATCACGCTCATGGCGTAATCGAGATAGGACTTCTTCATCTCCTCGTAGATCGAGACGGGGCGAATGTCCGAGGGTTGCGCCGGCTGGTCGCCGGGCTTGTTGTCGTCGTCAGCCAAGGGGAATCCGATGAAGTTTTATCTGGGAATCATATAGCGCATCGGCCCCCTGATAACCACCCTTGCGAGGTCCTGGGAAGCGCTTTTTCCGACTGTTTTTCCAGAGACTTACGCCCTTCCCGGCATCGCCCGGAGCGGGGCCGCAACGGGTAGTGCGGAACCGCTGCTTACGCCCCGAAAATCACCCGGTGCATGATGCGTCCGGGCACCAGCGTGAATAAGCCCGCCACCACCAGCGCGCCGATGAACGTCATGATCATGATGCGCCGGTGATCGGCGACGCGGTGGGTGTGTGCCCGCCACACCGCGAGCGGCAGCATGACCAGCGTGAAGATCGATAGCAGGTGGATCGGGCTGAACGGACCGACCAGGCGGATCTGGTGGATCCAGAAGGACGACGCGGCCACCGCGACCATCAGCACGACCCAGATCCAGCCGACCGTCCGGTGCGGCAGCGTGCCCTTGGGGGCGGCGAACTGGACGATGCCGAGCACGAACGCCGCCATCGCCGCGAAGGCGTGCAGCGGGATCGCCGGAGCGGCGTCAAACAATGGCGCAAGGCTCATGTGGCGCGTCCTCCGGTCGGGAATCGGCCATGTGAATAGGATTAACATGAAGTTAATACCATTCACATGGCAGCCCGTCAAAGGCTTGAGGCAGCACATGAGGCCAGCCCGGAAAAACCGAGCTTAGCCCGGCAATTGGCAAGAAATCTTGTCGCCTCACGCGAGCAGAGAGCCCGGGGACGAAACGCATCCCCCGGCTCATTTTCGTCAGCGAGGAGAAGGCGTGTATGTAACCAGAATCCGGCGCGATCTACCGCCGGATCGATCGGGCTGTCCCCGATCGTTCTCCTGGAGCGGTGAAATGACCAACGTCCTGTTCGTCTGCAGCGCCAACCGCCTCCGCAGCCCCACCGCCGAACACGTGTTTTCGACCTGGCCGGGGATCGAGACCGACTCCGCGGGCATCTCGAACCATGCGGACGTGCTGCTGTCCACCGAACAGGTCGAATGGGCCGACATCATCTTCGTCATGGAGAAGACCCACCGGAACAAGCTGAACCGGAAATTCCGCTCCAGCCTGAACGGCAAGCGGGTCATCTGCCTCGACATTCCGGACGACTACGAGTTCATGGATCCGGTCCTGGTCCAGATGCTCGAAAGCCGCGCGGGCCGCTTCCTGTCCGGACCCGCGCCTGATCGTCCCACCCCGTAGAAGGCCTGGCCTCAGAACGGGATGTCGTCGTCCATGTCGTTGTTGCGGCCACCGCCGCCAGCGGCCACGGCACGGCGCGGCGCGCTGCTGACCGGACCGGAGGAGCCGAAATCGCCGCCGGATTCATCGCCGAAGCTGCCGCCTCCCCCGCCGCCGCGACCGTCGAGCATCGTCAGGGTCGAGTTGAAGCCCTGCAGCACGACCTCGGTGGAGTACTTCTCGACGCCGCTCTGGTCGGTCCATTTGCGGGTCTGGAGCGCGCCCTCGATGTAAACCTTGGCGCCCTTCTTCAGGTACTGCTCGGCGACCTTGCAGAGCCCTTCATTGAAGATCACGACGCGATGCCACTCGGTCTTTTCCTTGCGCTCGCCGCTGTTCTTGTCGCGCCAGGTCTCCGAGGTCGCGATGCTCAAATTCGCGATCGGCCGCCCGTCCTGGGTGCGGCGGATTTCGGGATCCTTGCCGAGATTTCCAACCAGAATGACCTTGTTGACGCTTCCCGCCATCGCCGCTCTCCACTCCGAATGCCACTGAATTTCAAAAGGCCGAGCCCGCACCGCGATGCTCTGCCGCCCTGTTGAGGCGACCCTATACGCTTGCGAGGGCTGCTCAGCCCGTCACCCCTCAGGTTATCCCCACATATAGCATCGACCTCAGGTTTGTTCCAGATTTGTTCCTGCAACTTCGATCGTCCGTGGCTTGGGCTTGAAACCGGGAACATGTGGCAAAAAGCCTGGCGCCACATGGAACCTTTCCGGGTTCCCGTGCGCACAGAAAAGCGCTTAACATTCATCAAGTTAGACCCAACTCAGATGTCGCCGAACTGTTGCTTTTCGGAGACGGACTCTGCCTCCCCGCCAAGCTACGCTCGACTTTGGAATTGAGTTCATATGGGCGTCGCGCCTGATTAGCCGCTTCGGGGACAACAAGAAGCGGACTGAAACTGGGGAGACTGCAATGAATAAGATTTTGTTTGGTGCAATCGGTGCAGTGGCGTTGGGCCTTTCGGCTCCTGCAAGCGCAGCAGATCTCGCTGCGCGTCCCTACACCAAGGCTCCGGCTCCGGTGATCGCCACGATCTACGACTGGAGCGGTTTTTACATCGGCATCAACGGCGGCGGCGGCTCCAGCCACAAGTGCTGGGACTTCGTCACGCCCGTCACCGGCACTCTGCTCGGCGAAGGTTGCCACAACGCCACCGGCGGCACGGTCGGCGGCCAGGTCGGCTATCGCTGGCAGTCTGCCAATTGGGTGTTCGGCCTCGAAGGCCAGGGCAACTGGGCCGATTTCTCCGGCGACAATGTCAGCACGACGTTGTTCGGTACGGGCCTTCGCGATCGGTCCAAGATCAACGCGTTCGGTTTGTTCACCGGTCAGGTCGGCTACGCCTGGAACAACGTCCTGCTCTACGTGAAGGGCGGCGGCGCAGTGGTGAGTGACCGCTACCGGAGCTACGACACCGTCACCGGCCTCGAATTCGACCGCGCCAACGAGACCCGCTGGGGCGGCACCGTGGGCGCCGGCGTCGAGTTCGGATTCGCACCGAACTGGACGGTCGGCATCGAGTACGATCACCTCTTTCTCGGCAACCGCACCATCGGCTTCAGCGGTTCCGGCAACTTCCTGATCGCCCCGCTCGGCGCCGCCACACGCTCAGAGCGCATCGGTCAGGACGTCGATATCGGCCTGATCCGTGTGAACTATCGATGGGGTGGTCCAGCCATCGCCAGATACTGATATCCCGCTGATATCGCTAGGATTAAAAAGGCCGGCTTCGCGCCGGCCTTTTGCTTGGCGTTCCCAATTCGGTACAATGGGTCAGCTATTATTACGTTTTGTGACTGCTGTTGCTCTTTGGGCACACAACTTGCGGCTTTGCTGGTGTAAGCACGACGTCAGTTGGACCACGATGTCCGATCCTGCTTCCGACGCACGGAAGTCAAAATAGAAACTGGGACTGGGATTTGTTGAATATGAAGAAGATTTTCTTGGCTTCGGCCTGTCTGCTCGCCCTCACCGGTGCCGCGTCGGCTGCCGACCTTGCGGCTCGCCCCTACACCAAGGCTCCGGTGGCAGTGGCTTCGGTCTACAACTGGACCGGCTTCTACCTCGGTATCGTCGGTGGCGGTGCCTGGGAAGATGCGAACAGCCCGCGCATGCAGGGCGGGTTCGTCGGCGGCACCGGCGGCTACAACTGGCAGACCGGCAACGTCGTGTTCGGCGTCGAGGCTGATGGCTCGTGGGCTGACGTCAACGCCTCGGCGACTGCACTCGGCATCACCGTCGCCTCGAAGACCGACGCGCTCGGCACCGTCCGCGGCCGCATCGGCTATGCCGTCAACAACATCCTGTTCTACGGCACGGGCGGTTATGCCTGGATCGACAACAAGATCAGCGTCAGCGCGCTCGGCGTGACCCTCTCCGACAGCAAGTGGCACTCCGGCTGGACCGTCGGCGCTGGCGTCGAGGCGTTCTTCGCGCCGCAGTGGTCGGTTAAGGGCGAGTACCTCTATCGCAGCCTCGGCAGCGAGAACTACTTCTCGAATCTCGGCGTTCCGCTCGCTTCCGGCACGCTCAACTTCCACACCGTGCAGGTCGGCGTGAACTATCACTTCGGCGGCCCGATCGTCGCGAAGTACTGAGCTTCGTCTCACGACCGACGTCACATCGTCACGAAAGGCCGGCCTCGCGCCGGCCTTTTTGTTTTTGGCGCCCGACCCGCTCACCAGCATTTTCGGCCAGATGTGGCACCCGGGTGACACAACTTTTGGCTTTAGTAGTGTAAGGCAATGACATCAGTTGGGTCATTGGAGTCCGCTGCTCTTCCGCCGTCCGGAAGGCCACAACGAGAATCGAAACTGGGGAATCGATAATGAAGAAGGTTTTGCTGGCTTCGGCCAGCCTGTTCGCACTCAGCACGTTGGCACCGGCCTCGGCGGCCGATCTGGCGGCCCGCCCCTACACCAAGGCTCCCGTGGCTGTCGCCTCGGTCTACAACTGGACCGGCTTCTACATCGGCGCCAACGCCGGCGGCGGCTCGAGCCACAATTGCTGGGATACGACCTCTGCGTTTGGCGTGGCCGTTCCCGTCACGGCTGAGGGTTGCCACAATGCGACCGGCGCCATCGTCGGCGGCCAGATCGGCTATCGCTGGCAGTCCACCAACTGGGTGTTCGGCGTCGAAGCCCAGGGCGATTGGGCTGACCTGAAGGGCTCGAACACCAGCTCGCCCGCCGCTTTCTCCCCGCTGGTGAACACCACCAAGATCGACGCACTCGGCCTCTTCACCGGTCAGGTGGGCTACGCCTGGAATAACGTGCTCTGGTACGTGAAGGGCGGCGCGGCCGTCACCCACAACAAGTTCAGCGGCACCCTGCTTGGCGTCACGTTCGGCGACGCGAGCGAAACCCGTTGGGGCGGCGCCGTCGGCACCGGCATCGAATTCGGCTTCGCACCGAATTGGTCGGTTGCCGTCGAATACGACCACCTTTTCATGGGCAAGCACACCGACAGCTTCACGGTGCTTGGCGCCCCCTTCCGCGCCGACAGCATCAAGCAGGATGTGGATATGGGCACCGTCCGCCTGAACTACACCTTCGGTGGCCCGGTGGTGGCGAAGTACTGAGCTTCGCCTCGCCTACCGACGTCACATCGTCACGAAAGGCCGGCCTCGCGCCGGCCTTTTTGTTTTCGCGGGACACCGCGCCGAGCCGTCAAGGAATCGTAGGGCGCAAATCGCCCGCGCGAATTGGCTTGATGAGTTTGGGACGTGACATGAAAACCTGGGCGCTGGCCACTGTCGGCTCGTTCGCACTCGGCGCGGCTGTACCCGCCGGTGCCGCTGATCTTCCGCTCTACAAGGCGCCTGTGGCGCCGATCGCCGTCTACGACTGGAGCGGCGTCTATGCCGGCCTCAATGGCGGCGGCGGTTGGGCCCATGCCTGCTGGGCGGTGACCAGCGCGATTGGCGTCGCGGTCGATCCGGCGCTCGGCGAAGGCTGCCACAACGCCGGCGGCGGCACGGTCGGCGGACAGCTCGGCTATCGCTGGCAGAAGTCGCACTGGGTGTTCGGCCTCGAGGGCCAGGGCAACTGGGCCGACTTCAAAGGCAGCAATGTCAGTCTGGTGCTGGCACCACTGTCCAACCAGACCAAGATCGACAGCTTCGGCCTGCTCACCTGTCAGATGGGCTATGCCGTCAACAGCCTCTTGCTTTACGGCAAGGCCGGTGCAGCCGTGGCCCACGACAAATATGACCAGTTCATTCCGGGCGCCGTGCCGACCTTCAACAGCGTCAACCAGACTCGCTGGGGCTACACCATCGGCATCGGCATGGAATGGGGCTTTGCCCACAACTGGTCAGTCGGCGGCGAGTACAATCACGTCTTCCTCGGCCATCACAGCGCAGACTTCGCCACGCTGGTTGGCGGCCTGGCCGCGCACACCGAGCGGATCGGTCAGGACATCGACATGGGCCTGATCCGCATCAATTACCGCTGGGGCAACCCGGTCGTCGCGAAATTCTGAGCAAGAATACCGAAGCAAGAGTTTCTCGCAGGAACCTCCAAGTCCTGATCGGTAAGTCCTGATCGGTGCGGATCGCCCCAACTCCGCATCCAACCGCGAACGAAGGGCCGGCCTCGCGCCGGCCCTTTGCGTTTTGCTCGCGCTTTCCCGGCCTGTTCCGCGCCCCCCTGCTGCCAGATGCCGCCAACGCGCCAACAAACCGTTGACGATTCGCAAGTCCCACTGGAAATCCGCCTCCGTTCTTCCTACGTTCGCTGCCAACCCCATTGGCGCCGATCCCGGTTCCGGGCGAAGCGTGCCTTTACGTTGGCGCGATCGCGCGCTTTTGGGATTCCTTGAGGGCAACCCGGATGGATGAAGTGATCAAGGCGAAGCGCCAACAGCAGAACGCGGGCTCGAGCCTGCGCGCAATTACGATCCGTGGCGCGCGCGAGCACAACCTCAAGAACATCGACGTCGAGATTCCCCGCGACAAGCTCGTGGTGTTCACCGGCCTCTCCGGCTCCGGCAAATCCTCGCTCGCCTTCGACACCATCTACGCGGAAGGGCAGCGCCGCTACGTCGAGTCGCTCTCGGCCTATGCGCGCCAGTTCCTCGAGATGATGCAGAAGCCCGACGTGGACCAGATCGACGGCCTCTCGCCGGCGATCTCGATCGAGCAGAAGACGACCTCGAAGAACCCGCGCTCCACCGTCGGCACCGTCACCGAGATCTACGATTACATGCGCCTGCTCTGGGCGCGCGTCGGCGTGCCCTATTCGCCCGCCACGGGCCTGCCGATCGAAAGCCAGACCGTCTCGCAGATGGTCGACCGCGTGCTGGCGCTGCCTGAGGGCACCCGCCTCTATCTGCTCGCCCCCGTCGTGCGCGGCCGCAAGGGCGAGTACCGCAAGGAGCTGGCCGAATGGCTCAAGAAGGGCTTTCAGCGCGTCAAGATCGACGGCACCTTCTACGAGCTTGCGGAAGCGCCGACGCTCGACAAGAAATTCCCGCATGACATCGACGTCGTCGTCGATCGCATCGTGGTGCGCGCCGATATCGGCCAGCGCCTCGCCGAAAGCTTTGAGACCGCGCTGAAGCTCGCCGAGGGCCTCGCCGTGGTCGAGTTCGCCGACGCACCGGCGGCCGCGCCCGCGGAAGAGAAGGAGAAAAAGAAGACCGCAAAAATCCACGACAAGAGCGGGCCCGAGCGCATCCTGTTCTCGGAAAAGTTCGCCTGCCCCGTCTCCGGCTTCACCATCCCCGAGGTCGAGCCGCGCCTGTTCTCGTTCAACAATCCCTACGGCGCCTGCCCCGCCTGCGGCGGCCTCGGCGTCGAGCAGCATGTCGACGAAGACCTCGTCATCCCCGACAAGGAGCTCGCGATCGGCAAGGGCGCGATCGCGCCCTGGGCCAAGTCGTCGTCGCCCTATTACACGCAGACGCTGACGGCGCTCGGCAAGCACTACAAGTTCACACTGACCACCAAGTGGAAGGATCTGCCGAAGAAGACGCAGAACGCGATCCTCCATGGCTCCGGCGATGACGAGATCAAGTTCTCCTACGAGGACGGGGTGCGCTCCTACGACACCAAGAAGCCGTTCGAGGGCGTCATCACCAACATCAACCGCCGCTATCGCGAGACCGAAAGCGAGTGGGCGCGTGAGGAGCTGGCGAAGTATTTCCACGATGTGCCCTGCGGCGCCTGCAACGGTTTCCGCCTCAAGCCCGAAGCGCTCTGCGTCAAGGTCGGCAGCAAGCACATCGGCGAGATCTCGGAGCTGTCGGTCCGGAAGGCCGGCGAATGGTTCGAGACCGTGCCCGACGCGCTGAACGCGCAGCAGAACGAGATTGCGGGGCGGATCCTGAAGGAGATCCGCGAGCGCCTCACCTTCCTGCTCGACGTCGGCTTGAATTACCTCACGCTCTCGCGCTCCTCCGGCACCCTGTCCGGCGGCGAGAGTCAGCGCATCCGCCTCGCCTCGCAGATCGGCTCGGGCCTGACGGGTGTGCTCTACGTGCTGGACGAGCCCTCGATCGGCCTGCACCAGCGCGACAATGCGCGCCTGCTCGATACGCTGAAGCGCCTGCGCGATCTCGGCAACACCGTGGTCGTGGTCGAGCATGACGAGGACGCCATTCGCCTCGCCGACTACGTGCTCGACATCGGCCCCGGCGCCGGCATGCATGGCGGCCACATCGTCGCCGAAGGCACGCCCGCCGAGATCATGCGCAACCCGAAATCGCTGACCGGCAAATACCTCACCGGCGAGCTCGAGGTCGAGGTGCCGGAGCGGCGTCCGCCGAACCATCGCCGCACCATCAAGGTGGTCAACGCGCGCGGCAATAACCTCAAGAACGTCACGGCGGAAATTCCGCTCGGCCTGTTCACGGCCGTCACCGGCGTCTCCGGCGGCGGCAAGTCGACGCTGCTGATCGATACGCTCTACAAGGCCATCGCGCGCAAGCTCAACGGCGCCAGCGAAGGCGCAGCCCCGCACGACCGCATCGAGGGCTTGGAGCATATCGACAAGATCATCGACATCGACCAGTCGCCGATCGGCCGCACCCCGCGCTCCAACCCTGCGACCTATACCGGCGCCTTCACGCCGATCCGCGAGTGGTTCGCAGGGCTCCCCGAAGCCAAGGCGCGCGGCTACGAACCGGGCCGCTTCTCCTTCAACGTCAAGGGCGGCCGCTGCGAGGCCTGCCAGGGCGACGGCGTCATCAAGATCGAGATGCATTTCCTGCCCGACGTCTACGTCACCTGCGACGTCTGCAAGGGCAAGCGCTACAACCGCGAGACGCTCGAAGTCCTGTTCAAGGGCAAGAGCATCGCCGACGTGCTCGACATGACCGTCGAGGAAGCCGCCGAGTTCTTCAAGGCGGTCCCGCGCGTGCGCGAGACTTTTCAGACCCTGCACCGCGTCGGGCTCGACTACATTCACGTCGGCCAGCAGGCGACAACTCTCTCGGGCGGTGAGGCGCAACGCGTCAAACTGGCAAAAGAGCTGTCCAAGCGCGCCACCGGCCGCACGCTCTACATCCTGGACGAGCCGACCACCGGCCTGCACTTCCACGACGTCAAGAAGCTGCTGGAAGTGCTGCACGAGCTGGTCGCGCAAGGCAACACGGTCGTGGTCATCGAGCACAATCTCGAAGTCATCAAGACCGCCGACTGGGTCATCGACCTCGGCCCCGAAGGCGGCGACGGCGGCGGCGAGATCGTCGCCTGGGGCCCGCCGGAAGATATCGCGAAAGCGCCGCGGAGCTACACCGGCAGGTTTTTGGAGCCGGTGCTGAAGAAGGCAAGGAAGCCGAAGCGGCGGAGCACGAGCGAGGCGGCGGAGTAACGGCTTTGGCCGTAGGGCGGATTTAGCGAAGCGTCATCCGCCACTGCCCTTCGTAAGACCGGTGGGCTAGGCTTCGTCATGCTCGCCCGACGAACCACGCAGGACCCGGGAAAGGACCGACATGTCCGCAGGACTCGTCCAAACCTATCGCGCCTTCGCCCACAACAATGCCTGGGCGAACCATCGCCTGCTCTCCGCCTGCGCCGCGCTATCCCAGTCGGAATTCGACGCCCACCGCACCGGCTTCTTTCCAAGCCTGCAACGTACGCTGAACCACATCTACATCATCGACCTCTTCTACATCGATGCACTCGAGGGTGGCTGGCTCGGACCGGCGGCCTGGAAGAACGAGGTGCCCTTTCCTGCCCTCGCCGCGCTAAAACCTGCGCAAGCCGCGATGGACCAGCGCCTGATCGCCATCTGCGACGCCCTGACACCTGCGCGGCTCGATGACGTCGTGAAGATCAACCGCGATACGCGCGTGCAGACCGAGCGGTGCGACCGGCTGCTCATGCATCTGTTCCAGCACCAGATCCATCATCGCGGGCAGGCGCATGCCATGCTCTCCGAGACGGCCGTCGCGCCGCCGCAACTCGACGAGTTCTTCGCAGAAGGCGAAGCGCCGCTCCGGGCGGCCGAGTTCGCCGAGCTCGGCTGGACCGAGGAGACCGTCTGGAAATCCTAGCGGTGTAAGCTACGCCAAAAACTCCGGCGGCACATGGTCGGTCAGCCACACGCCATTGTCTGCGCGAAAGAATGTGAAGCCCCTGGCATGCATGCCGCCGGCATCGACCTTGAAGATGTGCGGCTTGCCGTGGCGCTGACCGACGCGCTGCGCCGTCGCCTCGTCGGAGGACAGGTGCACCTGCTGGCGCGCCTGCGGCTTCAGGCCCTCGGACAGGATCGCCTCGACGAACCGTGTCGCCGTGCCGTGATACAGGATTGACGGTGGCTCCTGCGCCGCCAGGCCAAGTTCAACCGAGACGGAATGGCCTTGCGCAGCGCGAATGCGATCAGCGTCGGGTGACAGTGAGAAGCGCTTCTTGTCGCTCTCTGCGACAACCCGCAGCAGATCGTCACGGCCAAACCTTGTGCCGGCAGCATTTGCCTTGGCGACCAAGTCGTCGACGCCGGCCCAGCCTTGCGAATCCAGCACGAGCCCGATCGCGTCCGGCTGATGACGCAAGATGAGGCTCAGAAACTTGCTGAGCTGGGTGTCATTGATCGGCATGGTTTCCCTTCCAGTCCCGCACCTCTACACTTACGCGTTCGACAAGGCCAGATGAGGCGATCTGGAGGGAGCGATGCCCAGCCGAACCTACACACTCTTCCGCAACGCTATCCTTGCCGGACAGCAGGTGACCTGCGTCTACGAGGGCCGACATCGCGAGCTTTGCCCGCATATCATCGGCACCGACAAGAGCGGTGAGGAAGCCGTGCTGGCCTGGCAATTTGCCGGCGAGAGCAGCGGGCCGCTGCCACAATGGCGATGCCTGAAGCTGGCCAACGTCGGCAGCGCCCGGGCACGCGACGGCCGCTGGCACGAGGGCGGCTCGCATCGGACGACACAGACCTGCATCAAGAACATCGATCTCGACATCAATGTTCACGTGCGCAAATTGCGGTGAGCGCCGCTAGCTGCCGACGAATTCGATGACCGCCTCGCCCCGCGGCAAGCTACTTAGCCGCTATGATCGGGTGATCGACCTGACGAGCGGCAAAGGCGAGCACCGCGTCGATGTCAGCCGCTTCCAGATATGGATAATCCTCGAGGATGCTCTCCCGCGACTGTCTCGCAGACAACAGCCCCAGGACGTCGGCAACCGTGATGCGCAGATCGCGAACGCAGGGGCGCCCATGCATACGCAGGGGGTCGATCGTAATCCTTGCCAGTAGCTCCGACATCTGTCACCTCTGGGGATATTCAATATAGCATCTTCGAGAGCATCTTTCAGCGCATCGCCATCAGGTCCGACGCTCGCACTTTTTCCTCCTCCATGCCCTATTCCCTCGCCATCTTCGATCTCGACGGCACGCTCGCCGACAGCTTTCCGTGGTTCCTGCGCACCATCAACGACGTTGCCGATCGCTTCGGCTTTCGCCGCGTCGCCGATGAGGATGTCGAGGGGCTGCGGCATGCGTCGACGCGCGAAATCCTCTCTCGGCTCGAGGTGCCCTTGTGGAAGCTGCCGGCGATCGCGCGGCATGCGCGGCGGCTGAAGGGTGAGGCGGCGGCGGAGATTTCGCTGTTTGCGGGCGTCGAGGCGATGCTGCGGACGCTTGCCGAAAACGGTGTGCAGCTCGCGCTGGTCACCTCCGACAGCGAGGCCAATGCACGCGAGAAGCTTGGCGAGGCCGCCGCGCTGTTCGCGCATTTCGACTGCGCAGCATCATTGTTCGGCAAGCCCGCGAAATTCCGCCGGGTGATCCGGCGCGCGGGCGTCGAGGCGAGCAAGGTCATTGCGATCGGTGACGAGGTCCGCGACATCGAGGCGGCACGGGCCGTGGGCATTGCCTGCGGCGCAGTCAGTTGGGGCTACGCGGCCCCGGCGGCGCTGCGGGCGCTTGCGCCCGATTACATGTTCGCGCAGATGGATGAGATCGCGGATACGATCTGCCTGACGCCGGCAAAAGCCTGATACACAATCACCCCCTCAAGGAGACGGTGATGACACTCACGGACGCAGCCCGCCTCAAACTCCTCACCCCGCCGGCCGGCAAGGTGCGTGTCGTGCTCGACACCGACACCTATAACGAGATCGACGACCAATTCGCGCTGGTGCAGATGCTGCTGTCGCCGGAGCGTTTTGACGTCGAGGCGATCTACGCCGCGCCGTTCTTCAATGCGCGCGCCGACAGTCCCGGCCACGGCATGGAGCTGAGCTATCAGGAAATCCTGCGCCTGCTGGAGCGCCTGAACGTTGCGCCAGATGGCCTGGTTCATCGCGGCGTCACTGATTATGTCGGCCCCGGCAAGACGGCACGAACCGCTCCCGCCGTCGACGACCTCGTCGCCCGGGCGCGCGCGGGCTCGCCGGACAATCCGCTCTACGTCATCGCCATCGGCGCCATCAGCAACGTCGCCTCGGCACTTCTCAGAGCGCCCGACATCATCGATCGCATCGTGGTGGTCTGGCTTGGCGGCCATGCCCTGGAGTGGCCCGACACTATCGAATTCAACCTCAAGCAGGACGTCGGCGGCGCGCAGGTGCTGCTCGACAGCGGCGTCCCGCTCGTCCTGGTGCCGTGCAGAGGCGTGACCTCGCGCCTTCACAGCACGGTGCCGGAGATCGAGCGCTACGTCGAACCCCACGGCAGCATCGGCGCCTTCCTTGCTCAGAGGTTCAAGGAGTATTCCGGGGATCACATGGGCTGGGCCAAGGAGATCTGGGACATGGCGCCGGTCGGCTGGCTGCTCAATCCCGCATGGGCACCGAGCGTCATCATCCCCGCCCCGGTTCTTAACGAACAGATGACATGGAGCGTCGATCGCCGGCGCCATCCGATCCGCTACGTGACCTATGTGGATCGCAACCCGATCCTGAAGGACTTTTTCATGAAGCTGCGGGACTTCGCCGCGTCGAAGGTGCCGTAAGGCGGATTAGCCCGCGGCTGCGCAGAGACCGCAGTCCGCTGGCTACCTACGCTGCTACACACCGTCGCGCGGCGGCTCGTGCTTCTCCATCGACAGCGCGATCCGCTCCAGATAGCCGTTCATCCGCCGGGTCTCGACGACCTGCTGCTCGTAGAGCTCGATCAAGCTCACACCCGACTTGGCACGCGCCTGCATGCCGGCCCGCCGGGAGAACCAGAACCACAGCCCGATCAGCACCAGGAATGGCAACCACGACACCGCAAGCTCAACCCATTTGCTATTCATTCAAAATATCTCCACGCCCCGCCGCACGTCCGGCACGGTCAATCCCGGATAGCATCTGTCGGCTCAGAGCGACATCCGGTTCGATGCGCGGTGCCGTAGCCCGGATGAGCGCAGCGATATCCGGGAAGCCCGGGGGTTAAGGAGAACTCTTTCCCGCATATCGCTGCGCTCATGCGGGCTACAAAACAGCCCTACTCAGTCTTGCGCAGGAACGCGCCGAACGCGCGCGGGCCGTCGCCGGTCTTGACCTCGCCGATCACCTTCAGCTCGGCGGCATCGATGATATCGAGCGTGTTGCTCTCCCAGCAGGCGACGATGACGCGCTTGCCGTCGGCGGTGGCGTTGATGCCTTCGGGATAGTCGCCGACATTGATGCGCTTGACCGGCTTCAGTGTCGCCAGGTCGAACACGCTGACGGTGCCGCCATATTGGTCGGTGACGAAGCCGCGCCCCAGCGTCAGCGCCACCGCATAGGGGCGCATCCCGACCGGCACGCGACCGATCTCGTTGCCAGCAGCGATGTCGATCACCGAGACGTCGTTGGACCCGACATTGGCGGTGTAGGCGCGCTTGCCCTCGGCATCGATGGTGACGCCGAACGGTCGGGTGCCGACCTTGATGACCGCCTTTTGCTCGCGCGTCGCGGTGTCCACCACCGACACGCTGTCGTCGTCGCGGTCCGCCGACAGCAGCAGCTTGCCGTCAGGCGTCACCGCAAGCCCCGAGGGTGAAGCACCGACCGCGATGCTGGCGGTGACGCTGCGGCTCGCCGTGTCGATCACCCGCACCGCCGCAGCATACCAGTCCGCGACATAAACCGTCTTGCCGTCGGGTGCGACGGCAATGCCGAGCGGTCCGCCGCCGACCTCAATGCGGCCGGCGACCTGGCGCGTGGCGGCGTCCACCACCGTCACCGCCTTGGCATCGGGGCTCGTCACATAGGCAAAGCGCCCGTCCGCGCTGACGGCGACGCCCGCCGGCTTGCCGCCGATCGGGATGGTCGCAACGCTACGCGCGGAGGCGAGATCCACGACCATCAGATCGTCGCTGAGCTGGTTGGTGACGAACGCCTCTTCGGCGGACGCGCAACCGACACCCGCGCGGCAAAGGCCGGCGGCGAGCGCCGCCAGGACCAGCGCGCGCACGGTCAGCTTCCGCTCTCGAGCTTCTTCTTGAGCGCCTCGAGCCCGGTCTTGTAGAGCCCGCTCACCGCGGTCTTGGCCGCCTCGTCACTCAGCTCCGGCGGCGGGTCGTTGTTGGGAAAGCCGCGGTAGAACGCGCCGGCCCATTCCAGCGTCGAGCCCTTGCCGTCGGCGCTCGGCGTCACCATCAAGGTCGAGGAATAATTGGTGACCGGCAGCACCTTCACGTCCACATTGGTGATCCGGTAGGAATAGGTCATCGCGGCCGCGTCGAACTTGTAGAGCTCCTCGTCGATGGTCGCGCCGCCGGTCAGGGTCAGCTTCCGCGTCGCACCGATCTCGTTGCCCTTCTCGCCCTCGGTCTTGGTGACGGGGGGCAGCCAGCTCATGTCCTGGAAATTGCCGAGCGCCGCCCACACCTTGGCCGGGGCTGCGTTGATTTCGATGGATTCCCGCACCTTCTGCCGGGTCGGCCCGTGGGCCCGGGCCGGCTCGAACCCAGCCGTGAAGGCCATCCCCGCCACCACCAGCGCCGCCACCCCGGCGATCGCCGTTCCGCTTCTCATCCTCATCTCGTTTCCTCACTCTTGGATCTGCGCGACTTGAGGCGCGCTGCGGTCATGGTAGCGCATTTTTCGACCATGGCGAGACTGGTTCGCGGCGCCGCTGTGGCGGGCCGAGCCCCATCCACGCCATCCCTTGCGTTGCCCGACGGGCAAAACACACGAGATCAGGGGCAATCCATCGGAAGCGAAATAATTCGCTTTACGCGAATTCGGAATTATCGCATATTGTGGCCATCCCAGCCCGGTCCGAGGGGCGTATCGCGATCGTCACGACACGCGGGGTGGGACGTGGTGGACGCGGGCAGCGCCGGCGCGATGGTGGTTTGCAGGGCGGCTCGCGCCGTGAGCAACACCCCGCGCGCACACGACCGGTGCAGCCCAGCGTACGGCAAAATCGTGTGGTCCTGGCGCCCGGGGTCTGTGCGCCAAGTCTTGTCGTGATGTGTCCTGCCCGACCCGGGCGCGCGCATCAGCGATCGGCAAGGCGACGGGGGCAATAGTGCATCGCTCCCCGGGGAGAGCGCGACATAAGCCGTAAAACCACTGCGCAGGGAAGGCCGGATGTTGGGCTTCACCTGTATGCCGCTGTGCATTACTTCCAGCGCATTACGCGCACAGCGGACCGCGGGTGCCAGCCGGCACCCGGCCTTCCCTGCGCCCTCGGCACTTTCGAGGGTGGCGAATGCCGCAAAGCTCGGGTCGGACAGGCCGCGAGAATGGGAAACCGCGTGTGCGGTTGAGACAGGAATGCGCGACGCTCTCGTGCCCCGGACGCAGCGCAGCGCCCCTTTGGCGGTGCGCTGCAGAGCCGGGGCCCATCCATCAGCGATCCGCGCGGCTTCCTGGGTCTCGGCTCAGCGCCGCAGCGCTTCACGCTGCAGCGCGTCCGGGACACGAATGGAGCGCAGTCCTTTGGTGCTGGCCGAAATAGGCCACTCGCAGATGTGAAATAGGCCACTAATGTCCATCGAATCGATATCGCCCTCTGGTAGGCTCTCCCTCAGAAAACAATGCCGGGGGGCATATGCCGGACGAGTTTGGAAGACTGACGTCGCAGGATCACGCCATCATAAAGCGATGGTGGGAAACCAAATGGAAGGGGCCGGTTACCTGTCCGGTGTGCAAAACGAGCGAATGGGTCACGGCCGATCACCTTGTCGTCGACCATCGCTTGGGAGCATATTGGGCTACCGATGGGACGGCTGCATATCCAAAGATACTAGTTACTTGCACAAACTGCGCCTACACAATGGCGTTCAGCGCGGTGCAGATGGGCGTCAGCCCGCCTTACGATGCATCTCGCGACTCGACGAATTTGCCCGCTCTTCCTGCAAAGGAGGAGCACCGTGGATAAGAACATCCCAAAGTTTTCGGATGCCACTGCCGGAGCTGCAATGCGGCCCCAATATATGGGGCGCACAGTGACGACTTACCCTGTTAGTGAATCTGAGATGGAGCACATTTCGTCGCTCAACGATCAAGTAACAACGCGATTTTCTTTAGCTAGTTTCCATGCTGCGCTCGCTGCTGGCATCTGGACCAATGCAGCCTTCGCCACAGAGATGTCGAGCCTCGCATATTTGTTCACGTATTTCGTTGCGCCGTTTCTCTTGGCAAACGCAATAGGTTGGATAATTGCTGGCTTTATCGCCCGCAGCAAAAAGGCTTCTGCATGGGAGAAGATAAAGCGGGAAGCTGAGCCGATGCAAACATTCGCGCAGGCGGCCGGTTTAGTCCTTACTGGACATACGCCACGTAGAGGGGGGCGCTAACTGCGGCTCCCTTCGATTACGATAAATTTCCGCCGGCGATCCGGCGGGGTCTCAGTGGGTAGCGCAGGCGCCACGGACAGCGCAGCGTCAACAAGCTGCGCAAGGTCCAAGCCTTGTCAGACACTCCCAGCGACTTCGCAGGCGTCGTCCGTAAGGCTTCAGGCCAGTGCCAGTCCTTCGATTTGAACAAATCGGGAACGCAACCCCCACGAAAGCTGCATTTGAGAAACATATGGAAACAACCAGAAACAATAACGGCATGCGGCATCTGGACGAAAACTGAAGCCTGAGATTGATTCGAAATCGCCTTAGGAAACGAAGCCCTGAGACAGTCTGCTGGCATGAGGCCGGCTCCCACCTCGCGACCCGGCAATGATTGACGGACGTCCGGGACACTAAAGCCGCGAGGAATGCGCGATGGTCACAACGTATTTCAGCTACAACTACATTGCGCACAATCTCAAGCAGTCGCTGACGCGGGTCGGGCAGCAACCGGACGTGGCGCGCGAGGCGGCCTATTACAAGGCCAACATCGGCAAGGTGAAGAACGCCGACGATTTGATGAAGGATTACCGCCTTTATCATTACGCGACGAAGGCCTATGGGCTCGAAGACATGGCCTACGCCAAAGCCTTCATGAAAAAGGTGCTGGAGAGCGACCTCTCCGACCCCAACAGCTTCGTCAACAAGCTGGTCGACAAGCGTTACCGGGAGTTTGCCGCGGCATTTTCCTTCAAAGGCAGTGCAACGCCGGTTGCGCAATCGGCTAACCAGACCGACGACATGATCGGCCTGTACACGGCGACCAAGCAGAAGCAGGTCGACGCACTTGCCGACGACTCCACGTATTACAGCGCCCACATCGGCAACATCACCAGCGCGGACCAGTTGCTGAACGACGACCGCCTTCGCAACTATGTCTATTCGGCATTCAAGATCGATGAGAGCAAGTGGCCGCGTGACACGATCAGTCAAGTCCTGCGCAGCGATCCGTCCGATCCGACCAGCTACGTCAGCACCACTTTCACGTCTCAGTTGAGCGGCCTTAACGCCCAGCTCACTCAGGCCAAGTCGGATGCCGCTGCCGCCACTCAGAAGATTGCCGACTACAAGGCTCAACTGTCGCAACCGGGCGCCGATGTGACCCAGTTGAAGGTCCAGATCCTGGTCGAGCAATATCACCTCGATACATCCAACAGCACCGTATCCGGCCTCAACGACCAGATCGCGACGATTGGCAACTTTGTAGATCTGGCCGGCGCGTTCGAGTTTTCGCCGGACGGGTCGCTTCCGTCAGGTGTGTCCGCGCAGACGGCCGCAAACGTCACACTCACGAAAGACCGGTTCGACGACAGCAAGTCCGCCGTTTATGCAGCGGCAAGCCCGCTGAGCGAAGCCCTGGCCATCAAGCAGTTCGGGAACGCCATCCCCACTGTCAAGTCGCTCCAGGCGTTCCTATCGACACCCGGCGTGTATGATTTTGCGCTGGGCGCCGTCGGCCTCGATCCCAAAGCGGTCTCGCAGGACACCATCAAGGCCGTCCTCGAAAGCGACATCAACAACCCCAAGAGCTTCGTCTACACCCTCAAGGACGATCGCTACGTCCAGCTCGCGCGCGCCTTCAACTTCGATGCAAAGGGCAATCTGACGACCCCCCTGGTGGCCCAGGATCCTGCTCAAGTCCTCGATATCGCGAAGAACTACGTCATCGCAGCGCTGAAAGACGCAACCCCTCAGGAGCAGAAGGCAGTTCGGGCGCAAGCCCAAAAAGACGCGACGGCCTATCAGGAAGCCATCGCAGACGTCAGAAGCGTGTCCGGCCTGCTGGCCAACCGGAAGATGATCGATTTCGTTCTCGTCGCCAAGGGCCTGGATCCCAAGAAGGTCAGCACCGAATTTCTCAAGAAGATCTTCGCCTCCGACCTGAGCAATCCCAAGAGCTTCGCGAACACGCAGAGCGATCCTCGCTATGCTGAAATCGTGGCGTCGTTCAATTTCGACAGCAACGGCAACGTCGCGCGCTTGCCGATGATGGGTCCGCAGGAACGGGATCAGTTCCGGGAAACCCAGGCGAACTATCTCCAGCAGAGCCTGGAGCAGCAGCAGGGAGATACGAATCCCGGCGTGCGCCTGGCGCTCTATTTCCAGCGCAAGGCGGGCGAGATCACGTCCGCATACGACGTCCTCGCCGACAAGGCGCTTTCGGAGGTGTTCAGGACCGCCTTCGACCTGCCCGACTCCATGGCCGCAATGCCGATCGATCAGCAAGCCAAGTTCGTGGACAAATTCATGAAGATCAAGGATCTGTCCGATCCCGCGAAGGTGGAAAAGCTGCTGAACCGTTTCTCAGCCATGTATGACATCAGAAACAGTCAGACCACCGGGCAAGGTTCATCTCCCCTGCTGAGCCTCTTTCAGGGATCAGGTTCAGGGTTCAGCGAATCCACCTTCCTGGCCATTGCCAAGCTAGGGTCCAGCCCGCGATGATCGCGCGCCGATACTAGCTCAGCACCTCGAGCACCAGCTCCATGGTCATCAAGACAGGGTTGTCGCCACGGATCAGACGGCCGTCCGCAACGCCGCCGGTGTAGTCGATCAGCGCAACGTCGAGCGCGGCTTCCAGCGCACCGGACGAGCCGGGCGCGATCGTGCCCGCCGTGATCGCGAGCTCTGTGGCGAACGGCTCGGTGACGCCGCCATGGGTGAAGCGCCCGCCGATGGTCGAGCCGACGCCGCCGTGGATTTTCGCGCGCGCGATGCCGCGGGCGCGGCAGAACTCTTCGAGGCAGCCGGCAAAATCCTGATTGGGCCTCAGCCGTAGCGCAAAGGCGCGGCTCGTCGTGCGCGCGGGCGTGCTCGCGGCCGCGACCGGGCCGAACAGCTTGAAGTTGGTCTCGGGGTCGGGCTCGGCGAGGAACGTCGCGCCATCGATGCCGAAGGCTTCGACCGCGAACGGCTCGGCGACGATGGTTTCATCCGGCATCATGTGGCCGCCGCCCGCCTTGCCGTCCGCCTCCATCCAAAGTCCGTGGCAATGAAAGAACGGCGCGCCGTCGCGCATCCCGAGCGTCATGCTGCCGAGCCTGGTGTGCGTCAGGCCCTTGGGCCGATACGTGTCGCTGTAGAAGGCGGCATTCTCGCCGGTCTTCGACAGCGCCGGCATCACATAGGCGAACGGCCCGAGCGCACCGCGGCCAAAGTTCAACACGCCGCCCGCAAAACCTTCCGCCGCAAAGCCGCGGCGTGCGGCTTCCAGCAGCGGCAGGCCTGCTTCAAGCGTGAACGAGAAGGCACGCCCCCTCGCCTCGACCCATTGGATGCGTTCGGCGACGGGTGCGCCCGGCTGCTTGATACTCCGCATCACCCGCACTCAGCCTGTCTTGGTCTTATCGAGATCGAGCAGCCCGCGCGCCTCGAGCTCGTCGCGCACCATCCGCTTCGGCACCTTGCCGTAGCCGGATTTCGGCAGCGCTTCCCAGAAGAAGAACCGCTTCGGCATCTTGTAGCGCGGCACTTTCGGCGAGAGGAACGCCGCCATCTCGGCCTCGCTCAACGGCTTCTCGCCCTCGCGCGCAACGCAGACGGCGACGCCGACCTCGCCCCAGGTCGCGTCGGGCACGCCGAGCACGGCGACCTCGCCGACCGCAGGATGGGTCAGGATCTTCTCCTCGATCTCGCGCGGATAGATGTTGGAGCCGCCGGAGATGTACATGTCGGAGGCGCGGCCGGTGATGTAGACGAACCCCTCCTCATCCATGTGACCGAGATCGCCGGTGCGGAACCAGCCGTCGCGGAACGCCTTCGCATTGGCCTCGGGGTTGTCGTAGTAGCCGGCGAGCACGGCAGGTCCGATCACGCAGATCTCGCCGCTCTGGTTCGCCTTGAGCTCGCGGCCCTCGTCGTCCTGGATCGAGACCTGCATGCCGGTGCGCTCGAAGCCGCAGGTGCCGATCCGGGCATGCGGACTATCTTCGGCGTCATGCAGCGCCGCCGGCAGCACCGTGATGTTGCCCGTGACCTCGCCCAAACCAAAATACTGCACGATGACCTTGCCGAGCTTATTCAGCGCGGTCTTCTGATCCTCTCGATACATCGGCGCGCCCGCATAGATCACGTGGCGCAGCGAGGAATGATCGTATTTGTCCACCGCGGGGTGCTCGACCATCATCTTCAGGATCGTCGGCACGGTGAAGAGGTTGCTGACCCGGTGCCGCTCGATCAGGCGGAACGCCTCGTCGATATCGAATTTTTCGGTCGGCAGCAGCACGGTGCAGACGCCGCGCGCGGTCTGCACCAGTTGATGCACGCCGGCGCCATGCGACAGCGGCGCCACCACCAGCGAAGCATCCGCTTCGGTCACGCCGGGCGTGAGGTCGGCCAGATGATTGGTGACGACAAAGCCCATCTGGCCGTGGGTCAGCACCGCCGCCTTGGAGAGGCCGGTGGTGCCGGAGGTGAAGAAGAACCAGCAGGGATCATCGTGCTCGACGGCGACGTTCTCGACCACCGCTCCCGCCTGCGAGGCGATAGCGTCGGCCACCGAGCGCTCGCCGAACGATGCCTTGCCGTCGAGACTCCAGGTGAATTCCAGCGCCCCGCCCTTCACGGCGGCGGCATGCTCGGGAAAATCGACATGGCACAGAAACGCCTTCGCGCCGGAGGCCTGCGCGAGGTAAGTGACCTCGTCCGGCATCAAACGGAAATTGGTGGGCACCCAGACCGCGCCGAGCCGGAATGCGGCGAACATCGAGACAAACATCTCGTCGCCATTCTTGGAATGGACGAGGATGCGATCGCCCTTGGCGATGCCGCGCGCGGCGAGCGCGGCGGCCAGCGCCGAGACCTGTGCATCGATCTGGCGCCAGGTCCAGGATTTGTCACCCCAGACGAAGCCGGGACGCGCCCCATGCCGCCGCGCATTCTGGGTCAGCATGTAAGCGAGATTCATGACGCGGCGGGACATGCGCAGGGGCTGCATCGGGCTTCCTCTTCAGCGGCGGACGGCGTGCGAGCTGCCCGCTTATTGAAGCCCATTTATCGCCATCACCCGCGCCCCTGCAAGGCCGCCGGGCGCGCACCAGATCTACGGCTGCTTGAACGCGAACGGCGTCGCCGTGATGGCCTTCTCCTTGGAACAGGCCTGCGCACCAAAGCCGCCGCAATAGCTGCCATGCAGATCGAAACGGACGGTGCGCGCGGCCCCGCGCTTCATCGGCGGCGCCAGGATCTTGTAGCTGCGGACATAGCCGTCGAACACAGGGCGCACGCTGCCGTCCGGCAGCGTCACCAGGATGGTCATGACGCAGCCGCCGGTTCCACAATAGGTGGTCTCGCGCGCGCCGCATTTGGTGTCGCGGAAATCCACGATGTCGTCGTCGCGGCCATCGCCGGTCAGGTCGACCTTGCGCACCGTGTCCGGCGCGAAGGTCACCGCGCCGCCGCCCTGGCTCTCGCATTCCTCATTGGCGTAGCGCACGGCCTTCTGCACGCCGGGCGGATAATCGGCCGGATCGAACGGCCTTGCGTCTTCGGCGCGTGCGGCAGAGGCGATGAAAACGAGCATGAGGATCAGACAACGCATGCGCGTTTGTCGCCGGCGCCGCCGCGATCGTTCAGGGAATTTTAAACATGATCGGCGCAACCTCGCGCAGTTCTCGCGTACAGAGTGCCGCATCATGGTCAAAGCGCCCGCCTTCCTCCTGTTGTCGCTGGCGCTCGGTGGATGCGCCGTGGCTCCACAGGCGCACCTCACCTCCTCCGATCCCGCCTTCAAGCCCGCGCGCTACGCCTGGGATGGCGCCGGCGAGGATCCCAATCAGCCACGCTCTGCTCCATCGCGTACAACGCGCGCCGCAAGCTCCGAGCGCAGCCGGTCGCAGGCCGGGCTTCAGCCCTATTCGAAGGAATGGTGGCAGGCTCAGGACGGCATCGAGGCCGAGCAGGACGCCAAGGTCAACCGTTCCCTCGTCATCTGCCAGGGCTGCCTGCCCCAGCAGCCGCAGCCGGAAGATTCAAGGCTTGCCAAGGCGAGCGATTGAACCGAACGGCCGCTCCATCGGTCTACAGAGATACGCGCTGACACAGGCCAAACCGGCCTGCGGTCACGCGCCATCATCTCAGGGACATTTCATGCTCACCCGTCGAATCTTCGTCGCCGCCTCTCTCTTTGCCGGCATCTCCCCCGCATTGGCCGAGACCCCTGCCCCAAGCGATCCCGTCGCCATCCTGACCGCGATCTACACCCGCGCCGCCAAAGGCAAAGGCGACGGCGGCGCCGCCTTCGTCATCGAGAACAAGGCGGCGAAAGCAAAATATCTGTCAAAGTCGCTGGTCGCGCTGTGGGCCAGGGCGGATGCGCACACGCCGAAGGGCGACGTCGGTCCGGTCGATTTCGATCCGGTCACCAACTCGCAGGAACCGGACGTCAAGTCATTCAAGGTTGACGCCGAGAAGATGGAGGCCGACAAGGCGGCGATCGCGGTGACCATCACCGGCCACCGCAACGATCGGAAACCAGCAGATCTGATCGTGCGTTACGACTTCGTGCGCGAGGCCGGCAACTGGCGGATCGACGACATCAGGGGCTCATCCGACGGCGAAGCCTGGTCGATCCGCAAGATGCTGACGGACTCGCTGAAGAGCTGACCGGAGACGACATGAGCGACGTCATCGACAACAAGGCCCATCATCGTTTTGAACTTGAGGTGGAGGGCTATCTCGCGACCGAGCATTACAAGCGCGAGAGCAATATCATCACCTTCGAGCACACCGACGTGCCGAAAGAGCTCGGCGGCAAGGGTGTCGGCTCAAAGCTGGTGCAAGGCGCACTCGACCAGGTCCGCGCCGCCGGCCTGAAGCTGATCCCACAATGCCCGTTCGTGAAGGCGTGGATCGAGAAGCATCCGGAGTATGCGGATCTGGTGACGAGATGAGCAAGCTCAGGCCCGCCGATCACGCGGCGCGCCTGCCGAAATCCCAGGCCTATTGCCCGTGCTTGAGCATATCCTGGTGACTCAGATCCCAGTCCTGCCACAGCTGGAGCACGCCGAGGATCACGGCCACAGCGCCGAGGCTCGTATGGTAGATCCGAAGAAAGCCTTCGCCGGAATAGCCAAGCACTAAGGGCGAGGCGATGAGCCACAGCCCGACCAGGATCGTCGCCACCTCCTGCCAGCGCTGCAAGGCGACATATTCGAGCTGGCTGAGGCCAAATATGACGAGGCCGATCGCGACCGTGTTCAGGACCATCATCTCGTGTCCAGTGATTCCCGCGCGATCCTGGATGGGAAACCACGGCGACGCGACAATCAGCGCGCCGAGCAGCATTCCACACCAGTCTTCCCATGTTCGATGAGCATTTAAGAAACCAAGGTCCAACATCGTACCCTCCTACAAAAGAGGCATACGTCAGCGGCTGGCGATCATCACACTCCGAATGTCTAGCGACCCGCCGGCCGCATTCGGGCGTATCTCTTATAACAAGACGTGGGGAACCGGTGCACTATTGCAAGACGGGCCAACGTTTTCATCAGCGAGGCGATCGAACACCTGCTTACAGCGCCCCAAGCTTCTGCAGTGCATCATGCGCCGTCTGCAAGCCCGGCTTCAATTCCAGCGCCTTCCTGAAATCGGCGATCGCACCCTGCTTGTCACCGAGCCGCAGCTTCGCCTGCCCGCGATTGTTCCACGAGAACACGTCGGAGGGATCGTATTGCAGCGCCTTGTCGTGGTCGGCAAGACCGCCCTTGTTGTCGCCCTGGTAGAGCCGGATCATGCCGCGGTTGCGCCAGCCGCGTGCGTCGGTCGGCGCGAGGCGGATCGCCTCGCCGTAATCGGCCACAGCGCGGTCGAGCTGCTCGCTGTCGCGATAGACGTTGCCGCGGTCGATATAGGCGATCAGATCCGGCGCGAGCTTGATCCGCATGCTGAAGTCGGCAAGCGCGTGCGTCGTGTCGTGCTTGCGGGCGTAGACGTAGCCGCGATTGGCGTAGGCGGTGGCGTATTTGGGATCGCGCTTGATCGCGGCGTCGAAATCGGCAATGGCGCCGTCGAGGTCACCCTTGTTGTAGCGGGACTCGCCGCGGTTGCTGTAGGTCAGCGCCATCGACGGATCGAGCTTGATGGCCTGGTCGTAATCGGCGATGGCGCGATCATAGTCGCGCTTGAAGCTGTAGACGCGGCCACGGTTGTTATAGGAGCAGGCATAGTCCGGATCGAGCCCGACCGCCTCGTCGAGATCGGACAGCGCGGCATCGAGCTCGCGCTTCTCGGTGAAGCCATGGCCGCGATTGCAATAGGCGCCGGCGAGCCGCTTGCCGGTCTCGCTCCTGGTCTCGATCACGGTCGAGCAGGCCTTGATCCGTTCGTCCGGCGTGGCAGTGAGGCCTACACAAGCCTCCCAGGCCGGACCACCTTCGGCCGCGGCCGGGACCGGCGCGGTGGTGGTCAGTGCAGCGAGCAGCGCCATGAGGCTAAGCGGGACACGCATTTTCGAGATATCTCCCCTGCGACGACCTTCCTTGGTCGCACCTTGGCAAGGGTCGGTTCAGGCGCCTAGATCAGTGAACACGCAGCGCATCGGAAGGATTTTGCATGGCGGCATTGGTACGCGACAACAAGGACAAGGACCGCTTCGAACTCGATGTCGGCAGCGAGATCGCCTTCGCCAATTACCGCCTGACACCGTCGGCCGTGATCATCACCCACACCGAGACGCCGCGCGCGCTGCGCGGCCGCGGCATTGCCTCCGAACTGGTGAAAGGCGCGCTCGACCTGATCCGCCGCGACGGCAAGAAGGTGATCGCCGGCTGCGGCTTCGTCGTCGACTATCTCGAGCGGCATCCGGAGGATGCGGATCTGGTCGCCTGAAAGCAAAAGGGCCCGCGAGGTCGCGGGCCCTTGGCAACGACCGATCAGTTGGTCAGTGCTTGATCTCCGGCGGCAGCTTGCCGCCATTGGCGGCGAGCTTGGACATGACCTGCTTGTGCAGCCAGACGTTCATGCTCGCGGAGTCGTTCATGTCGCCGCTGTAGCCGAGCTCCTTGGCGAGATCCTTGCGGGCAGCAAGGCTCGAGTCGATGTCCAGCGCCTTCATGAGATCGACGATCGAGGTGCGCCACTCCAGCTTCTCGCCCTTGTGCGCGGCGACGGCCGCGTCGACGATCGAAGCAACGTCCACGGTCGATGCGGGCGCGGCAGCCGGCGCCGATCCACTCGGCGCGGCGCTTGCGGGCGCGCTGCCCGACGGTGCGCTGCCAGCGGGTGCGGCGGAAGCCGGATGGCTGCCGAAGATCGCGCCCATGATTTTCCCGAATATGCTCATGTCTGCTCCCCGAAAAGGATCCGTTGGAAGGGCCTTGAATGGCACTTATAGACGAAGTTACTGCGTTACGCCCGCGAAGTTCTTGCGAACGATCAAGCAGCATCAGCTTATCTGCGGCGAAATGACGACCGAATGACACATTCGAGGTTGCACTGCGGCATCGAATCTCACCCAAGCGTGAGGGACATGACTCGGAAATGGGCGTACGCTTCACGTTCAGTTCGCGATGCCTTCCGGAATTCGCGTCTGGTCGGGATCGCGATCAATCAAGAAAAGCGGCCGCTTGCGCCGTTGCCGGCGCCAGATTCGGCTGCATGGCGAGGGAGCTAGCGACCATGGCGACACTCTACCAGGGCAATGTCCCCACGATGGCCCAGCCCAAAGACGCGGCTGGACCTGTGATCCGAACCATCCAACTGTCCGACCTGCACGACGCACTCCGGCGCGGCTGGGAGGATTTCAAGGCGGTGCCGAGCCACGCCATCATCCTCTGCGTGATCTATCCGGTGCTGGGCCTCGTGCTCGCCCGCGTGGTGATGGGCTATTCGGTGCTGCCGCTGCTGTTTCCGCTGGCCGCGGGCTTCGCGCTGATCGGACCCTTCGCAGCACTCGGTCTCTATGAGCTCTCTAGCCGGCGCGAGCGCTATGAGGAAGCCAGCGCCTGGGATGCCATGGACGTGCTCCGCTCGCCCTCCTTCGGTGCCATGCTCGGCCTCGGCACGCTGCTGCTCGCGCTGTTCGTGACCTGGGTCACGACCGCGCAGGCGATCTACGTCGCCGCGTTCGGCTATGAGGGCGTCTCCGGGATCTCGGATTTCCTGACGCGCGTGCTGACGACCCAGCAAGGCTGGTGGCTGATCGTGGTCGGCTGCGGCACGGGCTTCCTGTTCGCCCTCGCCGCGCTCTGCATCAGCGCCGTGTCATTCCCCTTGATGCTCGACCGCCATGCCGGCGCGTTCGAAGCCATGGTGACCTCGCTGCGTGTCGTCGCGAAAAACCCGGTGCCGATGGCGGCCTGGGGCGTGATCGTGGCGGTGCTGCTGGCGCTGGGCACGATCCCGGCCTTCGTCGGCCTTGCCATCGTCATCCCCCTGCTCGGCCACGCCACCTGGCACCTCTACCGCAAGGTGATCGTGTCGGAGCCCGGCGCGCGGCCGGTGCCGCCCCCGCCGCAGCGTCCGCGCAAGCCGGCCGCCGACTTCCCCGCCAACCTGTTCCCCTGGCGGAATCGGACGGACGCCTGACGATATCGTGACAAGCGATCCTGCCCGAGCGCGGCTCGGGCGGGCTTCGCGCGCTGTCATACGCCTTGCTTTGGCCGCTGTTACAACCGAGATTGTACTGCCGGTCAGATCACTTCACGGAATCCATTTCATCTGATGACCCCGACGATTTCTCGTCTCGCTCTCGCAGCCTTCGCCCTCTCCGCATCGATCCTGTCCGCCGAGCCAGCGCTTGCCGCTGTTGCCTGCGGCTCGGGCAATTTCGACGCCTGGCTTACGGATTTCAAAGCCGACGCTGCAGCCAAGGGCATCTCGCAACAAGCCATCACCGCCGGGCTTGCCGGTGTGACGCTCGACCAGAGCGTGCTCAACCGCGACAAGTCGCAAAAGGTCTTCACCCAGACCTTTGAAGAGTTTTCCGGCCGCATGGTGCCGCCGCGGATGACGCGCGGCTCCAACATGATGAAGCAGTACGGCTCGGTGCTCTCCCGCATCGAGCAGACCTACGGTGTGCCAGGCGAAGTGCTGGTCGCGATCTGGGGGCTCGAGACCGATTTCGGTGTCAACACCGGCAAATTCGCCACCATCCGTTCGCTGGCGACGCTGGCCTATGACTGCCGGCGCTCCGAGCAGTTTCGCGCCGAGCTGCTGGATGCGCTGCGCATCGTCCAGCGCGGCGATCTCGCCCCCGGCGACATGAAGGGCGCCTGGGCCGGCGAGCTCGGCCAGACCCAGTTCATGCCGTCGTCCTGGCTGAAATACGCCGTCGATTTCGACGGCAACGGCAAGCGCGATCTCTTGCACAACGCGCCCGACGTGCTCGCCTCCACCGCCAATTATCTTGCCGGCTATGGCTGGCAGAAGGGCAAGGACTGGCAGCCGGGCGGCCCGAACTTCGCGGTGCTTCAGCAGTGGAACAAGAGCGAGGTCTATTCCAAGACCGTGGCCTATTTCGCCACCCAGCTCGCGCACGCCCCGTAACTTGCGCGCCCCAAACGCATGGGGCCGATCGCCCGGCGACCGGCCCTCTCTTGGTTGCGTTGACCTACCCGTTTACTTGCCCGCGGTGGCCTGCATCGCCTTGTTCAGATGCGCTCCGCACGCACCCATCTTGCCGTTGAGCAGCGAGTCCTGAGCCGCGGCGATCTCCTTTTGCGCGACGAACTTGCTGTCGCCGTCGGCCATGTTCTCGATCGCGGTCTCCGTCTTCTCCAGATTGGCCCCGCTGCAGCCGCCCATCGCGGCGTGCTTGGCGGCCTGGGCCGGCGTGACGGCGAATGCGACGGCGGCAATTGCGATAACCCCGAGTAACTTCGTCATGATGTTACTTTCCTTCTCTTGTTCTTGGGCCAGAACCAGCAACATTGCCGGAATCTGCGGAACAACTCTTCTCCGGTCGCGGCAACATGTCGCAATAAATTCCCCGCGAGAATTGCGTGATGTTGCGCATCGCGCAGAGCCGCATGCAGAAATTCTGATTTTCATTACGGTTTGTAATCAGACGGTTGCGCGTTTGGCGTGTGTGCAGCGCACCAACGGCTTGGGGCGCTCGATCGGGCAAGGAGAGATATTTGACTGCGCCTCAAGCCGTGACGATCGACTCCAGCCCCCTCCGCGGGCCGATCGTTCCAGCTATCAAGCTCGGCCAAATCGCCCAATAATTGAATTTAAATTCATTACTACAGCCCGAGAGTCATGCGATTCGCGTATGCGAGACTTGGGCTTACAAGCCGGAGCGTCGCCTTGCGGATCACGAGAACGTAACTTATTTCCAGCAGCATCGGAACCGCAGAAATTGCTATAAATCCGTGATTTCACGGGCTTTTATTGCACCTCGCACGGGCATCCGCCCAGCTCTTGGGCGGGACTGCCAACAGGTTAATCGGCTCTTACCGATGCCATGCGTTCTTCGCTTAGCTGCATCGCAACATCGGAACTTTCGCACTGCACCACTCCCACCTATATTCATTTCAACGATGAGGCCCGGGCAAGGGCTGAATCGAACTACAGGAGACTATCAATGCTGCTCTCGCTCATCCGCATGATCCAGGCTTTCCGGGACTATCAGCGCAATGTTGCCGAGCTGTCCCAGCTCAGCGATCGCGAACTGGCCGACATCGGCCTCGATCGCTCGGACATCCCGCGCGTTGCCGCCGGTCAGTATCAGGGCTGATATCGTTCAGCCCTAACCGGACGAACCGATAGCGCCCGCCTCGTGCGGGCGTTGTCGTTTCTGATGGCAGAAAACTCGATCTCGGCGATTCCACTGACGGCCGAAAAGCGCTACCTGTCCGCCCCATGACAGGACTCCCATCCAATACCGTGCACGTCATCGGCGCCGGCCTTGCCGGTTCCGAAGCCGCCTGGCAGGTGGCTAAATCGGGCGTGCCCGTGGTGCTGCACGAGATGCGGCCGGACCGCATGACCGAGGCGCACCGCACCGACGGGCTCGCCGAGCTCGTCTGCTCCAATTCGTTCCGCTCGGATGACGCCGCCAACAACGCCGTCGGCCTGCTCCATGCCGAGATGCGCCGGCTCGACTCGCTGATCATGCGGGCGGCCGACGCCAACCAGGTGCCCGCCGGCGGCGCGCTCGCGGTCGACCGCGACGGCTTCTCGGCCGCCGTCACCAAGGCGCTGAACGACCATCCCCTGATCGAGATCGCCCGCGGCGAGATCGCAGGCCTGCCGCCCGCCGACTGGAGCAACGTCATCGTTGCGACCGGCCCCCTCACCTCCGCGCCGCTGGCCGACGCCATCCGCGAACTGACCGACGAGAACGCGCTCGCCTTCTTCGACGCGATCGCGCCGATCGTGCACCGCGAATCCATCGACATGTCGGTGGCCTGGTTCCAGTCGCGCTACGACAAGGTCGGCCCCGGGGGTAACGGCGCCGACTACATCAACTGCCCCATGACCAAGGAGCAGTATGACGGCTTCGTCGCCGCGCTGATCGCGGGAGAGAAGACCGAGTTCAAGGAGTGGGAGACCAACACGCCCTATTTCGACGGCTGCCTGCCGATCGAGGTGATGGCGGAGCGTGGCCCCGAGACGCTGCGCCACGGTCCGATGAAGCCGGTCGGCCTCACCAATCCGCACGATCCCAGCATCAAGGCCTACGCGATCGTGCAGTTGCGCCAGGACAACAAGCTCGGCACGCTCTACAACATCGTCGGCTTCCAGACGAAGCTGAAATACGGCGAGCAGCAACGCATCTTCCGCACCATTCCGGGGCTGGAGAAGGCTGAGTTCGCCCGCCTCGGCGGCCTGCATCGCAACACCTTCCTCAACTCGCCAAAGCTGCTCGACGGCCAGTTGCGCCTGCGCGCGCAGCCGCGCCTGCGCTTTGCCGGCCAGATGACGGGCTGCGAGGGCTACGTCGAGTCCGCCAGCGTCGGCCTGATCGCCGGCCTCTATGCGGCAGCGGACGCGCGTGGCGAGACACTGGCGAGCCCGCCCAGCACGACGGCGCTCGGATCGCTGCTCGGCCACATCACCGGCGGCCATATCGAGACCATCGAGCCGGGCACGCGCTCGTTCCAGCCGATGAACATCAATTTCGGCCTGTTCCCGCCGCTCGCGAGCGCGCCGACCAAGAAACCGGATGGCACGCGGCTGCGGGGCAACGAGAAGACGGTGGCCAAGAAGCAGGCGATGAGTGCGCTGGCGCTCGCCGATCTCGATCGCTGGATCGCCGATCACCTGCGCATTGCCGCCGCCGCGTGAGTTTTCGATGAGCCTCCCCAAAGACGACGCCGCGACATTGTCGGCGCGCTGGACCGAGGGCGTGCTGCTGAAGCGCGACGTGTTCTCGACCGTTGAGCGCGGCCGTTTTCGTGGCGACAGCGGCGAGGTCGATGCGGTGCTGCGCCGGCTCGACGAAGTGCCGTGGTGGTCGTTCCTGCTCGCCCGTCACCTGTTCGCGCGCGAGAAGCATGCGCTCGCGCTCGCCAGGGGTCTCGACGTCGGTCCCGAGCTGCTGTGGGCCGGACGCCGCGCGCTGGCGCGCGGCTTCGTCGACGGCGTCGCGCTGCATCTGGCAAAGCCGCATGGCGACCTCGCCTATTTCCGCTCGGCCAAGGCGGCGCTGCGCCGGCTGCGCCGCGCCGGCATCTGCCACAACGATCTCGCCAAGGAGCAGAACTGGCTGGTCGGCCGCGACGGCCGCGCCTATGTGACCGACTTCCAGCTCGCGGCCTGCTTTAACCGCCGCGGCCGGCTCTACCGCATCCTCGCCTATGAAGACCTTCGGCATCTGCTCAAGCACAAGCGCTCCTACGCGCCCGAAGCGCTGACGCCGCGCGAGCGAAAGATCCTCGCCAAGAAATCCTTCGCCGCTAGCCTGTGGCTCGCCACCGGCAAGAAGGTCTATCGCGCGATCACGCGCGGCCTGTTCAACTTCACCGACCGCGAGGGCGGCGGCCGCCGGCTGGTCAACGACGCGCCGGTGCTGGCGGAGCTGATCCGCAAGAACCCAGCCGTGCGCGACACCGCCATCGTCGCCTTCGCCGATCGCCGCTCCGGCGTCGGGCTCTACGCCTTCGTCGAGGCCGATCAGGCCGCGCTCGAGGGCCAGCTCCGCAACGAGCTCACCGCTGCCAAGGGCCCGAAGCCGCCGGAGCACATCCAGGTCGTGCACGCGCTGCCGCGTGATGCCGGCGGCAAGCCGCGCACCGAGATCCTGCAACTGGTCGCGATGAACCAGCTCGATTTGATCGAGCCGATGATGAAGAACGACCAGGACCGCGCCTTCCTCAAGGACATCCTGGAGCAGCGCAAGAACCTGCGCGACCGCTTCAATTTCGAGGCGGATTTGCCGACGAGCTAGCGTAGGGCACGCCTTGAAGCGTCCACATTGGCGATAGAGAAGCGTTCGGATCATTCGGGCTTGGCGGGGTTATGGGCATTCGGGGGACGACAATGCATCGCGCGGTTGGCGGCCTGATCACCGGCCTGCTGCTGTTGACGGCCGCGCCCGCCTTGGCCGAGACCCCGGCCGAGCAGATTTCCAGCTTCCGTCTCAAGAACGGCGAAGTCCGCGTCGTCCGCGATTCGACCCTCGACCGCATCGCCATGGACCAGGCCCGCGCCATGGCGGCAAAGGACGACCTCAGTCACGACGCCCTCGGCCCGTTCAACCGGCGCGTCGCCCCGGCCGGCGCGGGCCGCGCCGCCGAGAACATCGCCTACGGCTACGACAATTTCGAGAAGACGCTGGGCCAGTGGATCGACTCGTCCGGGCACCGCAAGAACCTGCTCCTGCACAACGCCTCCCGCGTCGGCATCGCCAGCGCCAAGAATGCCAGCGGCAAGCGCACCTATTGGGCCATGGTGATCGCCGGCGACTACGAGCCGAAGGGCAAGAAGGGCAAGGACAAGAACAAGGATAAGGAGCCGCTCGTTGCCGTGAAGCGCGAGGCCGCGCCGGCAAGCAAGCCGAAATCCACCAACTGCCACGTCAAGCTGCTCGGCCTCTGCATCTGAGGCCAAGCCCGGCCATCTTGCCCGTAGTCTTTGATGTGTCTAATCCATGCACGAAGATCGCAAGACGCGGAGGCGTGGGTGATGGACATCGACCGAATTCGTGCCGACACGCCGGCCGCCGCTCGGCTCGCCTATCTCCACAACGCAGGCGCGGCGCTGATGCCGGCGCCGGTTGTCGCGGCGATGAAGGACCACATCGATCTGGAGAGCGAGATCGGAGGCTATGCAGCTGCCGACCGCGAGGCGCGCCGGCTTGATTCAGTCTACGGCTCGGTCGCACGTCTGCTGAATGCCGCGCCCGACGAGATCGCCCTGGTGGAGAACGCGACGGTTGCCTGGCAGATGGCGTTCTACGCGCTGCCGCTTGGCAAGGGCGACCGGATCTTGACCGCCGAGGCGGAATACGCTGCCAACTATGTCGCCTTTCTTCAGGTCGCAAAGCGCACGGGCGCGGTCATCGACGTGGTGCCGAGCGATGCCAGCGGCGAGCTCGACGTCCAGGCGCTCGAGCGCATGATCGATGCGCGCGTCAAACTCATTGCCATCACCTGGGTCCCGACCAATGGCGGGCTGGTCAATCCCGCGGCGGCGATCGGGAAGATCGCGCGTGCACACGGCATCCCCTATCTGCTCGACGCCTGTCAGGCGGTCGGACAGATGGAGGTCGACGTCGAGGCCATCGGCTGCGACATGCTGTCCGCAACCGGGCGCAAATTCCTCCGCGGCCCGCGCGGCACCGGCTTTCTCTACGTCCGCCGGGCACTGCTGCAGCAGCTCGAGCCGCCGATGATCGATCACTTCGCCGCGCCCTGGGTCTCGCGGGACGCCTATCAACTGCGGGACGATGCCCGCCGCTTCGAGACCTGGGAGAACAATTACGCGGCAAGGCTCGGTCTCGGCGCGGCCGTCGACTACGCCCTCGCGATCGGCCTCGGCCCGATCGAGCAGCGCTGCCGCATGCTTGCGGGCCGCCTTCGTAGCGGACTCGCGTCCGTGCGCGGGGTCACCATTCGCGATCTCGGGCGCAGCCCCGGCGCCATCGTCAGCTTCACGGTGGAGGGGTATGAGGCGGATGCCATTGTTCGCAGCGCCGCCGCGGCGGACATCACCATCGGCGCGTCGGATCCGGCGAGCACCCGCATCGATGCCGAAGCGCGCGCGCTGCCGCCAGTCGTGCGCGCCTCGCCGCACTACTACAATACGGAGGCCGACATCGACCGGCTGATCGGCCACATCGCGGGGCTGGCGCCGCGGTAGCATGGCGCCGGACCCACGGCGTAGATTTAGGTTCTTGTCGTCAGTGCCGACAACTGGTCGGTGTCGAAGCGCGCGCGCAACTCGCTGATGGCTTTGGCATCCGGCGGTCCGCTGGCGGTCAGCTCGGCCAGTTCCTCGAAGTAATGCTCGTGCCCCGGCGGCGACACGGTCATGAGCACGCGCGCAGGCCGATCGCTGACATTGGTGATGTTGTGGGGAACGCCGGGAGGAATGAACAGGTAAGTCCCCGGCGTGGCGCGGACGACCTCTTCGGCGACGTGCCATTCGCATTCGCCTTCAAGCATGTAGAAGGTCTCTTCCTGCACACGATGAACGTGGCGGCCCGTGGCGAACCCGGCCGGAATCGTCCAGTCGAACATGCTGGTGTGACGGGTGTCCTCCCCCGTCACCAGAAAGGCCATCGGCTGGCCGCGCAGCATTACTCCCCCGGTTTCGCCGGGCCTGCGGATGAGCGGTTTTGCGTTCATGTGGTCCTCCACGGCTGGTCATTGCGTTGCACGGCTACGCCGCCATCATGGTCTGCTCACTCTCGGAAGTGGCAAAACAGCGCGGAAATCATTGCAAAAAACCTGCGAAATGTGCCCTTCTTCGAGGATGGCCGCGATCCTTGAATTTGGTCCCTTCCGCCTCGACACCGATGCAGGGATTCTGTTCCGCGGGGCCGAGCCAACCCCGCTCGGCCGGCGTGCGGTGCTGCTCCTGGCCCTGCTCGTGCGGCGGGCCGGGGCGCCGGTATCGAAGGATGAGCTGATCGAGGCTGCCTGGCCCGCCCAGGCGATTGAAGACAGCAATTTGACCGTCCAGATGGCGGCTGTCCGGCGTACGCTGGCCGACGTCTCCGGCGAGGCGCAATGGATCGAGACCCTGCCACGGCGCGGTTATCGCTATGTCGGTCCGGCGGTGACGGCGTCCGACCCGGACCGGTCATTCGCACCATCGCTGACATTGCCCGACAGACCATCAATCGCGGTGTTGCCCTTTGCCAATCTGAGCGGCGATGCGGAGCAGGACTATTTTGCCGACGGAATGGTCGACGACATCATCACTGGCCTGTCCCGCATCAACTGGCTGTTCGTGATCGCGCGAAATTCCACGTTCACCTACAAAGGCCGCGCGGTTGACGTGAAACAGGTCGGCCGCGAGCTCGGTGTGCGCTACGTGCTGGAAGGCAGCGTCCGGAAGACCGGCGGCAACGTGCGCATCACGGGGCAGCTGATCGATGCGTCGACCGGCATGCATGTGTGGGCCGAGCGCTATGATCGCCGGTCCGAGGATATTTTCGCGCTTCAGGACGACATCGCTATTTCCGTCGTCGGCGCCATCGCGCCGAGCCTGCGCCGCGCCGAAATCAACCGGGTCAAACGCAAGCGGCCCGACAGCCTCGACGCCTATGACCTCGTCCTGCGTGCCCAGCTAGATGTCGATTCCGGCATGCCGCAACAGGTGACGCAGGCGCTTGTGCTGCTCGAACACGCAATCGCGCTCGAGCCCTCTTATGCATTGGCGCACGGCAACGCTGCGATGTGCCATCATTGCCTGTTCCTTCGCGCTGGTTTGCAGGAGGCCAGCCGCGCAGCCTCGATCCGGCATGCGCGCTCGGCCATTGCCCACGGGCAGGATGACACGGTTGCCCTCACGCTGGCGGGCTTTTCGATCGGGATGGATGGACACGATCGCTCCGCGGCATTCACCGCGCTCGATGCTGCGCTTGCGATCAGCCCGTCGTCAGCGCTGACTTACATCCTCGGCAGCGTCATGCTCGGCTGGGGTGGCGATGCCGACCGCGCCATCGAATGGAGCGAGCGCGGCATGCGGCTGAGCCCGTTTGACTCCTGGGCCTTCGCCGCCTTCGACGCCCAGGCGATGGGCCATTTCCACCGCGGCCGCTATGAAGAAGCCTGTCTCGCCGCCTACCGCTCCGTTCAGGCTAATCCGCGCCACAGCATTACCCATGTGCAACTGGCCGCAGCGCTCGCAAAGCTCGGCCGATTGCAGGAGGCAAAAGCGGCCGCGGCCCGGGTGCTGGAATTGCATCCGACCTTCCGCTACGGCCGTCAATTCCAGGGAGTCAATTGCGCTCCGGCGCTCGCAACTTCGCTTGGTGAGGCTCTCCGTGCCGCGGGGCTGCCGGAGTAACCTTCAAACCCGCTTCAGGTGCAGCGCGCGCTCAGTCCCGATGCCCCGAGCTTGGCCATGACCTCGTCGAGATGCGCGCTGTCGCGGGTCTCGATGACGAGCTGCAGCAGCGTGGCCTTGGCCGGCAGGTCCGAGAAGGTCCGCTGATGCGAGACCTCGATGATGTTGGCGCCGGCTTCGGCCAGCAGCGAGGCGACGGCAGCCAATTGCCCGGGCCTGTCGGGGATGTCGAGGGACAGCTGGGTCAGCCGTCCCTCGCGCGCCAACTCGCGCGTAAGGACGGAGGCAATCAGCCGCGTGTCGATATTGCCGCCGCTCAGCACGAGGCCAACCTTCCGGCCCTCGAAGCGGGAGGGATCGGACATCAGGGCGGCGAGACCGGCAGCGCCGGCGCCCTCCACGACCGTCTTCTCGATCGAGATCAGGGTAGCGACCGCACGCTCGAGCTCGGCTTCGTTGACGAGCGCGATGTCGTCGACGAGACGGCGGACGATCTCGGTGGTGATCTTGCCCGGCGATTTGACCGCGATGCCTTCGGCGAGCGTGTCGCCGCGCGCCGGCAGATTGCCGTCATGGATCGCGTTGTACATTGAGGGATAGAGCCAAGCTTCGACGCCCAGGATCCGCAGCGACGGCTTGATGGATTTCGCGGCAATGCCGATGCCGCTGATCAGCCCGCCGCCGCCGATCGGAACGACCAGCGTGTCGAGTTCGGGCACCGCCTTCATCATCTCCAGCCCGACCGTGCCCTGCCCGGCGATGACAAGCGGATCGTCGTAGGGATGGACGAAGATCATGCCGCGGGCTTCGCCGTGGCCGCGCGCATAGGCGGCCGCTTCTTCCAGCGTCGCGCCCGTCACCACCACCTCGGCGCCGTGATGCCGGGTGTTCTCGACCTTCACCATGGGCGTGCCGACCGGCATCACGATGGTGGCGGGAATGCCGAGCCGCTTGGCGTGATAGGCGACGCCCTGCGCGTGGTTGCCCGCCGACATCGCGATCACGCCCCGTGCACGCTCCTCGGGCGTCAGCGCCGTCAGCCGGTTAAGCGCGCCGCGCTCCTTGAACGAGGAGGTGAACTGGAGGTTCTCGAATTTCAGCCAGATGTCGCAGCCGCAGATGCCGCTCAGCGTGCGGCTGTAGCTGCAGGGCGTCTCGACGACAGCACCGCGGATGGTCTCGGCGGCGGCGTGAATGTCGCCGGGAGACACCGGCAAGCCGGTGAGATCGGAGGACATGGTTTGGGACAAGTCAGCCATGGGACAGCATAGAGCATTTGCCCGGCGCGAGCGATAAGCCAACCGCTATTTGGTAAATTCCCGCGAACGTGAAGCCCGCCACAGCGTCCACAGCGTCCGCAGCCGCGATACCGGCTGGGGCGCAAACGGGTTGCGTCCCGGTTGCGACAGGCGCTTGAGCTCGGCCCGCGCCTGCGCCAGCGGCAGAAACGCGGGACGCACCGATGCCGGCACTTGCGCCAGCAGCGACAGGGCCGTGGTCAGATGCTGCAGCGCCTCGCCCGCAAGCTGCTCCAGCACGGCGCGCAGGTTCGGCGTGTCCTTGCCTGCAAACACGTCCTCCATCTGACAACCATGGCTCGCCAGCACCTGCTGTGGCAGGAACAATTGCCGGTGCGCGGCATCGCGCGGAAGGCTCGCGATCACCTGCACGATGCCCTGCGCCAGCCCCGCATGCCGCGCGAGGTGCTCAGCGGCCTCGGGCGGTGCGCCCATGATCCGGGCGGCCAGACCGAGCAATGCCGACGAGGTCGCGGCCAGATAGCCCTCCAGTGCCGTCAGCGTCGGCATCGGGTCGTTGTAGAGGTCGAACTGGTGCTCATCGATAAGCAGCGACAGCGGCTCGACCGGCAGGTCGAAATCGCGGATCGCACGCAACAGCTCGGCCGCGACCGGATTGCCCTCGGCACTGCCGTGGACGAGACCGGAGAACAGATCGGTCCACCATTGAAAGCGAATCTCGCCGGGCAAGGGCTGGCTGACCTGGTCGCGGACGCGGACGATCTCGACATTGAAGGCATAGAGCGCCAGCAGCGCGCGGCGCTCGGCAGCAGGCGCGAACAGGGTCGCCGCATAGCGCGGAAAGTCGTGGCTGCGCACGAGATCGGCGCAGAAGGTCACGGTGTCGGGCGGCGGCGCAGGGCTGCTCATGGCACGGCGATCAGGGCGGCGGCGACGCGCCGCCGTTCGCCGATCATGATGTTGTATGTGCGCACGGCGGGACCGGTCTGCATCGTGTCCAGCACCACCCTTACCGCCTTGAGCGCCTGACGCAGCTCCGGCGGCGGCAGCCAGTGCCCGGTCCCGGTGCCGACCAGAAGCGTGTCGATGCCGTTGGCGGCCGCAAACACCCGGTCCAGCGAGTAGCGGTCAATCTTGCTGGGGTCGGTCACGTCCCAGGCCCAGATCGCGTCTGGCAGGCACAGCAGCGATCCCCGATGCGACATGCCGGCGAAGGCGAAGCCGCCCTTGCCATAGGCATCGATCGGCGCCGAGCGCGGGAAATGCGGTGCGTTGGGATCGCCAGCCATCAGCTTCGTCCGAATGAGCTCAACGCCCTCGCAAACGCATGCGAGGGCCTGCGGTTCGGATCATGCCTTGTTTTTCTTCGCCGGCGTAGCCGTGTCCGGCGCATCTTCGCGATGCTCGCCGACACCGAGATAGATCAGGATCGGCGCAGCGATGAAGATCGAGGTGTAGGTGCCGACCAGCACCACGCCGAACATCATCACCGCGGTGAAGCTGTGGATGGCGTGACCGCCGAACACCAGCAACGCCAGCAGGGCCAGCGTCACGGTGACGTGGGTGATGATCGAGCGCGACAGCGTCGAGTTGATGGACTCGTTGAGCAGCTGCGGCATCGGCATCTTCTTGTAGCGCCGCAGCATTTCACGGATGCGGTCGTAGATGACGACGGTGTCGTTGAGCGAGTAGCCGAGAATGGTGAGCAGCGCCGCGATGCTGGTCAGGTCGAAATCGACCTGGCTGACCGACATGAAGCCGATCGTCAACACGATGTCGTGGACGTTGGCGATCATGGCGCCGAGCGCGAACTGCCATTCGAACCGGAACCAGAGATAGATCAGGATCGCGACGATCGCGAGCATCAGGCCGAGCATGCCATAGGCCAGCAGCTCGCCGGCGACGCGCGGACCGAGCACCTCGACGCGGCGGTATTCGATGGAATCGCCGAGCGCGTTGCGGACCTTCTGCACGGCTTCCTGCTGGGCGGCATCGCCGCCCGGCTGCTCCGCGACGCGGATCAGGACGTTCTCGGGCCCGCCGAACTGCTGCAGCTGGATTTCGCCAAGACGCAAGCCATCCAGCGTCGTGCGCATCGCCGCGATGTCGGCGGCGCCGGATTTGGCGCGCACCTCCAGCAGCGTGCCGCCCTTGAAGTCGATGCCGAGGTTCAGCCCGTGGGTGAAGAACAGCGTAATGGCAACGATCGACAGCGCCGCCGAGATCGGGAAGCTGATCCGGCGGAAGCGTGTGAAGTCGAAATGCGTATTGTCCGGGACAATGCGCAGCGACGGCAGCAGGCCGAGCGCCGCGACCACGGTGAGGATGGCAATGAGGACGCCGAGCCCGATGAGAACGGTATGATTCACGATCAGGCTCCTAGATCGGCACGCTCTGCGGCCGCTTCCACCGCACCCACCAGGCGACGATCAGCCGGGTCAGGGTGAAGGCGGTGAACACCGTGGTGATGATGCCGATGCCGAGCGTCACGGCAAAGCCGCGCACCGGGCCGGTGCCGATGTAGAACAGAACCGCAGCGGCAATGAAGGTGGTGATGTTGGAATCGAGGATGGTCGCAAGCGCCCGCTTGAAGCCGGCGTCGATCGCCGAGATCGCATTGCGGCCGCCGCGCAATTCCTCGCGGATGCGCTCGTAGATCAGCACGTTGGAGTCGACCGCGATACCGACGGTCAGCACGATGCCGGCGATGCCGGGCAAGGTCAGCGTGGCGTTGAGCAGCGACAGCAGGCCGAAGATCATGGCGACGTTGATGGCGACCGCGATGTTGGCGAACACCCCGAACAGCCGGTAGGTCAAGAGCATGAAGATGATGACCAGGATCGAGCCGACGTAAGCCGCAAGCTCGCCCTTCTCGATCGAGTCCTGGCCGAGGCCGGGACCAACGGTGCGTTCCTCGACCACGGTCAGCGGCGCCGGCAGCGCACCGGCGCGCAGCAGGATCGCGAGATCGTTGGCCGATTGCACGGTGAAATTGCCGGAGATCTGGCCCTGGCCGCCGGTGATAGGCTCACGGATGACGGGCGCCGAGATCACCTTGTTGTCGAGCACGATGGCGAAGGGCAGCCCCACGTTCTCCTGCGTCGCCTGCGCGAACTTGCGCGCGCCCGACGTGTTGAACTTGAAGCTGACGACCGGCTCACCGGTGCGCTGGTCGAAGCTCGCCTGCGCGTCGGTCAGATCGCCGCCGGCGACCAGCACCTGCTTCTTGACCACGTAAGGCGTGGGCGGCGGCGAGGCGCTCATCAGCAGCTCGGATTCCGGCGGCAACCTGCCCTGCTGCGCCTGATCCGGCGGCACGGAGGTGTCGACCATGCGGAATTCCATCTTCGCGGTCTTGCCCAACAGCTCCTTCAACCGGGTCGGGTCCTGGAGGCCGGGGACCTGCACCAGGATGCGGTCGTTGCCCTGGCGCTGGATCACAGGCTCGACGGTGCCGAGCTCGTTGACGCGGCGCTCGACGATCTGGATCGACTGCTCGATGGTCTTGCGCATGCGGTCGAGCATCGCGGCCTGCGGGATGGTCAGGCGGATCACGCCGCCGCCGGCATCAGCCACTTCGAGGTCGCGCTGACCGCTGGTGCCCATCAGACCGCCCAGCGGCTGCGACAGCTCGCGCAGCTTGGCGAGTGCCGGCTGCACGTCGGTTTCCTTGGTGATGCGAACCTCGGCCGCGTCGTTGCGCACGGTGACGCCGCCGGTGAAGCCGATCTTGGCATCGCGCAGGGTGCGACGAACGTCGTCGCGGACCTGGTCCAGCCGTTCCTTCTTCACGTAGTTGGAATCGACCTCGAGCAGCAGATAGGAGCCGCCCTGGAGGTCGAGGCCGAGCACGAGCCGGCGCTGCGCCCAGGCGGGCCAGGTCTTGACCTGCGCTTCGGGGAAGAAGTTCGGGACCGCGCAGAGGCACACGATCAGCGCCGTCAGGATAATCCCGAGCGCCTTCCACCGCGTGAAATACAACATCGACTGGACCTGTCAGATCAGGAGACTTGCAGGATACTTGCAGGAAACTTGAAGGACTCGCGGAAGCGCTCACTTCGACGCGGCGTCGTCCTTGGCGGTTTCCTTCGCGCTATCCTTGGATTCTTTCGCCGGCTCGCCCTTGGCGCGCACGCCCGAGATCATCTGGCGCATCTGCCGCACCCGCACGCCGTCGGAAATCTCGAATTCGATCTGGTCGTCATCGACGACCTTGGTGACCTTGCCGACGAGACCGCCCGAGGTCACGACGGTGTCGCCGCGGCGGATGTTCTTCACGAGATCAGCGTGGTCGCGGACCTTCTTCTGCTGCGGACGCAGAATCAGGAAGTACATGATCACGAAGATCAGGGCGAACGGCAGCAGCGACATCAACATGCTGTTGGTGTCACCGGCGCCCGCGGCCTGGGCATACGCAGGGGTAATCAGCATTCGGACGATCCTCGTGGAAACGGGGGAAGCCGGTCAGGCCCTCAAAGCCGACCGGTTCGGTCAAATTCGCGCGGACTATAGCGGCCATTGCCCCAATTGCAACGCTGCCAGTCCGGCGATTTGGCCACCTTGCGGCGCGCCGTCAGGCCCGATAAAGGCTGCATTCTCAGGAACTTCGGACATGCCCAAAAAACCAAGCAAAAGCCCGGCCGGCAAAGGCCCCCGTACCCCTGCCAGGAAGCTCGCCGCCGTCGCGGCAAAACGCCCCAAGGGGGCCGTCAAGGCGCCCCTCAACGCATCCCCGGACCTGTCCCAGGAGCGCATCGTCCGCGCGCTGGAGACCATTGCGACGCACCTCGCCGCCCAGGGCAAGTCGGCCGTCGAACCCGAGGCGTTCGAGCGGGCGGACGCCTATGTCTGGCACCCCGACGGCCGCCTTGCTGCGGTGCCGCGGGTCAGCCGCGTCGAGCTGTTCCTGCTCAAGGGCGTCGACCGGATGCGCGACATCCTGATGGAGAACACCGAGCGCTTCGCCAATGGGCTGCCCGCCAACAACGCCCTGCTCTGGGGCGCGCGCGGCATGGGCAAGTCATCGCTGGTGAAGGCGGCGCATGCCAGCATCAATTCGCAACGCAAAGCCTCCGACAAGCTCAAGCTGATCGAGATCCACCGCGAGGACATCGAAACGCTGCCGATGCTGATGGAGAAGCTTCGCGACGCCGACTTCCGCTTCATCGTCTTCATCGACGACCTCTCCTTCGACGGCAATGACGCGTCCTACAAATCGCTCAAGGCCGTGCTCGAAGGCGGCATCGAGGGCCGGCCCGAGAACGTCATCCTCTACGCCACCTCCAACCGCCGCCATCTGCTGGCGCGCGACATGATCGAAAACGAACGTTCGACCGCGATCAATCCCGGCGAAGCGGTCGAGGAGAAGGTCTCGCTGTCGGATCGCTTCGGCCTGTGGCTCGGCTTCCACCGCTGCAGCCAGGACGAATACCTCGCCATGGTGCGCGGCTATTGCAGCCATTTCGGGATCAAGGTCGACGACGAGGCGCTGGAGCGCGAAGCGCTGGAATGGTCGACCACCCGCGGCTCCCGCTCGGGCCGCGTCGCCTGGCAGTTCGTGCAGGAGCTGGCGGGCCGGCTGGGTGTGAAGCTGACGACGAAGTAGCCAGAGCTGCCACCCCATACTCAACTGTTATTCCCCGCGAAGGCGGGGAATCCAGTACGCCGCGGCTTATCGGCTCAATAACCACTGTCTCTGGAATACTGGATCGCCCGCTCCAGTGCGCAATTGCGCACAGGGCAGGCGATGACAGTTTACTTATGGAGACGCTGTGCCCTGATTTCAGAGCCCCTCGCCTCACGCGCCATTCAGGAATTGAAGCGGGTCAACCGGGCTCGATCCCTTGCGGATCTCGAAGTGGAGCTGCGGCGACGCCACCTCCCCGGATTGACCCGACTTGGCAATGACCTGACCGCGCTTGATGGTATCGCCGCGCTTCACCAGCAGCTCACTCGCATGGGCATATGCGGTGACGTAGCCGTTGGAGTGCCGAACCAGGACCAGATTGCCGTAACCCTTCAGTTCGTTGCCGGAGTACGCAACGACGCCGTCTTCAGCCGCCTTGACCGGCGTGCCCTCGGGCACCGCGAGATTGATGCCGTCGTTGGACTTGCCATTGGTCTTGGCGCCGTAGGTCGTGACTACCTTGCCGCGGACCGGCCAGCGGAAGGTCGGCAGCGCGCTGGTGGTCTCGGCAGCCTTCGCCGGAGCCTCCGCAGGCTTCTCTTCGACATTGGCCGTGGCCTGGGCCAGACGCGCGCTCTGCACGGGCGCGGCGACAGCGGCCATCTTGGTCGCGGGCGCGGGCGCCGCGGCGACCGGCTGGAGCGTACCGGCAACCGGAGCAGCACCGACCGGAACCGCAGCAACCGGCGCCGCGACGGCGGCGGTCTTTGCACCGGGCACGGTCAGCTTGGTGCCGAGCTTGAGCTTGGCCGAGGGATCGAGGCCGTTGGCACGCGCCAGCTCAGCCGCCGAGATGTGGTTCTTGCGGGCGATGCTGGCGAGCGTGTCGCCACGATTGACGAAGTGGGAGCTCGGCGGCGCAGCCATGACGGCAACCGGCTTCACAGCCGGCGCCAGCGCGGGAGCCGCCGCGACCGGAGCCATCGCCGGCGCGGGCGCAGCAGCGACGGCGCCCGCATGCGGGATGATCAACTGCTGACCGGGCGAGAGCGAGCGCGGGCCCTTGTAGCCGTTGGCGGCAAGGATTGCCTGCGGCGTGACGTGATAGCGCTTGGCGAGCACCTCGAGCGTGTCGCTGGTGCCGACGATGATCTTGGTCCCGCCGGCCGGCTGAGCCGCTGCGACCGAGCGCGGCGGCACGGCGGCCGTCGTTTCAAGATGCGGCTGCGCCGGGGGCGCGTAGGAGCCGACCCCGCGCCCGCCTCCGGACACGCCGCCACCGCTCGCAACGGGATAGGATTGCGGCGCCGCCACCGCCGGCGGCGGCAAGGGCTGCGACTGATAATAACCGGGCTGCGTCTGCGGCCGCGCATATTGCGGCAGCTCACGCTGCTGCGGCGGCGGGGCCTGCTGCACCGATCCGGTCTGATCAGACGCGAAGGGGTTGGAGAAGTTCGACTGGGACAGACGCGACGACATGTCGGCGCTGCACCCTGCGAAGCTGAAGGAGATCAGCGCCAGCACCGCGACCTGCGGTACGCGGCGCGAGTAAAGCAACTCGGCGACGACAAACATGGTTACTCACTCGTACGCAACAGAACTGGTCTTTTAAGTAAACACGTCGCGAGTAAATAACGGCTTAACCCTTCCAATAAGACGTTGGCAGCACAGCCAATCCGGAATTCTACAGCTCCCGCGCCACCCCGGGCAGCGCCGGCACGAAGCGGACCTCGACGAGTTCCTTGCGCTCGATCCCGGTCTCGGTCCGGGTCAGCCGGACCAGCGTCTGCACGCCCTGATGCGGGCCGACCGGGGCGATCAGGATGCCGCCAACCTCGAGCCGCTCGATCAGGTTCTCGGGAAGCTGCTCCACCGCGGCGGTGACGATGATGCGGTCGAACGGGCCGATATTGGGCGGCAGGTTGAGACCGTCGCCGAGCATCACCTCGACATTGTGACACTCCAGCTTTTCAAGCCGGGCGCGTGCAGTGTCGGCGAGCTTGCGGTAACGCTCGACCGTCAGCACCTGCCCTGCGAGCCGCGACAGCACGGCGGCCTGGTAGCCCGAGCCGGCACCGATCTCGAGCACGCGGTGCTTCTTCTGAAGCTGGAGCTGCTCGGTCATGTAGGCGACGACGAAGGGCTGGCTGATGGTCTGCCCGCATGCGATCGGCAGCGCGCTGTCACGATAGGCGCTCTCGCGATCGGCAGCGTCGACGAACTCGTCGCGCGGCACTTCCTCCATGGTCCGCAGCACCGTCTGGTCGCTGATGCCCCGACGCCTCAGCGTGAGCTGAAACATCATCTTTTCCGGCGGGTGCTGATTGGAGGTCATCGCTACTTGTATCGTCTCGTCAGGTCCGGATCGGCGCTTGTGATCGCCAAGCACGGGCACGAATCCTGTTCCTGTCCAGGAACCCATGATAGCCTCTTGGCTGCGGTATTTGACCACAAATTGGCTTGCTGGGGACTGGCCGCAAAAGGCCATTTTCAGGTGTCCGTTCGCCGAAACGCGCATTGCGTCGATTCGTGTTATCTGCGAACCTTTTCCGCAATGGGCAAGGACTCACCGACAATGACCGCGACAGGGCTTTCCGGCCGCTCTGTATTCCTCGTCGAGGACGAGGTGATGATCAGGATGATGGTCGCGGATATGCTCGAGGAGCTCGGCTACAAGGTCGCAGCCGAAGCCGGCGACATCACCGAGGCCATGCGGCTCGCCCAGGCCACCCAGTTCGACATCGCCATCCTCGACGTCAACGTCAACGGCAAGGTCATCTCGCCGGTGGCCGACGTCATCAAGGCCAAGGGCTGCCCGTTCATCTTCGCGACCGGATACGGCTCCTCCGGCCTGCCCGAGCAGTACCGCGACCGGCCGGCGCTTCAGAAGCCATTCCAGCTCGACGCGCTCGGCAAGACCATCGAAGCCGCCCTTCGCGGCGGCTAGCCGCTACTTCAGCGTCGCACTCAGCGCTTCCGAAAACGCCTCGTTGGTACGGTCGAGCCGAAGCGGCGTGACCGAGACGTAGCGCTCGCGGAGCGCCGCGAGATCGGTGCCCTCGGCGGGCGTATCCATCATCGCCGCGCGCTCGAAGCCGATCCAGAAATAGGGATTGTTGCGACCGTCCCGGCGCTCGTCGATCTTGAGGAAGCCCAGATTGCGCTTGCCCTGCCGGGTAACGCGAATGCCGAGTACATCCTCCGGCGCGCAGGACGGGAAGTTGACGTTGATGACGGTGTCCTTGGGAATGCCGGCCTTGATCACCTTGCGCAGGATGTCGGGACCGAACTGGCGCGCGGTGTCCCATTGCGGCCGATCACGGGTCTCGACGCTGAACTCCTGCGACAGCGCGAACGATGGGAGCCCCAGAATGGTGCCTTCCAGCGCGCCGGCGATGGTGCCGGAATAGACCACGTCCTCGGCGACGTTGCGGCCCTTGTTGACGCCCGACAGCACGAGGTCCGGCGGCTTGGTGCCGAGGATGTGCCGCGCGCCCATGATCACGCAGTCGGTCGGCGTGCCGCGCACCGCAAAGTGCCGCGGGCCGACCTCGCGCAGGCGCAGGGGATCGTTCAGCGACAGCGAATGCGACACGCCGGACTGGTCGAGCTCGGGCGCGACCACCCAGACATCGTCGGACAGCGCCTTGGCGATTTCCTCCACGACCTTGAGGCCGGGAGCGTGAATGCCGTCGTCATTGGTGCAGAGAATGCGCATACGAGGGTCGATTCCTGAAGCCGTTTGGGCCGTCTTATCCGGCTGGGGCCGATCAGGCAAACCGGACACGGCCGGGTCCGGGGCGCGGGCGAGACCTCATTTGTGATCTGGCTCATTGCCGCGGCGCAGCACCGGATCCTATTTTCAGATGATATCCTGTGGCGACGGGACGCCCCATGACCCGCTTTGCAGCCCTGATTTGCCTTGGAGCTGGCCTTGGCCTGAATGCGCTCGCCGCGCTTCCGGGACAGGCCCAGGATTCAAAGGATTCAGGCACTGCGGACCGCTGCTTCCCCTGGCAGGAGTTCCGGGGTGGCGCCTGCGTGGCCAAGGCTGCCCCTCTTGCTCCGGCGCCTGCGGGACCACGGCTCCCGAACCCGCCCGCTGTGCCGGAGCGCGGCGAAACGGCCGCCCCGCCGGCCTGCCCCGCCAACAGCCATCTCGATGCGGCGAGCAACGTCTGTGTGGCCGATGCCCCGCCACCGCCAGTTGCGCCACCGCGCGCGCTGATCACCATCACCTGCATCGGTGGCGCGGCGAGCAACGGTCAATGCGCCTGCCCCGCCGGATTCCAGTTGATGCCCGCAGGCAATGATGCCGGCGGCACCTGCGTGCGGACCAATGCGGAGAATTGCCTGGGCGGCGCGATGACGATCAGCGGTGAGTGCTTGTGCAACGGCCAGGTGACGATGTCTGGACAGATCTATGACCTCGAACTCTCGCGCGGCAGATGCGTGCCGAAACGCTGCCCGCGCGAGGGCCCTTGCACGACGGCAGCAGCAAAGCCGGAGGCATCGCCAAATCAGTCATCGCCAAGATTGTCGTCGGACGAACCCGAGCGGTCGCGCACATGTGCCAAAGGCCTGGTCGCGACACGCCACGGCTGCGTGCCGGCTCGACATCGGTCACACACAATCGATCCCGGGACGCTGCTGCGAATGGCGCCGAGTTATTCGAGCCCGATGCAATATTAGCGTCGGATGCGCCATTGCGGCAGGAAGCGCGCGAGCCGGCCTTCGGCGCGCAGCTTCATCGCCGGCACGACGGGGCTGACGACGGGCGTCTCGATCACGCCGAGTGCCTTCAGTTGCGCAACGATCGGGTCCGATGCCGCTTCCTGCGGAAAACGTTCACGCGCAACCGTCAGCGCCTTGTCGAAGTCCGCGGCATTCACGCCGGGCTTGGCCCGCCGGCTCTGCACGAGATCATCGTCCCAGAGCCGCGCGATCCCGATGTCGAGCACGCCGCGCAAACGCTGATCAACGGCCTGGATGCCGGCACCCGTCACCGCCCATTGTCGGCCAACCCAGAAGATGTCGCGGTGCAAGGCCATGAACGATGGGTTCGCGTTGTCGGGTGGCCGGCAGGATAACCGGCCGCCCGATCTTCGCAACCAAACGTTTCCGCGTTTCAGACTGGCAATGCGCCCTATTTAGTTTGACGCGTTTTCTTGACGCGAACCGGTACCCACTTCGCTCGAAAACGCTCTAGTCGCGCGCGACCACCTTGAGTCCGCCCATATAGGGCTGGAGCACGTCGGGAACGGCGATCGAGCCGTCCTCCTGCTGATAGGTCTCCATCACAGCGATCAGCGCACGGCCGACCGCGGTGCCGGAGCCGTTCAGCGTGTGCACGAAGCGCGGCTTGCCGTCCGGACCGCGCGAGCGCGCATCCATGCGCCGCGCCTGGAAATCGCCGCACACCGAGCAGCTCGAGATCTCGCGGAACATGCCGCCGTCGCCCTGCCCGGGCATCCACACTTCGATGTCATAGGTTTTTTGCGACGAAAAACCCATATCTCCTGCGCAGAGCGTCATCACGCGGTAATGCAGGTCGAGCTTCTGCAGCACCTGCTCGGCGCAGGACAGCATCCGTTCCAGCTCGTCCTTGCTGGTCTCGGGCGTCGTGATCGAGACCAGCTCGACCTTTGTGAACTGGTGCTGGCGGATCATGCCGCGCGTGTCGCGCCCGGCAGCGCCGGCTTCGGCGCGGAAGCATGGCGTCAGCGCGGTGAGCCGCATCGGCAATTGCTTCTCGTCGAGAATGGATTCGCGCGCGAGATTGGTGAGCGAGACTTCCGCGGTCGGGATCAGGCCGAGGCGTTCGGTCTTGAGCCGCTCGTGATCGGGCGAAGCGAGCAGCTCGCCCTTGATGGCCCAGAACTGATCGTCCTCGAATTTCGGCAACTGCCCGGTGCCGAACATCACCTCGTTGCGCACCAGCAGCGGCGGATTGATCTCGGTGTAGCCGTGCTCGTTGGTGTGCAGGTCGAGCATGAACTGGCCGATCGCGCGTTCGAGCCGCGCCAGCCCCTTCTTCAGCACGACGAAGCGCGCGCCCGACAGCTTTGCTGCCGCCTCGAAATCCATGTAGCCGAGCGCGGTGCCGAGATCGTCATGCAGCTTGGGCGCAAAGCTGTAGTTGCGCTTCTTGCCGAACACATGGTGCTGCACGTTGCCGTGCTCGTCGACGCCATCGGGCACTTCGTCGAACGGAATGTTCGGGATCGCCGACAGCTCTTTCGTCAGCTCTTCGTCAGCGGCTTTCGCGGCCGCCTCGAGTTCCGGCATCGTGGTCTTGAGCTCGGCAACTTCAGCCATCAGCTTGGCCGCGCGCGCCTCATCCTTGGCCTTCTTGGCGTCGCCGATTTCCTTGGAGGCCGCATTGCGCCGCGCCTGCGCCTGCTCCGAGGCCAGGATCGCCGCGCGCCGCCTCTCGTCGATCGCGAGCAGCGAGCCCGACAAAGGCGTCAGGCCACGCCGGGCGAGGCCGGCGTCGAAGGCTTGCGGATTGTCGCGGATCGATTTGATGTCGTGCATGCCATAGTCCTGAATCAGCGCGAAAACATACAGCGGCGAACGTTGTACGTCAGCGCGTTCCCCCTAGCACAGCTGTCATCGCCCGCGAAAGCGGGCGATCCAGTATTCCAGAGACGTCAGTGATGCTCAGAGGGGGCGCGGCGTACTGGATTCCCCGCTTTCGCGAGGAATGACAGCGGTGGTAGCCGCCTACTCGGCCGGATTGGCCGGCGTCGACACGTCGGTGCCGGTGCTTGCCTGCGAGGCAGCCGCCTTCTTCTCCACCATCGCCACCGCGATGATCGAGCCCTCGTAGAGCGCCAGCAAGGGGATCGCGAGCGAGCACTGGCTGAGCACGTCGGGCGGCGTTAGCACGGCCGCGATCACGAAGGCGATGACGATGAAATAGCGGCGCTTCTCACGCAGCATTTTCGAGGTCACGATGCCGATGCGGCCGAGCAGCGTCAGGATCACCGGGAGTTGGAAGGCGATGCCGAAGGCGAAGATCAGCGACATCATCAGCGACAGATATTCGCCGACCTTGGGCAGAAGCTGGATCTGCGCGGTCTCGTCGCTGCCGGCCTGCTGCATGCCGAGCGAGAACCGCACCAGCATCGGCAGCACGACGAAATAGACCAGCGCCGCGCCCAGCACGAAGAAGAACGGGGTCGCGACCAGATACGGCACGAAGGCCTGCTTCTCGTGCTTGTAGAGGCCCGGCGCGACAAACATGTAGATCTGTCCCGCAACGATCGGGAACGAGAGGAATCCGGCGCCGAACAGAGCGAGCTTGAGCTGGGTGATGAAATATTCCAGCAGCGCGGTGTAGATGAACTTCGAGTTCTCGGGGCCCGCAACCCACACGAACGGCCAGACCAGCACGTTGTAGATCTGCTTGGCGAAGAAGAAGCAGAAGATGAAGGCCAGGCCAAAGCCGAGCAGCGCCTTGATCAGCCGCGAACGCAGCTCGATCAAATGGTCCATCAGAGGGGCTTTGCTGGCCTCGATATCGGCGTCGGTCATGACGCTTTGGCGTCCTTGATCGCCTCGGATGGCGCGGTGTCCTGAGTCACCGAGGTCTGCGTAGCCTGTGCCTGCTCGACCTCACGGGTGATGGCGAGCGGCTCGTTCACGGCCGAATGCGCCTCGGCTTCCACGAAGGTCTGCGGCGTCGGTGGTTCCGGAGTGGTCGGGGTCACCGGCGCTTCACTTGAAGTTGTCGGCGGATCAATCGCCGTGGTGGTGGTCGTCTCGGCCGGCTTGTCGAGCGCATCGACGCGGAGCGCGTCGCTGACGTCCTTCTGCAGCGAGGTCAGCGGATTGTTGCTGGCGAAGCCGGTCGCGGCTTCCTTGACCTCATCAAAGCTCTTCTTGAGGTCGGCCATCTCGGCCTCGCGCATCGCTTCCTGGAATTGGCCCTGGAATTCGGCGGCCATCTTGCGGGCCTTGCCCATCCACTGCCCGACCATGCGCAGCACGCCCGGCAGCTCTTTCGGGCCGATGGCGATCAGGGCCACGACCCCGATCAGGACCAGTTCACTCCACCCGATGTCGAACATGAGGTCTTCCGTTCACGCCAGCCGCAGCCGGCCCAATCCCTTGCGCGCAGGATCGGGGCCGCTACCCGCGTCTCGCGTGCTCTCTGGCTCAGACGGCCTTGCTGCCGACGTCGGACCGGGCCGCAGTCGGGGCGGCATTGTGCTCGAGGGACTTGGCCGGCTCGGGCTTGTCGGCGACCTTGTCGTCGTCCTGCATGCCCTTCTTGAAGGCCTTGATGCCCTGGGCCACGTCGCCCATCAGATCCGAAATCTTGCCGCGGCCGAACAGCAGCAGGACCACTGCGATCACCAAGATCCAGTGCCAAATGCTGAGTGAACCCATCCTGCAACCCTCCAAACACGCATGGCCGGGGACCCGGCCGATCTTCACCGAAACGTAGGCTTGGCAGGCCTCAAAAACAAGGACCAAGGCAGCGCCAATTCGCTGTCGGCGCTACGTAATCTTGCTGAGCGTTAACTGGTCGCAGGGGCCCCTAGAAGGCCGGAGGATCACTCCTCGCTGCCGCCCTCGCCACCCTCATTGCCGCCTTCCGGCGGCGTCTCGGGCTCAACCGCGGGCGCCAGCGCCAGATCGAGCTCCTCGCCCGGTTCCAGCGGATCCTCGTCCTCGCGCAGCGCCGGGTCGTCCGACGGCGTCGGCACGCTGAATCCGGTCGGCAGGCGCGAATCCAAGAGGCCCGTGCCCTTCAGCTCTTCCAGACCCGGCAGGTCGCCGAGCTGTTCCAGCGTGAACTGCGACAGGAAGTCCTCGGTGGTTCCGAACGTCAGCGGACGGCCGGGCGTCTTGCGACGGCCGCGTGGCTTGATCCAGCCGGTTTCCAGCAGCACGTCGAGCGTGCCCTTCGAGGTGACGACGCCGCGGATCTCCTCGATCTCGGCGCGCGTCACCGGCTGGTGATAGGCGATGATCGCCAGCACTTCGATCGCCGCACGCGACAGGCGGCGGGTCTCGGTGCTCTCGCGCGTCATCAGCCAGGACAGATCGCCGGCGGTGCGGAAGGTCCATTTGTTGGCGACCCGCACGAGATTCACACCGCGCAAGGCGTAGTCGGCCTGGAGCTGCTCGAGCGCGGCCTTGACGTCCACGCCGTCAGGCATGCGCTTGGCCAGCGTCGCGGTATCCAACGGTTCACTCGAGGCGAACAGCAGCGCTTCCAGCAGCCGCAATTCCTCAGGACGTGCCTGAGCCTGGGACTCGTTCTCCATCGGCTCGGCCTCTTCTACCCGCACTTCAGCCAGGCTTGCCATGGCAGATTCTCCTTCTTGCACTTAAGCGACCGGCGCGTCGGGCGCAGGAGCTGCGTCCGGAACCGGCTTAGGACGCCCCTTCCGGAAATAGATGGGCGCGAACGCCTCTTTCTGGTTCAGCTCGAGCTGTCCTTCACGCACCAGCTCGAGCGCGGCGGCGAAGCTCGAGGCGAACACCGTCGCGCGCTGCGTCGGATCGGCGACGTGACGGATCAGGAAGTCGTCGAGCACGCCCCAATCGTCCTGCTCGGTGATGCTGCCGACCAGCCGCTCCAGCGTGGCACGCGCTTCCGCAAGCGACCACACCGTGCGCTTGGCCAGATGCACGCTCGCGAGCACGCGCGACTGGCGCTGCGAGGCATAGGCGGTGAGCAGGTCGTACAGCGTCGCGGTGTATTTCGGATGCTTGATCTCGGCGATCTGCTCGGGCTCGCCGCGCGGGAAGATGTCGCGCAGCAATTGCTGCCGGTTCATCAGCCGGTTGGCGGCCTCGCGAATGGCTTCGAGGCGCCGCAACCGGTTGGCAAGCGCGGTCGCCATCTGCTCGGCGCTCGGACCTTCCGCGCTCGGCGGCTCCGGCAGCAGCAGACGCGATTTCAGGAAGGCGAGCCACGCGGCCATGACGAGATAGTCGGCGGCGAGCTCGAGCCGGATCTTTCGCGCGGCTTCGATGAAGTGGAGGTACTGATCGGCCAGCGCCAGGATCGAGATCTTGGCGAGATCGACCTTCTGCTGCCGCGCCAGCGCGAGCAACAGGTCGAGCGGGCCTTCGTACCCCTCGACGTCCACCACCAACGCCGGCTCACCCTCGGCGAGCTCTGCGGGCCGCCCGGTTTCAAACGATAGGATTTCTGCGGTCATGCGGATGCCGTGTTTGCCCGTGCGATCAATGCGTCCAGTTCGGCGCGCGCGGCCACGCGGTCGAACGGCTGCGGTGCCTTGCGTGCGGCGAGCGCGGCGTTCGCGCGCTCAAGTGCCCTGCCCGACAATTCCGGTGTCTGGCCTGCGACCTCGCGCATCTCCTCGATGTTGCCGTTGCAATGCAGGGCCATGTCGCAGCCGGCCGCGAAGATGGCGCGAGTCCGTTCGGCGATATTCCCCGACAGCGCGTTCATCGACACGTCATCACTCATTAACAAACCCTGGAACCCGATTGCGCCGCGAATCACCTGAGCGATCATTGTCGCAGAAGTCGTCGCCGGATGGGCGGGGTCGACCGCGCTAAACACAACATGTGCAGTCATCGCCATCGGCAGATCCGCCAGTGGCTTGAACGCCGCGAAGTCGGTTCGTTCCAATTCGTCGCTGGGCGTATCGACCGTCGGCAGCTTGAAATGGGTGTCGGCGGTGGCCCGGCCATGGCCGGGGATGTGCTTGAGGACCGGCAGCACGCCGCCCTGCTCCAGGCCCTCGGTCACCGCACGGGCGATCGCCGCGACCTTGCCTGGCTCGGTGCCGTAAGCCCGGTTCCCGATGACGGCATCGGCGCCCTGCACCGGCACGTCAGCCAGCGGCAAGCAATCCACGGTAATGCCGAGATCGGCGAGATCGGCCGCGATCAGGCGGGCGCTGAGGCGCGCCGCCGTGAGGCCGAGCGCCGAATCAGTGTCGTACAAATTCGCGAATACGGCCCCCGGCGGATAGACCGGCCAGTGCGGCGGCCCAAGCCGTTGCACGCGTCCGCCCTCCTGATCGATCAGAACGGGCGCATCGGGCGCGTTTGCAACTGCCCGCAATTCCGCAACCAGCGCAGCCACTTGAGCCGGTGTCGCGACATTGCGCTTGAACAGGATGAAGCCCCATGGGCGCTCGGCGCGGATAAACTCCCGCTCGATAGCGGTCAGTTCCGTTCCGGAAACGCCGGTAATGAAGGCCCGCGTGCTCATAACGGCCGATTAACCCTGCCCCGTCAGGGGGTCAAGGAAACGGCCGATAATACTACGGGATAAAGCACTGCCCGCCGGCCGACATCAGCTCCTTGCAGAACTGGCTGGCTTCCTGCCGCGTTTTGTAAGGCCCGACCATCGCACGGTATTTGACCGTGCCGTCGGGCCGGTCCACCCGCTTGATCACAGGCGAATGGGAGCCCAGCACGGAGGCGTATTTGCCCTGCGCCACACGGAACGACGACCGGGCGGCAGCCTCGGTGTCTTGCGAGGTGACCGACACCAGGAAGCCCCCGCCGCCCGTATCGGGAGCAGCGCTCGGCGCAATCTGCGTCGGGCTGGTCGCAGCCATCCGCTGCGCCGGTTCTGCCGGCGATGACTGCGGCGCCAGCGAGAGCGGCTGGTTGGCGCTGGCATTGGCCGAGGTCGGCGGATTGCGCGGCGCGGCCGGTGCAGCAGCGGGCGCGGCAACAGGCTTCGGCGCCGTTGCGGACGGCTTGGCGGTCGCCGCCGATTGTGGCGTGCCGCTATCGGTCTGATCACCCCTCACGGCCACGGTCCTGATCGCCCGCGGCGCGTTGTTCGGCATCGTCCCGTTGCTCGGAACTGGACCCGCGCCTGGCGGCATGGCCGCGGACGGCGAGACGCTTGCCACCGGTGGCGGATTGGCATTCGGGTTCAACGGCGGGAACACGACGCGGGGACCGCTCGCTCTGGCGTTGACGTCGACAGGCGCTTCCTCGCGCGGCACGATCTTCTCGCCGCCGTCGCCGGTGACCATGCGATCAGGCACCTTGGCCCCTGATTCCGTCGGCGCCGGCACGATCTTGGTCGGGGTGTTGTCGGCCTTGATGATCGGCGGCTCGCCGCTGCGGGGCGAGCCCACATAGGTCTTGTACGCGAACGCCGCGCCAGTGCCGACCACGGCGAGCGCGAGGATCGCCGCGACCGTCATCATGCCGCCGCGCTGCTTCTTCGGCTCGTCCAGATCAGCCTCGGGATAGTCGCTCTGGAACGCGTAGGGATCGTCGGGATAAGCGGGCTCGCGCTGATAATCCTGCTCGCCCGACTCCAGCCGCCCATACAGCGCGTCGTCGTAACGCGACGGATCGGGCTGCTGCTGATACGGCTCCTGATAGGCTTGGTGCTGATACGCCTGATCGTGCTGCTGGTAGGCTTGATCCTGATAGGCCTGAGCCTGCTGATAGCCGTGGTCCTGATAGGCCTGCGGCTGTTGAAGCTCGGGCTCGGGCGCGGTCGGCTGGGCGGAATAGCGATGCAACGGATGAACCGGGTTGGCTGAGACGGGATAGTCAGGCTCCGGCGCGGGGACCGGCTGCGGCTGCACATTGGCGCGCCGCATCCATGAGGGTGGCCCGGGCGGCGGCGGGGCTTGCTCGGCATAGTCCTGCTGATAATCGTCCTGCTGGTAGTCCCGATCCTGATAGTTTTGGGTGGTCACTGCCGGCTGCGGCGCGCTCGGGTGGCCCTGCGCTGCGAACGGATCGGTCTGTCCGATCAGGCGGGCGAGTTCGGCCAAGGGATCATTTTCCGCCTTCGCACGCTGATCGCTACCGCGACCATAGTCATCGGAAGGAAACGGTCTGTCCTGATATCGTTCGGCCATCGTGATGATGCGTCCCTTCGGGAAAGCCGCGCGCCCCTCGACCAAGGCGCGGCTTTCGACCCACAAGGCTTCAACCAAGTCTAAGCGATCCGGCTTCTGCCGGTTACCCCCAATATTCCTCTTAAGTAGTTCGCCCCAAACTACCGCATCTCGTCCGGGGCATGGACGCCGAGGATGGCGAGGCCCGATGCCAGGACCGAGACGACGCCCTGGACCATGGCCAGTCGCGCCTTTGTAAGATCTGCATCATTATTGATAATGAAGCGTAAATAGGGCAAATCGCGCCCCTTCGTCCAAAGTGCGTGAAATTCGCTCGCTAAGTCATAGAGATAAAAGGCAATACGGTGCGGCTCGTGGGCCGCGGCAGCCGCTTCCAGCATCCTCGGATAAATTGCGAGGCGCTTGAGAAGATCAAGTTCAACGGGGTCCGACAGCCGTTCCACCGCCGACTCACTCAGCCAGGCGATGCGCTTGTCGGCATCCTCGGGCAGTTCCGGGAACACCTCGGCCCGCGCGTTGCGGAAGATCGAATGGCCGCGGGCGTGGCCGTACTGAACGTAGAACACCGGGTTGTCGCGCGACTGTTCCATGACCTTGGCGAGGTCGAAGTCGAGCACCGCGTCGTTCTTGCGGTAGAGCATCATGAAGCGGACAGCGTCCTGGCCGACTTCATCCACCACCTCACGCAAGGTGACGAAGTCCCCGCTCCGCTTGGACATTTTCACGGGCTCGCCGTTGCGCAGCAACTTCACAAGCTGGACGATCTTGACGTCGAGCGCGCCCTTGCCCGACGTCGTCGCCTTCACCGCCGCCTGCATGCGCTTGATGTAGCCGCCATGATCGGCACCCCAGACGTCGATCATCTCCGCGAAACCACGGTCGAACTTATTCTTATGATAGGCGATGTCGGAGGCGAAGTAGGTGTAGGAATTGTCCGACTTGATCAGTGGCCGATCGACGTCGTCGCCGTAAGCGGTCGCCTTGAACAGCAGCTGCTCGCGGTCTTCCCAATCCTCAACCGGCGCGCCCTTGGGCGGCGGCAGGCGGCCTTCGTAGATGTCGCCCTTGGCCTTCAGGAAATCGATGGTCTCGGCAACCTTGTTGTTGCCGGTCTCGATCAGCGAGCGCTCCGAGAAGAACACGTCGTGACGGATGTTGAGGGCGGCGAGATCGTCCTTGATCTCGTCCATCATCATCGCGATCGCTTTGGCCCGCACCGTTGGCAGCCACTGAGCCTCAGTCATCGCGAGCAGCTTGTCGCCGTGCTCTTTCGCCAGCGCCGCGCCCACCGGCTTCAGATAGTCGCCGGGATAGAGACCTTCCGGGATCGCGCCGATGTCCTCGCCGAGCGCCTCGCGATACCGCAGGAACGCGGAGCGCGCGAGCACGTCGACCTGGGCGCCGGCGTCGTTGATGTAATACTCGCGGGTGACGTCATGGCCGCCGAACTGAAGCAGGCTCGCCAGCGCATCGCCGAACACGGCGCCGCGGCAATGGCCGACATGCATCGGTCCGGTCGGATTGGCCGAGACGTATTCGACATTGACCTTGGAGCCGCCGCGAACGCGGCCGTAGTCGGCGCCCTCGCGCAACACGGTGCGCAGCGCCTCGGCCCAGGCCGCCGGCTTGAGCGTCAGGTTGATGAATCCAGGACCGGCGACATCGACCTTGGCGATCAGCGCATCCGCCCGCAGCCGCTCGGCGATCTGCTCAGCGAGATCGCGCGGCTTCGCCTTTGCCTCTTTCGCAAGCACCATCGCGGCGTTGGTCGCCATGTCGCCATGGGTGGCGTCGCGGGGCGGCTCGACCACCACGCGCGCGAAATCGATGCCCTCGGGCCAGCTGGCTTCCGCCGCAAGCGCACGGCAGACGGCGTGCACGCGAGCGAGCACGTCAGCGAACAGATGCAGGGATGAGGATGTGTCGGGCATGGGCGCCGCCTAACGCAAATCCGGGGTCGAGTCAAAAAGCCGCTGGTGCTCGGTTAGGGCGAAACGGTCGGTCATTCCGGCAATGAAATTGCCGATCCGCCGGGCCCGGTCGCCCTCATCGTCGGCCTCTGCCCCGAGCAGCCATTCCGGCGGCAGCTCGCTGGGGGAATTCTGGTACTTTGCGAACAGGTCGAACAGGATCTGCTCCGCCTCGCCCATCACCCGCATCACCCGCTTGTGGCGGTACATGTGCTGGTACAGGAAGCTCTTGATGGCGGCCTCTTCCTCGGCGACCTCGGCGGGGAACGCGACCAGCGCCCGGCTCTGCTGGCGCACGTCCTGGGCCGATTGCGGCCTGACCGCGGCAATGCTCTTCTGCGTCTCCGCGAACACCGCGCCGATCAAATGCGAGATCAGCTCGCGCACCAGCTCGGCGCCGCGCCGGACGTCCTCGAGGTCGGGGTAATGCGCCGAGGTCTCGGCGATGATCTCGGCCGTGAGCGGCATCACCTTGAGATCGTCGAGGTGGAACAGGCCCGCGCGCAGGCCGTCATCGATGTCGTGGGCGTCATAGGCGATGTCGTCGGCGATCGCCGCAACCTGTGCTTCGAGCGAGGCGAAGCTCCACAATTCGAGATCATAGACCTTGATGTAGTCGGCGATGCCGACGGGAATGCCGTGCTCGCGATAGCGCCCGACCGGCGCGCCGCTGCGATCGGCCAGCGGACCGTTGTGCTTGACGATGCCCTCCAGCGACTCCCAGGTCAGGTTGAGCCCGTCGAACTCGGGATAGCGGTGCTCCAGCGAGCCGACGACGCGCAGCGCTTGAGCGTTGTGGTCGAAGCCACCAAAATCCTTCAGGCAGGCGTCCAGCGCCCGCTCGCCGGCGTGCCCGAACGGCGGGTGGCCGAGATCATGGGCCAGCGCCAGCGTTTCCGTGAGGTCCTCGTCCAGCCCGAGCTGGCGGGCCAGCGCACGGGCGATCTGCGCCACCTCGAGCGAATGGGTCAGCCGGGTGCGGTAATGATCGCCCTCATGGAACACGAATACCTGGGTCTTGTACTTCAGGCGGCGGAACGCGGTGGAATGGATCACCCGGTCGCAATCCCGCCGGAACGGGCTCCGGGTCCGGCTCGGCGGCTCGGCGACCAGCCGGCCGCGGCTGCGATCGGGATCGCAGGCATAGGGCGCGCGGGGGGCTGCCATTCCGACGGACACGACGAATTTAGTCCCTATCCATTTGATTCTGCGTATCCTTGCACTTAACTATGCCGGATGCGGGATACCAAATGAATTGGCCAAGTGAATCTGCCAAGTGAATTTGGTATGACCGCGGGACTATCGGAGACCAGCCATGACGACTGACGTGACCATCAGTGACCGCGCCGCACGCCGGATTGGGGAGATCCTCAAGGGCGAAGGCGCCGGCGCGATGCTGCGCATCTCCGTCGAGGGCGGCGGCTGCTCCGGCTTCCAATACAAGTTCGACATCGACCGCGACCGCACCGACGACGATCTCGTGATCGAGCAGGAGAATGCGGTGGTGCTGGTCGATTCCGCCTCGCAGCCGTTCCTGGCGGGCTCGCAGGTCGATTTCGTGGACGATCTGATCGGCGCCTCGTTCCGCGTCAACAATCCCAACGCGACCGCGTCCTGCGGCTGCGGCACCAGCTTCTCGATCTGACGCGCGGTTTAAGCGCCCGTCATCTGCCTTTCCTCGTCCGTCCACTCCACATCATCAGGCATCAGCTCCGGCTGCAGCGGCGCGTCCTCCGACATCGCATGGCCGTCCAGCGCGCGCAGCAAGGCGGCGGCAAGCGCGGGCTTGCGCAGCGGCTTTGCCAGGAAATCCGACATGCCGGCTTCGCGGCAGATCTTGACGTCTTCGGGGAAGGCATTGGCGGTCAGCGCAATGATCGGCAAGGCCGCAAAGCGCCCGCCCTGCGCGCGGATCGCGCGGGTCGCGGCAAGGCCGTCCATGTCGGGCATCCGCACATCCATCAGCACGACGTCGTAATCGCCCTCTGAGGCTGCCTCGACGGCCTGGACACCGTCGGTGACGACGCGCAGCTCGACCTCCAACGCCCCCAGCATCTTGCTCACGACCATGCGGTTGACGGCATCATCCTCGGCGACCAGCACCTTCAAAGGCCGATCGAGTTCGGCGATACGCGCCTTGAGCGCATCGGCCTCATCGCTCCCGGCTGCCTGATCGGAGGCCTGCGCCTGGCTCCAGGGCAGCACCAGGGTGAAACGGAAAGTGGAGCCCAGGCCCGGCGTCGAGGTGACGCCGATCGTGCCGCCCATCTGCTCGATGATGCGCCGGGAAATCGCAAGCCCAAGCCCGGTGCCGCCGAAACGGCGGCTGATCGAGGCGTCGGCCTGCGCGAAGTCGCTGAAGAGCTGGCCGACCTTCTCGGGCGCAATGCCGATGCCGCTGTCGGTCACGGCCCATTCGACGGTGGCGAGCAGGTCACGGCGCGCCTGGCAGGTCGCCGAGATCGTCACCTCGCCCGCATCGGTGAACTTCACCGCATTGGAGGCGAGATTGAGCAGCACCTGGCGAATGCGCGCGACGTCGCCGCGTAGCGTCAGCGGCAGGTTCGGATCGAGTTCGACCCTGACCGCGATCCCCTTGCTCTTGGCGCTGGCGCGCGCGACCGTCGCAACGGTCTCGACGAGAGCCTGCGGCGCGAAGTCGATCGCCTCGAACTGGAAGCGGCCGGCCTCGAGCTTGGAGAGATCGAGAATGTCGTTGAGGATGCGCTGGAGATTGTCGCCGGACTCACGGATCGTGGTGACGGCCTCGCGCTGCTCCGGATCGAGTTTTGTTTCGAGCAGCATGCTGGCAAGCCCGAGCACGCCGTTCATGGGCGTGCGGATCTCGTGGCTCATCACGGCGAGGAAATCCGACTTCGCCCGGCTCTCCGCTTCGGCCTTCTCCGCGCGCCAGCGCTCGGTGACGTCGCGGCCGAAGCCGCGATAGCCGAGGAACTGGCCGTCGCGATCATAGGCGGGCTTTGCGGTCAGCGACCACAGCCGCGCCTCGCCGCCGGCGACGACCTTGAGGTTCATCTCGTGCAGCGGCTCGGCATGCTCCATCAGGCCGACGACGTTGTAGGCGGCCGCCTTGTCGTCGGGACAGAGCATGTCGAGCACGTCGACGAAGTGCGAGCCCTTCAGGAGCGGCAGCGGCAATTGCGCGACGTCGGCGAAGCGTTGCGGCACGTCGGTGAGATGGCCTTCGGCGTCGGTCTGCCACAGCCAGTCGCTGGCGTTCTCCTGGAAGTCCTTCAGCAGCAGCGAGATGATCTCGGTCTGGCGCTCGAGCTCGAGCTGGGCCTTGAGATTGCCGAGGAACAGATTGCCCTGCGAGACGATGTTGCGCGCCATGAAGAACGCGAACAGCAGCAGGAACACCGCGGTCACCAGATACGGCCCGGTGCCGCACAGCAGCAGCGCGCCGGTGCAGGCGACGGTCACGGTGGCGAGATAGACGAGGCCCGCGCGCGGGAAGGTCGACAGCGTGAAGGCGCCGCCGGACATCGTGCCGACCATCAAACAGGCCAGGATGAGCTGGCTGGTCGGCCCGACCCGGCTGAACAGCGCAAGTGGCAGGGTGCCCCAGATCGCGGCGAGGAAGAAGGCCTGGCGCATCATGAGGCGGGCGGCGCGGAGCGAGGCTTCCTGCGGCGGATTCTGATGCGAGCGCCGCCACGAGCGCACGGCGAGCGAGGCCGTGACGGCGAGGGTCATGCCCCAGACCGCGAGGAAATCGTTCCAGCGCCTGCCCCAGAACAGGATCAGCACGATGGCGACGTTGAGCATGGTGACGGCCATCGTCACCGGGATCAGCCGCGTCACCGCGTCGATCTGCTTGGCGCGAATCCGGCGCAGCTCGCGCTCGCTGAGATCGGCGGTCAGGCCGTCCTCGATCTCGAAGCCGCCGAGCCAATATAGGAACGCACCGACCAGCCCGTCGCGCGGCTCAGCTCGTTGTGCAGTTTTGACCGGCCATCCCATCCACGGAACCTTTTCCGTATCAATGGCCTGCGGCCCGCTTAAGCCGGGTTAATTTTGTGGGAGATTTTGCGGCGTCCTTGACGGGCGCGTTGGCAGTTTGTTCTAACCATGGCCCCTGCCCGGAGCCTGCCGACATGCCCATCAGAGTAGCCACCTGGAACGTGAATTCGGTCCGGCAGCGGATCGACCTGCTGCTGACCTGGCTGAAAGAGTGCCAGCCGGACATCGTCTGCCTGCAGGAGATCAAATGCGTCGATGAGGCGTTCCCGCGGCTGGAGATCGAGGCGCTCGGCTACAACGTGGTCACCCACGGGCAGAAGACGTTCAACGGCGTCGCGCTGCTCTCGAAGCTGCGGTTCGACGAGACCAAGTCGGGGCTGGCCGGCGACGACGAGGACGCCCATGCCCGCTTCCTCGAGGGCGTGGTGACGCTCAAGTCCGGCGTGATGCGCATCGCCTGTCTCTATCTGCCCAACGGCAATCCGGTCGGGACCGAGAAATATCCCTACAAGCTCAACTGGATGTCGCGACTTCTTGAGTACTCGAAGGAGCGTCTTAAGACCGAGGAGCCGCTGATCCTCGCAGGCGACTTCAACGTCATCCCACATGCCCGCGACGTCCATAACCCCGCTGCCTGGACCGAGGACGCGCTGTTCAAGCCCGAGACGCGGGAGAGCTTTCAGGCACTGCTCGGCCTCGGCCTGACCGACGCCCTGCGCGCCGTCACCGACGAGCCGGGGCTCTACACCTTCTGGGACTACCAGGCCGGCGCCTGGCAGAAGAACCACGGCTTGCGGATCGATCATCTACTGCTGTCGCCGCAGGCCAGCGACAAGCTCGCCAATGTCGGGATCGACAGCTATGTGCGGGCCTGGGAGAAGCCGTCGGACCACGTGCCGGTGTGGGCGGATCTGGATCTGGAGGCGGCGTAAGCGGCGGTCAGATAGTGGGCACGGCGCCCAAGGCGCCTTTGCCCACCCTACGGGACCGGGGTTGCCGTTCTATTCGCGGCGGCCCTGCACCCACTGCTCCAGCATTTGCAGGCACATGGCGCGGTCGTCGTCGGAGGCCTTGGCGAAGGCGCGGTTGTAGCTTTCCTTGATCCAGGTCTCTTCGGTGCCGGCGCTATCACGGGCCAGCGTCAGCCACATCAGGCCGCGTGCGGCCTGCCGCGGCAGGCGGTCGCCGTTGAACAGCATCTGGCCGAGCAGCGCCTGAGCCTCGTGCTGGCCCTTCTGGGCGGCCAGACCGAGCCAGCGCGCGCCATAGCGGAAGTCCTCGCGCGAGGCGTCGGGCGTCTTCAGGTACAGCCGGGCGAGATCGTACTGGGCGTCCGCGTTGCCGAAATAGGAGGCCGCATAGGAGAACATCTCCCGCGCCCGGTCCTGGTCCGGCTTGACCTTCGAGTTCGGGATGCCGCTCAGATAATAACGGCCGAGCGCGACGAAGGCATTCGCCACGATCTGCGCCTGCGGCGCCGACGGGCTGTCGTCGGCATGCGCGTTGGCAATCCGGCTGAAATATTCAAAGGCGCGCACATCGTCCTGGGCGACGCCGTCGCCATTGGCATACATGCGGCCGAGCTTGAATTGCGCGCCGGGATGACCGCCTTCGGCGGCATATTGCAGGGCGCTGAGCGAGGTTTCCTGGGCGGGCGGCGCCACCTTGCTGCGCACCGCACCCGCAGCACCGGGCAGCGTGGTCACGACCGGGATGGTGGCGTCCTTGTTATTGGCCGGCGAGCCGTCGAAGGCGAACGCCGGCACGGCCAGCGCACTGGCCCCCAACACAAACGCAACAATGGCACGCCTAGATGTCCGCATAGCACTGTTTCTCGTGCGCGCCGCCCGGATGGGTCACTGCCCCTCCGACCGCTGGTCCAACCTGCTGAGCATACTTCCAGAGCGCACCCGACGTGTGATTAGTCGCGCGAGCGCTCCATTTGGTCTTGCGCTGAGCCAGCTCAGCGTCACTCAATTTTACGTTAAGGGTACCGGCGTCGGCGTCGATCTCGATGATGTCGCCGTCCTCGAGCAGCCCGATCGGGCCGCCGATGGCCGCCTCCGGGCCGACATGGCCGATGCAGAAGCCGCGGGTGGCGCCGGAGAAGCGGCCATCGGTGATGAGCGCGATCTTGCCGCCCATGCCCTGGCCGGTCAGCGCTGCGGTGGTCTGGAGCATTTCCCGCATGCCGGGGCCGCCCTTGGGGCCCTCGTAGCGGATCACGATGACTTCGCCTTCGCGATAGGTGCGCTTCTGGACCGCCTCGAAAGCATCCTCCTCACGGTCGAAGCACCTGGCCGGACCGGTAAACTTGAGGTTGGACATTCCCGCGACTTTCACGATCGCACCTTCTGGCGCCAAATTCCCCTTCAGACCGACCACACCGCCCGTGACGGTGATGGGTTTGTCTGCCGGGTGCACCACGTCCTGGTGCGGATTCCACTTCACGCTTTTGAGGTTTTCGGCGATCGTTCGACCGGTGACCGTAATGCAGTCGCCGTGGAGAAATCCGTTGTCGAGCAGCGTCTTCATCAGAAGCGGTATGCCACCTACTTCAAACATGTCTTTGGCGACATAACGGCCGCCCGGCTTCAAATCCGCGACATAAGGTGTCTTTTTGAAGATTTCGGCGACGTCGAACAGGTCGAACTTGATCCCGCACTCGTGCGCGATCGCCGGCAGGTGCAATGCAGCATTGGTCGAGCCACCGGATGCGGCGACGACGGCCGCGGCATTCTCCAGCGCCTTGCGTGTGACGATGTCGCGCGGCCGGATATTGGACGCGATCAGCTCCATGACCTTCTCGCCCGCGGTCATGCAGAAGGCGTCGCGGATCTCGTACGGTGCCGGGGCACCGGCCGAGTAAGGCAGCGCGAGGCCGATCGCCTCGGAGACGGTCGCCATGGTGTTAGCGGTGAACTGTGCGCCGCAGGCGCCCGCCGAGGGGCACGCCACGCGCTCGATCTCGTCGAGGTCTTCGTCCGACATGGCGCCGACCGAGTGCTTGCCGACGGCCTCGAACATGTCCTGCACGGTGACCTGCTGGCCGCGGAAATTGCCGGGCAGGATCGAGCCGCCGTAGATGAAAATCGAAGGCACGTTGAGGCGGACCATCGCCATCATCATGCCCGGCAGCGACTTGTCGCAGCCGGCGAGCCCGACGAGGGCGTCATAGGCATGACCGCGAACGGTCAACTCGACCGAGTCGGCGATGCATTCGCGCGACGGCAGCGAGGAGCGCATGCCGTCATGGCCCATGGCGATGCCGTCGGTGACGGTGATGGTGCAGAATTCGCGGGGGGTGCCGCCGGCGGATGCGACGCCCTTCTTCACCGCCTGCGCCTGGCGCATCAAGGCGATGTTGCACGGAGCGGCCTCGTTCCAGCACGAGGCGACACCGACGAAGGGCTGGTGGATCTGCTCGGTGGTCAGACCCATGGCGTAGAAATAGGACCGGTGCGGCGCGCGCGCAGGACCTTCCGTCACGTGACGGCTCGGCAGCCTGTGCTTGATGTTGCTCTTCGCGCCCATCACGACCAGTTTCCTTGGCTAACCCTTGTCAGACCCGGAACATCAGACCCAAGATTTGAATCGACCTTGGGATTTCCCGTTGCCTGCAAGGGACCAGCCCAGCCCCTGAAAACATTAGAGCGATTTTATTCATGTTCGGGTGTGGCCAAAAAGCGGCGCTGATGCGAACGCCCGGTGATGAGGGTTAAATCCACCGTGAGTGTTGCGTGGACAGCACAATCGTTACCGGGAAGACACGGATCGGCTTACCACAATACCCTCGCGAAGATGACAATCCACAACTTGAGATTTTAGGACACAAGGAGCGCGCCCAGTTTTGCGGCGAGGACTGCGCACATTCGAAGTGAGTCGGCGCACACTCTCCCTCCGTCATCCTGAGGCGCGAGCCACGGGACGCAACGCGTCCCGTGGGGAGCTTCGAAGGATGCGCGGCCCGGATGCAGCCGGGCCGTCGCCCTTCGAGGCCTCCGCTTCGCTCCGGCGCCTCAGGGTAACGGTGATGGATTGGCACACGCTTTCTCCACCTCGTCATTGCGAGGAGCGAAGCGACGAAGCAATCCAGAATCCCTCCGTGGAAAGATTCTGGATTGCTTCGCTACGCTCGCAATGACGGAACAAGGGGCAGCATCGTCAGCCTCCAACGCGCGTTTCAACTCGCAGACACGCCTTTGCGTCCTCGCGGCTGATTTCACCCGAGCTTTGCTAATCATTCCACCCTCTCATCCAAGAGGGCGCAGGGAAGGCCGGGTGCCGGCTGGCACCCGCGGTCTGCTGCGCGAAAGGTAGCGCAAAGAGACCGCACAGCAGCATACAGGTGAAGCCCAACACACGGCCTTCCCTGCGCGATGGTTGGACGGCTTATGCCGCGCTCTCCCGGGAGCCGAGTTCCCTTTGGCCTCCCTCACCTTCGCGAAAGTCGCCAGCACCGCGCCGGTTGACGCTGATGCCGCATCCACGAAAGCTTGACCGTAGCAACGACGGCCAGGACCACACGGTTTTGCCGTACGCACGGCTCGCTCCTCGCCGCAGTTTTCCCGACCCTGTCGACG